>JACRAZ010000106.1 GCA_016213205.1 Burkholderiales bacterium
AACTGACTCGCTGGCGCTGGTCGAAGCGCGCGCAGCGCGCGGAGATAAATCCGACAGCGCGCCCCCCGAAGCGACCAAGACCGGGCAGTCGGCCCGCAGGGCCGACCGCCGGAGCCGTGCGCCGCAGGCCGAGGGCCCACGCCTTTGTCGCACCACACAACGAACGTCTGCTCTGCAACCCAACCAAAGACAGCAACGGGCCGACAGCCGCCAACGGCGAACGCCTGCCTTGCCCGCCCTCCACCGCGGTACGGGGTGGTCGAAGCATCGGATTCATACCCAGAACTCGCGTCCGCTGTCGGCGCACAACCGCGCCAATGCCTCGCCAAGGGTCAGGCCGACCGCCTTCGCCACCCAGCGGCCCGCCGCATGGTCACGCGCGTGCAGCGTCCACAACCCGCCAGCGCCAGGCTGCAGCCAGGCGATGGGAATCTCGCCCCCGGCCGCGTCGATGTTGCGCGAGCAATTGGGGCTGATGACCTTCCAGCCCTCGCCCTCGGGCTCGATGCGCGGCATCACGTACTTGTAGCGCTCGCGCTGCGCCAGCGCCTGGAGGATGCGCACCGCATCGAGCGCCACCACCCCGCCCGCGCCCACCGCCTGGGGCCCGCGCCGCGGGCCGGTGCCGCCCGTCGCGGTGCGCGGGTTCATGCGGCCACCTCGGCAGCGCGCGCGAGTTCGTCTTCCAGGCAACCCAGCACCACGAGGCCGAAGTCCACCTGGTACACCGGCACCCGCGCCTCGGTGTGGTAGCCCACCTGCACCACCTGGCCGGGGCCGCCGGCGGCGATCAGCAGCGGGTCGGGCGGCACGTCGGGCAGGCTGCCGTCGTTGTACAGGTCCACGGTGGCCACCACTTCCTGGCCCCACTGGAATCGGGCGGCATCGGGGTCGGGCAGGTCGATCATCTCGGGCTCCTGGTCAGCGTAGGTCTTCGAGCTGTGCGGCGCGCTCGCCCAGGCGGGCCAGCACCTCGTCGGGCAGGTGGTCCAGCGTGCACAGCTCCTTGGCCCGCATGCCCACGCGGTGGCCGCTATCGACGAACTCCACCGCGTAGATGTAGAACTGCTGCAGGAAGGTGCCGATCGAGCGCACGTAGCCGACCTCGCCGCGCTGCACCAGCACCTCGCCGATGTCCTTGCCGTTGTAGGTGCCGTCGTTGCGGATCACGCTGCGGCTGGCCACGCGCTCGCCCATCGCAAAGCGCGGTGGCAGCGCGATCTCGATGATGTCGTCGTCGCGGTTGATGTCAGCCACGGCAGGGCTCCAGCGTGCCGCGGCGTTCGGCCGCGCGTTCGCGCACCTCGGCCTCGTCGTCGCGCAGCAGGCGTTCCAGCGTGTGGCCCAGTGCTCGGCCGGCGGCCTCCCAGCGCACCGTCCAGTCGGCGTCACCGGCCAGCGCATCGAGCAGCGGCGCGGGCAGGCGCTCGGCCACGATACGGCGCACTTCCGGTGCCGGGTCTTCCACCAGGCGCCACAGTGCGGGCATGGGCAGGCGGCGCGCCACTTCGAGCCGCACCTGCAGGTCGCTGTCGTGCATCAGCAGCGTCAGCAGCGCATCGGGCAGGCGGCGCGCGACGGTGCAGCGCACCTGGTAGTCCGCATCCTTCAGCATCGTGGGCAGCGCGGCCGGGTCGAGCCGCTGCGCCACGCGAATGCGCACCTCGCGGTGAGGGTCGTCTTGCAGTCGGGCCAGCAGGCGCTGCGGCAGGCGCAGCGCGAGCTGCAGGCGCACCGTTTCGTCCGGGTCGTTCATCAGCGCGGGCAGGCGGAACAGCTCGGCGTGGCGCGCGGCGATGGCGCGCACCTCGAAGTACGGGTGGGCCAGGTGCTCGTTGGCCAGCGCGGGGTGGCTGCGGAAGAAGCGGTCGATGCGGCGCGCGTAGGCGTCCTGCAGGCAGCTGCGGCCCGGTTCGCAGCCCCCAGCGGCGCGCAGCGCGGCCTGCGGGCAGCTGGTGCAGGTGGCGGCCGTGATCGGCGCGCCCTGCCAATCGGCCCAGGGGATGTCGGCAACCGGGTCGGGGGTGGGGTCGGCACTGTGCACGGCAAGTCGTCCGGTTCAGGCCGCGGTCGCCTGCGCCCACGCGGCAGCGCCGGTGGCCTGCACGTAGGCCACTGGTTCGTCGTCGTCATCGCCGCGGCTGGCCAGCGCGCGCAGGCGCACCGCTTCGAGCACGGCCGCACCCACGCAGTCCTCGGGGTCCAGCACACGCAGCTTGGCCAGCGCGGCGCGGGCCTCGTCGGCATCGTCCAGGCGCAGGCTCAGGTAGGCATAGCCCTTCAGCACGAACAGGTAGAAGCGCGTGCCGGCATCGTGCCGCGCACCCGGCAGCGGGGCCTCGGGCAGCGTGTGCCACAGGGTCGGCAGGTTCAGCGCACGGGCACCGACCACCAGCGCCCGGCGCGCGATGTCGCGCGCGGCGGCCAGCCGGTTGCCGTAGAAGTGGTGGCGGTACAGCGCGATCAGCACCGCCGGGTGTTCCGGCGCCAGCGCCTGGGCCCGCATCAGCGCCGCCATGACGCGCACGGCGTCACCGCGGTGGGCCGAGGCCTCGCGCAAGGCCTCGGCCACGGCCGGCGGCAAGGCCAGGCCGAGCACGGCATCGTCGAAGTCGGCGGTGGTCTGCATGGCGCTTGGGGTCCGGTGCCGGGGGTGCTTCAGCGGCGCTTGATCGAGGCCAGCGACACGCTGGCCTCGGCCGGCGGCTTGCTGTCGCCGGAGGTGGCGCAACCGCAGGCTTCGGCATTCGGGTTCACGAAGGTGAGGCCCGATTGCATCGGCGTGTCGGCGAAATCCACCGTCACGCCGTCGAGCAGCAACCGGCTTTCGGCGGGCAGGAACAGGCGCAGGCCGTTCACCGCCAGCTCGGCATCACCGCCCTGCGGCGCGGCCTCGACGCTGAACTCCGAGCTGTAGCCCGAGCAGCCGCCCGGGCTCACCCGCAGGCGGAAGCCGCCGGCCGGGTGTTCGGAGAAACGCACCATGCTGCGCATGAACTTCTCGGCCGCCGGCGTGACAGTGACATTGGGCGTTAGCATTTCGTTCAGACCTTCTTGATGCAGCCGTCCACCGGGCACACCGCGATGCATTGCGGCGCGTCGAAGTGGCCTTCGCACTCGGTGCACTTGGCGGGGTCGATGATGAAGGTGCCGCCCTTTTCACGGATGGCAACGTTGGGGCACTCCGGCTCGCAGGCCGAGCAGCCGGTGCACATCGAGGCAATGATCTTGAGGGCCATGGTGGGTCTCCTGGGGCTTCGGGCTCGGGGTCAGGCGGCCGCTTCGGCGCCGCCCGTGAAGGCGCCCTGGCGGATGCGTGCGTCGCCGCGGGCCTGGTGGGTGATCTCGCCGCGGGCGATGCGGGCGCGGTAGTCGGCAAACCACGACAGCGCGGCCTTCTCGATGAACTCGTGGGCGTACTCGTCCACCGGCTCGATGCCGGCGGCCTTGAGCTCATCCCTCGGGCAGGCACCGATCTTGGAGACCAGCACCGCGTGGCAATCGTTGATCGCACTGACAATCGAGGGCAGCTGCTCGTCCTCGCCGTAGCCGCCCTGGCAGTACAGGTCCACGCGGCGGTGGCCGACGAACAGGGCTTCGCCCTTCGAGACTTCGAAGATCTGGAACTCGGTGGCGTGGCCGAAGTGCTGGTTCACCTTGCCGTGGCCTTCGGTGGCCACCGCGACCAGCAGCTTCATGTCGGCATCGAGGCCGTCGTCCACGCTCGCCGCATCCAGCGCGGCCTGCTTGGCCGCATGCTGGGCCTGGCGCTCGGTTTCCACCGCCTGCTGGTAGGCGCGGCGCTTGTCGAGGTCGTACACCACCTCCATCTGCTCGATCTTGTCGAGCGTGAACTCCTCGCTGCGGTCTTCGCCAAGCAGGCCCACCGCGTCGGCCCGGCACTGGCGGCAGTGGCGCATCAGGTTCGCGCCGCCCATGCACGCGTCCTGCACCGCCTTGAGCTCCTGCGCGGTGGGGCCACGCTGGCCGGTGAGGCCGAACACGGTGCCGTGCTCGGCTTCGCTGATCAGCGGCATGATGTTGTGCAGGAAGGCGCCGCGCTTCTTCACCTCGCGGTTCACCTCGTACAGGTGCTCGTCGTTGATGCCCGGGATCAGCACCGAGTTGATCTTGGTGAGCACGCCGCGCGCGGTGAGCATCTCCAGCCCCAACATCTGCTGCTCGTGCAGGATCTTCGCGGCCTCGTAGCCGGTGACGCGACGGTGGTTCCAGAAGATCCACGGGTAGATCTTCTCGCCCACCGCCGGGTCCACCATGTTGATGGTGATGGTGACGTGGTCGATGTTGTACTTGCAGATCTCGTCCACCATGGCCGGCAGCGCCAGGCCGTTGGTCGACAGGCACAGCTTGATGTCCGGGGCCTGCTCCTGCAGCATGCGGAAGGTCTCGAAGGTCTTCTTCGGATTGGCCAGCGCATCGCCCGGGCCGGCGATGCCCAGCACCGTCATCTGCGGGATCTCGCTGGCCACCGCCACCACCTTCTTCACCGCCTGCTCGGGCGTGAGCTTCTGGCTCACGACACCGGGCCGCGATTCATTGCTGCAGTCGTATTTGCGGTTGCAGTAGTTGCACTGGATGTTGCACGCCGGGGCCACCGCCACGTGCATGCGGGCATAGTGGTGGTGCGCTTCCTCGGAGTAGCAGGGATGGTTCTTCACCTTGTCCCAGATCTCGGGCGGCATGTCGTCCGGCCCGCCGGACGAGCCGCAGCTGGCCTTGCCTTCGCCGCCGGTGCTGGAGCAGCCACCACTGGCTGCGGTTTCGAGGATCTGGCTCACCGCCTGCTGGCCGCGGCGCAGATCGGCTATCGATACGAACGCTGTGTTGCTCATCGCTGGGGCCTCGGTCGCTGGTGGGTGTCGCGAGCCCTTTTGCGAGAGTCGTGCCAACGCGAGATGCGTTTGAAATCAGGCACTTAGCCGTGAATCCGCCCGCCGCAGCGCTGTGACAATCCCAACAAATCAGACAGCGCGCATGATCCGCACGTGTACCGGAGTCGACGACATGACCCACCCCACACAACGAGCGCAGCAGGTGCACGCCTGCCTGCCCTTGTTCAAGGCGCAGCACGAAGCGGTGGCCGCGCATGCACGCCATGCCCGCGCCGGGCACGTGATGCAGCTCGGGCCGCTGGACCTGGGCGCGCTGCCCGCAGGCTGTGAGCCGGCGCTGGCCGCGTCGCCGGCCGAGTTGAGCACCCGGCTGCTGCAGGCCCTGTTCGGCGCCTGGCCGGTGCCGCCGGTTGCGCCGCGCGGGGCCATGACCTGCCGCGCGCCCGGCCTGACGCTGCGCGAGCTGCCATGGCAGGCGTGGCTGGACGCCACATCGCCGCCCGCGGGCGACGAGCGCGGCACAGCCTAGGGCCAGGCCGCCAGGCCGCAGCGCGGCCGGGGCCGGCTCAGGCCGGATCGGGCCGGTACCAGCGCGGGAAGTACTTCATCACCTGCGGGCCGGACGCCTTCAACGCGTGGCAGCCGTCGATGCTGAAGGGTTTCTGCTCCGGGTCCACCGTGAGCACGTCCCACATGGCCTGCAGCACCGCACTGCCCATGGCACCGGCCAGCTCGTTGATGTGGGTGCAGCCGGCCGTGCGGCCGAGCAGGCGCCGGATCGCATCCCGGTAGCCGCGTGCGACCTGCACGCCCACGAGCTTCTGGTAGTCCGGGGCGATGGTGCCGCAGGCGGCATCGTAGGGCCCGGCGTCGGTGACGCACTGCACCGCCACGATGGTGGCCGTGCGGTCCACCGTGAAGCGCAGCCACATCGAGTGCATCGGCTCGCCAGGCGGCAGCAGGCCATCGGCCTTGGTGACCGGCTCCGACCATTCGTCGGTGAGCTGGCCTTCCACGTCCCACAGCCCGTCGGTGCGGGCGTAGGCGCGGATGTTGATGGAGCGCTGGTGCGCGGGCTTGCGGGCGCAATCGGGGGGCGGCAGGGGCATGGGGGCTCGGTTGTCATCGGGGGGCTGCCCAAGGCTACACCGAAGCCTGCGCGCCTTGCGTCGATTGCGAGACATCAACCCGTGCCGCCTGGAGCGATGCTGCAATGCCGGTGGGGGTAGTCGCGGCGCGAAGCCCGGCGGGCCCCGCCTACAGCCACGCTGAAGGAGAGGACTCATGGCACGTGCACTCAAGGCCTGGGGCCTGGTCGTCGGGTTGCTGGCCGCGGCTGCCGCGCAGGCCGGGACCGTGGTCTTCAGCACGAGTGTTGCGCCCGCGGGCGGCGTTTCGCTCGCGGCGGCACCCTTCACTTATGCGCAGGGGCTGTCGGGCCAGGGCTTCGACCCGGCACGCTACAAGGTCCAGTCGGCGGCCCTGACCCTGTTCTTCGATGACCTGGGCCTGGGCTCGAACGACAACGTGTCGGTCGGCTTCAATGGGGCCCCACCCTCGGGCGTGGTGAACGACCCGCCGGGGTTGTGGCTCGACAGCTTCCAGGGCCAGGTGGCGGTGGACCCTGGCCTCGTGCAGGCGGGGTTGCCGCTGGATGTGACGCTGTACCAGGCCAACGCGCGGTTCACGCGCTCGATCCTCGCGGTGCAGGCTGAACTCATCGGTCCCGCCACACCACCGCCAGGCGGGGTGCTGGTGAGCGCCAGCCAGCATCTCGAGGCCGCGCCGGAGGTGAACCTGGCCGGTGGGGCGCACGCGTTCCAGCACAACATCGGCCTGTTGGGCTTCGACCCGGCGGTCGACAAGCTGGTGGATGTCTCGTTGCGGCTGTTCTTCCGCGACGGCGCGGCCAACAGCGACAGCAACGTGGAGGTGCAGTTCGATGGTGCCTTCGGCGGGCGGGTCCATGACCCGGCATCCCTGTTCACATCGCTGTTCGACGAGACGCTGAACGTCGGACCCGCCTGGCTGCAGGACGATGGCCTGCTCGACGTCACGCTGCAACCCGGTGAACTGGTGTTCCTGGGGTCGACCTTGGCGTTCACCTACTTCCACCCTGCCCAGGCGCAAGTGTCTGAGCCCACGGGATCGGGCCTGGTGGCACTCGCCCTGTTGTCGCTGGCCGCCACCAGTGCTTTCCGGCGCCGGTGCGCCTGAGTCGGCCTGTGCGGGGTCCGGCGCCTCGGCGCCGGCCGTGAGCCCTGGGGGGGGGCGGGGACGTATGCTTCCTGTGACCGAGCCGACGCAGGTCGCCCCACCGCGGCGACCGGGCCGGCAAGACAGCGAGCACGCCGAATGCACGAAATCATCTGCCCCCATTGCCGCAAGGCGTTCAAGATCGACGAAGCCGGTTATGCGGACATCCTCAAGCAGGTTCGCGACACCGAGTTCGAGCACCAGCTGCATGAGCGGCTGGAGCTGGCCGAGCAGGACAAGCGGGCCGCTGTCGAACTCGCCCGCGCCAAGCTTGCCGGCGAGATGCAACAGGTCGCCGCGGCAAAGGACGCGGAGATTCTCGAACTCAGGGCCAGGCTCGATGCCGGTGGCATGTCGCAGAAGCTGGCGGTGGCCGAGGCCCTCAGCGCAGTGGAAAAGGAGCGCGACGCGCTGGCCAACGAGCTGAAGGAAGCCCGGCGCGACCAGCAGACAGCGGCGCAACTGGCCGAGGCCAGGCTCCTGAACGAATTGCAGAACCTGGCCGCGGCGCGGGAGAAGGAGATCCAGGAACTGAACGCGAGGCTCGAGGCCAGCACGATGGCGAGCCGGCTCGCCGTCATGCAGGCTGTGGGCCAGGTCGAGAAGGAGCGCGACGAGTTCAAGAGCGGCCTGGAGCGGGCAACCCTCGAGAAGCAGCTTGCCGAGAAGGCCCTGAAGGACCGCTACGAGACGCAGATCAAGGACCGCGATGACACGATCGAGCGGCTCCGGGACTTGAAGGCGCGCCTGTCGACCAAGATGGTCGGCGAGACCCTGGAGCAGCACTGCGAGACCGAGTTCAACCGGATCCGGGCGACGGCGTTCCCGCGGGCCTACTTCGAGAAGGACAACGACGCCCGCACCGGGAGCAAGGGCGACTATGTCTTCCGCGATCTGGACGAGGCCAACATCGAGGTCGTCTCGATCATGTTCGAGATGAAGAACGAAAGCGACGAGACCGCGACCAAGAAGAAGAACGAGGACTTCCTGAAAGAGCTGGACAAGGACCGCGCCGAAAAGGGCTGCGAGTATGCGGTCCTGGTGTCACTGCTGGAGCCCGACAGCGAGCTCTACAACTCCGGGATTGTCGATGTCTCGCATCGCTACCCGAAGATGTATGTGGTGCGTCCGCAGTTCTTCATCCCGATCATCACGCTGTTGCGCAATGCCGCGCAGAACGCGCTGAAGTTCAAGACCGAGCTCGCCTTGGTGAAGGCGCAGAACATCGACATCACGAACTTCGAGAAGCAGATCGACGAGTTCAAGGCGGCCTTTGGCCGGAACTGGCGGCTGGCATCCGAGGGCTTTGTCGAAGCCATCAAGCGCATCGACGAGGCGATCCGAGACCTGGAGAAGACGAAGGAAGCGCTTCACAAGTCGGCGAACAACCTGCGGCTCGCCAATGACAAGGCCGAGGACCTCACGATCAAGCGCCTCACGCGCGGCAACCCGACGATGGCCTCGAAGTTTGCCGAGCTGAAGAACCAGGAGCTGGATGACGGCAGCTGAGCCTAGCCGCCGCTCGCGCGGCGGCGGCGGCGCGTGGCGGCCAGCCCGGCGAAGGCCGTGCCCAGCAACGCCAGCGTGGCGGGCTCGGGCACGGTGCCGGGCGGGTCGCCGGTGATCATGTCCTGGAAGCCGGCCGATTCCAGCGTCATCACCCACTTGCCGTCGAGCGCGGCCGAGGTGTCGATGGCGGCGAAGAAGCTGTTGAGCACCGCCTGCGTGCCTGCGTCGATGCCGCTGGCCTTGAAACTGCCGCCGGCCAGGCCCCAGGCGCCGGTGTCGTACCGGCTTTCCCAGATGCCCAGTTGCACCGCCGCGGCCACCGCGCCGCTGCCCGGGTGCAGCCAGGCAAAGGTGTCGAACGTGGGCTGGCCCTGGTTCAGCACCGCGTTCACCGCGCCCAGGAAATCCAGCGTGCGGGCCTGCTCGCCGTTCAGGTTGATCGTGTAGTTCACGGTCCAGCCACTGCCCACGTGCTCGTAGATGTCGTAGCAGTAGGTGTACAGGTCGTTCAGGCTGTCGACGAAGATGCTGGGCGACACACCACCGTAGGCCAGCACCGTGCCCTGGAACCGGCCGGCCGCGGTGCCCGCAGATTCGGTGCCGCCGCCGGCCTGCTTGGGATAGGTGACGGTGACGTTGTCGTAGGCCGTGCCTGGCACGCCGCTGAAGATCGGGTTGTCGAAGCGCACGGTGACGTAGGCCGCTTGGCTGCTGGCCACGCAGCCCGCCAGCACCAGGCCGAGCGAAACACAGGATGTGAGGTTCATGGTGGAGTTGTTCTGGGGAGGTCCCAACGCGTTACATTTGTTAACCGTCGGATTGTCTCCAGCAGGCTTCGACCCGCACCCCCCTGCACCTGAGCGCAGGCCGGCATGTGTGCACGAGTTCCGTGACGGCCTGCACGCCGGGTGCGGCCGCCTGGCCAGGGGCCCCCGCGCCCGCGGTGCCGCGGGCGCGCCGTCAGCGGCGCCTTGATTCCAGCTTGGGCGGCCGCGCCGCGCGCGGCCGGCGCGCCGGGCGGCGTGCGTCCAGCGATTCGCAGGCGCGGCGGTAGGCCTGCAAGGTGGCCTGGGCACGGCCCAGCACCGTGTCGGCCGGGTAGCCGCCCGGGCCCAGGCTGCCGAAGCGCACGCCGGTGAGCAGTTCCATGCCCTCGCTGGCCAGATCGGCGGTGTGGATGTGGAAACGGCCCGCCTGCACCGCCTGCACCACGCGCGGGCTCAGCATCAGGTGGCGGCGGTTGCGCGAGGGGATCAGCACGCCTTGCTGCCCGTTCAGCCCCAGCAGCTCGCAGCTGCGGAAGAAGCCTTCGATCTTTTCGTTGATGCCGCCCACGGGCAGCATCTCGCCGTGCTGGTTGAGCGCGCCGGTCACCGCGATGGCCTGCTTCAGCGGCAGCCCGGACAGCGCCGACAGCAGGGCATAAAACTCGGCGCAGGAGGCCGAATCGCCCTCGACACCGTTGTACTCCTGCTCGAACACCACCGCGGCATTCAATGCCAGCGGCGCAACATGGCCGAACAGCGCGCTCAGGTGGCTTTGCAGGATGAGCACGCCCTTGTCGTGGATGGGGCCGGAGAGCTCGACCTCGCGCTCGATGTTGACCAGCCCTTCGTCGCCGGCATGGGTGGCCGCGGTCACCCGCACCGGAAAGCCGAAGGCATGGTCGCCCAGGTCGACCACCGTCAGGCCGTTGGCCTGGCCCACGCGCTCGCCGACCACCGCGAGCAGGCGCTGGCCGTCGACGATGGACTCCTGCAGCCGCTGCTCGGGGTGGTCGTGCCGATGCTGGCGCGCCTGGATGGCGGCCTGCACATCCACCGCCCCCACCAGCCGGGCCGCGCGTGCGCGGGCCAGCGCCGCGCTTTCGACCACCAGCGCCTCGGTGTTGGCGAAGATGGCGCTTTGCCGGAACTGGTCTTCGGCCTCGCGGTGGGTGGCCTCGATCAGCGCCGCCACCGCGGCGGCCGAGAAGTGCGGCAGCCCCAGCCGGGCGCAGGTGTGGGCCACGTACACCGCGGTGGCCTGGCGCGAGGCCGGGGTGGCGTCGAAGCTCTCGGCAAAGTCCACCTTGCAGCGGAAGCGGCGCGCGAACTCCGGGTCGCCTTCCTGCAGCAGGTAGTAGTCGTCGACCGAGGCGACGAGCACGATCTTGACCTCCACGTCCACCGGCTCGGGCTGCAGCGACACGGCCGAGATCTGGGCGTACACCATGCCCGGCTCCTCGATCTGCAGGCGGCCGCTGCGCAGGAAACGGCGCAGCTTCTCCCACACCGGCGGGTCGGCCAGCAGGTCGGTGAGGTGCAGCATCAGGAAGCCGCCATGGGCCTTGAGCAGGCTGCCGGCCCGGATGCGCGAGAAATCGGTGACCAGCACGTCGTTCTCGGCCTCGTACTCGATGCTGCCGAAGAGCGAGCGGAACACCGGGTTGTCGTCCACGATCACCGGCGCGCCCTCGCGGCCGTGGTTGTCCACCACCACGTTCACCCGCAGCCGCGAGTACAGCTCCACCAGCGCGCCGATGCGCATCTCCTCGTGCTCGCCACCGGGCTGGAACAGCTCCAGGTTCTCCAGCACGTCGTGCTGCACCTGCTCGAGGTAATGACCCAGCTTGACCGAGTCCTTGATCTGCTTGCGCAGCGCGTTGCGGATCTTCTGCGCCTCGCGTTCGAGCAGCGGCTTGAGGCCCTGGCGGCGCAGCGCATCCAGCGCCTCCTTCAGTGCGAGGTCACGCGCCTGGGCCTTGTCGAGGAAGCGGTTGACCTCGGCGCGCAGCGCTTCCTCGGCCGCGGCGATGGCCTCGCGCCGCTCACGCGGCAGCGTGATGGCCTTGGCCGCGGTGAGCGCCTGGCCCTGCTCGTCCCGCTGGGTGAAGACCAGGCGGCCGTCCTCGCGCATCAGCGCGAAGTTGCGGGCCTCGGCGAAGGCGCTCAGCTCGGCGTAGGCCTGGTCCTCCTCGGCCTGGTGCGCCGTCTGCAGGCGTTCGCTCTCGGCCTTCACGTCCAGCGCGGCCAGGCGCTTGGGGATCTCGTCCTGCAGGGTGCGGGCCAGGTCGCCCATCATCTGGCGCAAGAGCCGGCCTTCGCCGGCCGGCAGGCGCAGCGCGCGCGGCAGCTCGGGCGTGTCGAAGTTGTGCAGGTACACCAGGTCGGGCGGCACCGGCCGCTCGGCGGCCACGCGCTGCATCATCTGCTGCATCAGCGTGGCGCGGCCGCTGCCCACCTCGCCCAGCACGAACAGGTTGTAGTCCGGCTGGTCCATCTGCAGGCCGAAGCGGGCGGCCTGCTCGGCCCGCTCCTGGCCGATCCAGGACAGCGGCTGCTGCACCAGCTCGGCCGTGTCGTCGAAGCCCAGGCTGTCGGGGTCGACGTTGACACGCAGTTCGGCCGGGGTCAGGGCAACGATGGGCATGGGAAAGCCTCTCAAGCTCTCAGCCCGCCGGCGCCAGCACCGCCATCGTGATGCGCGAGACACAGGTCAGCTGGCCGGCCTCGTTGGTGATGTCGATGTGCCAGACATGGGTGCTGCGGCCGATGTGCACCGGCCGCGCAATGCCATAGACCCAGCCCTCGCTGGCGCTGCGGATGTGGTTGGCATTGATGTCCAGCCCCACCACGCGATGGCCTTCGGGCGCGGCCAGCGCGGCACCGTTGGAGCCCAGGGTCTCGGCCAGCAGCACCGACACGCCGCCGTGCAGGATGCCCGCGGGCTGCTTGGTGCGGTGATCCACCGGCGCGCGGGCGCGGATGAAGTCGTCGCCCAGCTCGAGCAGCTCGATGCCCAGGTGTTCCACCGTCGTGCCGACGTGGATCTTCTTCAGGATCTCCAGCGTGACCTTGCGCTTCCAGATGCTCGCCATGGGTGAACCGGGGGGGTGGTTGCAGGAACGTCCAGTGTGTCAGAAGCGCCACCGCCAGCCCGCTGCGCCGCTGTGTGCGCGGGCCGCGCCGGCGCCCGGCGCTTCAGGCCTCGATGACGAGCTGCGTCTGCGTGACCAGCGCGCACAGCTTGCCCTCGGCGCTGGTGATGCGGGTCTGCCAGACCATCGTGGTGCGGCCCCGGTGCACCGCCACGCACTCGCCACGCACCGTGGTGTTCACGCGTGCGGCACCGATGAACTTGGTGCTCGAATCGGTGGTGGTGGTGCGCTTGCCCGGGCCCATGTTCAGGAAGGTGCCCACGCCGCCCAGTGTGTCGGCAAAGGCCATCGAGGCCCCGCCGTGCAGCGTGCCGCCGGTGGTGCACAGGTCGGGCCGCACCAGCATCTCGGCCACCACGCGCTCGGGGCTGAGCTCGACCAGGCGCACACCCATCAGGCCCGGCAACAGCGGATCGAGGATGGCCTGCACGGTCTCGACCGGTGGCATGGCGGCAGCGTTCATCGTCAGGGTCCTTTCGTTCGGGCAGACAGCAGCGACTTGGGCGCCTTGCGCGCCCAGGCCTGTTGTACCAGCTGGCGCACCACCGCAGGTTCAGCCCGCGCCAAGGCCACGCGCAGGCCCACCACCTTGCCCCCCCACAGCAGCTTTTCCAGGAAGCCGGGGTGCATGGCCAGGGCAGGCTCGCGATGCTCGTCGGCCACGAACACGTGCAGGTGCGTCTGCTCCGGCGGCACCGTGACGAAGATCTTGCCGCGCACACGGTACGAGCTGTAGTGGAAGTGCGGCGCCTCGCTGGCCTCGGGCAGGGCCAGCGCGAAGCGGCGGATCTCGGCGAGCGTCATCGTGGGTGAACCGGTCAGCGGGCCGGCAGCCTCGGGCCCGGCCCCGAGGCGATCAAGCGCGGCTGGGGTTGATCAGGAACTTGGCCCCGGTGGCGCGCTGGCCATATCGGCTGATGTGCGTGGGCTGCAGCGCCTCGGCCAGCGAGATCTCGCCGGCATAGTGGCTGGCGAAGGTGGTCTTGAGCTCGGCGGCCACGCGGTCCTTCAGCGCCTGCGCCACGGCGGGGCCCACCCGCTGCAGGAAGGGGAACAGCAGCCATCCACCCATGCCCCAGGTCATGCCGAAGTTGCGCACCACTTCGGTCGGGCCGGTGTCCAGGCCGCCGTAGATGTACACCTGCTTGAAGGTGTTCGATCCATAGCGGCTGTACTCGGTGGCCTTGCGCACCGCGGCCGCCTCCATCGCGCCCAGGATCTGGCCGGCCAGGCGGCCGCCGCCGATGGCGTCGAACGCGATCGTGGCGCCGGTGGCGGCCACGGCCTCGGTGAGGGCCTCGATGAAATCGGGGGCGCTGGAATCCACCACGTGCTGCGCGCCCTGGCCGCGCAGCAGCGCCGCCTGCTCGGGCTTGCGCACGATGTTGACCAGCGCGATGCCGTCCTTCAGGCAGATGCGGTTGAGCATCTGGCCCAGGTTCGACGCGGCGGCGGTGTGCACCAGGGCCGTGTGGCCCTCGCGCCGCATGGTCTCGACCATGCCCAGCGCGGTGAGCGGGTTCACGAAGCACGAGGCGCCCTCGGCCGCGGTGGCGCCCTCGGGCAGCACCAGGCATTGCGCCACCGGCAGGCAGCGGTACTGCGCGTACATCGCGCCGCCCAGCCCGGCCACGGTGCGCCCCAGCAGGGCCTGCGCCGCGGGCGAGGACCCGGCGGCCACCACGGTGCCCGCGCCTTCGTTGCCCACCGGCAGCGACTGGCCCACCCGGCCGGCCATGGCCTTCATGTACTTGTCGGGAATGCGGGCGGTGAGCACCGGGCGCTCGGCGGTGCCGCCCAGTTGCGCGCTGCCCATGTCGGCCGCGCCGAACAGCAGGCCGATGTCCGAGGGGTTGATCGGCGAGGCCTCCACGCGCACCAGCACCTCGTCCGGCCCGGGCGTGGGCGTGGGCACCTCGGCCAGCGAGAGCACCAGCTCGCCGCTGGCGCGCACCTCGGAACGCAGTTGCAGGCCGTGGGGGGGGATGGGGAGGGTCATGCGGGTCTCCTTGTGTGATGCGACATGCGGTGTGTCAGAGCCGGTACACGCGGCTGGCGGTGCCGCTGAACAGTGCCGTGCGCTCGCCGGCCGAGGCGCCGGCGGCCAAACGCTTGAACGCATTCCACAGCACCGCATAGCCGGTGCTGACCTTGTCCACCGGGAAGTTGCTCTCGAACATGCAGCGCTCGGCGCCGAAGGCCTCGATGCAGGTGTCGATCCACGGGCGCCAGGCCTCGGCGATCTGCTGCGAGCTGGGCGGCGCGGTGCGCAGGTGGAAATCGAACACGCCGATCGGCATGCCCAGGCCGCCGAGCTTGACGTTCACGTTGGGGCATTGCGCCAGCGCCAGCATGTCGCGCTTCCAGCCGGCGAACACTTCGTCGGTGCGGCCGGCGTAGGGCCCGACGCCGAGCACGCCGCCCACGTGGTTCAGGACGATCTGCGTCTGCGGGAAGGCCTGCGCCAGCGCCAGCACCTCGGGCAGCTGCGGGTGGTACTGCCAAGCCTCGAACGACAGGCCCAGCGGCGCCAGCTGGGCAAAGCCCTCGCGGAAGGCCGCGCTGCCATACAGGCCCTGCGGCGGGTTGGTGTGGCCGTTGTGGATGAGCTCGCTCGCGTCCCACGCGCCGGCGTGGCGGATGCCCTTGAAGCGGCCGTTGCCGGCGCGCAGATGCGCCTCCAGCAGCGCGCGCACCGCGGCACCGCGCGTCAGGTCGGCAAAGCTCACGATGCCGGCACAGGCCCGCGTGGCGCCGTACAGGCCGCTGGCGGCCATGGCGGCCACGCCGTTGGCGAACTCGGTCTCGCCCAGCGAGCGCTGCTCGGCGGGCCCGTCGGCCCGGTAGAAGGCCACGCAATCGACGAACACGGTGGCCACCACGTTGTGGCCGCTGCCGGTGTCGGCCAGCAGTTCGGGCAGCAGGTAGCGGTGGCGGCGGCGGTCCCACAGGTGGTGGTGCGGGTCGACGATGGGCAGCAGCGGGTCGAGGATCTCCTCGGCGGCCTGCTTGGCGAGCCAGTCGGCATCGGGCACCAGCACCGTGGTGATGGCATTGGGGGACTTGGGGCTGGTCATGGCGACACCGGTGAGGGTCATTCGAATCCCACCACGGCGTGCGGCAGGTAGGGGGCCTCGAGTTCGGCCATGTCGGATGCGCTCATCTCGAGCTTGATCGCGGCCACCGCGTCGGCCAGGTGCTCGGGCTTCGAGGCCCCGACGATCGGCGCGGTGACGCCGGGCTTGTTCAGCAGCCAGGCCAGCGCCAGCTGTGCGCGCGGCAGGCCGCGGCGCTCGCTCTGCGCCGAGAGCGCGTCGGCCACGCGCTGGTCGGCCTCTTCGGTGCGGGCGAACAGCAGCTTGCCGAAATCATCGGTGTCCGAGCGCGGCGTCTGCGTGCCCCAGGGGCGGGCCAGGCGGCCGCGGCCCAGCGGGCTCCAGGGGATCACGCCCACGCCCTGGTCGCGGCACAGCGGCAGCATCTCGCGCTCTTCCTCGCGGTACAGCAGGCTCAGCTCGGGCTGCATGCTGACGAAGCGGGTCCAGCCATGCCGCTCGGCCAGGTGCTGCGCCTTGGCGAACTGCCACGCATGCATCGAGGAGGCCCCGATGTAGCGCGCCTTGCCGGCCTTCACCACGTCGTGCAGCGCTTCCATGGTTTCCTCGATCGGCGTGTGCGGGTCCCAGCGGTGGATCTGGTACAGGTCCACGTGGTCCATGCCCAGTCGCCGCAGGCTGGCATCGATCTCGGTGAAGATGGCCTTGCGTGACAGACCGCCGATGTTGGGCCCGCGGCGCAGCGGAAAGCGCACCTTGGTGGCCACCACGATCTCGTCGCGGCGCGCAAACTCGCGAAGTGCGCGGCCCACGATCTCCTCGGAGGTGCCGTCCGAGTAGGCGTTGGCGGTGTCGAAGAAATTGATGCCCAGGTCCAGCGCCTGGCGCAGCAGCGGACGGCTGGCCTCTTCGTCCAGTGTCCAGGGGTGCTGGCCACGGTCGGGCACACCGTAGGTCATGCAACCCAGGCAGATGCGGGAGACCATCAGGCCGGTGGCGCCGAGGCGGGTGTACTGCATCGCAGAAGCTCCTGGCAGGGGCGGATCCGTCAAAGGGGCGCTCAGCGTAGCAGCCTGCCGGCAAACGCGCCTGCGGGTCGACCATCAGGCCCGTTGCAGGCAGCGGCATTGCGGCCGGCGACACCGGCGCGCTGCCGGCCCTGGACAATGGCAGCCCGGCACGAACCACCCCACCCCGCAGGCAGCGCGCCATGGCAGACGTTATCGGCATCGACCACCTCTACATCGCGGTGTCGGACCTGGCCCGGTCCGAGGCGTTCTACGACCTGGCGCTGGGCCAGGTGCTGGGCTTTCGCAAGAACCGCTTCACGCTGGGCGGCGACCCGCACGTGCAGTTCTACAACCGCCAGTTCGGCTTCGTGCTGCGCCCGGCACGGCGTGCCACGCCGCACGACGCCTACGCGCCGGGACTGCACCACTTCTGCCTGCGCGTGGAGTCGGCTGCCGAGGTGCAGGCGGTGGCGCTGCAGCTGCAGGCCGCGGGCATTGCCGCCACCGACGCCAGGCTGTACCCCGACTACGCGCCCGACTACATGGCCACCTTCTTCGAAGACCCGGACGGCATCCGCCTGGAGGTGACCAACTACCGCCAGGAACGGCGCGAGCGCCACGACCACTGGGACACCCTGCCCGGATGACCTCACTCACCGCCGGTCGAGACACCACGCCATGAACCCGCCCGCAGGCTTCGTGCACCCCGAGCCCCTGCGCGAGCAGGTCGACGCGCTGCCCGGCGCCACGCTGCTGGAGTTCGGCACCGGCTGGTGTGGCCATTGCCGTGCCGCGCAGCCGCGGGTGGCGCAGGCGCTGGCCCGGCATCCGGCGGTGCGGCACCTCCGGGTGGAAGACGGCCCGGGCCGGCCGCTGGGCCGATCGTTCAAGGTGCGGCTGTGGCCGACGCTGGTGTTCCTGCGCGATGGCGTCGAACAGGCGCGGCTGGTGCGGCCCACTGACACGGCGGCCATCGAGCAGGCCTTGTCGGCCCTGGGCGGCCCGCCCTGAAGGCGCCGGCCCGCGGCTCAGGCGGGCCGGGATTGGCCAGGCCCGGGCTGGGCGCCTGGCGGCACCGGAGGCGGCGAGTTCTTGCGCACCAGCGCGATGATCGCGGTCAGCACGCCGGCACCGATCAGCATCACCGCGGTGCCCACGCCCCACACGGCCCACACCAGCAACGGCGCGGCACCGCCCAGCCAGGCCAGCGCCTGCTGCATCAGGTCGATCGCGAGCTTCAGCGCATCTTGCCAGCCGGGGAACCAGCGCTCCACCACCGCGCCATAGGGCAGCTGGTCGAGCAGCGGCTTCAGGTCGCCGGCCCAGCTCACGCCCCGCACCACCAGCGTGTGCGCGCCCCAGCCGGCAAAGCTCCACAGGCCGACCAGGATGGCGGTGATGATCCAGATGGCAGCGATCATGGCAATGTTCCCTCGGCGCCGTGCGGTGAGCAGGGCGCCAAGGTTAGCGCGAGATCGGCCCCCTGCGCCGCAGGCAGGGTTTCAGAACCCCAGGCGCAGCAGGTTCGAGGCTGTGACCAGCGTGATCACCAGTGCGCTGCCGTAGCAGACGAGCTTGGCCACCGCGCCGGTGTGCACGCCGATGTCGTGCAGGCTGTGGAAGATGCGGTGCACCGCATGCCAGGCGAACAGCGCGATCACGACGAACAGGAAGCCCTTGCCGAACCAGTGCTGCGCGAAGGCCAGCATGCGCGGGTAGCTCAGCAACTCGGTGGGCAGCCACCAGCCCTGCGGCACGGCAATGCCGGTGACGAACACCAGCGCGGTGCCCAGCAGCGCCGACAGCATGCCCCCGGCGCCGAACATCAACCAGAAGATCGGGGCGTTGGAGCGTTTCATGGCCGGGCCATCCATGCAATGGCCAGCACCACCAGGGTGGCGACGGCCGTGGCTGCGAATCCGGCGCGGGTGATCGTGGCGGCGGGCACGCGCTGGCCGCCGATGAACATCATCGGCATCGTCTTGGGCATGATCTCGAACCAGCTGCGGGCGTGGATCACCATCGAGACCAGCAGCACCAGGTTCAGCAGCAGCCCCAGCGGCGAAGCCACCGCCGCGAGCCAGCCATTCCAGGCCGCCTCGCCTTGCGAGAGGCGGATCACGCCCCACATCAGCTCCACCGCGTACGCGAACACCGCCACCGCGGTGATCTCGCGCAGCATGTAGCGCATGAAGAACGGGTCGCGGTTCCACCAGCCCGCCATCGGGCGGACATAGGTCTTCTTCTTACGGGCACCGGTTGTCGGGTTCATCACTTGCCCCCACGTGGGGTGACGAAGCGCAGGAAGTAGTCCTTCGCGCTGTTCACCTTGTTCTGGTTCACCGCGTTGGCCGGGTCCACGTGCTTCGGGCAGACCTCGGAGCAGTAGCCCACGGCCGTGCAGCTCCATACGCCTTCTTCGGCGTTGACGATCTTCATGCGCTCCTCGCGGCCGCCATCGCGCGAATCGGCGTTGTAGCGGTGCAGCAGCGCCAGCACGCCGGGGCCGGTGAAGTTGTTGTCCAGCCCGAACTGCGGGCAGGCCGCGTAGCACAGCATGCAGTTGATGCAGGAGCTGAACTGCTCGAACTGCTCGAGCTGGTGCGGCGTCTGCAGGTACTCGCCTTCGCTGAGCTTGCGCGGCTCTTTCGGGATGATGAAGGGCTTGATCGACTCGAGCTTCTCGATGAAGGGCTCGACGTCGACCACCAGGTCGCGCTCGATCGGGAAGTGCGACAGCGCCTCCACCCGCACCGGGCCGGGCAGGAACTCGCGCAGGAAGGTCTGGCACGACAGGTGCGGCTTGCCGTTGACCATCATCCCGCAGCTGCCGCAGATGGCCATGCGGCAGGACCAGCGGAAGCTCAGCGTGCCGTCGAGTTCGTCCTTGATGTACTGCAGCCCCTGCAGCACCGACATGTCGTCGGTGTAGGGCACGGTGTAGCGCTGCCACACCGGCTTGTCTTCCTGCTCGGGGCGGTAGCGCAGGACTTCGATCTCGATGGTCTTGCCATGTGGCTCAGCCATGGCTCTTCTCCTTCGCCTTGCGTTCGGCGTCGGCCGCCTCGCCGGCGGCGCCGTAGGCGCGCGTGCCGGGTGGCGAACTGGTGATCTTCACGGGGCCGTAGGCGATGCGGGGGGCCGCGTCGCCCTGGTAGTAGGCCAGGCTGTGCTGCAGGAAGTTCACGTCGTCGCGCTGCTCGTAACCGTCGAGCCGCTGGTGCGAGCCCCGCGATTCCTTGCGCTGCAGCGCCGAGTGCGCCATCGCCTGCGCCACGTCGAGCAGGAAGCCCAGCTCGATGGCCAGCAGCCAGTCGGTGTTCCAGGCCTTGGACTGGTCGTCGAGCTTCAGGTTGCGGTAGCGCAGCTTCAGCTCGGCCAGCTTGTCGCAGGTGGCCTGCATGGTCTCGGCGGTGCGGTAGATGCCGCAGCCGTCTTCCATGGTCTTGGCCATTTCCTTGCGCAGCGTGGCGGTGCGTTCGCTGCCACTGCGGTTGGACACGATGCCCAGCGCACGCGCCTGCATCTCGCTGGCCATGCGGCCCAGCACGCCCGCATCGCCATGGCCCACCTGCCTGGCAAAGGCCGCGGCCTCGTCGCCCGCCACCTTGCCGAAGACGATGAGCTCGGTGAGCGAGTTCGAGCCCAGCCGGTTGGCGCCGTGGATGCCCACGCTGGAGCACTCGCCCACCGAATACAGGCCCGGCAGCGGCGCGGCGGTCTTGCCGTCGGCGGTGATGCCGCCCATCGTGTAGTGCACGGCCGGCAGCACCGGAATCGGCGCCTGGGCCGGGTCGACACCCAGGTATTCCACCGCCAGCTCGTAGATCTGCGGCAGGCGCTCGCGCAGCTTCTTCTCGCCCAGGTGGCGCAGGTCGAGGTGCACCACCTCGCCATGCGGGCCGCTGATGGTGCGGCCCTTCTGCTTCTCGTGCCAGTAGGCCTGGCTCAGGCGGTCACGCGGGCCGAGTTCCATCGCCTTGTTGCGAGGCTCCGGCGTGGCCGGCCCCAGGCCGTAATCCTGCAGGTAGCGGTAGCCGTCCTTGTTGAGCAGGAAGCCCCCCTCGCCACGGCAGGCCTCGGTGAACAGCAGGCCGGTGCCCGGCATGCAGGTGGGGTGGTACTGCACGAACTCCATGTCGCGCAGCGGCACGCCGTGGCGGTAGGCCAGGGCCATGCCGTCGCCGGTGACGATGCCGCCGTTGGTGTTTTCACGGAACACGCGGCCGGCGCCGCCGGTGGCGATGATCACCGACTTGGCCTGCACCAGCGTGAACTCGCCGGTGCCGATGTCGATGGTGACCACGCCCTGCACCCGCCCTTCGTGCACCAGCAGGTCGGCGCAGAAGTGCTCGTCCAGGCGCCGGATCGCAGGGTACTTGATCGAGGTCTGGAACAGCGTGTGCAGCATGTGGAAGCCGGTCTTGTCGGCGGCGAACCACGTGCGTTCGATCTTCATGCCGCCGAAGGCGCGCACGTTCACGTGGCCGTCGGGCCGGCGGCTCCAGGGGCAGCCCCAGTGCTCCATCTGCACCATCTCTTCGTGGGCCTTGCCGACGAAGAACTCCACCACGTCCTGCTCGCACAGCCAGTCGCCCCCGGCCACGGTGTCGTGGAAATGGGCCTCCAGGCTGTCATGCGGCTGCGTCACCGCCGCGGCCCCACCCTCGGCCGCCACCGTGTGGCTGCGCATCGGGTAGACCTTGGAGATCAACGCGATCGACAGGCCGGGGTGGCCCTCGGCCACCGCGATGGCGGCCCGCAGGCCGGCACCTCCGGCGCCGACGATGGCCACATCGCACTTCAAGAGCTCCATGAACGCCTCGCTTGGTTAGGGCCTGATCACACCGCGGAGGTCATCTCCGTGCTGTGAACAGACCCTAGCGGGTCAGCACCAGTTTCTGGTACAGGCCGCCAAAGTAGGTCTGCTTGGTCAGGCTGGCCGGCTGATGGTCTGCAGACAGGAAGTCACGCACTTCGTTGCGCCACAGGTCCATCGCATAGGGTTCCAGCTTGCGGAACACCAGGCGCATGAGCGGGCGCATCGGGTGCCAGGCCACGGGACGGTGGTAATCGACGATCACCACCTTGCCACCGGGCTTGACCACGCGCATCGCCTCGGCCAGCGTGGCGCGGCGCACATGCTCGGGCTGCTCGTGCAGCAGGAAGAACAGCAGCACCTGGTCCAGGCTGGCGTCGGCCGCGGCCAGGGAGGAAGAGTCGCCCTGCGTCAGCGTGACGCGCTCCAGGTGGGGCAGCTTCTTGCCCAGGTTCTGCAGCTGGATCGGCAGGATGTCCACCACTTCCAGGCTGGCATCGGGCGCCAGGCGCTGCTGCAGCTTCGGCGTGAGGTTGCCGTAGACGCAGGCCACCTGCAGCGTGCGGCCGTGCACCACCTCGCCCAGCTCGGCCAGCGCGGCATCCCGCAGCTTGCCGTAGTTGTTGAACAGGATCGCGTTGACGAGCCACTCGCGCTCGAACACGTTGACGGCATTCGGGTGGACATAGGCCCACCAGTACACCTGCTCCAGATAGCGCGGGATCGGCAGGCTGTGCGCCGAACGGTCACGCGAGGTGGCCGCGTCGGCGGCGGCGATGGCGAGGGGCCCGGTCATGAGTGATGTCCTCGGCTTGGTTGGGAACGCGGCCCTTCGTCAGGCCCACGTTGGTTGCAGATGATGGTCAGGAACACGTATCGCAGCATGACCCAAGTCAAGCCGCAACACCATTCCGCATGGCGGCAAGGCGCTGCTGCGCAGTGTCCGGGGGCCCGGGCGCGCCCCGGTATCCGGTAAAACCCAGCAACACGCTCGGAATGCGCGGGGCCTTGGTCGCCGCGAACTGTCGCGGGTTCACCCCATCGACCTCGCGGAACTGATCTTTGTCAACATTGGTGAAGATCAGCGGAATAGACTGGCCCAGGCCAAAAGACGCTAAGGAAGGTGTCGCGGCGGGGTGGTTCAACCTGTGCGTGCAGTTCTGTAGCGTCTTGCGTTCCAGCTAGTGCTCACCAAGGAGAGCGTCCATGGACAACAAGAACACCCGCCGCTGGGCAGGCCTCGCCGCCGCCAGCGTGCTGGCCCTCCTGGCCGGCTGCGGTGGTGGCGGAGGCAGCTCCGACCCCACGCCGACCACACCACCGCCTGTTGTCGAAGGGCCGCCGGTCACGGTGCCCACCGGCACCTCGCCGATCACGCTGACGTCCAACACGCCCGCCGCCACCTTCGCGGCGTTGAACGTGAAGGTGAATGTCGGCAAGGTCACGACCGCCGGCGCTCCCGTGGTGCACTTCTCGCTGACCGACCAGGACGGCAACGCCATCATCGGCTTCGGCAGCACGTCCAAGTCGTCCACCGCCACGCTGGCGAGCTACCCGAACCTGGCCTTCTCGATGGCCAAGCTGGTGCCCGGCACCAACGGCAGCCCCAGCAAGTGGGTGAGCTACATCGTCACGACGGTGCCCACCACCACCGCCGCCGCCGCGCCCACGCGGCCCAGCACCGACAACACCGGCACGCTGGTCGACAACAAGAACGGCACCTACGCCTACACCTTCTACCGCGACGTCACCAAGATCAAGGACCAGGTCGCGGCGATGACGGTGACCGGCGTCAACAACAAGGCCGACCTGGGTGACCTGACGTTCGAGCCGAACCTGACGCACCGCCTCACGATCCAGATCTCCGGCAACGCGCCCGGCACCGGCACCAACACCGCCAACGCGGTGCAGGTGACGACCGCCGTGCCGATGAAGAACCCGGTGGACGTGATCCACGACTTCATCCCCGCCACCGGCAAGCCGGTGAGCGCCACCGACACCACGCGCGACATCGCCTCCACTGCCAAGTGCAATGAGTGCCACCGCAAGCTGGGCGGCATTCCGGGCGACAGCGCACAAGACTCCGCGGCCAGCTTCCATGGCGGCAGCCGCAACGAAGTGCGCTACTGCGTGGTCTGCCACACCGACCAGCGCCGCTACGGCCGCACGGAAGCCACCGTCAACACCGCGACCAACACCTTCACCAGCACCACCTACGTGGTGGACGGTCGCACGGTGGGCAACCTGCCCAACTTCATCCACAAGGTGCACCTGGGCGGCATCCTCGCGAAGAAGAACTACGACTACGGTGGCGTCAAGGCCAACGAAGTGCACTACCCGCAGGACATCCGCAACTGCACGAAGTGCCACGACGGCTCTGCCACCTCCACCGCCAAGACAGCGCAGGGTGACAACTGGAAGGCCATGCCCAGCAAGCTGGCCTGCGGTTCCTGCCACGACGGCATCAACTTCACCACCGGCAAGGGCGTGACGCTGGCTGACGCGGCCAAGGGCCTGACCACCAGCACCCACGGCCACGTGGGTGGCGCGCAGGCCGACGATTCGCTGTGCGTGCTGTGCCACAAGGCGGCCACGAACGACATCAACCACCTGCCGGTCACGCCGCCGAACCTGGCGAGCGCCCTGCATGTGGCCGGTGGCAGCGCCAACACCAACTCGGCCTGGATCGCCTCGAACACGGCGCGCCTGCCTGAAGGTGCCGTCAAGGTCAGCTACGACATCAAGAGCGTTGCGCGCAACGCGTCCAAGCAACCGGTGATGGTGTTCCGCATGCTCCAGAACGGCGCCCGCAAGGACCTGAACGTTCCTTCGGCCACCGTCACTGAAGTCTGGGACAACTTCATGGGTTCGCCGAGCGTGTACTTCGTGTTCGCGGTCCCGCAGGACGGCATCGCCGCCCCGACGGACTTCAACGCGTCGGCCTCGGGCTACCTGCGCAGCCTGTGGAACGGTACCTCCACCGGCACCGGCAAGGGCACCCTCACCGGCCCGGATGCCGATGGCTACTACACCGCCACGCTCACCGGCGTGACCATCCCCGACAACGCGGTGATGCTCACCGGCGGCGTGGGCTACTCGTACAACGTGACGAGCACCCTGCCGCTCACGCAGATCAACCTGCCCGACTACCCGGTGGCGGCATCGCCCATCGGCGCGGCCAACAAGGTGGGTGGCCTGATCGTGATCACGCCGAACGTGCAGAAGGTGGCCACCGGCTACAGCCCGCGGCGCGCCATCGTCGAAGACGCACGTTGCAACAGCTGCCACCAGGAACTGGGCACCTTCACCGAAGAGGCCTTCCACGGCGGCCAGCGCAACGACGGCACGACCTGCTCGTGGTGCCACACGCCCAACCGGGCCAGCAGCGGCTGGTCGGCTGACTCCACGGCCTTCGTGCACGCGATCCACGCGAACGCGAAGCGCACCGTGAAGTACAACTGGCATGCCCTGTCGCCGACGGAAGGCTTCTACCAGATCCACTACCCCGGGATCCTGAGCCAGTGCGAAGCCTGCCACCTGCCCGGCACCTACGACTTCAGCAATGCCAGCTCCAGCGCGGCGATGGCCGGCCGTCCGTTCCGGACGGTGGTCAGCGGCACGCTCGCGAGCACCGGCACCACGTACTCGTATGCGCCGTACATCACGAAGGACCTGAACTACGGCTCGGGCTTCAGCTTCAACGCCGGCACCGGTGCCACCACGGCAGCCGCTGGCACGACGCTGGTGACCTCGCCGACGGCCACGGTGTGCTTCGCCTGCCACGACTCCGCGCTGGCCACGACGCACATGCAGACCAACGGCGGTTCGATCTACGAGCCGCGCAGCACCGCGCTGGCCAAGGGCGAGCAGTGCGAGCTGTGCCACGCCAGTGGCAAGGTGGCCGACATCAAGGTCATGCACAACAAGTAAGAACGACGGCTCCCTCGGGAGCCGGCTGGCAGGATCGAAGGCGCGCCCTGTGCGCGCCTTCGACGCCGCAGACAACCCGGCGGCGGCAACGCCACCGGGTTGATTCGTTTCAGGCACTTTCGGGGATGTTCGTGCGACGCCACCTCCTGCTTTCCGCCGCGGCCGTGTTGGCCCTGGCAGCCCCTGCGGCCTGGGCCGCACCCGACAAAGCCGACCCGCCCGCGAAGCTGGTCGACATCAACAGCGCCAGCGTGCAGCAGCTCAGCACGCTGCCGGGCATCGGCAAGGCCGATGCCGAGCGCATCGTGGCAGGACGGCCCTACCTGACCAAGGCCGATCTCGTCACCGCAAAAGTACTGCCTGCGGGCGTGTACCTCTCGATCAAGAATCGCATCATCGCCAAGCAAGATCCGAAGCGGCCGCCCAAGGCGGCCGCGTCCAAGGGTCAGCCATGACACGCAGCACCTGGGGTGGGCACATGAACATGCAACGATCTTCCCGCCGTTGGCGCGGACTGGCGGCTGCCGGTCTGCTGGCCGCGGCGTTGGCCGCCACCATCAGCGGCTGCGGCGGCTCCGGCGGCGGCTCGGCGTCGGCCGGCGTGGAGGTGCCCACCACGGGCATCGCCACCGGTCCCGACAGCCTGGCCGCGGCCAGCACGCTGAAGATCACCATCACCGCGGCCCGTGTGGACGGCAAGCCCGCGGTGGACTTCACCGTCACCAACCAGGACAACAAGGGCATGACCGGCCTGCAGCCGGCCGACCTGCGCTTCAACATCGCCAAGCTGGTGCCCGGCATCGGCGGCGGCCCGGCCGACTGGCAGAACTACATCAACCGCGTGCGCAACGGCGCGGTGCAAGGCACCCAGGAACGCACCGGCACCGGCAACGTGTTCGGCACGCTGGTGGGCCATGGCGGCGGCGCCTACACCTACACCTTTGCCACCGACATCACCAACCCGGCCGCCAACCCCTGCCCCGCGCCCTGCACCGAGGCCAATGGCAAGCCGCTGAACATCCGCTTCGAACCCGGGCTGACCCACCGCATCACGGTGCAGCAGGCCAACAGCGCCTACCCGGAGGCCAGCGGCATCCTCGACTTCGTGCCCGCCGGCGGCACCGCGGTGATGCGGCGCGACGTGGTCGCCACCGAGACCTGCAACACCTGCCATGCCCAGCTGCAGGCCCACGGCACCCGGGTGGACACCCGCTTGTGCGTGACCTGCCACAACCCGGGTTCCTGGGTGGCCGGCACCAGCGCCTCCCAGCCCAACGCCACCGTCGACTTCAAGGTCATGGTGCACAGGCTGCACTACAACAACGCCGGTGCCGCCTTGCCCAGCGTGGTGGCGGGCACGCCGTACAAGATCGGCAATGCCGATTTCTCGGCCGTCACCTTCCCGCAGGATGTGCGCAACTGCACGCGCTGCCACGACGACAAGCCGGGCCTGGCCACCGTCACGGCGCAAGGCAACCACTGGAAGGCCGAGCCCAGCATCGAGGCCTGCGGCGCCTGTCACGACAACGTGTACTTCGGCACCGCGCCGAGCCCGACCAAGCCCTACCAGACCAAGCCGCACTCCGGCGGCGTGATGAGCGACAACAGCACCTGCGCCAGCTGCCACGCGGCCGGCCGCTTCACCGACAAGAAGGACATCGTCGTCGCGCACAACTTCCCGGCCCGCCTGAAGGCCGCGGCCGCGCGCTTCCAGTTCAACATCCTGTCGGTCAGCGGCACCACGCCGGGCGCCAAGCCGGTGGTCACCTTCTCGGTCACCGACCCGACGAACAACAACAAGCCCTACGACATCAAGGCCGACCCGGCCTTCACCGCCGGTGGCGCGAGCACGTTGACGGTGAAGATCGGCTGGACCACCACCGACTTCACCAATGCCGGCAATGGCGTGGCCTTCGGCCAGCCGATCAGCATCAATGCGCTGTCGGCCGCGGCGGTGCCAGCGGGCACGGCGGGCACCTACACCGTCACCTCCACCGTGGCCGTGCCCACCGGCCAGACCGGCACGCTGCGCGTGCTGATGGACGGGCATCCGGCGGGCGATGTCACCACCGCCGGCAGCTTCACCGACCGGCTGGCGGTGAAGAACGTGTTCAGGGACGTGGCCGTCAGCGGCAGCGTGGTGGCGCGCCGCAGCGTGGTGGACATCGCCAAGTGCAACACCTGCCACGACACGCTCAGCCTGCACGGCAACAACCGCACCAATGAAATCGGCGTGTGCACCGTGTGCCACAACGCCAATGCCACCGATGCGGGGCGGCGGCCCGCCGCAGGCGGCGTGGACGGCAAGGCCGAGGAATCGGTCGATTTCAAGACCATGGTGCACGCCATCCATGCGGGCGAAAAGGCCCACGGCGGCATGCGCACCAAGGGCATCACCGTCTACGGCTTCGGCGGCAGCGTGAACAGCTTCGCCGACGTGGTGTTCCCGGGGCGCCTGGCCGATTGCAGCAGCTGCCACATCGGCAACACCTACCAGCTGGCCGGCACCTGGGCGACACCCACCGTGAGCGGGGTGCTGGGCACCACGGTGGCCTCGGGCGCCTCCACCACCGACCCGGCGGACAACCTGCGCATGTCACCCACGGTGGCGGTGTGCAGTTCGTGCCACGACAGCAATGTGGCACGCCTGCACATGCAGGACGAATCCTCCGGCGGCAGTTTCTCGGCCACGCAGGCCACGCTCGCCACCGGCGTCAACGAAGGCTGCGTGTTGTGCCATGGTGAAGGCCGCGTCTTCGATGTGAAGACGGTTCACCGCGTGAAGTAGCAACTACGGGCAGGCATCGATGAACATCCGAAGAACAGCAACTCGCGCGCTGCTGCTGCTGGCCACCTGGGCCCTGGCTGCCGGTGCCATGGCGCAGCCGGCAGCCAAGCCGGCCAAACCCGCGGCCTCCGCTGCCGGCCCCGGCACCCAGTACAGCGCCAAGGGCGCGGACACCTGCATCTCCTGCCACGACGAGGAGATGGACACCGCCAGCTTCACGATGACCCGCGTGTTCAAGAGCAAGCACGTGCAGCGTGGCAACAAGCACTCGCCCTTCGGCCCGGGCGGGCTGCAGTGCGAGGCCTGCCACGGCCCGGGCGATCGGCACTCCGACAAGAACAGCAACGCCAAGCTCACGATCAACAGCCAGAAGCCCGACTCGTTCATGACGGTGGCGCAGCGCAACGAGACCTGCCTGGCCTGCCACCAGAACAGCAGCCGCACGGGCTGGCACGTGGGGGCGCACAACAGCAACCAGCTCGCCTGCGCCGATTGCCACAAGGTGCACGCCGAGCGCGACCCGGTGATGACCAAGCGCAACGAAGCCGAGGTCTGCTACACCTGCCACAAGCAGCAACGGGCGGATTTCCACAAGGGCTCGGCGCACCCGGTGCGCACCGGCCAGATGAGCTGCAGCGACTGCCACAACGCCCACGGCAGCACCAGCACCGCCAGCCTGAAGAAGCCCACGCTGAACCAGACCTGCACCAGCTGCCACGCCGACAAGCGCGGCCCGCTGCTGTGGGAACACGCGCCGGTGGCCGAGGATTGCTCGTCCTGCCACCAGAGCCACGGTTCACCACGGCCGGCGCTGCTGACCAAGTCCACCACCCAGCTGTGCCAGCAGTGCCACAGCGCGGCTGGCCACCCATCGGTGGCACGCACGGCCAGCTCGCTGCCGGGCCTCACGCCGGCCCCGGGGGGCAACACCACGCTGGGCGGCTCGGTCTTCCTGCTGGCCGGCGGCTGCACCAACTGCCACTCGCAGGTGCACGGCTCCAACCATCCCGCAGGCGCCAAGCTGATGCGCTGACCCACCCCGCGGCGCTGCTTGCCGGCGCCGCGCCGGTCACGACACACGAACAACGGATGCGACCATGACAACCCACAGCTTCCCCCTCAGCCCGGTCGGCCTGCTGGCCGCACTGGGCCTGCTGGCCTGCCTGCCGATGCACAGCCTGGCCGCGGTGGACACCTCGCAGTGGAAATGCGAAACCTGCCCGTTCGAGAAGGCCGGTACCAGCGGCTCGGTGGACATCGGCGTCGGCGCGGTGTCCGAGCGTTCGGCCCGCTTCGGCGACTTCACCGGGCTGGACGACAAAGGCGCGTTCCTCATCGCCGGCGGCGGCCTGCGCTACCGCAGCGGCGACGGCTACTTTGCCGACCTGGCGGCCAACGAGCTGGGGCTGGACAGCCGCTCGTTCAGCGCCGTGAGCGGGCGCGAGGGCCGGTACACCGTGCGCCTGGGCTACGCCGAGATCCCGCGGCACCTGGCCGAAGGGGCCATGACGCCCTTCCGTGGCGTGGGCAGCGGGGTGCTCACGCTGCCGGCCGGCTTCCCGGCCGCCACGACCGGTGCCATGCCACTGGCCGGCACGCTGCAGCCGGTGGACATTGGCGCCAAGCGCACACGCTACGAGCTGGGGGCCAGCCTCGCCGGCAGCAGCGACTGGAGCTACCGCGTGAAGCTGAGCCACGAAGTGCGCGACGGCACCCAGCGCATGGCCGGTGCCTTCTTTGCCACCGCTGCGCAGCTGGTGGCACCGGTGGACCAGGTGACGAACCAGCTCGAGGTCTCCACCACCTACGCCGGCCGCAGGTGGCAGGCCACGCTGGGCTACCTGGCGTCCATCTTCCGCAATGACAAGGACTCGCTCACCTGGGCCAACCCCCTTGCCACCGGCGCCATCGACACCATTGGCCACGGCCGGCTGGCGCTGGCACCGGACAACCAGTTCCACCAGTTGCAGCTGAGCCTGGGCTACGACCTCGCGCCGCGCACGCGCGCCAGCGCCGACATCGCGGTGGGCCGCATGACGCAGGACGAGGCCTACCTGCCCGCCACGCTGAACCCCGGCCTGGCGGTGCCTGGGCTGCCATCGCTCTCGCTGCACGGCCGCGCAAAGACCTTCGACGCCAGCCTGCGATTGAGCAGCGCGCCCGTGGACGGGCTGCGCCTGAACGCGAGCTACACCCGCAGCGAGCGCGACAACGACACCCCGGTGGCAAGCTACCCCGGTGTCTCGAACGACATGTTCCTCGGCCTGCCGCGCAGCAACCAGGCGTTCAGCTTCCAGCGCGACCGCACCCGCCTGGGTGCCGACTACCGCGGCACCGGCAGCCGCTGGCAGGTGGCCGGCGGGCTGGACCACGACGCCACGAAGCGCCCCCAACAGGAGGCGAACACCACCCGCGAGACCACGCTGTGGGCGCGCGTGAGCGCGCAGCCGCTGAAGGACGTGTCGGTCGCGCTGAAGGCGGCGCATGCCGAGCGCAGCCACTCCGACTACCGCAGCGTGGCCTGGATCGACCCGGCCGAGAACCCGCTGCTGCGCAAGTTCAACCAGGCCGAGCGCATGCGCGACACCGGCGGCCTGCGCCTGGATTGGGCCGTGAGCGAAACCGTGAACCTCGGGCTGAACGCCGACATCGCCTACGACGACTACGCCTACTCGGCCATCGGCCTGATCGACGGCCGCAGCGCCAGCGTGGGTGCCGACCTGTCCTGGGCCGTGTCCGACGAGACCCAGCTGCGCGCCTTCGCGCAGGGCGAACGCATCCGCTCCAAGCAGGCGGGCAGCCAGCTCTTTGCGCAGGCCGACTGGTGGGCCCACAGCCGCGACGCCATCGACGTGGTGGGCGTGGGCATCAAGCACCAGGCGATGAAGGGCAAGCTCGAGCTGGCCGCCGACCTGACCTGGTCACGCTCGAACACCGACGTCACGGTGGCCACCGGCGGCGCCGGGCCGCAGTTTCCTTCGGCCACCACCGCGCTGGACAGCCTGAAGCTGCAGGCCACCTACAAGCTCAGCGACAAGCTCTCGCTGCTGGGCGCCTACTGGTTCGAGCGCTATGAATCGGCCGACTGGCGCCTGGACGGCGTGCTGCCGGCCACCGTGCCCAACCTGCTTGCGCTGGGTGAACAGGCGCCACGCTACCGCGTGAACCTGCTGCGGCTGGCGCTTCGCTACCGGTTCTGACGCTTCATCGGCGCCGCGCCGCCCGCCCGCCCTTGCGGCTGCGGGGCGGCTGCGCGCCTCAGATGAAGAACCACGCGAAGATCAGCGTGGCGGCGATGATGATCGACATCACGCCGACCACGGCCAGGGCACTGCCCTTGGCGAAGGTCTTGCTCGCCTCGATCACATCCGGCTTCAGGTGCAAGTTGGCCATGCGCACTCCTGCTGGTCGCGGGCCAGGCCCGGGTGCACGAACCAGCGCACCCTGGAACCCGACCTGGACGCCACGCTAAGCGATGGCCCGGCGCGCCGCAAGGCGCCTCGTGCAGCGTGCTTGCGCTGGATCAGCAGCCGCCGCCGCAAAAGGGTGACGCCGCATTGCGCGGCGTCACCCGATCGTGTTGAGCAATGGCAGTGCCGGCTCAGAGCCCGCCGAAGAAGCCGACCGCCACCCCGCCCAGGATGACGAGGCCCAGCGCGATCAGCGCGAAGGCCAGCAGCTTGGCGCTCAAGGTGATCGGCGGCGACGGTGCGTCGACCACGTACTTCTTCAGCTCGCCGCTGTCGAGCAGCCGCTTGTACTGCAGCGGGTGCTCACGCCGCAGGTGCTCCAGGCTCATGGTGCCGGTGAACATCACGATGTCGACCGGGAACTTGTCGGGCCGGAAGTGGTTGTTGAAGAAGTGCACGGTGAACAGGAACACCACCGCCAGGAAGGCTTCCTCACCGTGGAAGATGGCCGCCACGTTGAACACCCAGCCCGGCAGGTAGGTGGCCGTGAGGTTGGGCACCCACATCATCAGGCCGCTGACACCGATGATCGTGACCCCCCAGAACGGCGCCCAGTAGTCGAACTTCTCCCAGTAGGTCCAGCGGTCGAACACCGGACGCGGTGCCTGGCCGAGGAACCAACGGAACATCGCGATGATGTCCTTCAGGTCCTGCAGGCCCGGGATCATGGAGTCGGGGCCGAAGATGCGGAAGGTGGCCCGCGTGCGCCAGATGCCGATGAGCATGTACACCAGGTGCCAGAAGAACACACCGGCGAAGATGATCGCGCACACTCGGTGGATGATGCCCGCCACGTGCGGCCCGCCCAGGGCCTGCATGACCCACGGCGCCCAGGCCGCATCGGGGTAGAACATCGGCATGCCGGTGATCGAGAGGATCATCAGGCTCAGCGCGAAGGTGATGTGCGCCACGCGCCAGATGGCCGGGAAGCGCATGAAGTGCTTGCCCTGAAGATCAGGCGGCAGCGCTTCGAGCTTGACCATCGGACGCAGGGTGCCGGCCTTGCGCTCCTTGAGCTCGCGGTAGAACCACAGCGCCGTGTGCAGCCAGAAGAAGCCGAAGGTGCCGACCAGCAGGCCGACCATGATCTGCCAGCCGATCCAGACCTGCGGGTAGCGCGAGAAGTTGTTGGTGGTGGCATGCGGCTGGAAGCTGGCGAAGCCGGCCGAAGCCACGCTGACGCCCTTCTTGCCGTTGTGGCACTCCTTGCAGGTTTCCATCCGGTTGTCCGGGTGCACCTTGGAGTCCTTGTCCTTCACCGCCAGCACGGCATGGCTGCCGTGGCAGTCGTAGCACTTGGCCGTGTGCGCGTAGCCCAGCGTGCTGATCTTGCCGTGGTAGGTGGCCTTGTAGGACTTGTAGTTCGCCTCGTGGCAGCTGCCGCACTTGGCGGTGACGGCCAGCTTGAACGGATCGCCCGAGGTGTTGACCACCGCGTGCGAGGTGTGGCAATCGGAGCAGATGGCCGCCTTGGTGTTCTTCTTGCCCAGCAGTTCCTTGCCGTGGATGGAATCGGTGTAGGTCTCGAGCTGGTCGGTGTGGCATTCCTGGCCGCAGGAGGGCGGGTTCTTCAGCCGCCACTGGGCACGCGCCGGGGTGTCGGCCGCGGGGATGTCGAAGCTGTGGGTGTCGTGGCAGTTGTCGCAACTGGCCATCGGCTGGGTCTTGTCGGTCTTGCCGGGCCGCGCATGGAACGACTTCTTGTAGGCCTCGATGTTGTCGGCCACCACGCCCAGGCGCGGCTTGGCGGCGGCGGTGTTGTCCTTCTTCGCGTCGTCCCAGAGCTTCTGGTGGCAATCGGCGCAGCTGGCGCTCTTGGCCGGCGCGTTGGCTTCCTTCTTGTGCCCACTGCCGGCCGCGGGGTTGTCGGTGATGCCGGTGTGGCAGGCCACGCACTGCATCTTGGCGTGCACGCTGGTGCCGTAGGCGTCCGGGCTCATGCCCTTCAAGGCCCGCGGCTTGCCGTTGGGGCCGGGCACCTCGAGCTTGTGCGACTTGCCGTCGTGGCAACTCAGGCACCCGGTGTTGGGCAGTGCGGAGGCATCGGCCGCCAACACCGGCAGCGCGGGCAGCGCCAGGGCCAGCCATAGCGCCAGCACTCCCCAACCGCGGGCAAGGCAATGCCCGATCCCGTGCACGACACGCATGGCGACCCTCTGCTCTGTGTTGTTCTGTACAGCCGGGTCAGGCACCGCCCGAACCCGGCCTCAGGGCGTGGGCGCGCTCGCGCCCGCGCTGACCATCGGTGCTTACTGGGACAGGATCCACTGGGCCAGGTTCTTCAACGCGGCCGGGTCCTTTTCCTTGATGATCTTGTGCTCTTCTTCGGTGCCGTCATCCAGCTTGACCTTGGAGCCGGTGGTCATGTTCTTGATGGCCTTCTCCTCGCCATCGGCCTTGCCCTTGTACTTGGCAGAGATCTTCTTCCAGGACGGACCCTTCTTTTCCTTGTCGATCGCGTGGCACTTGCTGCACTCGTTCTTCTTGATCAGGGCCTGGGCGGCCTCGGCGTCAGCGGCGTGCGCAGGCATCGAGATGCCCAGCATCAGCGCAGCAGCGCCGGAAACCAAAGTGGCGGTGAGGGATGCAATCGCTTTCATGAGCTCGGCTGCTGGTAGTGGACAGGTGCGTAACGCTACGCCTGCGGGCGCCGCTTGTGTAGCCGTGTCAGACCCGAACTTGACTCAGCTCAAATCCCCACAGCCGGCCGGGCCGCGCAGCGTGCGGTCTTCCAGGGTGTCGGCCAGCCACTGGCAAGCCGCCTGCACCGCCGCCGCCAGGTGGGCCTGGGCCTGCGCGCCCAGCGGTGCCCCCAGCTCGAAGTGCTCGCCCCGGATCGCCAGCAGGCTGCACGGCGGTGGTGCCCTGCCCTCGACCTGGCGGTATACCGCCAGCAGCGCCTGTGGCGAGAGGGCGTGCGAGCTCAGGCTTCTGTCGCTTGCCGGCCACACCGGATCCAGCGTGAAAGGCGCCCGCGCCTCCCGGCTGGCATCGACGAACAGCACCTGGCGCCGGCCAACCAGGTCGAGTGCATGTTCGGGCTGGAGCTGGAAGTCCTCCAGGTAGTCGACACCCGAACCGCTGCCAAAACGGCTGCGCAGCTGCTGGATGCAGGCCGGCCCGAGTGCATCGTCGCCGCGACTCGGGTTGCCCCAGCCGAACACCAGCACCGGCGCGGGGACGTTCATGGCCGGCCCGCGCGCGCACCCCGCTGCAGCGCGCCACCGGCATCGCGGCACACACGGTCCACCAGTTCGCCCGAAGGGCCGAGCAGTTCCACCGCCAGCGGCATCTGCCCCAGCGCGTGCGTGGCGCAGGACAGGCAAGGGTCGTAGGCGCGGATGGCCACCTCGATGTGGTTGAGCAGGCCTTCGGTGAGCTCGTGCCCATCGAGGTGGTCGCGGGCCACCACGCGCACCGCTTCGTTCATGGCCTGGTTGTTGTGGGTGGTGGAGACGATCAGGTTGCACAGCGTGACGAGGTCGTTGTCGCCCACCTCGTAGTGGTGGATCAGCGTGCCGCGTGGTGCCTCGATCACGCCCACGCCGGCGCGCTGGCGCGTGCCGCTGCGCTGCAGTTCGCCGGCGGTCAGATCGGGGTCGTCCAGCAGCGACTCGATCACCTCCAGGCAGTGCAGCACCTCCACCATGCGTGCCCAGTGGTAGGCCAGCGGGGCATGGATCACCGCGCCCTGCCCCCAGGCCAGCAGGGCCTGGCGCGCGGCCTCCGCACGCGGGGTGGGCACGAAATCGCAGTTCTGCAGCCGTGCCAGCGGCCCCACGCGGTACCAGCCGAGCTCGGGCCCCAGGCTGCGCAGGAACGGGAACTTCATGTAGGACCAAGGGCGCACCTCCTCCTCAATGAGGTCGAGGTAGCCCTGGTCGCTGGCGCCATCGAAGAGGATGCCGCCATCCGCGTCGCGTGCGCGCAGCACGCCGTCGTACAGGTCCAGCGCGCCGTCGGCACGCACCAGCGACAGCAGGTTCGCCCGGCTGGCGCCGAAATGGTCGTACAGCGGCCGGTTCTGCGCATGCAACGCCTGCACCAGCGCCAGCGCATCGTCGGCAAAGGCCAGCATCTGCGGCAGTTCGCGCTGCAGCAAGGCCCGGTCTTCGGCGGCCAGCAGGCGGTTCACGCCGCCAGGCACCGAGCCGGTGCCGTGCACGCGCTTGCCGGCGGTGGCACGGATCACCTCCTGGCCGAACTTGCGCAGCAACACCCCCTTGCGCGCGATGTCCGGGTGGGCCTGTGCCACGCCGACGATGTTGCGGCGGGACGGCTCGGAATCGAAGCCGAACAACAGGTCCGGCGACGACAGGTGGAAGAAGTGCAGCGCGTTCGACTGCATCACCTGGCCGTAGTGCATGAGCCGGCGGATCTTGTCGGCGCTGGGGCTCACCGGCCAGGCGCCCACCACGCGGTCCAGCGCCTTGCTCGCCGCCAGGTGGTGCGACACCGGGCAGATGCCGCACAGGCGCTGCACCATCACCGGCACCTCCCAGTAGGGCCGGCCCTCGATGAACTTCTCGAAGCCGCGGAATTCGACGATGTGCAGGCGCGCCTGCTGCACGCGGTGCTGGTCGTCGAGCAGCAGGGTCACCTTGCCGTGGCCCTCGACGCGCGAGAGCGGGTCGATCGCCACGCGGCGCAGGCCGCTGGCCGCGGTGTCGGGGCGTTCGCTCATGGTCAGTCGTAGTGGATGAGACCGTGGCCCAGGTGCGGTGTGCGGCCGGCCATCAGGTCGGTGAGGAACAGCCAGAAGGCCTCGGCCGGCGGCGGGCAGCCCGGCAGGAAGTAGTCCACGTGCACCACCTCGTGGATCGGGTGCACCTTGTTCAGCGGCAGCGGCAGCTCGGGGTCGTTCGGGATCGTGCTGCCAGCCGCCAGCCCGGGGCGGCTGCGGTACACATCGGTCAGCATCATGCCCAGGTCGAGGTGGTTGCGCTGCGCCGGCAGGCCGCCGGTGATGGCGCAGGCGCCCACCGCCACCAGCGTCTTGCAGTGGGCCCGGAACTCACGCAGCACCATCACGTTCTCGGCATTGCACAGCCCGCCTTCGACGAGGCCGATGTCGCAGCGGCCGACGGTCTTGATGTCGGTGAACGGCGAGCGGTCGAACTCGACATGCTCGATCAGCTCGAACAGCCGCTCGTCGATGTCCAGCAGCGACATGTGGCAGCCGAAGCACCCCGCCAGCGACACCGTGGCCAGGCGCAGCTTGCGCGCGGGGGGCGGCAGGGACGCGTCCGTCATGCGTCATCACCCGGCTGCGGTTCCGAGATCGGGTGCAGGTCGTAGCGGCGCTGGCCGATCGGCACCGCGAAGCCACGGCGCTTGGGCAGGATCGCACCCACCGGGCAGATGGCCGCCGCGTGGTCGTCCGGGCTCAGGGGGGTGTCGGCCAGGCGGCCGCTCGCGCTGTCCACCAGCAGGCGGGTGCCAATCCCGTGGCCGCCAATCGCGAACACGCGCTTGCCATCGAGCTCGCGGCTGGCCCGCACGCACAGCTCGCACAGGATGCAGCGGTTGAAGTCCAGCAGCAGCGCGGGGTGGCTCGCATCCACCGGGCGATCGGGGTAGAACTCCTCGAAGTGCGGCCCTTCCATGCCCACCGCGTAGGCGCTGGCCTGCAGCTTGCACTGCCCGCTCTTCTCGCAGCTGGGGCAGAAGTGGTTGCCCTCGATGAACAGCATCTGCAGCAGGGTCTTGCGGTGCGCCTGCAGCTCATCGGTCTGGCTCTGCACCTCCAGGCCTTCGGTGGCGCGCTGCGTGCAGGCGGCCACCGCGCGGCCGTCGGCCCGCACGATGCAGACGCGGCACGAGCCGTGGGCGCCGAGCGTGGGATGCCAGCACAGGTGCGGGATGTAGTGGCCGGCGCGGGTGGCGGCCTGCAGCACGGTATCGCCGGGCGTGAAGGCCAGGTCCTCGCCGTCGAGCGTGAAGTGTGGCGTGTCGTTCATGCGGGCGGGTGGCCGTGCGGGTCGAGGTGGGCGGCAGCGTCGTCGCGCCCGGTCATGCGGCGTGCGATCGAGAGCTCCGCGTCGAGGTCGAAGCCCGGCTCGAAGTGCAGTGACTTCAGGTGCTGCTCGTAGGCCGGCCGGAACTTCAGGATCGTGTCGCGCAGGGGGTTGCAGGCGGAGGCGCCCAGGCCGCAGTGGGTGGCGGTGTGCATCAGCTTGTCCAGCTCGTACAGCACGTCGATGTCGTGCCGCGAGCCATGGCCGGCCGCCAGCTTGTCCAGGCGCCGCAGCACGAGCGCGGTGCCCACGCGGCACGGCGTGCAGAAGCCGCAGCTCTCGTGGGCGAAGAAGTGGGCGAAGGCCCGCGCCACCTCGAACATGTTGCGGCTGCGGTCGAACACCATGAAGGCGCCCGCGGTGGGCACGTCCTCGAACGCGATGCGGCGGCCGAACTCGAAGGCCGACAGGCAGGTGCCTGACGGGCCACCCACCTGCACCGCCTGGGTGTCACGCGCACCGCAATCCTCGAGCATCTGCGCGATGCGGGTGCCGAAGGGGTATTCGTAGACACCGGGCCGCGCGCAATCGCCGGAGATCGAGTGGATCTTGGTGCCGGTGGACTGGCGGGTGCCGATCGCGGCCCACCACGCGCCACCCTGCCGGGCGATGCAGGCCGCCGCGCAGAAGGTTTCGACGTTGTTCACGATGGTGGGCGTGCCGCGGTAGCCCTGCTCCACCGGAAACGGTGGCCGGATGCGCGGCGTGCCGCGCCGGCCCTCGAGCGACTCGATCAGCGCGGATTCCTCGCCGCACACATAGGCGCCGGCGCCGACGTGGATCTCGATGTCGAAGGCGAAGCCGGCTCGTCCGAGGATGTCCTGCCCCAGCAGCCCGGCGGCGCGCCGGCGCTGCAGCACCTGCTGCAGGCCCTCGAGCAGGAAGCGGTACTCGCCGCGCAGGTAGACCAGGCCGCGCCGCGCGCCCAGCACCAGCGCCGCGATGGTCATGCCCTCGAACACCGCGTCGGCATGCCGGCGCAGCAGCACGCGGTCCTTGAAGGTGCCGGGCTCGCCCTCGTCGGCATTGCAGACCACCGTGCGCTCGGAGCCCGCCGCGGCGCGGCACAGCGCCCACTTCTGTGCGGTGGCAAAGCCCGCGCCGCCGCGGCCGCGCAGGCCGGAGAGCTTCAGTTCGGCCAGCAGGGCCTCGGGGCCGCGCGTGAGGGCGGCCTGCAGCGCCACGCCGGGCGGGGGCGGATCGGCCAGCAGCACCTCGGCCCGGCGCACCGTGTCCTGCACATCGAACCAGGCCGCGGGCCAGTCGGCCACCGGCACACGCTGGCGGATCAGCTGCGCCAGTTCGGCCACGCGGGCCGCATCGAGCCGGGTCACCACCTGGTGGTGGTTGACCAGCAGCGCCGGGCCCTGGTCGCCCAGGCCGGTGCACGAGCACCGGTCCACCGTCACCAGGCCGTCGGGCCCCAGGCGGCCGGGCGCCACGCCCAGGCGCCGGCACAGGTCGGCCATCAGTGCCTCGCTGCCCTGCATCCGGTCGGTGACGTTGTCGCTGAACAGCACGCGGTAGCGGCCCACCGGCTGCAGGTGCAGGAAGCGGTAGAAGCCGGCCACGCCCTGCACTTCGGCCAGCGTCAGCCCCAGCGCCGCGGCCACGGCTGCCAGCGTGCGTTGCGGCAACCAGCCTTCGAGGGCCTGTGCCTCGCGCAGCACCTGCACCAGCGACTGCGGCTCGGCCCGGTGGCGCGCCAGCACCTCGACCAGCCGGTCTTGGGTCGGGGCATCGGCGGGCGCGGTGGTCAGGCTCACAGGCAGGGCGTGCGCGGCAGCAGCGGAGCTCGCACTATGACCGCGTGCGCCACGCCATGTTTGATGCCTGTCAAGCAGGCCGCAGCAGTACGCACCCGGGGCAGGACGGCCGGGCCCATGACACCGCCGTGGCGCACCACGCGCCGTGTGCGCCGCGCCTTTCGCGCGCTAGCGTGTGGCGCTCCGGATGCGCCGGGCGCACCCGCGCCCGGGTGCGCCCGGCCGCCCGCACACGGGCGTGCGGGGGCGGCGCGGCACGGTGGTTCAGAACCCGCCGGTGGGCGAGCTGGCCGTGGGTGGCGGGGGTTGGGTGGACACCTGGCAGCTCGGCAGGATGGGCGGCAGCAGCGCCCCCTTCTGGCACGAATAGCCCACGCTGCCGATCGTCGGGCCGGAGGTGTCCTTGTGGATGATGCTGGTGCCCGAGTTCATCACCGTCTCCTCGCCCTTGTCGGGCGTGCAGGTCACGCCGTTGACCGTCCATGCGGTGGGCGCCTGGCAGGTGATCGAGCGCACCACGGTGGCGCCGGTGGCATCGGTGGAGACGACGATGTTGTCGAGCACCTGGTCGTAGCCGGTGCCGTCGGTGCGGAAGGGCGTGCTCAGCGGGTTGAAGGTGCTGGTGTTGACGCCCGCGGCCACGAACAGCTCGTGCAGCAGGCCGTCGTTGAGCACCGCGTTGATGGCGGCGGCCACGGCGGCCGGGTGCGCGGCCACCATGGCCGGCGTGAGGCTGGAGGCCCCCGGGAAGCCTGCGGCACGGGCCACGTCGGATGCGATCTTGTCGGTCAGGCCGGTCACGGCGATGAAGATGTAGCCATTGATCTTCAATGGCTGGGTGCTCAGCGAGTAGCGCACCCGCCCGTCCGGCCGCGTGACGCTGACCACCAGCGGCGGCACCATGCCGGTGAGCTTGACGCGGAAGTAGCCCACGCTGTTGGTGGTGGCCGTCACCTGCTTGCCGGTGGTGTCCACCACCTTGACCAGGCCACCGACGATCGGGGCGCCATCGCCTGCGCTGCCGTCGCCGGAGGCGCCGCCGTCGGCCGCGCCGCCATCGAGCCCGAAGCTGTCCAGGATGTGCGGCACGGGGTCGCAGTAGGCGCCCGCGCCCTGCACCATGCCGCTGGCGGTGCAGGTGAAGATCGCCGCTCCGGTGGGGGTGCCGGTCGAGTCGGTGAACAGGAAGCTGCCGCCGCCGGGAATGCTGACCGGCGCGGTGTCCGCCACGCAGGCATTGCCGCCAACGGTCCAGGTGATCGCACTGGCGACAACCGGGCAGGTCACCGGCGTCGGGATGTCGCAGGCCGGCACGGCGGTGGCGCTGAGCACGCCGTTGGTGCAGCTGTAGCTGGCCGAGCCCACCTTGCCGGAGCTGGCGCGGAACACGTGGGTTTCGCCGGAGGCCAGCTGCGTGGGCTCACCCGGGTTGGCCACGCAGGTGTTGGTGGCCACGGTCCAGCTCAGGCCTTCTGTGTTGCAGGCCAGCGGCGCCGCCTGCTCGCAGGTGGGCGTGCCCTTGACCGTGAGGCTGCCGTCCAGGCAGCTGTAGGTGGCCGTGCCGCGCGTGCTGCCGGTTGAATCGACATAGCTCACGCTGATGCCGGAGTTCACCGGGCCGGTCTGGTCGCTGTTGGGCGTGCAGGTGTTGCTGCCCACCGTCCAGGAGGGCACCGCATTGCAGGGCTTGGGGTCGGGGCTGCAACTGTCCGGGAACACCTGGCAGACAAACTCGGTGAGCGTGCCCACGGCATGCAGGCTGCCGCCGGTGAGGGGCCCCTGCACATAGATGGTTTCGCCCGCCACCGCCAGGTGGTTCTGCGATTCCGGGTAGTAGCGGTAGGTGTAGATGCCCAGCGTGCGGTTGGCCTGGTGCGAGGGCAGGTACTGCGGGTAGGTGCGTTCGGCCCAGTCGAACAGCTCGGTGACGCTCAGGCTGCGGTTGGAGACGGCCTGCACCCGGCGGCGGGCCTCGGCCGCGGGCGTTGGCGTGCCGAAGCCGGTGAAGCTGCGCAGGCACTGGCCGTCCAGCTCGCGGTGGCTCAGCAGCGAGGGCGGGCGGCCCGCCTCGCGCCGGCACTCGGCCGCATCGGCCACCGCGGCACTGGGCTGCTGCAGCGGCGCGCGCGCCGATTCGCCGGCCTCGCGGCCGCCGCCGCAAGAGGCCAGCAGCAGGGTGGCCGTGGCCAGCCACAGGAGGAGTGAGTTGCTGCGCATGATGAATCCTGGACGACGGGTAGCGGGTATCGGGCGACGGAACAGCGGGGGCAAGTGGCGCGGGGCCGGGCTCAGTGCGGCGGCGGCCGGCTCATGGCACCACGTAGGCCGGACGGTAGCGTGCATTGCGCAGCATGTCGTCCACCGAAGTGCCGTAACCAATGTAAATCGGCGTGCCGGACAGGCCAGTGAGGTCCACGGCCGACAGTGGCGTGATGCTGAAGGCCGGTGGCAGGTTGCCCTTGAACGCCGCCGGCAGCTCGCCGCCGGCCCAGGCCGACCACTGGCGGCCGTTGTAGGCGTAGAACGTGCCGCCCACGAGCGCGGCCACATGGATGCTGCCGGCGCTGCCCACGTCGGCGGCGGCCAGCGTGGCATGGAGCGTCACCGTGCGCGCCGTGGCCGGGCCGGTGGTCGTGGCGCTGGTGCCGAAGGCGGCGTTCTTCGGGGTCAGGCGCAACAGCAGGCTGGCCTTGGCCGGCACGGCCAGGCTGCTGCCCGTGAGCACGCTGCTGGCGATGCCGCTGGCCGCGTCGGTGACGCTGCTGACCAGCACGCGGTAGTCCGACAACGACTTGCCATCGGCCAGTGCCAGGTTCACGCTCGTCGCGGTGGCCTGCGGGTTGGCCACCAGCACGGCACGCGCGCCGCCGTCATCCTCGGCGGCCAGCACCGTGGTGCCCGTTGGCGCGCCGGTGGTCTGCAGCACGCGCGGGTAGGCGCTGAGGTCGCGCCAGAGCGAAAACGCGTCGGCCACCTTCTTGGCCCGGCCGTCGCCGTAGAACATGCCGTAGAACTCGGCAAAGGTGGGCGTGGGGTCGGTGCCGCGGTAGAAGGTGGATTGCTTCACGCCGCCGTTCTGCAGGTTGATCCAGGCCGCCGTCATGTAGGCCGCGCCCTGGGCGTTGTAGCGCAGCTGGCCGGTGGTGGAGCCTGCCGAGCCATTGGGCGTGTTCCATTCGGTGATGTGCAGCTCCACCGCGTTCAGGCCGCGGCTGTCGAGCTCGCTGCGATAGAACTGCGCACAGCTCAGGTAGGTGGCCGCATCGGTGCCGTAGACATGGAACGACAGGAAGTCCATCGGCACCGCATTCGCCTTGACATGGTCGAGCAGGCTGCGCGTCTTGGCCTGGCCCGTGGGGCTGAGGCAGCCGCCGGGCGAGAAGCCCGGGCCGCCGACCTTCAGGCTGGGAAACGCGCTGCGCAGGGCCTTCGCGGTTTGCTCGAAGAGGGTGTTGAACTCCTCGGTGCTGCGTGTGGAGGGCCAGAAGTCGGCGTTGTCCGGCTCGTTCCAGATCTCGGCGAAGCGAAAGCTCGACGTGAAGCCGTTCCATTGGCCGCTGCGGTAGTGCTTGAGCACCTGCACCGTGGCCTGCACCCAGTTGGCCAGCTCGGTGCTGCTGGGCGGCGTGACGTTGTTGAACGAATCGCCGATGCGCACGTAGGGCTCGAAGCCCCCGGCCAGGATGGCGGCGAACACCGAATCGCTGGAGCGCTGGTAGGTGGCGTCCAGCACACCGGTGAAGTTGTACGAGCTCTGCAGCAGCGGGTCCTTGCTGCGGTTGGGGTAGAGCGTGGCCATGTCCAGCGGGCCGTAATAGTCGTGCGTGCGCACCAGCGTGACGCCGCGCTGCTGGTACGCGCTGGTGAGGTCGGCATTGCCCGCCTCGCCCTGCGGCCCCGGGCCGATGTTCAGGCCCAGCAAGGGCTGCACGGTGTTGCCGCTGCGGGCGCCCAGCGTGAGGGTCTGCGCCTGCGCTGCGGCCGAGCCGAGCACCAGGCCCGCCACCAGCCAGCCCAGCGCCGGCCACCGCTTCGATGCCACACCGGCCGACGAATCCGACATTCCATGCTCCTGCAACACGCGCGGCCCCAGGCCGCGCCCGGGATGATGCGCCCGCCTACACTGTGACGCATCGAAGCCCGCCGCCCGGATGGCTTTGGTCATCCTGCCACCCCCCCGAAGCATGCGCCTGCCTGATCTGCGACAACGCCTGCGCGAGCTGGGCGCCAAGCCCAGCCATGAACAGCGCGTGCTCAGGCTGTGGGCGCAGGCCCTGCCCCAGCACAGCGGCAAGCGCCGGCCCGAAGACCTGCTGCCGTTGACGCTGCGTGCGGCGATGCCGGTGCTCGAGGCCGAGCTGGCGTCGCTGGCGCGCCTGCAGTCGCAGCACCCGGGCGAGGACGGCTCGGCCCGCCTGCTGGTGGGCCTGGCCGACGGGCAGACGGTGGAAAGCGTGCTGCTGCCGCGCGACGGGCTGTGCGTGTCCACCCAGGTGGGCTGCGCGGTGGGCTGCGTGTTCTGCATGACCGGCCGCGATGGCCTGCTGCGCCAGCTGGGCAGCGCCGAGATCGTGGCCCAGGTGGCCCTGGCACGCACGCTGCGCCCGGTGAAGAAGGTGGTCTTCATGGGCATGGGCGAGCCGGCCCACAACCTGGACAACGTGCTGGAGGCCATCGAGCTGCTGGGCACGCTGGGCAACATCGGCCACAAGAACCTGGTGTTCTCCACGGTGGGCGACCGGCGCGTGTTCGAGCGCCTGCCTGCCGGGCGGGTGAAGCCGGCGCTGGCCCTGTCGCTGCACACCACGCGCGCCGAGCTGCGGGCCCGGCTGCTGCCGCGCGCGCCGCAGATCGACCCGGCCGAGCTGGTGGCCCTGGCCGACGACTACGCGCGCGCCACCGGCTACCCGGTGCAGTTGCAGTGGACGCTGCTCGAGGGCATCAACGATGGCGACGACGAGCTCGAGGGCCTGGTGCGGCTGCTGGCCGGCCGCTACGCGATCCTGAACATGATTCCGTACAACCAGGTCGAGGGGCTGGACTTCCGCCGCCCGAGCTGGGAGCGCGCGGCCGACCTGGCGCGCCGGCTGCACCGGCGCGGCGTGCTGACCAAGCTGCGCCGCTCGGCCGGGCAGGACGTGGACGGTGGCTGCGGCCAGCTGCGTGCCCGCGCCCTGGGCGGGGGGGCGGCCGACGGCTCGGCCGCCGGGGCGCAGGTGGTCGTGCTGCATCGGGCGCCGGCCGGCTCGTCGGCCTGAACGCCCGCCTGGTCGGGCGGCGCGGCGCTTCATCGCAAACCGGTGTCGGCGCCGGGGCGGGCTGCCTACAGTGCATCCATCGCAACCCCGGTTGCCACCGATCACCAGGAGCCCACCATGACCAGCCGCCACATCCCCAAAGCCACCGCCCTCGGCCTCGCCATGCTGGTGACGCTGGGCACGCTGAGCGGCCTGGACCGGTTGGCGCTGACCCAGGCCACCACGCCCGAAGCGGCCGCGCAGCAGATGGCCGCGACGCCGGCCACCCAGCAGGTGGTGGTGGTCGGCAAGCGGGCCGCGCGGGGCTGAGCCCCAGGCCCCGGCCCGCCCGGTCAGGCCGGCCGGGCCGCCCGCCTCAGGGCGGGCACAACACGCCCAGCAGGCTGGGCTTGAGATACAGCCGGAAGACGTTCTCGGTGTTCGCCGCCGGCACCCAGCGGGGCAGTTCCGAAGCGGCGTTGATCTGCGCGAACAGCACCTGGGCGGCGATCGCCGAATCCAGCGGGCGGATCGAGCCGTCCATCATGCCGTCCACCACCACGCTGGTGATGCGCTCGATCAGGCGCCCGATCGTGCGGCGCACCTGCTCGCGCTGCGCCTGATCGGGCAGCGCGCTGGTCGCCGTGCTGCGCAGCAGCGGCCCCCGCTCCGAGAGCTGGAAACGCAGCACCGCCGCCGCCCCCGAACACAGCCGCAACCAGCCCGGGCCGCTGCTCGCCTCGGCCGCTGCCAGCGTGCCGCGCAGCACCGCGAAGCTGCGCTCGAAGCAGGCCGAGATCAGGTCGTGCTTGGTCTCGTTGTGGTGATAGAACGAGCCCTTGGTCACGTTCAGCCGCGCCGAGATCTTGTCCACCGAGGCCCCGCGATAGCCCTGCTCGTTGACGAGCTCGGTCGCCGCGCGCAGGAAGGCCTCCTCGGTGCCGCCGGGCGCCTCGGGCAGCGGCAGGTCGGCGAAGCCGGCGTCATCGGGGAAGGTGGCACCGGCACCGGCCAGGCCGTTGAGCAGGATCTCGGTGACACGGGCGGCCACGCGCGGGTAGTCGTCCAGCTCGAAACGGTGGATCCAGGAGCGCACCCAGTGCGCCGAGGACATGACCAGGTGGGTGCGGGCATTGAGCTCGTCACGCGACCAGGCCGCGGTCTCGGGCGCCTTGAACAGCGCGCGCAGGCCCCGGAACAGGTTGGTGTAGGCCTCGAACACCTCGGTCTGCTGCGGCTCGGGCAGCGCGCGCAGGTCGTTGAACAGCATCATCGGCGGCTGCGTGCCCGCGTCGATGGCCGCCAGCAGCCCGGCATGCAGCCGGAAGAACGCGGCCAGCCGCTCGGCCACGCCCGGCGCGCGGGCGGCCTCCCGCGTCAGCGCCTCGTGCGCGGCAATCGCGCGCAGGAAGCAGGCCGTCGCCAGGTCTTCCTTCTTGCGGTAGTAGTAGGTCACGCTGGTGGTGACCAGGCCCACGCTGGCGGCGATGTCGGCCAGCGTCGCCCCCTTGACGCCTTCCTGGTTGAACTGGCGCGCCGCTGCGGCCAGCACCGCCTCGCGCTTCTCCTGGAAGCGCGGTGTCAGCACGGTTTCGGTAGGCGGCATGGCAGGCGGGCGCAGGGTGCGGGCAGACGACGGCGGGGTGCGCATCATCTTTCAAAATCGAATCTTCGGTACGTCATGGTAAACCCTAGTCTCCTATGTGACGTGCAGGGGCATTCCGAGCTTTTCGAAGAAACAGTTTGCCAACTTTGGCGGGCCTCTGCTATCTTTGCGGGCGCAGCTTCGTGGCCGTCGCGCCCCACACATCCCCGCCGAGGAGACACATGAATTTCACGATGAGCGAAAAGCAGGCGTACTGGCGCCAGCGCGTGATCGACTTCATGAACGAGCACATCTACCCCGCCGTGCCCGTGTACAACCAGCAGATGAAGGACTTCGGCGAAAACCGCTGGCAAGTCGTCCCCATCGTCGAGGAACTGAAGAAGAAGGCCAAGCCCGCCGGGCTGTGGAACCTGTTCCTGCCGCGCGATTCGCTGCCCGAGGACAGCCCCTACCGCGGCGCCGGCCTCACCAACCTCGAGTACGCGCTGTGCGCGGAAGAGATGGGCAAGGTGGGCTTCGCTTCCGAGGTGTTCAACTGCTCGGCGCCCGACACTGGCAACATGGAAGTGCTGGCCCGCTACGGCAACGACGAGCACAAGGCCCGCTGGCTGCAGCCGCTCTTGGCCGGCGAGATCCGCTCGGCCTTCCTGATGACCGAGCCCGACGTGGCCTCGTCGGACGCCACCAACATCGCCACCTCGATCGTGCGTGATGGCGACGAGTACGTGATCAACGGCCGCAAGTGGTGGAGCTCCGGCGTGGGCGACCCGCGTTGCAAGCTCGCCATCCTGATGGGCAAGACCGACCCGAACGCGCCCAAGCACTCGGCCCAGTCGCAGATCCTGGTGCCGCTGGACGCCCCGGGCATCGAGATCGTGCGCATGCTGCCGGTTTTCGGCTACGACGACGCACCGCACGGCCACGCCGAGGTCATCCTGAACAACGTGCGGGTGCCGGCCTCGAACCTGCTGCTCGGCGAAGGCCGCGGCTTCGAGATCGCCCAGGGCCGCCTCGGCCCCGGCCGCATCCACCACTGCATGCGCTCCATCGGCTCGGCCGAGGTGGCGCTGGAGCAGATGGTCAAGCGCCTGCAGTCGCGCACCGCGTTCGGCAAGCGCCTGTCCGAGCAATCGGTGTGGGAGCAGCGCATCGCCGAGGCCCGCATCGACATCGAGATGACGCGCCTGCTGTGCCTGAAGGCCGCCGACATGATGGACAAGGTGGGCAACAAGGTCGCCCAGCTCGAGATCGCGATGATCAAGGTGGCCGCCCCGCGCGCCGCGCTGAAGATCATCGACATGGCGATCCAGGCCTTCGGCGCCGCCGGCGTTTCCAGCGATGCCGGCCTGGCCAAGCGCTACGCCAGCATGCGCACGATGCGCCTGGCCGACGGGCCCGATGAAGTGCACAACCGCACCATCGCCCGCCTGGAAATGGGCAAGTACCGGGCGCACGTTCCGGGGAGCAAGGCATGAACCTGTTCGACCTGACGGGCAAGGTCGCGCTGATCACCGGCTCCTCGCGCGGCATCGGCAAGGCCATTGCCGAGCGCATGGCCGAGCACGGCGCGCAGGTGGTGATCTCCTCGCGCAAGGCCGAGCCCTGCCAGGAGGTGGCCGACGCCATCAACACGAAGTACCCGATGGCCGACGGCCGGCCGCGCGCCATCGTGGTGCCGGCCAACATCTCCTCGAAAGAGGCGCTGCAGCACTTGGTCGACGAGACCAACCGCCAGCTCGGCAAGGTGGACATCCTGGTGTGCAACGCCGCCAGCAACCCGTATTACGGGCCGCAGGCCGGGATCTCGGACGACCAGTTCCGCAAGATCCTCGAGAACAACGTGATCGCCAACCACTGGCTGGTGCACATGGTCACGCCCCAGATGATCGCGCGCAAGGACGGCGCGATCATCATCGTCTCGTCCATCGGCGGCCTGCGCGGCTCGCCGGTGATCGGCGCCTACTGCATCAGCAAGGCCGCCGACATGCAGCTGGCGCGCAACCTGGCGGTGGAGTACGGCCAGCACAACATCCGCGTGAACTGCATCGCGCCGGGCCTGATCAAGACCGATTTCGCCAAGGCGCTGTGGGAAGACGAGGCCACGCTGGCCAGGCGCAACACCAGCACGCCGCTGCGCCGCATCGGCGAACCCGATGAGATCGCCGGCGCGGCCGTGTTCCTGGCCTCACCTGCGGGCTCCTTCATGACCGGCCAGAGCCTGGTCATCGACGGCGGCGTGACGATATGAGGCCCACCCCCGAAGCGGCCTGCGGCCGCCTCCCCCTCAAGGGGGCAACACCAGCGGCCCGGCAAAGCCGGTTCCGCGGTGTTCGCTTGGACACTCCCGGCGCTTCGCGGGATTCAGCCGAAGGAATCTGAGACATGAGCGACACCCTCACCCTGGAAGACTTCCGCCAGCAGACCCGTGCCTGGCTGGAAGCCAACTGCCCGCCCGAGATGCGGCAACCGATGCGCAGCGAAGACGATGTCGTCTGGGGCGGGCGCAACTTCAAGTTCAAGTCCGAGGCGCAGCGCGTGTGGCTGCAGCGCATGGCCGAACGTGGCTGGACCGTGCCCACCTGGCCCAAGGCCTATGGCGGCGGCGGCCTCAGCGGCGAGCAGGCCAAGGTGCTGCTGCAGGAGATGCGCGCGCTGAACTGCCGCGTGCCGCTGCAGAGCTTCGGCATCTGGATGCTGGGCCCGGCGCTGCTGAAGTTCGGCAACGAGGAACAGAAGCTCGAGCACCTGCCCAAGATCGCCCGCGGCGAGATCCGCTGGTGCCAGGGCTACAGCGAGCCCAACGCCGGCTCCGACCTGGCCTCGCTGGCCACGCGCGCCGAAGACCGGGGCGACCACTTCATCGTCAACGGCCAGAAGATCTGGACCAGCTACGCCGACGAGGCCGACTGGATCTTCTGCCTGGTGCGCACCGACACCGCCAAGAAGCACACCGGCATCAGCTTCGTGCTGTTCGACATGGCCTCGCCCGGCGTCAGCACCAAGCCGATCCTGCTGATCTCCGGCAAGAGCCCGTTCTGCGAGACCTTCTTCGACAACGTGCGGGTCGAGAAGCACAACCTCGTGGGCCAGCTCAACGCCGGCTGGGACGTGGCCAAGTACCTGCTGACCCACGAGCGCGAGATGATCGGCGCCATCGGCGACCGCGCCCAGCCCAAGCCCATGGGCCAGGTGGCCGCGGCACAGATCGGCCTGGATGCCCAGGGCCGCCTGGCCGACCCGCTGCTGCGCGCGCAGATCGCCGAGTTCGAGGCCGACGAAGCCGCCTTCCGCCTGGCGCTGGAACGCGCCGGCGACATGGCCCGCGCGAAGCAGGCGCATCCGGCGATGTCCTCGATGCTGAAGTACTACGGCGCCGAACTCAACAAGCGCCGCCTGGAACTGGTGATGTCCGCCGGCGGCAGCGATGCGCTCGAGTGGGAAAGCGCGCGCTCCGGCGAGGGCACGGCCGCCCGCGCCTGGCTGCGCAGCAAGGCCAACTCGATCGAGGGCGGCACGAGCGAAGTGCAGCTCAACATCATCTCCAAGCGCATCCTTGAACTCCCGGGGGCCTGACCGTGCCGCTGATCCTGACTGAAGAACAATCCATGCTGCGCGACAGCGCGCGCGACTTCCTGGCTGAACAGGCCCCCGTGACCGCGCTGCGCCAGCTGCGCGACGGCCGCAGCGAAGACGGCTTCTCGCGCAAGCTGTGGTCGCAGTTCGCCGAGATGGGCTTCACCGGTGCGCTGGTGCCCGAGGCCCACGGCGGCCTGGGCCTGGGCCACGTGGAAGCCGGTGTGGTGATGGAGCAGATCGGCCACAACCTCACCGCCTCGCCGCTGCTGGCCTCGGGCATCGTGGCCGTGGCCGCGCTGCGCGCCGGCGGTTCGGCCGAGCAGCAGGCCGAGTGGCTGCCCAAGCTGGCCAGCGGCGAAGTGATCGCCACGCTGGCGGTGGATGAAGGCGTGAAGCACCGGCCGCTGAACACCGCGCTGACCGCCCGCATCGAAGGCGGCGAGCTGCTGCTCGATGGTGCCAAGACCTTCGTGCTCGATGGCCACGTGGCCGATGTGCTGATCGTCGTCGCCCGCACCGCCGGCCAGCCCGGCGACGCCGAAGGCCTGACGCTCGCGCTGGTGCCGCGCACGGCCACCGGCGTGAGTGTCGAGCGCACGATCATGACCGACGCGCACAACGCCGCGCGCATCACCTTCAGCAGCGTGCGGGTGCCCGCCAGCGCCGTGATCGGCGGCGTGGGCACCGGCGCGGCCACGCTGGCCGCGGCCCTGGACGCCGGCCGTGCCGCCGCCGCCGCCGAGCTGCTGGGCGTGGCCGACGAGGTGTTCGAGCGCACCGTGCAGTACCTGAAGGAGCGCAAGCAGTTCGGCCAGCTGATCGGCGAATTCCAGGCCCTGCAGCACCGGGCCTCGCTGCTGTACTGCGAGCTCGAGCTCACCCGCGCCGCCGTGCTCAAGGCCCAGCAGGCGCTGGACGAAGGCGGCCCCAAGGCCGCGATGGCGGTGGCCGTGGCCAAGGCGCGTGCCGGCCGCAGCGCCACGCTGGCGGTGCAGGAAGGCGTGCAGATGCACGGCGGCATGGGCATGACCGACGAGTTCGACATCGGCCTGTTCATGAAGCGCGCCCGCGTGCTGCAGGAGCTGTTCGGCGATGCGGCCTACCACCAGGACCAGCTCGCGCGCAGCCGCGGCTACTGATCGGCCGGCGCCCAGGACCTCACCGCATGTCTGAATCCGCCGAACTGCTGACACCGGCCGCCGCACCGCGGCCCGCCGCGGCGTCCACGCCGCCCACCGGCAGCAGCCCCTGGGCGGCGATGAGCCTGGCCCAGGCCCACACGCTGATGACGGCGCCCGGCTCGATGTTCGAGATGGCGCAGGCCACCATCCGCGGCATCCCCACGCGGGTGTGGAAGAACGCCCCGCCGACCATGCGCGACGTGTTCGTCACCGCGCGCGCCACGCACGGCGACAAAACCTACCTCGTCTACGACGGCGAGCGCGCCAGCTTCGAGGCCTTCGCCCGTGCCACGCTGACGCTGGCGCATGCCTTGGCCGAGATGGGCGTTAGCAAGGGCGATCGTGTCGCGATCGCGATGCGCAACCTGCCCGAATGGCCGGTGGCCTACTTCGCCACGCTGCTGCTGGGCGCGATCGCCACCCCGCTGAACGCCTGGGGCACCGGGCCCGAGCTGCTGTATGGGCTGCAGGATTCCGGCGCCTGCGTGGCCGTGGTCGATGCCGAGCGCTGGGACCGCGTGGCGGGCCTGCTGGCCGACCATGCGCACGAATGCGCAGGGCTGCGCCAGGTGCTGGTGTCGCGCCACGCGGCGCCGATCGACCATGCGCAGGTCAAGGCGCTGGAATCCATCATCGGCCCGGTGGCATCCTGGGCCACGCTGCCGCAACGCCCGCTGCCGGCCGTGGTGATGGGCCCGGACGACGACGCCACGCTGTTCTACACCTCGGGCACCACCGGCCGGGCCAAGGGCGCGCTGGGCACGCACCGCTGCTCCACCAGCACGCTGATGGCCACCGCCTTCTCCACCCACCGCAGCTTCATCCGCCGCGGCGAGCCGGTGCCCGACCCGGCGGCGCGCCCGTTCCAGCGCGCCATGCTGGTGGCCATTCCGTTCTTCCACACCACCGGCTGCCAAAGCATCCTGTGCAACGCGCTGCACAACGGCACCAAGCTCGTGCTGATGCACCGCTGGGACGCCGAGCAGGCCATGGCGCTGATCGAGGCCGAGCGCATCAGCGCCGCCGGCGGCGTGCCCACCATCGCCTGGCAGTTGCTGGAACACCCGGCCCGGCCCAAGTACAACCTCTCCAGCCTGGAAGCCATGTCCTACGGCGGCGCGCCCGCCTCGCCCGAGCTGGTGCAGCGCATCACCGAAGTCTTTCCGATGGCCAAGCCTGCCACCGGCTGGGGCATGACGGAAACCTCGGCCACCTTCACCCACCACAGTGCCGAAGACTACGTGGCCCGCCCCGCCAGCGCCGGCCCCGCGCTGCCGGTGGGCGACATGAAGATCACCGACGACGACGGCAATGCCCTGCCCGCCAACCAGGTGGGCGAGCTGTGGGTCAAGGGCCCGAACGTCGTCAAGGGCTACTGGAACAAGCCCGAGGAGACGGCCGCCACCTTCGTGCAGGGCTGGCTGCGCACCGGCGACCTGGGCTACCTGGACGACGAGGGCTACCTGTTCCTCGTCGACCGCAAGAAGGACATGCTGATCCGCGGCGGCGAGAACATCTACTGCAGCGAGATCGAGGCCGTGCTCTACAAGCACCCGGCGGTGGTGGATGCCGGCGTCGTCGGCGTGACGCACCCCACGCTGGGCGAAGAGCCGGCTGCACTGGTGGTGCTGAAGGACGGCGCCCACGCCGAACCCGAAGAGCTGCGCGCCTTCGTGCGCTCGCACCTGGCCGCCTACAAGGTGCCGGTGCGGGTGGTGATCCGCCCTGAACTGCTGCCGCGCAACCCCACCGGCAAGCTGCTCAAGCCGGTGCTCAAGCAACTGCTGGCCGCCACGCCGCTGATTTCCTGAACCTTTCGTCGAAGAGAGAGAGACCTCCCATGAGCGAACCCGTCACCTACGAAACCCGCGGCCCGGTGGCCGTGATCAAGATGGACAAGCCGCCGGTCAACAGCCTGGGCGCCGCGCTGCGCACCGGCATTGCCGATGCGGTGGAGCGCGCGCAGGCCGATGCCGCCGTCAAGGCCATCGTGCTGACGGGCACCGCGCGTGCCTTCTCGGCCGGTGCCGACGTCACCGAGTTCGGCACCCCCAACGCCGCGCGCGAGCCGAACCTTCGGGTGCTGATCGACTATGTCGAGCGCACCGAGAAGCCGGTGATCGCCGCGATCGCGGGCCAGTGCCTGGGCGGCGGCTTCGAGCTGGCCATGGGCTGCCACTACCGCGTGGCGCTGGCCGATGCGCAACTGGGCCTGCCCGAAGTGAAGATCGGCCTGCTGCCCGGCGCCACCGGCACGCAGCGCCTGCCGCGCCTGATCGGCCTGGAAGCCGCGCTGAACATGTGCGTGGGCGGCAGCCCCGTGGCGGCCGAGAAGTTCGCCGGCACGCCGCTGCTGGACAAGCTGATCACCGGCGACCTGGTGGACGGCGCGGTGGCCTTTGCCGCCGAAGTGGCCGACAAGCCGATCCGCCGCGTGCGCGATCTGAAGGTGCGGGACCCGCAGGGCGAGGCCTTCCTGCAGTTTGCGCGCAACACCGTCGGCGCGATGGCCGGCCCCTACCCGGCGCCGCTGAAGTGCCTGGAAGCCGTGGCCAACAGCCTGACCAAGTCGTTCGACGACGGTTGCAAGCTCGAGCGTGAAGGCTTCATGGCGCTGATGCAATCGCCCGAATCGCGCGCGCTGCGCCACATCTTCGGGGCCGAGCGTGCGGCCACCAAGATCCCGGGCCTGCCCGAGAACACCCCGCTGCGCGAGATCAAGAAGGTGGGCGTCATCGGTGCCGGCACCATGGGCGGCGGCATCACGATGAACTTCCTGAACGCCGGCATCCCGGTGGTGCTGCTCGAGATGAAGCAGGAAGCGCTGGACCGCGGCCTGAAGACCATCCGCACCAACTACGAGAACTCGGCCAAGAAGGGCAAGCTCAAGCCCGAGCAGGTGGAACAGCGCATGGGCCTGGTCACGCCCACGCTCAGCTACGACGGCATGAAGGACGTGGACCTGGTCATCGAGGCCGTGTTCGAGAACATGGACGTGAAGGAAACCGTGTTCCGCACGCTCGACGAAGTGTGCAAGCCCGGCGCCATCCTGGCCTCCAACACCTCGTATCTCAACATCGACAAGATCGCCACCTTCACCAAGCGCCCCGGCGACGTGATCGGCCTGCACTTCTTCAGCCCGGCCAACGTGATGCGCCTGCTGGAAATCGTGCGTGGCGCGCAGACCGCACCCGATGTGCTGGCCACCAGCCTGGCGCTGGGCAAGAAGATCAAGAAGGTCGCGGTGATCTCCGGCGTGTGCGACGGCTTCATCGGCAACCGCATGCTGGCGCGCTACGGCGCCGCCGCGCAGGGCCTGATCAACGCCGGCGCGCTGCCGCAGCAGATCGACGGCGCGCTGCAGAAGTTCGGCATGGCGATGGGTCCGTTCCGCATGGGCGACCTGGCCGGCCTGGACATCGGCTGGGCCACGCGCAAGCGCAAGGCCGCCGAGGCCGGCGTGGAGTTGAAGCCCATCGTGGCCGACAAGCTGTGCGAGGCCGGCCGCTTCGGCCAGAAGACGGGTGCCGGCTGGTACCGCTACGAAGCCGGCAAGCGCGACCCGATCCCCGACGCGCTGACCGAACAGCTGATCACCGAGTACCGTGCCGCCAACGGCATCACGCCGCGCACGATCAGCGATGCGGAAGTGGTGGAGCGCTGCATCTTCGCGCTGGTGAACGAAGGCGCCCGCATCCTCGAGGAAGGCATTGCCGCCCGCGCCTCGGACATCGACCTCGTCTACCTCAACGGCTACGGCTTCCCCGCGCACCGCGGCGGCCCGATGCTCTATGCCGACATGGTGGGCCTGCCCAACGTGGTGCGCGCGCTGCGCAAGTTCGCCGCCGAGCCGGGTGCCGACAAGTCGTGGCAGCCCGCGCCGCTGCTGCTCAAGCTCGCCGCCGAAGGCAAGAACTTCAATTAAATCCTGAGGACTCCACCATGACCGAAGTCGTCATCGTCTCCACCGCGCGCACCGGCCTGGCCAAGAGCTGGAAGGGCGCTTTCAACATGACCTACGGCGCCACGCTGGCCGGCCATGTGATCGAACACGCCGTCCAGCGCGCGGGCATCGACCCCGCTGAAGTCGAGGACGTGATCCTCGGCGGCAGCCTCACCGAGGGCACCACCGGCGGCAACATCGCCCGCGTGGCCGCGCTGCGCGCGGGCCTGCCGGTCACCACCGGCGGTGTGTCGATCAACCGCTTCTGCTCCTCGGGCCTGCAGGCCATCGCGATGGCCGCGCAGCGCATCATCGTCGACAAGGCCCCCGTGATGGTGGCCGGCGGCGTGGAGAGCATCTCCTGCGTGCAGAACGAGACCAACCGCCACATGCGCGCCGACCCGGCGATGCTGGAGCGCAAGCCCGAGATCTACTGGAGCATGCTGCAGACCGCCGAGATGGTGGCCAAGCGCTACAACATCTCCAAGCTCGCGCAGGACGAGTACGGCGTGCGCAGCCAGCAGCGCGCGGCGGCCGCCGCCGCGGCCGGCAAGTTCAACGACGAGATCGTGCCGATGACCACCGTGATGGGTGTCGTCGACAAGGCCACCGGCCGCCTCACCCGCAAGGAAGTCACGATCAACTCGGACGAGGGCATCCGCCCGGACACCACGCTCGAAGGCGTGCAGAAGATCCGCTCGGCCATGCCCGGCGGCGTGGTGACGGCCGGCAATGCCAGCCAGTTCTCCGACGGCGCCTCGGTCTGCGTGCTGATGGACAGCAAGCTCGCGCAGCAGCGCAACATCCAGCCGATGGGCATCTTCCGCGGCTTCGCGGTGGCTGGCTGCGAGCCGGATGAAATGGGCATCGGCCCGGTGTTCGCGATCCCGCGCCTGCTCGAGCGCACCGGCGTCAAGCTGGAGGACGTGGGCCTGTGGGAGCTGAACGAGGCCTTCGCCTGCCAGGTGCTGTACTGCCGCGACAAGCTGGGCATTCCCGACGAGCGCCTGAACGTCAACGGCGGCGCCATCGCCGTGGGCCACCCCTACGGCGTGACTGGCTCGCGCCTGACCGGCCATGCGCTGATCGAAGGCAAGCGCCGCGGCGCGAAGTACGTCGTCGTGACGATGTGCATCGGCGGCGGCCAGGGCGCAGCGGGCCTGTTCGAGGTTTGCTGAACCCCCCACTCGCGACACCACTGCAAGGCGACCACCATCATGACCGCTGTGCTCACTTCCTCCTCGCCCGTGCTTGCCCGGTCGCCCGCAGTGGCGACCCCGTCCGCCCCGCAAGGACGGTTGTCCACCGCGGCACCGGTGGTGCACCCCGACCTGCGCCCGAACGAGAACCACAGCGTCGAACAGGGCGCCTGGTTCGCCGCGCTGTCGCCCGAGCTGCGTCAGGCCATCCTGGCGCGGGCCCGGGTGCGGCATGTCAGCCGCGGCACGCTGCTCGTGCGGCGCGGCAACCATGCCAGTGATTGGGTGGGCGTGGCCAGCGGCGCGCTGCGCCTGGGCACCGACCTGTGCGATGGCCGCAGCTTCACGCTCGACCTGCTGGGCCCGGGCGACTGGTACGGCGACATCGAGCTGATGGACGGCGGCCTGTGCAGCCTGGAGATCCGTGCCCACGTGAACAGCACGCTGCTCTTGGTGTGCAAGCACGACCTGCATGCGCTGATCCAGGGCCAGCCCGAGCTGCACCAGGCGCTGCTGCAGCTGGATTGCCGGCGCCTGCGCCACATGCTGCGCCGGATGGAAGAGCTGCAGACCGCACCGCTGGCGCAGCGCGTGGCGATGCAGCTGCAGCGCCTGCTGCGCCAGTTCGGCCGGCCGTGCACCATCGGCACCCGCATCGACGTGGCGCTGCCGCAAAGCGACCTGGCCAGCCTGCTGTGCGCGAGCCGGCAGCGCATCAACGGCGTGCTGCGCGCGATGCAGGCGCAGGGCGTGGTCACCACCACGCACGCCCGCATCACCGTGCTGGACCCGCTGCGCCTGGACGCGCTGGCGCAAGGGGCCGCGCTGGTGCCCGGCGCCGCCGGCGAGGCCGAGGCCGACTGAGTTCGCCCCCTGCGGCGCGGCCGGGCGGGCCTGCCACCGCGGCCGGCCCGCCCTCAGCGTTGCCAGCCGAGCAGGAACTCGACGATCGGCGCGTTGTACTCGTCCAGCCAGTAGTGCAGCGCCGCGCTGCGGGCCCCGCCCTGCAGCGTGAACGGCGCTGTCTCGGCAAAGCCGTGCGCCACGAGCTGCGTGCGCACGCGCTCGGTGCAGCTGAGGTCGTTGATCCCGTCGTTGGCGTGATGGAAGACCCGGAAGCCCGGCCTGCGCGTGCCGGGGGCCGTGTCCCAGGGCTGTTCGTTCGCGAAGCGTACGGCGGCGCAGGCACCCGGCTCGGTGATCTGCCGGCCGGTGTCGTTGTCGTAGCCGGCCCCGGCCACGTTGGCCCGGTCGCCGGCGCGGCGGGTGCAGTCACGCGTCCAGCCGTAGGGGTCGCCCGAGGCCACCGGCGCCACGGCCGTCACCCGATCCGCGAAGCGGCTGGCCGCCCGAACGGCCATGTAGCCACCGGACGAGTGCCCCACCAGGAAGGTGTCGGTGCGCCCGCCCGCCGGGCGCAGGCCCGGCACCAGCTCGCGCAGCACCACGTCGATGTAGGGCAGGTCGAGGTTGTCGCGCGCACGCACCTCGTCGTCCCAGACCTTGCCGCACACGCGGCCCAGACGATCGGTGACCTGGTCGTGTGAATCCAGCAGGAAGACGGCCAGGCCGCGCGCCAGCGCCAGCTCGCTGAACTTCGGCTGGGCGGCGATCTCCGCGGCGTTGGCCACGCAGAAGTTGGTGTAGGACCCGCCCCCGCCGTGCATCACCAGCACCGCTTCGCCGCGCCAGCCCGCGGGCAGCTTCCACAGCACCGGGCGCTCCAGCCCGCCCGCCGACAGCACCGTGCGTTGCCAGCCGGCCGCGCGGCACTGGCCTTCCTGCGGCGTGAGCCCCGGTGTGCCGGCGCCGGGTGCGCCGCTGGCGGTGGCCTCCGCGCCGCCGCAGGCGGGCAACGTGCCCACCAGCACGGCCAGACCAACCCCCGACAGCACCCTGCGCCACCCCATCGCGCCAGCATACGCCGGCCCCTCGCGCGGCCGTGTTGCCGGCGTGCAAAGTGCCGCGTCTGCCTCAGCCAGCGGCGGCGGCCTGTGGCAGTGCCAGTGCACGCGTGGCGGCACGCTGCCAGTGCAGTGCGGCTTCCGGCAGCACCCACTGCAGGCCATAGCGCATGCGCTCGATCTTGCGTGCGGCCCAGGCGGTGTCCGGCTCGGCCAGGGCGGCCCGGGCGCTGGCGGCCCAGGCCCAGGCCTGCAGCGTGAGGGCCAGGCCCGCCAGGTAGGCATCGGCCGCGCGCAACGGCCACTGCGGGTCGCCGGCGGCGCCGGCGATCAGCGCCTCGGTGGCCTGCCGCGCGGTGTCGCACTGCGCCCGCAGCGCCTCGGCAAAGTCCGCGAGGCCGGGCCGTGCATCGCAGGCATCGGCTTCGGCCCGCAGGTCGCCCAGCAGGTCCCACAGCGGCGCCCCGCCCTGGCCGATCACCTTGCGCACCAGCAGGTCGATGGCCTGGATTTCGTTGGTACCCTCGTAGATCATCGCGATGCGGGCATCACGCACCGTCTGCTCGATGCCGTAGTCGTGCACGTAGCCGAAGCCCCCGAACACCTGCAGCGCCGCGCTGGCCGACTGGAAGCCCTGCTGGGTGAGAAGCGCCTTGACCACCGGCGTCAGCAGCGCCGCCTGGCCGGCCGCGCGGGCGCGCCGCGCCGCATCGGCATGGTGGGCGGCCTCGTCGATGCACAACGCGGCGCGGTAGGCGATCACGCGCTGGGCCTCGGTGCAGGCCTGCAGCCGCAGCAGGGCATGGCGCATCGCCGGGTGGGCGGCGATCGGGTCGGCCTCGGCCGCCGGCACCGCGCCGCCAGCGGCCGGTGCGGCGGCGCGGCCCTGGTGGCGCTCGAACGCGTGGCGCAGGGCGTTCTGCGTGGCCATCTCCTGGTGACCCAGGCCCTGCAGGCCCACGTGCAGGCGGGCCGAGTTCATCATCAGGAACATCGCGGCCAGGCCCCGCTGCGGCTCGCCCACCAGCCACCCGGTGGCGCCTTCATAACGCATCGAGCAGGTGGCGCTGCCCTTGATGCCCATCTTCTTCTCGACCCCGTCGCAGGCCATCGTGTTGCGGCTGCCATCGGGCAGCACCTTGGGCACCAGCGCCAGCGAGAGGCCCTTGGTGCCCGGCGGCGCGCCGGGCAGCCGGCACAGCACCAGGTGCACGATGTTGTCGCTGAGGTCGTGCTCGCCGCCGGAGATGAAGATCTTGCTGCCGCTGATACGCAGGCTGCCGTCGGCCTGCGGTTCGGCGCGGGTGCGCAGCAGGCCCAGGTCGCTGCCGGCCTGCGGCTCGGTGAGCGCCATCGCGGCCAGCCACTCGCCGCTGGCGATCTTGGCCAGGTAGCGTGCCTTCAGGGCCTCGCTGCCATGGGCCTTGAGGGTTTCGTAGGCGCCGTGCAGCAGGTCGGGGTACATGGTCCAGCCGTGGTTGCAGGCCGACAGCATCTCGCGCACCGCCGCGTCCACCAGCAACGGCAGCCCCTGCCCGCCCCAGGCCGGATCGCACGGCAGGGCCGGCCAGCCGCCGGCCACGAAGGCCTGGTAGGCCTCGCGGTAGCCCGCCGGCGTGCGCACGCTGCCATCGGCCGCGAGCGTGCAGCCCTGCAGGTCGCCAACGGCGTTCAGCGGTTGCAGCACCTGCGAGGCGAAGCGCGCCGCCTCGTCCAGCACGGCCGCCGCGGTGTCGGTGTCCAGTTCGGCAAAGGGCCTGCAATGCGCCCACGAGGCCGGCGCCTGCAGCACCCGTTCGATCACGAATCGCATCTCGCGCAGCGGCGCCTGGTAGTGCCACACATCCATCTCCTGGTGGGAGCGCCCGCCGCCGCATCTGCGCGCCACATGCCGATGGGGCCGGCACGTGGCCGTTGCGGGCACACTTCGTCAGTATACTGACGAACAACCCGAACGCCCCACCCCCCCGATGACGAAGGCCAGCGCCCCGACGATCGACCTCGACAGCCTGCCCGGCCACCACATCCGCCGCCTGCAGCAGATTGCCGTGGCCATCTTCCTGCAGGAAACGCAGGACCAGGGCCTGACGCCGGTGCAGTACGCCGCGCTGCAGGCCTTGGCGAACGCGCCGGGCTTCGACCAGCGCACGCTGGCGCGCACGATCGGCTTCGACACCTCCACCATGGCCGGCGTGATCGACCGCCTCGAGGCCCGCGGCCTGGTGCTGCGCGCCAACTCGCCTGATGACCGCCGCGTGCGCCTGCTCAGCCTCACCGACGCGGGCCGGCAGTTGCTGCTGGCCGCCGTGCCCGGCATGCGGCGCGCGCAGCAGCGCATGCTCGCGCCACTGCCACCAGCCGAGCGGGCCGAGTTCATGCGCATGCTGCGTGTGCTGGTGGAGGCCAACAACGAGCTCAGCCGGGCCCCCAGCGACGCCAGTTGACGACGCGTGCAGTGACGCCAGGCGCACCGACTTTGTGCGCCATGAAATGGTGCCGGGAGACGGGCCGAAAAGACGCCGCTCTTCGGCGCTTCTCCATCGAACCCCGTGGCTAGAGTGCCATGCATGCCGCAATGGGTTCGCGGCGCAGCGTGGCTTCGAGGGAGCCAGACGTGAGATGGATTGACTTCAAGATCGGCACCCGCCTGGCCATCCTGATGGGCGGTGTGCTGATGGTGACGGTGGGCATCACCGTCGCGGGCGTGTGGGGCACGAACGCGTTGTTCGGCACCTCGCGCCAGGTGGTGACACAGGACATGGCGCTGGCCACGCAGGCCGCGGAGATCCGGAACCTGGTGCTGCAGGCGCGGCGCTTCGAGAAGGATGCCTTCATCAACCTGGGTGAGCCCGACAAGCTCAAGGGCTACCTGGCCAAGTGGCAGCAGGCGGCGCAGCAGATGGAGCAGGCGCTGACGCAAGCGCGCCAGCTGGCGCTCACGGCCGAGAACGCGCAGGCCCTCGACAAGATCGCGGCCGACCAGAAGGCCTATGCCGCGGGCTTCCAGGCCACGGTGGAGGCCATCCGCAGCGGGCGCATCGGCAACACGCAGCAGGCCAACACCGACATCGGCCAGGCCAAGCAGTACACCCACGGCATGGAGGCCGCCAGCGACGCCGTGACCAGCCGTGCGCTGGCACGCGCCGCGCACGCGATGGAAGAGATCGACGCGGTGCGCCAGCGTGCCGCCGCGCTGCAGCTGGGCCTGGCGGTGGTGGGCATCGGGGTGGCCTGCGGCTGCTGCTGGGCGGTGACGCGATCGATCACGCAACCCATCCACGAGGCCGTGCGCGTGGCCGAAGTGGTGGCCGCGGGCGACCTGCGCTCACGCATCGGCAGCGACCGGCGCGACGAAACCGGCCAGCTCTTGGCCGCGCTGGGCCGCATGAACGACAGCCTGGTGCAGATCGTCGGCCAGGTGCGCCAGGCCTCGGACTCGATTGCCACCGGCTCGCAGCAGATCGCCACCGGCAACGCCGACCTGAGCCAGCGCACCGAGTCGCAGGCCAGCAACCTGCAGCAGACGGCCTCGGCGATGGAGCAGATGACCGGCACCGTGAACCACAACGCCGACAACGCGCGCCAGGCCAACGAGCTCGCCGCCGCGGCCTGCCAGGCCGCCGCCGACGGTGGCAGCGTGGTCGGCAACGTGGTGACGACCATGGCCGACATCAGCGCCAGCTCGAAGAAGATCGCCGACATCATCGGCGTGATCGACGGCATCGCGTTCCAGACCAACATCCTGGCGCTCAATGCCGCGGTGGAGTCGGCCCGTGCCGGCGAGCATGGCCGCGGCTTCGCGGTGGTGGCCGCCGAGGTGCGCGCGCTGGCCCAGCGCAGCGCCACCGCGGCGCGCGAGATCAAGGGCCTGATCGGCGAGAGCGTGGACAAGGTCGAGGCCGGCACCCGGCTGGTGGACCAGGCCGGCCACTCGATCCAGGACATCGTGACCCAGGTGCAGCGCGTGAGCATGCTGATCGGCGAGATCAGCAGCACCAGCGCCGAGCAGACCGGCGGCATCGGCCAGATCAGCACCGCGGTGAACCAGCTCGACCACATGACGCAGCAGAACGCCGCGTTGGTGGAAGAAAGCGCTGCCGCCGCCGCCAGCCTGAACCAGCAGGCCGCGCGCCTGGCCGAGACGGTGGCCCTGTTCCGGCTTTAGCCGGCGCTGCCCGGGTGGCGCAGCCGGCGATCGAACAGGCTGAACAGGCGCTCCCAGTGGCGCTCGGCGGCCACGCGGTTGTAGATGGCGCCGCGCTGCGGGAACACGAAGCCGTGCTCCACGCCCGGGTACCACTCGATGCGGTGCGGCGTGCCGGCCGCCTGGAGCGCTGCCTCGAGCTGCTGGATGTCGGCCGGCGGCGCCCACTTGTCGATCTCGGCGCAGGCGAAGTAGCTCTCGCAGCGGATCTTCGGCGCCATCCGGTGCGGTGAATCCGGTGCCTCGGTGGCCATGTTGGCGCCGTGGATCGAGGCGATGCAGCGCAGCCGCTGCGGGAAGGCGGCCGCGGCCCACATCACGAAGGGCCCGCTCATGCAGTAGCCCACCGCGCCGATGCGGGTGGCATCGGCCTCGGGCAGCGCATCCACGTACTGCAGCATGGCCCGGGTGTCGACTTCGGTGCTGCGGGCATCGAGCGAGCGCATGTGCGCGAACATCTCGGCCAGCAGCGGCTCGGTGCGCTCCTTCAGCACGTATTCGCGGGTGCGGCGGTAGTACAGGTTGGGCAGCACCACGCAATAGCCCACCGCGGCGAGGCGGCGCGCCATGTCGTGCAGCTCTTCGCGCTTGCCGGGTGCGTCCATGTAGAACAGCACCACCGGAAAGGGGCCGCCCTCCTCCGGGTGCACGACGAAGCTGTTCATCGCGCCATCGGCGGTGGGGATGTCGACGTGGTGTTCGATCATGGCGTGGCCTCGGGCAAGCCGGTCAGTCCAGCGTGACCTTCGCGTCGCGGATCACCTTGCCCCACTTGCTGGTTTCGGTGGCGATGAAGGCGCTGAACTCCTCCGGCGTGCTGCCCACCGGCACGGTGCCCATCGCGTCGAGCTTGGCCTTCACGTCGTCCAGGCGCACGATCTTGGCCACCTCGTCGGCCACGCGCTTGACGATCTCGCGCGGCGTGCCCGCCGGCGCCAGGATGCCGGCCCAGGTGCTGCCGGTGAAGCCGGCCAGCCCTTGCTCGATGAAGGTGGGCACCTCGGGCAGCGCGGCCAGGCGCTTGTCGCTGGCCACGCCGATCAGCCGCACCTTGCCGGATTTGCCGGGCTGGATCAGGCCCGAGGCCGCGTCGAGGAACAGCTCGATCTGCCCCCCCATCAGGTCGGCCAGCGCCGGTGCCGCGCCGCGGTAGGGGATGTGCACCATGAAGGTCTTGGTCACGGCCTTCAGGTACTCGGTGGTCAGGTGCGCGGCCGAGCCGTTGCCGCTGGAGCCGAAACTCACCTTGCCGGGGTTCTTGCGGGCAAAGTCGACCAGCTCGCTGACGGACTTGAACGGCGCGTTGTTGTTCACCGCCGCCACCAGCGGCGACTGCCCGATCAGCGACACCGCGAGCAGGTCCTTCTTCGGGTCGTAGGGCAGTTTGGGGTAGAGCGTGGTGTTGGCCGCGAAGGCCGCGATCACCACGCCGAAGGTCTGGCCATCGGGCGCGGCCTTGGCCACCGCGTCGACACCGACGATGCTGTTGCTGCCGGGCTTGTTCTCGATGGTGACCACCTGGCCCAGGCGTTCACCGAGCTTCTGCGCGATGAGCCGTGCCGTGACGTCGGTGAAGCCCCCCGGCGTGTAGGGCACGATGAAGCGGATCGGCTTGCTCGGCCAGGCCTGGGCCAGTGCCTGCGGTGCCGCCAGCGCCGCGGCGCCGGCGCCCAGCAGGCCATGGAAGCGGCGGCGGGTGAAGTGGGCAGTCATCAGCGTGTCTCCTGCGGGGGGGTTGATCGGGCCAGTTCCTGTGCCTGCAGCTCGCGCCACTGCACCTTGCCCGAACCGGACTTGGGCAGCGCGGCCACGAACTCCACGATGCGCGGGCTCTTGTAGGCCGCCATGTGCTCGTGCGCCCAGGTGATGATGTCCTGCTCGCTGACGCGGCCCTGCTCGCCGTCCTTCAGCACCACCAGCGCCTTCACGGTTTCACCGCGGCGGGCATCACGCGCGGCGATCACGCAGGCCTCCAGGATGGCCGGGTGCTTGTACATCATGGCTTCCACCTCGGCCGGCCACACCTTGAAGCCGGCGGCATTGATCATGCGCTTCAGGCGGTCGACCATGAAGAAGTAGCCGTCTTCGTCGATGCGCGCCAGGTCACCGGTGCGCAGGAAGCGCTTGCCGTCGATCTGCACGAAGCTGTCGGCCGTGGCCTGCGGCTGGTGCCAGTAGCCCTGCATCACCTGCGGGCCGTGCACGACGATCTCGCCCGATTCGCCCTGCGGCATCTCGGCCAGGGTGTCGGGGTCGACGATGCGGGCATCCACATCGAACACCGGGATGCCCAGGCACTGCGGCTTGGCGCGCTGCGGCGGGTTGATGTGGGTGGCGGCCATGGTCTCGGACATGCCGTAGCCCTCGGCATAGGACAGGCCGGTGAGCGCCTTGAGCTTCAGGGCGATGGCCTCGGGCATCGCGGCGCCGCCGCCACGCACCGCCACCAGGCTGGACAGGTCGTACTGCTCGATGCGCGGGTTCGACAGGAAGTCGATCATCATCGTGGAGATCACCTGCCACAGCGTGACGTGATAACGCTGGATGCTCTCGGCCGCGGCCTCGCGGTCCCAGCGCGTGAGCAGCACGATGGTGGCGCCCACGTACAGCGGCCCATTCATGCTGCCGGCCATGCCGGTGACATGGAAGAACGGCAGCACCGAGAGGAACACCGCATCCTGCGTGCAGCCGAACCACTGCACGCCCCCCACCAGCGTGCTCATCACGCTGCGGTGGGTGTGCATGCAGCCCTTGGGCGCGCCGGTGGTGCCGCTGGTGTAGGGCATCACGGCCAGGTCGTCGGGGCCGGCCTGCATCGGCCCCGGCACCAGGCCGCGTGCCAGCACCGCATGCCAGGCCGTGAGGCCGGCGCCGGCCACGGCATCACGCGGCGCGGCCACGATGTCGGGCACGCGCAGCGTGGTGGGGGTGCCGAGGTAATCGCTGTAGGTGGCCACGACCAGGTGGCGCAGGCCCGCGCCGGACGAGTCGGTGGCCAGCAGCGGCGTCACCTGCGCCAGCAGGTCCTGCGGCACGATGGCGGTGGTGGCGCCAGTGTCGTGCACGTAGTGCCGCAGCTCGTCGCTCAGGTTCATCGGGTTCACCGGCACCACCACCGCATCGGCACGCAGGATGGCGTAGTAGCCGATCACCCACTGCGGGCCGTTCTGCAGGTACAGCAGCACGCGGTCGCCGCGCTTGACGCCGCACACGTGCTGCAGGTGGCCGGCCAGGCGCTCGGCATCGGCCTTGAGCTGGGCGTACGACAGCGGGCTGTCGTAGTACACGATGGCCGGCTTGTGCGGGTAGCGTGCCGCCGAGACCTCGATGTTGTGGAACAGGTGGGTCTGCGGCAGCGTCAGGTGCCGGGGCAGGCCGGGGGGCCAGAACGGCGACACCGGCCGGGCGGAAATGCGGGTTTCGGACATGGGTTGATTCTGCCCAGCCTGCCGCTGCGCCGACGGCCGGGTCCCGCACGGGGCGGGGGCCCGTCCGCTGGGCTGCAGGGGGGCCGACTCAGCGTTGCGGCCGGATCTTCAGCACCGCGTTGTTGCGGTCGCAGCTGAGGTAGATGGTGCCGTCGGCATCCACATCGACACCGGTCACGTTGTAGGGCGGCGGCATGCCGGGGCCGCCCTCCAGGCCGATGGGCAGGTTCTCGGCCACGGTGCGGCGGCTGCCGTTGGCGAGGTCGATCTCGACCAGGCGGCGCGCCATCGGCTCAGCCACGATCACGCTGCCCCAGGGGGTGAGCGCCAGGCCCTCGGGCAGCGCCAGTTTGTCGGCCAGCACCTTGCGCGCGCCGGTGGCGAGCTCGATGCGCACCAGGTTGCCCGCCGCTTCGGTCAGCAGCACGGCGTCGCCGCCCGGGGCCAGCACCATCTGCACCGGGCCGGCCAGGCCCTGGGCCACGACCTTGCGGTCCTTGTGGCCGGCACCGCTGACGCGCAGCAGGCTGCCGGTGGCGATCTCGGCCACCAGCAGGCTGCCGTCGTCCAGCGGGATCGCGTCGTACGGGGCCTTGAAGCCGTGCACCATCTCGGTGGTCTTCAGCGTCGAGCGGTCCACCAGCTGCACGGTGCCGGTGAACCAGGACACCAGCGCCAGATGCTTCTTGCCGATGCCCACGATGGCCGGGTACTCCAGGTCCGAGGCCTGCATGCGGGCGATGTCGGTCACGGCGCCGGTCTTGGCATCGATGCTGCGGAAGGCAAAGGTGTCGGCCATCCAGAGCTTGCCGTCACCCAGCTTCATGCCGCCGGCCACCGAGAGCTTGCCGGAGATCAGCGTGCGGGTCTTGCCGGTGGCGGGGTCGACCTCGGTGATGGCGTTGTCGGCCATGTTGGACACGTAGATCGTGCCCTCGGGCGCGATGGCCAGGTTGTCCAGCGCGGTGGCCAGTGTGGCCACGGTGGTCTTGGCGCCGGTAGCCAGCGCCACCTTCACCAGCTCACCGGTCTTGGTGTCGATGGCCCAGAGGTTGCCCTTGCCATCGAGGTTGGCCGCAGCCGGCGTTTTGAAGCCCGAGGCCAGCACCGTGACGGCACCATCGGCCGGGTTGATGCGCACCACCTGGCCCTTGAACCACAAGGGGCCGTAGAGCTGGCCATCGGGGCCGACCTCGAAGCCGTTGAAGCCACCCAGGTTCTTGGCGATCAGCCGCGGCGCGGCCTTGCCGGTGGGGTCCATTTCCCACAGCGCGTCGGCCAGGAACACCTGGCTGCCGTAGAGCTTGCCGTTCTTCTGGTCGAAGGCCAGCGAGTTGATGCCCGGCAGGTCCTTCGCGACGATGCGGATCGGCGCCGTGTCGCTGTCGCGCACGCGCAGCACGCCCTGCAGGTACGAGGTCCAGGCCAGTTCACCCTTGGGGCCGATGGCGATGTCGTCGGCCTGGCCTTCGGGGTGCGGGATGAAGACCTTGGCCTGCCCCGTCTTGCGGTCGACCTCCCACATGTTGTTGCCCACCACGGTGCCGGCGAGCAGCCGGCCCTTGGCATCGACCGCCAGGCCGTGCACGCCGTGGAAGGCCGAGGGGGCCACCAGGGTTTCCGGCGCCGCCCAGCCAGCGGGGCGGGTGGCCGGGGCCATGCTGGTGCAGGCGCCCAGCACAAGGGCGGCGCCCAGCGCAGCCAGGGTTCGGATCGGGGTCATCGTTGTCTCCTCGCGGTTCGGCCGTGTGCCGGCCTGTGGTCGGGCGATGCTAGCGCGTGAGCGCCCTTCCCCTATCGCGCAGGTGACAGATGCGGGTTCACCCGCGGTGCGGCGATTCACGCACCGTCGTCGGCCGCCGGCGGCTGGCGGCCACCGGCGGCGGCCAGGTCGCGCACGTTCTTCTGGATCGTGACGGCGGCAAACAGGCTCAGCACGAAGGCCATCGCGTAGAAGCCCTTCTCCGGCGTCGTCAGCTCGGCGTTCCACAGGCCCACGGCCAGCAGCAGCAGCACCAGCGCGATCGAGGCCCAGCACAGGCTGAAGTACAGGCCCGAGACGGCAATGCCTTCGAGCCGGTCGCGCACCGACTTCTGCAGCGAGACGGCCGAGAACAGGCCGTACATCAGCAGCGTGAAGTAGTAGCCCTTCTCGTTGAGCTGCATGCGCGCATCCCACAGGCCGGCCAGGTAGGTGACCACCCCGGCCAGCAAGGCCACCCAGGAAGCGGCGACAAAGGCGCCGGTGGGCGCTTGGGAGGCTTGTTTCACGGCGGGACTCCGGGGCAGTGGTCAGGGCGCGGCGATGTTAGCGCCGCGCCCGGGGCCACGCGACGGCTCAATCGGTGAGCTGGCCGAAGTAGGGCCCGGTCCAGGCATCGTTGAGCGTGTTGGTGGGCGGGCGCTCCTGCACCGTGACCATGTCGCCGCCGAAGCTGCCGCCCGCGGGCACCGTGTTGCCGCGCGTGGTGACGCGGCCGGCCATCGCGTGGATGTCCTGGCTGGTGTAGGGGCCCCGCACGATGCGGTTGTTCTCGACGACCACGTCCTCCACCTTCTGTTGCGTGCCGGGGTCGATGTTTTCCGGACCCACGCCCATCAGCCAGCTGCCCGGGTAGGTGGGGGAGCCGATGATGTTGTCGGCAATCACCAGGTAACGCGTGGCCAGGTGACGTGCTGCCGCCACGGTGGGCGCATAGGCATCGATGCCGCTGGACTGCATCTTCAACGCCGCGCGAATGCCCGGCGGGTTGGGCGCCAGGTGGTTGCCGCCGACGCGGTTGTGCGCCACCTGCAGCTTGTGCGCGCCGAACACGCGCATGCTGTGCTCGGTGGCGCGGTCGATGGTGTTGCCCAGGATGGCCGAGTGCACGTAGTAGCCCATCAGCGTGACGTTGGGCGTGCCGCCGTCGGTGTCGCCCTGGATGTCGTTGTCGACGATGAAGACCTCGCGCGGCCAGTGAATCGCCGAGGCGATGGGCTCGGCACTGGTGTCGCGCAGGTAGCCAGCCGCGGTGCCCACGTTCACCATCGCCACGCTGTTGCCCGGGCGGCGGATGTCGTTGCGGTAGGCCAGGAAGCGTGCGGTGGTGGCGCCGATGTCCAGGCCGTCTTCGCCGATGTCCAGGTCCATCACCGTGAAGTCGCTGGCCCAGGCGGCCACGCCGGTGGTCTGCCAGGTGAGCACGCCTGCCACGCGCGGCTTGGCGCCGCTGCCGTAGGCACCGACCTGGAAGCCCGCGTCCACGGGGCGGGGCTGCACCAGCGGAAAGCTCTCGCCGCGGCGCAGCAGCACACGTTTGCCGGCATAGGCGGTGGGCAGCGTGGTCTGCTGCTGCGCGCCGGCCGGGCACTCGGCGAAGTTCGCGCTGGTGGACACGCACACGGTGGCCGTGCCGGCAAACACCGCATCGGCGCCCTGCACCACCACGGTGACGCTGGCCTCGCGTTCCAGCCCGGCCGGCGTGCGCGCCTTCACGCGCACGGTGTAGATGCCGGGCAGGTCGAACACATGGGCCGCCAGCGGCGCGCCGGCCTGCCGGTTTCGCGGCAAGCCGCTGACGGGCCAGACCTGGCCACGCTCGTCGCCGAAGTCGAACTCGTAGCTCAACTGGTGGAAGGGCAAGGTCTCGGTGGGCGACAGGGTGCCGGAGGCGTCAAACATCACCGCCAGCGGCGCCACGCCGCTGGTGCGCGAGGCCTGCAGCACCACCTGGGGGGCGCCCGCCGAGGCGGGCACGAACACCGCGCTGACACTGCGTGCGGCCGTCATCGTCACCACGCAACTGGCGTTGCGGCCGGCGCAGGCGCCGCCCCAGCCGTCGAAGAGCTGGCCCGCGGCCGGCGTCGCCGTCAAGGTGACGCTGGTGCCGGCGAGGTAGTTCTCGCTGCAATCGGCGCCACAGTGGATGCCCGCGGGCACGGAGGCCACGCTGCCGGCGCCGCTGACCGCAACGGCCAGCGCAAACGAGGGGGCAGCCGCCTGCGTGAAGGTGGCCGTCACATGGCGCGCCTGGGTGATGCTGACCGTGCAGCTGCGGGCGCTGCCGCTGCAGGCACCGCCCCAGCCGGCGAAGGCCTGGCCGGCATCGGCGCTGGCGGTCAGCGTGACGCTGCTGCCGTGGGTGAAGGGCTCGCTGCAATCGCCGGGGCAGGCGATGCCGCCGGACATCGCCGTCACCCGGCCCGGGCCGGTGACCGCCACCGTGAGCAGCGCGTAGAAGCGTGCGACCACGCTGCGGTCGCCGTTGAGCGTGACGTTGCAGGCCGTCGCGGTGCCCGCGCAGGCGCTGCCCCAGCCCATGAACTGGTAGCCCGGCGTCGGGGTGGCCTGCAGCCGCACCAGCGTGCCGCGCGGGTGCTGCTGGGTGGTGGTGCTGGTGGTGGCGGCGACGGTGGTGATCGTCAGCGTCTGCGGGGGCAGCGGGTCGGCCGTGGCCCCCACCGTGTTGGCGCTGCCGGCGCCGGCGACGGCGAGGCCCGCGCACGTCAACAGGGCCTGCCAGGCCCGGATCATGTGGCGTGTCATGCAATTTCTCCCGGGCGTCAAGGCCCGTCGGTGCGGTGGGTTCATGGCGTGGCGGCACCATCGCCGCCTTGCGCGTCCACCAGGCCTTGGGGCCTGGGGGCCTTGCAGCCTCGCGGGATTGACGCCTCGGCGGCGATTCTTCGAGGCGCCGCTCACATCGTGTGTAATGCTTTGTGGTCGCTGACGCCACTGGTCGGCCGGGGCCGACCGCTCGTCCAGCCCGGCCCGGGAATGCCGCCTCAGGCCGGGGCCGGCACCACCGTGCCGCGGCACTCGCCAAAGCCGATGCGCGCCGCGCCGGGGCGTTCGCACCAGCCGCGCAGCACCAGGGTGTCGCCATCGGCCAGGAAGGCCCGCGTGCTGCCATCGGCCAACGTGAGCGGCCGGCGCCCGCCGTGGGTGATCTCGATCATGGTGCCCGCCTCGTCGGGCCCGGGGCCCGAGATGGTGCCGCTGCCCAGCAGGTCGCCGGGCTGCAGGTTGCAGCCGCCCACGGTGTGCTGCGCGATCATCTGCAGCACGCTCCAGCTCTGGTGCGCGAACGTGGTGTGCGACAGCCGCTGCGCCGCTCCCGCGGCCGGCTGCAGCCAGGCTTCGAGCTGGATGTCCAGCGCGCCGTGGGTGCGCACGCCGGCATCGTCCAGGTAGGGCAGCAGCGGCGGCGCGGCGGCGTCGGGCGCCCAGGCCTGGCGGTAGGGCGCCAGCGCGGCCCAGGTCACCACCCAGGGCGAAACGGTGGTGGCGAAATTCTTCGCATTGAAGGGCCCCAGCGGTGCCATCTCCCAGGCCTGGATGTCGCGCGCCGACCAGTCGTTGAGCAGCACCAGGCCGAACACCTGTGGCGCCGCCTGGGCCAGCGCGATCGGCTCGCCCAGCGCGTTGCCCGGGCCGATCAGCACACCCAGCTCCAGCTCGTAGTCCAGGCGCTCGCTGGGCCCGAACACCGGCGCGGCCGCGCCCGGCGGCAGGCGCTGGCCGTTCGGCCGGCGCACCGCCTGCCCGCTGACGCCCACGCTGGAGGCCCGGCCGTGGTAGGCGATGGGCATGCTGCGGAAGTTGGGCATCACCGGGTCGGCGCCGGTGTCGCCGCGCAGGATGCGGCCGGTGTTGCGGGCGTGGTGGATCGAGGTGTAGAAATCGGTGTAGTTGCCGATGCGGGTGGGCAGCGCATGCTCGGCCTGGGCCTGCGGGCTGAGCATCGGGCGCAGCGTGGCCTGCTGGCTGGCGCCGGCCTCGTCGCCGAGCAGCCGGAACAGCGCATGCCGCAGCGCCACCCAGGCCACCGAGCCCTGCGCGCACAGGCCATTGAGCGTGGTGCCGGCCGCCGCCGCCGCGGCCTTCTGGGCCGCGCCCTGCAGCAGCCCGCTGGCGGCCAGCGCGGCCAGGTCCAGCACCTGGTCGCCGATGCCCACGCCACCGCGGAACTGCCGGCTGCTGCCCTGCGTGCCGGCTGGGCGGAACACCGTGAGCGGCAGGTTCTGCAGCGGGAAATCGGTGTGCCCGGTGTTGGCCGAAGCCAGCCAGCTGCGGGCGGCGGGGTCGTGGGTGAAATCCAGTGCGTGGGTCATGACATCAACCGATCGTCGAAGATGGCCACCGCCCGCGTCCAGCCGGCCGAGGCGCCGCGGATCTTGTGCGGAAAGCAGCTGATGAAGAAGCCATCGGGCGGCAGCGCCTCCAGGTTGTGCAGCTTCTCGATGTGGCAGTAGCCGATGTCGCGCCCGGCCTTGTGGCCTTCCCAGATCAGCGAGGCGTCGTGCGTTTCGCCATAGGCCTTGGCGGTGTGCACGAAGGGCGCGTCCCAGCTCCAGCCGTCGGTGCCGGTGAGGCGCACGCCGCGCTCCAGCAGGTACATGGTGGCCTCGTAGCCCATGCCGCAGCCGGCGGACACGTAGTCCGGGCTGCCGTAGCGCGAGCCGGCGCGGGTGTTCACCACCACGATCTCCAGCGGCTTCAGCGTGTGGCCGATGCGCCGGAGCTCCGCCTCGACCTCGGCGGCGCTGACCACATGGCCATCGGGCAGGTGCCGGAAGTCGAGCTTCACGCCGGGCTGGAAGCACCAGTCCAGCGGCACCTCGTCGATGGTGCTGGACTTCTTCTTCTCGCCCGTCTTCGCATCCATCGTGCTGTGAAAGTGGTAGGGCGCATCCAGGTGGGTGCCGTTGTGGGTGGACAGCTGCACCCGCTCCACGGCCCAGCCTTCGCCATCGGGCAGGTCGTGTTTCTGCAGCCCGGGAAAGTACGGAGCGATCTGCTCGTAGGTGTTCTCGTGCGTGAAGTAGCTGATCTGCGGCTGCAGGCCCGGCGGGTCGGAGGCGACGTCGTTCTCGAGGTAGATCGACAGGTCGACCAGTTTGCGGCTCATGGAGGACTCCCGGGGTTCATGGTTGTTGCCAGGCCAGCAGCCGGCGTTCGGCCAGGGCCAGCAAGGCATTGGAAACGAAGCCGATCGCGCCCAGCAGCGCGATGCCGGCAAACAGATCACTGGCGCGGAATGCGCGCGCGGCCAGCAGGATGGCCTGGCCGAGGCCAGGCTGGGACGCGATCATCTCGCCAACCACGCTGACGATGAGCGAGACGGTCAACGAAAGCCGCATGCCGGCCAGGATATCCGGCAGCGCATTGGGCAGGCCGATCTTCCACAGCACCTGGCCCCGGCCGAGCTGCAGCGCCGCGGCCACCTCCTGCAGGCGCGGGTGCACGGCCGCCAGGCCGTGCACGGTGGCCAGCAGCACCGGCCACATCGCACCGAAGGCCACGACCGCCAGCACCATGCCCGCGCCCAGGCCGAACAGCGAGATGGCCAGCGGCATCACCGCCGATGCCGGCAGCGGCCGGATGCACTCGAGCGTGGGCTGCAGCCAGGCGCGCGCGGTGGCCGAGCCGCCGATCAGCGCGCCCAGCCCCACGCCCAGCGCGGTGGCCAGGCCCCAGCCGGCCAGCATGCGCCCGGTGGTGGCAAGCATGAAGGTGGCCAGCTCGCCCGCGGCCTCGCCCCCGCCGGCCACCACGCCCAGGCCCTGCAGCAGGCGCAGCAGCGCCTCCTCGGGCGCGGGCAGGAAGGCCCGGCTCACCCACTGGCCGTGGCTGGCGGCCCACCACAGCGCCACCAGCCCGGCCAGCAGCAGCAAGGGCTCGCCGAAGCGGCGCAGCAGCGCTGTCATGCCACCGCCCCCATGCGCCGTGCCACGGCCTGCTGCAGGCGCAGCGTGGCGAGGTTGAGCGTCCAGCCGACCAGGCCGATCCACAGCAGCCAGGCGAGCACGCCGGCCGGGTCCAGGCTCTGCTGCGCCAGGCTCATGGCGTAACCCATGCCGTGCGGGTTGGCCGCGATCTCCACCGTGACGGCCACCACCAGCGCGATCGTCACCCCCAGCCGCAGCGCCACGAACAGGCGCGGCACGATGGCCGGCAGCACGATGCTGCGCACGCGCTGCAGCGGCGTGAGCTCCAGCGCCAGCGCCAGCTCCAGCAGCTGCGGCTCCACCTGGCGCACCGCGGCCTGCGTGAGCACCAGCAGCGGCCAGCAGGTGGCAAAGGCCACCACCGCCAGCTCCATGCGCAGGCCGAAGCCCCACACCAGCATGGCCAGCGGGATCAGCGCCACCGAAGGCAGCGGGCGCAGCACCTCGATGCTGAGAAAGCCGATGCGCGCGGCGCGGGGCGACAGCCCGAGCACGATGCCTGCCAGCACGCCCGCGCACCCCCCCAGCAACAGGCCCAGCGCCGCGCTGCCCAGCGTGAAGCCGGTGCCCGCCAGCAGCGAGCCATCGGCCATGGCCGCGACCAGCGCGCGCACCGCGGCGGTGGGCGGGGCCAGCGCATCGCTGCCCGCACCGGTGGTGCGCGCCCACAGTTCCAGCGCGGCCAGCAGCAGCGCGGGGATCACGAAGGGGCGGACACGGGCCAGCATGCGGTCAGGGGTGGCCGAGGTGGCGGTAGAGCTCACGCCGCAGGCGCAGGAACTCCGGGTGTTCCTTGGTCGTGAGCTGCTCGCGCGGGCGGGGCAGCGGCACGTCGATCATGGCGGCCAGGCTGGGCCGCTGCGGCGTGGGGTTGGCGCGCAGCGCGATCACCCGGTCGCCCAGGTAGAGCGCTTCCTCGAGGTCGTGGGTGACGAACATCACCGTGAGCCCCTGCTCGCGCACCAGGCGGGCGAGCTCGTCCTGCAGCGCTTCACGCGTCATCGCGTCCAGCGCGCCAAAAGGTTCGTCCATCATCAGCAGCTGCGGCCGCTGCGCCAGGCAGCGCGCGATCTGCACCCGCTGCTGCATGCCGCCGGAAAGCTGCGCCGGGAATTTGTGCGCATGGGCAACGAGGCCCACGGTCTCGAGCACCTTGCCAATGCGCGTCGGCCTCTCGGCCGCCGGCACGCGCGCGGCCTCGAGCGCGAGGCTCACGTTCTGCGCCACCGTGCGCCAGGGCAGCAGCGCGCGGCTGTAGTCCTGGAACACGAAGGCCACCTCGCGCGAGGGCGCGCCCACCGGCATGCCAGCGCGCCGCACCTGCCCATGGCTGGGCGCGACGAAGCCACTGGCCGCGCGCAGCAGCGTGGTCTTGCCGCAGCCCGAAGGGCCGATCACGCAGACAAACTCGCCGCTCGCCACGCCGAAGCTGGTGGGCGAGAGGATCTCGCGCCCACCGAGGTGGATGCCCACGCGGTCGAACTCCAGCAGCATGTGCACCCGGCCCTATCGCGCAATGAGCGTGGCCGTGTTGGGTGCCGTCTTCAGCATCTCCTGGTCCTTCATCAGCGCCACCCAGGCGTCGAGCTGCTTGCTCGTCACCAGCGGCGAGGGCGGCGCGATCTGCACCTTGGCCAGCACCTCGGGCGGCAGCTTGATGTACTTGCCGATGTGCGCGCGCAGCGCCGCGTCATTGGCCGGCTTGCCCATCCAGGCCGCGGCCTCGACCACCGCTTCGCGGAAGGCCTTCACCTGCGCCGGGTGCTTGTCGGCCCACTCGCGGCGCGCGGTGTGGATGATGGTGGGCAGGCCGTCGGGCAGGAAGGTGGAGTAGTAGGAGGCCACGTAGGCCACGCCGCTGTCGGCGATGCGCCGCATGAACGGGTCGGCCGAGACCACGGCGTCCAGGGTGCCGCCCTTGAGCAGATCGCCGTGCTGCGGGAACGCCGCCTCGACGAAGTTCACCTTCCGGTGGTCCACCCCGTTCTGCTTGAGCCAGGCGCGAAAGGTCACGTGCAGGAAGGCGCCCAGGCCCGGCACGCCGATCTTGCGGCCCACGCAGTCCTGTGCGGTCTTGATGCCGCTGCCCGCACGCGCCAGCAGGCCGAGGCCGGTGACCGATTTCGAGGTGGCGCCGCCTCCGGCCACCACCACGTGGTCGAGCCCGCCGTCCACCCCCTGCAGGTACACGCTGGGCGTGGGGCCGCCGATCTGCAGCGAATCGGCCTGCAGCGCGGCCGGGATGGTGGAGTTGATCGGGATGAACTTCAGCTCCACCTCCAGCCCGCGCTTCTTGAAGTAGCCCTCCTCGGCGGCCACGAAGACCGAGCTGAAGTCGGTCACGGCGGTGAAGCCGAACACGATTCGGCTGCCCTGCGCGCGTGCTGGCGCCGGGGCCAGCAATGCCGTGGGCGCGGCCAGCGCGGCGGCGGTGGAGGCGAGGACGGTGCGGCGTTTCATGGGGCAGGTCTCCTGCGTGAGGGTCGGGTCGGGGGCACGGCGGGGCTGGGCGCCGGCAGGGCCGCGCGGATGCCGCCGGTGATGAAGCGCAGCAGCAGCGGCGCTGCCGCCGGGTCTGCCGGCCGGTTGGCGCCGCGCGACAGGCCCACCACCCGCGTATCGCTCAGGTGGTTGAGCAGCGCGCCCAGCATGAACTGGTAGCACCAGGCCACCTGCGCCCGCGTGGCCCAGGGCAGCGCGGCGTGCAGCGCGTCGATGAAGGCATGGGCCATCGGGTCGAAGTAGGTGCGCAGCACCGCCTCGGCTTCGTCCACCGCCTGGTAGAGCTGGCGCGCCACCAGCAGCGCGTAGTACTCGCCCTCGGCGCTGGCGCGCAGCGCGAGCACGGGGTTGACGAAGGCCTCGACGATGGCGCCCAGCGTGGCCTCGTCCTGCGGCACGAGGGGCACCCGCCGCAATGCGGCCAGACGGGCCTCGATGGTGGCGTTCCAGTGCGCGAAGATCGCGATGAACAGTTCGTGCTTGGCGCCGAAGTAGTAGCTCACCAGCGCCAGCGGCACCTGCGCTTCCTCGGCGATCTGGCGGATCGACACCGCGTGGTAGCCGCGCAGCGCGAACAGCTTCTCGGCCGCCAGCAGGATGGCCTGGCGCCGGTCCGGCCGCGGTTCGGCGGCGCGGAGGGCGGGCAGGGTCTGGAGCGCTGCGCGGGGCATGCCGGGATTGAACGAGCGTTCAAGTCCTTGAACAAGCGTGCAAACCCCGAGGGCCAGCCCCGGCCGCAGCCGCCGCGCCGGCGCGCGCGGGCCGCTGGCCCGGGCCCCGGCGCCGCGCGCTCGGCGATACTGCCCACCCATGGCACTGCCGGCGCGCCCGGGCCCTGACGCCACCCTCTCCTGCTGATCGACATGTCCGACACCCCGACCCCACCCCTGCCCGACCGCCTGAGCGTCGACCCGCGCAGCCCGCACCACGTGGCCGCGATCTTCGAGCACGAGATCGGCATCCGCTTCAACGACCAGGAGCGCAGCGATGTCGAGGAGTACTGCATCAGCGAAGGCTGGATCCGCGTGCCCGCGGGCAAGACGCTGGATCGCAAGGGCCGGCCGCTGACCATCAAGCTCAAGGGCAAGGTCGAGGCCTTCTACAAGAAGTGACGGCCCCGGCCGCCTGGCGGCCGCCCCCGAGGGGCTGACCAAACCCGACCGGGCAACCCGGATCGGGTTTGGCGCTCCGCTTCAGGCCGCGCTCCCCTGGCCGCTACGCGGCCTGTCCCCTGCCGGGGAGCGCCACCCGAACCATGGAGCCCGCGGCCTAAAATCCCCGGTTCTTCCCGAGGATGGCCTCATGCCCCGCAAGCTCTTCGTCACCACCGCCCTGCCCTACGCCAACGCGGGCTTCCACATCGGCCACATGATGGAGTACATCCAGGCCGACACCTGGGTGCGTGCGCAGCGCATGCGGGGGGCCGAGGTCAACTTCGTCTGCGCCGACGATGCCCACGGCGCACCGATCATGATCGCGGCCGAGAAGGCGGGCAAGACGCCGCAGCAGTTCGTGGCCGACATCGCCGCCGGCCGGCCGCAGTACCTCAACGGCTTCCACATCGCGTTCGACAACTGGCACTCGACCGACGGGCCCGAGAACCACCGGCTTGCGCAGGACATCTACCTCGCGCTGCGCAAGAACGAGCTGATCGACGTGCGCGCGATCGAACAGTTCTTCGACCCGGTCAAGGGCATGTTCCTGCCCGACCGCTACATCAAGGGCGAATGCCCCAAGTGCGGCGCGAAGGACCAGTACGGCGACTCGTGCGAGAACTGCGGCGCGGTGTACGCACCCACGGACCTCAAGAACCCGTACTCGGCACTGTCCGGCGCGGCACCGGTGCGCAAGACCAGCGAGCACTACTTCTTCCGCCTGTCCGACCCGCGCTGCGTGAGCTTCCTCGAGCAATGGACGCAGGACGGCAAGCTGCAGCCCGAGGTGGGCAACAAGATCCGCGAGTGGTTCACCAAGAACGAAGACGGCACCGGTGGCCTGGGCGACTGGGACATCAGCCGCGACGCGCCCTACTTCGGCATCGAGATCCCCGATGCGCCGGGCAAGTACTTCTACGTCTGGCTCGACGCGCCGGTGGGCTACCTGGCCTCGCTGAAGAACCTGTTCGACAAGCGCGGCGCCGACATGGAGGCCTACCTGGCCGACCCGGCGGTGGAGCAGGTGCACTTCATCGGCAAGGACATCGTCTACTTCCACACCCTGTTCTGGCCCGCGATGCTGCACTTCAGCGGCCGCAAGGTGCCGAACAACGTGTTCGTGCATGGCTTCATCACCGTCAACGGCGGCGAGAAGATGAGCAAGAGCCGTGGCACCGGCATCAGCCCGCTGCGCTACCTGGAACTGGGCCTGAACCCCGAGTGGCTGCGCTACTACATCGCGGCCAAGCTCAACGCCCGGGTCGAGGACATCGATTTCAACCCCGATGACTTCGTCGCCCGCGTCAACAGCGACCTGATCGGCAAGTACATCAACATCGCCAGCCGCGCCGCGGGCTTCCTCAGCAAGCGCTTCGGCGGCAAGCTCTCGGCCGACCTGGGCGTGGAAGGCCGCGTGCTGCTGGACACGCTGCGCGCGCACCGCGCCACCGTGGAAGAACTCTACGAGGAACGCGAATTCGGCAAGGCCGTGCGCGAGATCATGCAGCTGGCCGACCGCGTGAACGAATACGTCGACCAGCACAAGCCCTGGGAGCTGGCGAAGAAGGAAGGCCAGGACGCCGCGCTGCACGACGTGTGCTCGGTGTGCATCGAGGCCTTCCGCGTGCTGACCATCTACCTCAAGCCGATCCTGCCCGCGCTGGCCGCCCAGGTGGAGACCTTCCTGAAGGTGCCGCCAATGGACTTTGCCGACGCGTCGCGAGCGCTGGGACACCATGCCATCGGCGCGTACCAGCACCTGATGCAGCGTGTGGACGCCCAGCAGATGGATGCGCTGTTCGAGCCGCCCGCGCCGGTGATGGTGGTGCCCGGTGGCGAGCCGATCGCCGCCGAGATCGGCATCGACGACTTCGCGAAGGTGGACCTGCGCATCGCCAAGATCGTCAACGCCGAACTGGTCGAAGGCAGCGACAAGCTGCTGCGCCTGACGCTCGATGCCGGCGAGGGCCGCACCCGCAACGTGTTCAGCGGCATCCGCAGCGCCTACAAGCCCGAAGACCTGGTCGGCAAGCTCACCGTGCTGGTGGCCAACCTCGCGCCGCGCAAGATGAAGTTCGGCATCAGCGAAGGCATGGTGCTGGCCGCCAGCCACGGCGACGGCAAGGCCCAACCCGGCCTCTACCTGCTGGAGCCGCACCCGGGCGCACAGCCGGGCCTGCGGGTGCGTTGAAGCCACGCGCCCTGGCGTGGCTGCTGGCGGCCTGCGTCGGCGGCAGCGCGGCGCAGGGCTTCGAGTTCATCGCGCTGGGGGACATGCCCTACGGCGCCGAGGCCACCACCGGCCCCGCCTGGCGCGCGCTGATCCAGCGTGTGAACCGCCAGCAGCCGGCCTTCACGCTGCACGTGGGCGATTTCAAGGACGGCCTGTCCGACTGCAGCGATGCGCTCTACGAGCGCCTGCACGGCGACTTCCAGCGCTTCGAGGGTGCGCTGGTGTACACGCCGGGCGACAACGACTGGGTCGACTGCCAGCGCACCGGCGCCGACCCGCTGGAGCGCCTGCAGGCCCTGCGACAGCGCTTCTTCGGCAACGCCAGTTCGCTGGGCCGGCGGCCCATCGCGGTGCAGCGCCAGGCCGACCTGATGCCCGAACACGGCCGCCTGCGCGAGAACCTGCGCTGGTGGCACGAGGGCGTGCTGTTCACCACCTTCCACACCGTGGGGCCGTACAACAACATCGACTTCGACAACGCCGCGCTGCGCCAGGAGCATGCGCAGCGCGAGAGCGCCAACGCGGCCTGGATCCAGGCCGCATTCACACTGGCGCACGCGCAGCGCGCCCGGGCGCTGGTGTTCGCCACCCAGGCCGACATGCTGGAGCGCGCCGACGCGCAGGGCCGCCAGCGCGTGCGCAAGGGCTTCGAGGCCAGCATCGTGCGCAGCCTGCTGCCGCTGGCCGAGACCAGCCGCCTGCCGGTGCTGCTGGTGCATGGCGACACGCACCACCGCATCTTCGACCAGCCGTTCCGCAACGCGGCGGGCCAGGTGATCCCGAGGCTGTGGCGTCTGGAGGTGTACGGCGACCCCCAGATGCACGCACTGCGCGTGCGCGTGGACCCGGCCGCGGCCCAGCCCTTCCAGGTGACGACGGTGTACAACCCCGCGTCGCCAGACCCACGCCAATGAAAGGCCGCACGGCGAACGGTGGCATCATTGGCCGATGCGCGCTTGCCCTCCGGCCGATCCCCGCGTCGCCCTGATGTCGCGGCGCCGCCGCTTCATCGCACGCGTGCAGCACTGCGGCCCTCCACAAGGACATGCCCTACCCAGGCCTGTCCCTTCCAGGAGTGTGCATGCTCAACCCGAACCAGTTCCACCGATTCCGACCCCGGCTCGTTGACGCCCTCGCCGGCTACACGCGGGCCCGCTTCCTGGCCGACCTCGGCGCCGGCCTCACCGTGGGCATCGTCGCGCTGCCGCTGGCGATGGCCTTTGCCATCGCCTCGGGCGTCAAGCCCGAGCAAGGCATCTTCACCGCCATCATCGCGGGCTTCCTGATCTCCGCGCTCGGCGGCTCGCAGGTGCAGATCGGCGGGCCGGCGGGTGCGTTCATCGTCATCGTCTACGGCATCGTGCAGCGCTACGGGCTGGCCAACCTGCTGATCGCCACCTCGCTGGCCGGGCTGATGCTGATCGTGATGGGCTGGCTCAAGCTCGGCGCACTGGTGCGCTACATCCCGGTGTCCATCGTGATCGGCTTCACCAACGGCATCGCGGTGCTGATCGGGCTGTCGCAGCTGAAAGACCTGCTGGGCCTGAAGATCGACAAGATGCCGGCTGATTTCTTCGGCCAGCTGCATGCGCTGGGCACCCACCTGCACAGCCTGAACCTGCATGCGCTGGCCATCGGCCTGGCCTGCCTGGTGCTGGTGGTGGTGTGGCCCAAGTCCTACACCATGCCGGCCGCGCATCAGGGCTGGCGCAGCACGCTGCGGCGGCTGGCGGCGCACCTGCCGGGCACCATCGTCGCGCTGGTGGCGGCCACGCTGGCCACGGTGCTGCTGGGCCTGCCGGTGGAGACCATCGGCTCGCGCTTCGGCGGCATTCCGCAGGCACTGCCGGGCTTCGAGCTGCCCGAGTTCAGCTGGCAGACCGCGCAGCGCCTGGTGATCCCGACGATCACGATCGCGCTGCTGGGCGCCATCGAATCGCTGCTGTGCGCGCGCGTGGCCGACAACATGGCGCCCGAGCACCCGCGCCACGACCCGAACCAGGAGCTCATGGCCCAGGGCGTGGCCAACCTGGTGACACCCTTCTTCGGCGGCATCCCGGCCACCGGCACCATCGCCCGCACGGTGACCAACGTGCGCGCCGGCGCGGCCACCCCGGTGGCCGGCATCGTGCACGCGGTCACGCTGCTGGCGGTGGTGCTGGTGGCCGCACCGCTGGCCCTGCACGTGCCGCTGGCGGCGATGGCCGGCATCCTGCTGTTCGTGGCCTGGAACATGGGCGAGTGGCACGAGTTCGCGCGCCTGAAACACTTCCTGCTGCCCTACCGCACGGTGCTGGTGGGCACCTTCTTGCTCACCGTGATCTTCGACCTCACGGTGGCGGTGGAAGTGGGCCTGCTGATGGCCTGCGGCTTCTTCATCTACCGCATGAGCCAGCTGTTCCGCGTGCGGCCGCACGAGGCCGGCGAGCTGCCGCCGGGCGTGGTGGCCTTCGAGCTGTACGGCTCGCTGTTCTTCGGCGCGGTGGGCAAGATCGAGGCCCTGCCGGCGCAGGTGCCGCCGGGCACCCGCGCGGTGGTGCTGGAGATGCACCGCCTGATCTCGGTGGACACCTCCGGCATCGATGCCCTGCAGGCGCTGCACCGCACGCTGCGCCGCCAGGGCATCGCGCTGGTGCTGGCCAACGTGAACGAGCAGCCGCTGGGGCTGATCCGGCGCTCGGGCTTCGCCGAGGATGTGGGGCTGGACAACATCGTGCCCACCGTCAGCGCGGCGCTGCTGGACGAGGCGCCGCCGCAGGCGCCGCGCTGATCAGGCCAGCTTGGCCAGTTCGGCCAGCAGCTTCTGCCGCGCCGCGGGGTCGCTGACGGCCTCGGCCAGCATCGCGATGAAGGGCTCCCGGAAGCGCGTGCGCTCGGCGGCCTTCTTCACCATCACCCGCGCGATCGGGCCCACATGGGCGGCCAGCAGCTTCTGCGCCTGCTCGACGGCGGCGTCGGACAGGCGCACCGCATCGGCGGCCACGGTCTGGGCCGCTCCGGCGGAGGCGCCGAACGCGGTGGCGCCACGGCCCGCGGTGCTGAACACGCTGGCCCCGGCCCCGGTGCCGGTGCCACGTCCGACCGTGGTGCGGCCGGCCTTGGCCGCGTGGTCGATGAAGGCGCTGCGCGCGGCCGGGTTGGTGACCTGCTCGGCCAGCTTGGCATACAGCGACGGCAGGTCGCTGCACTCCTTGGCAGCCCGCCGCACCAGCACGCTGGCCAGCGGGCCCACGTGGCGCGCCAGGGATTGCTCGGCCTCGGCCAGCACCGACTTGTCCCACTGGGTGAGCGAGCCGCCGGTGCCCGAGGTGGGCACCCCCGCCAGCGCCGGCTTCGAGCGCAACGGCAGCGCGACGATGGTCTCGTCCGACACGGTGGGGCTCACCGGCGCATTGGCCGCGGCGATCATGGCCTGCCGGAAGGCGGCGGCGCTGGCAAAGCGGCGGTCCGGGTGCTTGGCCATCGCGGTGCCGATCACCGCGTCGAAGCGGTCGGTGCGGTTCGCGCCCTCCACCAGCGAAGGCGGCACCGCCACCTCGTGCACCACCTTGTACATCAGCGCCTCGGGCGTGCCGACGAAGGGCGCGCGCCCGGCGATCAGCTGGTAGAGCACCACGCCCGCGGCGTACAGGTCCACCCGCGCATCGATGGCCGAGCCCACGAACTGCTCGGGCGCCATGTACATCGGGGTGCCGATGATGCTGTTGGCCTGGGTGAGCCCGGCCGCGTCGACCCGCGCGATGCCGAAATCAGCCACCTTCAGCTTGCCGGCGCGCGTCATGATCAGGTTGGCCGGCTTCACGTCGCGGTGCCACACGCCACGGTCGTGCGCGTGCTCCAGCGCATCGAGCAGCTGGGTGGCCACGCTGAGGATGTCGTCGTCGGTGAAGCGGACCTGGCTCGTCAGGTAGTGCGCCAGGGTGTTGCCCTCGACGTACTCCATCGCGATGTAGGCCACCGACTGGTCTTCGCCGAAGTCGTAGACGCCCACGATGCCCGGGTGCAGCAGCCGGCCCGCGGCCTGGGCCTCGTTGCGAAAGCGCGCCGCGATGGTGGCGCCCGATTCGCTGCCGTCGTCGAGCTGGCGGCGGATGGTCTTGAGGGCCACCACGCGCCGGATGTCCGGGTCGTAGCCCTTGTAGACCACCCCCATCGCGCCCTGGCCGAGCACTTCGGTGATCTGGTACTTGCCAAGGCGTTCAGGGTGGTTCACGGCCAGGACTTACGAGGGCAGCACGGTGGGCGGACGCAGCGCAGGTGTCACGAATCCAGCATCTTCATCGCCTGCACGACCGATGCGCGCATGCGGGCGAAAGAATCCGCCAGCACGCCGATTTCGTCACGGCTCTTGCGGGCGAACTCCGGTGCCTCCAGGTCGCCCTGGCTCACCCGGTCGGCCAGCGAGGACAGCTGGGTCACCGGCCGCACCACGACGAACCAGATCATCAGGTTCAGCACCAGCCCCACCACCAAGAACACGCCGATCAGCGAACCGATGAACACCGTGAAGGTCTGGTCGGCACGCTTGAGCGGCAGGGCCATCGGCACCGACATGATCTGCGCCGACACCACCTCGTTGAGGTTCCAGCCGAAGCCGTTGGCCGGGCCGTACTTGTCGACCATGGTCTTGGGCGCCGCGTCCACGCTGCTGTGGCACTGCAGGCAGGCCGGGTTGGTGATGCGCACCGGGCGCGCGATGTAGAGCGAGCGGCCGGTGGGCGTGTCGCGCTGGCCCACGTATTCCTTCAGTTCGCTGTTGTTGCGGAACTGGTTGACGATGTCCACCTCCCAGCCGTCGGCCCGGTCACGCGGGTTGGTGGGGTTGAGCGTGGCTTCCTTGTACGCGAACTCGGGGTACTTGGTGCGCAGGGTGGCCAGCACCTCGGTGGCCGAGTAGCTGGGCACCGATTGCGGCAGGAACTCGTACTTCATCTGCGTCTGCAGCAGCTGGGTGATCTGGGTCGCGGTGTAGTTGCGCACCGCGAGCGCCTGCTCCATCAGCTGGCGCGCGCTGTTGATCACCTCTTCCTGCGCGTGGCGCTGCAGCAGGTCGCGGCTGATGTAGCCGCTGACGCCCACGCCCAGCGCCATCACCAGCACGTAGATGAGGTTGAACTTCAACAGCAGTTTCATGGCAGGTGCCTTCTTGGTGAGGATGCGGGGGAGGGAGCGGCCGACCGTCTCAACGCGAGGCGCCGGAGGCCGGCTTCGGGTACAGCACCGGCTCCCATTCGGGGTGGGCGGCCAGGTTCTTGGCCAGCCCTTCGCGGAACGCGGCGTCCTGCGCCAGCGTGGCAAACCGGCGGGGGAACTCGCGCCGGATCACCGGCTCGGCGCTGAGCCAGGGTTTCAGGGCCGCGTAGGCCGGCGCGGGCAAGGGCCGGGCTTCGACCGCCTTGCCCTTGAACTGCGCGGCCAGCGGCGGCAGGGTGTCGCGGAAGCTGCGGGGCAGGCCGGACAGGAAGGCCGATGCCGGCTTGGCTGCCACGCTGCCCTTGTCGGCCCCGCTGCGGGTGTAGAAGTCGCCTGACTTCAACGCCTGGGGGGCCGCCCCCTTGAGCTTGCGTTCCAGCAGCTGGGCCTTGCCGCTTTCGATGAACAGCGCCGATTCATCACCCGCCACGCGGCCCACGGTGACGCCGGCCACCTGCAGCAGCTCGAGCTGCGGCGCGAGCTGCCCGGCCACCGTGGCGCCCTTGGCGCTGGTGTGCTTGGCCCAGCCCTGCAGCAGGTAGAACGCCGGGCCGCGCGGGCCCGAGCCGGCCAGCCCCGGGGGCAGCAGCATCACGTGGGTGTCGGGCCCGAGGTCGAGGGCACTGCCGTCGGCGAATTCCACCCGCACCAGCGGGGTGTTCGGGCCGGTGTCGATGATCGAGGCGGGCGCCAGGCGCTGCCCCGGCGTGGCGCCGAGCTGGCGCGCGCCGTCGATCACCGTGGCCGGACCATCCACCACGGTGAGCAGCGCCGGCCCGTCGGCCGCCTGCACGGCCGTGGCGACCAGCAGGCCCGCGGCCAGCCAGGCCCACTGCCGGCGCCGCACGGCCGCCTGCAGCGCAGCCCGACAACCTTGTCGCCAACGATCGACACCGCGCAACGAACTACTCCTGAAAATGCACGTCAGCCCGCGCCTTGGGCGCGGGCGGCCGATGGTAGCGCGACCGCACCCCGACGGCCGAGTGACGAATTACAGCTTGTGGCCCCGGGGGGCCACCCGCAACCGGCGTGCCAGCGGCCGCACGGCCTCGGCCGACGCCGCGCGCAGCACCGGCGCGCGCGCGCTGAGCCAGCCCACCGCGAACCAGGCCCGCGGGTCCGTTGCCACCTGCTGGCGACAGGCCTGCAGCGCGAGGCTGGCGTCGTTGCTGTCGCCCAGCGCGTCCTGGGCCTCGCGCAGCGCCTGCAGCAGCCGCGCCAGGCGCCGCCGCGGCAGCAGCGTGGACAGCAGCTCCAGCCCGTAGCGCAGGCGCTTGATGCGGCGGCGCAGGCGGTGGCGCGCGGCGTCGTCGAGCTGCTCGAAGCGCCGTGCGTCACGCCGCACGCGGCGCTGCAGGGCCTTCAGCGCGGGCAGCAGGCCCGCGCGCGCCGGCGCGGCGGCAGCGCCGGCCGGTGCACCCATCGCCAGCGCCAGCAGGCGCAGCCACAGCAGTTGCAGGTCCGGTACGGCCAGCAGTTCGCTGGCCGCCGGTGCCCGGGACCCGGCAGCCGGTGGCCAATCCATCGCGGGTGCGCCGGCGGCCAGCAGCGCCGGCAGCACCGAATCGGCCAGCACGTCCCGGTCGCGGGCGGCGCCCAGGCCGCGCCAGAGCTGCGCGAGCGCCGGATCCTCGGCCGCGGACGCCAGCTCGGGCCAGTGCGCGCCGAACAGCCGGGCCACGCTGCGCAGGCGGCGCAGGCCCACGCGCAACTGGTGCAGGTGTTCCGGCGTGCCGACGCCGGCCTGCAGCGCGCTGGCATTGGGCAGCACCTGCGCCAGCGCGCTGCGCACCATGTGCTGCAGCGCCTGGGCCACGGGCATGCGTGGCTGCAGCGCCGGCGCCACCGCCATCGTGGGGGCCGACACGGCCTGTGCCGCGGCCAGCAGGCTGCCGCGCTCGGACTTGCTGCGCAGGTCCAGCACCAGGCCGAAGCGCGTCACCCAGCGCGCGGCCAGTGCCAGCAGACCCTGCGGCGGGCCGGCCAGCAGCTCGAACTCCAGCTCGCACACCGGTGCGCTGCGGCCGCCGGCGCGCAGCTCGCCCACGTCCAGCGCCAGCTCCACCGTGGCGCCCTGGTGCCGCACGATGCGCGTGATGCGGCTCACCTCCGTGGCATAACGCTCACGCAGCGGCGGTGGTGTGCCATCGGCGCCGGCCGCCGCGGCCAGCACCTGCGCCAGGCGTTCGCCGGCCTCGGTGCCGGCGTGGCGGGCCAGCTCGGGCTCGGCCACCGCACCGGCCACCGGCACGTTGTGCTCCAGCCGCAGCAAGGGGCCGGCCGCGGCCCGGGCGGGCGGCTCGCACTTGAGCGTCTGCACCCAGTGCTGCCCCTCGCGGCGCAGCCGCAGTGCCACCCGCGCGGCGGCCAGGTGCTGGCCGTCGGTGTCGAAATAGCGCGCCGCCATCGGCTGGCGCCGGGCCCCGGGGGTGGCCAGCGCACGGCGCAAGGCCGTCAGCTGCGCCGCGGGAACCTGGTATTTCAACTCGATCTCAACCGACATCAAGCCATCTTGCCCGATCGCGGCCCGTAAAATGTTGATCTTTCGTCCGCGCCGCCCCAGCCGGTGGCCGCGGCGCCCGGCCGGCCCCGCCCGGCTCCCAACGCCCTGAAGCCCGCCATGCCGCTGTTCTGGAAGCCCTACACCTCCGACGTCACCCAGTTCATCGACGAGCTCAAGGCCAAGAAGCCCACGCTCGAAGCCGAACAACGCGCCGGCCGCGCGCTGCTGTGGGACAAGCAGATCGACCGCGAAGCCCAATCGGCCTACAAGGCTGCGCGCGTGCCGCAGCAGCCCTACGTCTACCAGACGCGCGGCAAGTAAGCCGCCGGCCCGGCCCCCGCCGCGCGCCCGTCGCCCCGCGTCCGTTTCGCCTGCTTCCCCCGTGTCCGAGCCCGTTCCCGCCCCGGCGGGTGATGCGCTGTCGGTGTCGCCTGCCGACTCCCGCGCCGATGCACCCGGCGCGCTCTCGACCGACGCACTGCCGGTCGACGGCGTCGCGGTGGCACGCCTGTACGGCGAGCCGCTGTTCCGCATGCCGACGGACCTGTACATCCCGCCGGATGCGCTGGAGGTCTTCCTCGAAGCCTTCGAAGGCCCGCTGGACCTGCTGCTCTACCTGATCCGCAAGCAGAACTTCAACATCCTCGACATCCCACTGGCCGACGTCACGCGCCAGTACCTCACCTACGTCGACCAGATCCGCAGCCGCAACCTCGAGCTCGCCAGCGAGTACCTGCTGATGGCGGCGATGCTCATCGAGATCAAGTCGCGCATGCTGCTGCCGCCCAAGAAGGTGGCCGAGGGCGATGAACCCGAAGACCCGCGCGCCGAACTCGTGCGCCGCCTGCTCGAGTACGAGCAGATCAAGCTCGCCGCCGCGCGGCTCGACCGGCTGCCGGTGATCGGGCGCGACTTCCTGCGCGCGCAGGTCACGATCGAGCAGAGCCTGGAGCCACGCTTCCCCGAGGTGGTGGTGGCCGATCTGCGCGAGGCCTGGGCCGACATCCTCAAGCGCGCCCGGCTCAACCAGCACCACAAGATCTCGCGCGAGCAGCTCTCGGTGCGCGAACACATGAGCATCGTGCTGCGCACCTTGCAGGGCCGGCGTTTCGTCGAGTTCCAGGACCTGTTCGACCCCACCCGCGGGCCGGCGGTGATGGTGGTGACCTTCATCGCCATGCTGGAGCTTGCGCGCGAGCGCCTGCTGGAGGTGACGCAGGCCGAGGCCTTCGCGCCGATCTACGTGCGCCTGGCCTACCAACCGGCCTGATCCGGCCACGCCACCTGAGGTAAGACCGCAGTGGCCGGATACCCGGCCTGGGATATCCTGCGCCGCAGACAACAGCAGGCCACCAGGTTCGGTTGGGAGTGGCCGCACGATCGATGCCGCACAGCCATGTCACACCTGCGTCCGATGCCGGCCCGGCCGAGCCTGGCCGCGAGTGGCTCTCCCGCACCGAACGGGCCTGGGTGTGGCGCCAGCCGCTGCCCGATGGCCGAACGCTGATCGGCAAGCAGCCGCTGGGCCCCGACGCGCAGCGCCGCATCCGCCATGAACGCGCCACGCTCGAGCGCCTGGCCGGCGTCGAAGGCGTGGTGCAGCTGGCCGCGGTGGACCAGCCCGAACACCTGCTGTGGCTGCAGGACGATGTCGGCATCACGCTGCCGCAGTGGCTGGCCACGGCGCGCTTCGATCTGGACCACCTGCTGCGCTTCGCGCTGGCGCTGGCGCACACGCTGGCGGCGGTGCACCGGGCCGGCCTGGTGCACAAGGACATCCACCCCGGCAACATCCTGCTGGCCGGCCCGCAGCTGCGGCCGGTGCTGATCGACTTCAACCTCGCCAGCCTGTGCGCCGAGGAACAGCCCGGTTTCACGCACCCGAACGAGATCGCCGGCACGCTGGCCTACATGGCACCGGAACAAACCGGCCGCAGCGGCCGGCCGCTGGACCAGCGGGCCGACCTGTACGCGCTGGGTGCCACGCTCTACGAGCTGGCCACCGGCCAGCGGCCCTTCGACAGCGAGGACATGCTCGCGCTGATCCACGCCCACCTGGCGCGGGTGCCGGTGCCACCGTCCGCACTGGCGCCGGCGCTGCCGGTGGCGCTGTCGGACATCGTGATGCGCCTGCTCGAGAAGGACGCCGACCGCCGCTACCAGAGCGCCGAAGGCCTGGCAGCCGACCTCGCCCGCGTGGCCGACCAGCTGGCGCAAGGCCAGCCGCAGCCCTTCGTGCTGGGCGAGCGCGACTTTCCGCTGCGCCTGGCGCCGCCCTCGCGCCTGGTGGGCCGCGATGCCGAGATCGACACGCTGCACCGCGCCTTCCAGGACGCGCTGCAGTCCCCGCGCGGCCAGGTGCTGCTGGTCAGCGGCCCGGCCGGCGTGGGCAAGACGGTGCTGATCAACGAACTGCGCCCGCTGGTCACCGCGCGCCGCGGCTGGTTCGTCACCGGCAAGTTCGACGCCTACCGGCCCGACGCCTCGATGGGCGCTGCCGCGCAATCGCTGCGCGCACTCGGCGCGCAACTGCTGGCCGAGCCCGAGGAATCGCTGGCCGTGCTGCGCCAGCGCCTGTACGCCGCGCTCGGCGTGAACGCCGGCCTGATGGCCGAGATGCTGCCGGAGTTCGGCCTGCTGCTGCCCGATGCCCGTGGCAGCCGCGCGGCCGACCCGGTGCGCGCGGCCCAGCGTTACCGGCAGGGCCTGCTGGCCCTGATGCGCAGCGTGGCCAGCCCCGAGCGGCCGCTGGTGATGGTGCTGGACGACCTGCAATGGGCCTCGCAGCGCACCATCAGCTTCATCCAGGCCGTGCTGGAGGACGGTGCGCTGCCTGGCGTGCTGGTGGTCGGCACCTTCCGCGAGCCACCGCCGGCCCAGGGCGGGCTGCCGGCCGCCGCGGCAGCGCAGGAGCAGCCGCCCACCGCCGGTGTCCACGCCCTGGAGGCCGCGCTCGCGCAATGGAGCGCCTTGCCGCGCCCGCCCCAGCGCCTGGTGCTGGCCAACCTGCCGCAGGAGGCGCTGGCCACGCTGCTGCAGCAGATGCTGCGCATGAGCCCCTGGCAGGCGACGATGCTCGCGCAGGACGTGGGCGAACGCACCCACGGCAACCCGTATGACAGCGTGGAGCTGATCAACGCGCTGCGGCGCGACGAGGTGCTGCGCCTGGCCGCCGATGGCTGGCAGTGGGACCCCACGGCGCTGCGCCGGTACGTGGGCCGCGGCGACGTGGTGGACCTGCTCGCGCACCGCATCGAGCGCCTGCCCGCGGCCACCGGCACGGTGCTGGAAGCCCTGGCCCTGCTGGGCAACGAACTGCGCGCCGACCTGCTGGCGACGGCGCTGCAATGGCCGGCCGAACGGCTGGAAAGCGCCCTCTCGCCGGCCTTGGAGGACGGCCTGCTGGTGCTGGAGCGGCGCAGTGCGCCGGAGCCGATGGCGATCGTGCGCTTCCGGCACGACCGCGTGCACCAGGCCGCCATCGGCCGGCTGGACCTGGCCACCCGCCAGGGCCTGAACCTCGGCATCGCGCGCCGGCTCGCGGCCGAACCACGCTTTGCCGCCACGGCCGCCGAGCAGTACCTGGCCGCCGTGCACCTGCTGGACGACGCGGCCGAATGCCGGCGCGTGGCAGGCCTGTTCCAGGCCGCGGCCCAGCGCGCGTTGATCACGCACCACGGCGTGGCTGAGCTCTACCTGGCGCAGGCCATCGCGCTGCTGCAGCGCCTGGATGACCCGGCCGACGCGCCGCTGCTGCTGGCGCTGCAGACCCAGCGCATCCACGCGCTGGCCGGCCTGGGCCGGCACGAGGCGCTGGACGCCGCCTACGAGGCCCTGGTGCAACAGGGCCATGACGCCCTGGCGCTGGCCGGCCCCACCTGCATGCGGGTGGACAGCCTGAACAACCGCGGCCGCCAGGCCGAGGCGCTGGCCGCCGGCCTGGCGCACCTGCGCCGCCTCGGGCTGAACCCGCCGGACGAACCCGCCGCCGGGGCGCCGCCGTCCGACGACAGCGCGGACTGGGCCCGCTTCTACCAGCGCGCGCAGGCGCTGGACGTGGCCACCGACCTGCAGCGCGCACCCATCGCCGAGCCGCGCCTGCTGGCCATTGCCGAACTGCTCGAACGCCTGCAGGTGCCGGCCTACTACCTGGGGGCGAAGGTCGCGGCCTGGCTGCTGTTCGAAGGCCAGCGCCTCTGGACCGAACACGGCCCCTGCCCTCGCCTGATGCACGTGATCGGCGGCGCCGTGGGCCCGCTGGTGACGATGCGGCAGGACTATCGGCTGAGCTACCACCTGCTGCGCCATGCACTGGCCATCGGGCAGGCACATGGCTGGGAGCCCGAAACCTCCGACACGCGCTACTACCACGCCATCCTCGCGATGCCCTGGTTCGAAGCACTCGAGCGCAGCGCCACCGAGGCCGCGCAGGCCCGCGAAGCGCTGCTGCAGTGGGGCCTGCTGCCCCAGGCCGCCTACACCTACAGCGCCACGCTGATCACCGAGCTCGACTGCGCCCCCACGCTGGAGGCCACCGCCAGCATGGCCGACAACGCCATCGCCTTCGGCCAGCGGGTGGGCAACACCCAGGCGGTGGCCACCCTGTTGCCCTACCGGCAGCTGGCGCGCGCCCTGCGTGGCGAAACCGAAGCACCGGGCCGGCTGCAGGACAGCGGGTTCGACGAGGCCGCCCACCTGGCCGGCCCCGCGCGTGGGCCGATCCCTGCCGCCTGCTACCACGTGCATGCGGCGCTGGCCTGCGCGATCTTCGACACCGGGCTCCCGGCGCTGGCCCACCACACCGGGTGTGCCATGGCCACCGGTGCACGCCATGCCAACTACCGTGCCGCGCTGGCGCATGCGCTGCGCGGCCTGGCACTGGCGCGCCAGCTGCCGGCCGACGATGCACCGCAACGCGCGGCCCGGCTGGCCGAGCTCGACGCCTGCCAGCACTGGCTGGCGCAGCGGGCGGCCGATGCGCCGATGAACTTTGCCCACCTGGCCACCTGGATCGCCGCCGAGCGCGCCTGGGGCCTGGGCGAAGTGGCTGCGGCCGATGCGCAGTTCACCGCCGCGCTGCGCCAGGTGCAGGGGATGGCGCGGCCCTGGCACCGGGCGCTGATCACCGAACGCGCCGGCCTCTTCCTGCTGGCCCGGGGCCCGGCCGCACTGGGCCGCCACCTGCTGGAGCAGGCCTGCACGCTGTACGCCGAGTGGGGCGCCAGCGCCAAGGCGCGCGAGATGCTGCGGGCCCACACCTTCCTGCAGCCCCCGGCACGCCGCAAAGGTGTGTTCCAGGGCAGCGTGGTGCCCTCCGACGCACTGGTCTCGCCCGATGCGCTGGACATGGTGGCGATCCTGCGGGCCTCGCAGGCGCTGAGCTCCGAAACCAGCCTGGCGCGGCTGAAATCGCGCGTGGCCGAGCTGCTGGGTGCCCTCACCGGCGCCTCGAGCGTGCTGCTGGTGGTGCGCGGCGAGAGCGCCAGCGCCGCCGGCGCCGCGGCTCGCGAGGACTGGTTCGTCTCCGAGGCGGGCGACGACGCCGGGGCCGCGATCCCGGTGGACGAGGCCGCCGCACGCGGCCTGCTGCCGGTGAGTGCCTTCCGCTACGCGCTGCGCACCCGCGCCCCGCTGGTGGTGGACGACGCCGTGCAGGACGACCGCTTCGCCCGCGACCCCTACTTCTCGGCACGCCCAGGGCCGGGCTGCGCCCTGCTCGTGCTGCCCATCCTCAACCAGAACGAGCCCCGCGCCGTCCTCCTGCTGGAAAACCGCCTCTCCCGCGGCGCCTTCTCCGGCGACCGCCTGGACGCCGTCACCCTCATCGCCGGCCAGCTCGCCGTCTCGCTGGACAACGCCCTGCTCTACGCCTCGCTCGAACGCAAGGTCGCCCAGCGCACCGCCGACCTGCAGGAGCTCGTCAACGGCCTCGAAAGCTTCAACCGCAGCATCTCCCACGACCTGCGCGGGCCCCTGGGCGGCATCGCCGGCCTGGCCACCCTGGCCGCCGAGGCCCTGGAGCGCAACGACGACACCGTCGCCCGCCGCGTGCTGCCCACCATCGCCCGCCAGGCCGAGGCCTCCACCCGCCTGGTGGCCACCCTGCTCGCCCTGGCACGCGTGGGCGACGCACAGCTCAGGCGC
>JACRAZ010000108.1 GCA_016213205.1 Burkholderiales bacterium
GCGCCAGCGATGCACGACGTTGGCATTGATGCCGTGCGCCATCGCGACCTTGGCCACCGAGGCGCCCGGCGCCTCACATTCGGCCATCACCTGACGCCTGAGATCCTCGCCGTACCGCCGCCGACTTCTCACTTCCTTGTCCCTTGCCATCGTGTCCGCTTCAAAGTTACGTGGACACGATCCTTCGCGGGCGAGGGGCTGAATTCAAGATGGGATGGCCGGACGCATACGTCTTCGGAGCAGCGAGACCGTCCAGTCAAAAAACCCGGTGTCAACTGCACCTCGTATAGCTGCCGCTCGGGCCGGCTCTGTTGGCCGCTCCGAATGTCGGCTTGATGGGGCTTACCGTGAGTACGCCCGCAGACGGCGACCGGCTCCCAACGCTGCACCCCAGCCATTCAATCCTCCCGAGCGGCGACCCGCTCCTTGCCGATCAATTCCCGCGCCGCCGCGCACCCGGCGCCACTGAAGCCGGCCCTGCCGCCCAGGTCAACGCGCAGGGGCGGGCCCACCACCATGCCCCGCGCGCACGCCCCGGCCCCTGCCGCAGTGCGCCTGCGTCCGCCGGCACTGGCGGTAGCGTTCGGCGGTGGGGGGTGCTCAGCGCTCCAGCTCGCGCAGCGCCGCCACCAGGCCGGGCAGCAGCCGTTCGCGGGCGGCCTCGTCCTGGCCGTTGTGCAGGGCGATGTACAGCGGGTACAGGAAGCCCTTGGCGTTGTGCATCGCTGCCAGGCCGGCCAGGGTGGTGGGCGGCGCTGCGGCGCCGCGCGCGCGGCCTGCCAGCCGCGAGAGGCGGCTGGCCCACTCGGCCGGCGTGTGCAGGCCGCGCCGCAGCACGAACAGCACCGGGCGCGCCAGCCGCTCGCTTTCGCCGTGCACATAGGCGTGGCCGTCGGCCGGCAGCACCTGGCGGTCGATGGCATCGAGGATGCGGTCGAGTGATTCGCGCTCGAGGGCGGGGTTCAGCGCCAGCTGCATCAACCAATCGGCACCGTGGGCCACCGCGTGGCGCCAGCCCACCGGGGGCTCGTAGCCACGGTGGTCGGTGATCGCGCCCATCCAGTCGGTGGCCGCCTGCACCATGGCCAGCCGCTCGCTGGCCGCCCAGATCGGGGTGAGCCGGTCCACGCGCGCCACCTCGGCCAGCGCAAGGGCGGCAAAGGGCGCGGCCACGCCGGCGGCGTCGCGCTGCTGCAGCATCGGCAGCAGTGCCTCGCCCAGCTGCCGCGCGGTGGCCGCGCTCAGCGCGCCGCCACGCAGCCAGCGCGCGAGGGCCTCGTACGCGATCGTGTCGCGCAGCGTCGGGTCGGGTGATGCCAGGCAGGGCACGAGGCCGAGTGCAAGCTGCGCACGCTGCGTGTCGTCGGCCACCTGGAAGCCGGCCTGGCGCAGCGCGCCCAGGCGCTCGGCCGACCAGGGCTCGGGCGCGCAGGCCATCGCCGCGCTGCCGGCCAGCAGCAACCACACCGCCAGCAGCCGGGCGCGCGCCCGGCCGGGATGCTGGGCCCGGCGGCCTGTGGTGGCAGTGCTCACAGCCACAGGCGATAGATCCAGAAAGACTCGTCGTTGTTGATGCGCCGCAGCAGCTGCCGCGGGCTCAGCCCGGCAATGCGGCGCGCCTCGCGGCAGAGGTGCGGCTGGTCGGCGTAGCCGGCCGCGGCGGCCACGTCGCCCCAGCGCAGCCGGCCCAGCGCCTGCTCTGTGTGCGCGTCGATCAGCGCCCGTTCCGCGCGTGCCAGGCCGCTCAAGGTGCCCAGCGGCAGCCCGGCCCAGGCGCGGATGCGGCGGTGGGTCTGGCGCGCGCTGCGCCCCACGCCTGCGGTCAGGGCGCGCACGGTGAGCCCTTCCACCCAATCGCGATAGGTTCGCGCGCTGCCCCAGGCGCCCGGCTTCAGGGCCCGCCACCGGGGTTCGAGGAAGTCTTCGATCAGACCGATGCGCTCGTCCCAGCCGGGGGCATCGAGCACCGCCTGCAGCATCGGCTGCCATGCGGGGCCGAACAGGGTGGTGGCGTCGCCGCAGGCGCGATCGGCGTGGCCGGGCGCATCGAAGCCGGTCAGGGCCTGCAGCGCGTCGGGCATCACCAGCATCGTGAGCGTCTCGACCGGGCCGGGGTTGAACGAGGTGGCGGGTTTCGTCCTCGGCCCGCAGAACGAGATCCGCGGCGCCGGGACGCGTTCGTGCGCCCACTCGGCCGTGCCGTGAAAGAACCAGGTGATGGCGCAGGCCGGCGTGGCGGGCAGGTGGTTCAGGCGCTCATCGGGCCGCAGCGCACGGCCTGCCGTGCAACGCACGACAAAGCCGCGAAGGCACGAGCCCAGCGCCAGCCGCGGCGCGATGAACCTGCTCTGGGCGCCCGCTGCCGCGGGTGTGTCCGTTTCGTTCAAGACAGGCGCGCCGCTCATGCGGCACATTGTGGTCAGCGGCCCCAGCGCTGTCCACCGCCGGTGCGGCGCGGGCCCGAAACGGAGCGTGTTGATGAATGGGTACCTGGCTGCGGCCGGTGGGCTGGCGTTGATCGTCGGTGCGGTTCACTCCTGGCTTGGCGAGCGGCTGATCTTCCGCCGCCTGCGCAGGCACTCGTTCGTGCCCACCGAAGGCGCGCCGCTGCTGCGCGAGCCGCAGGTGCGCATCCTCTGGGCCACCTGGCACGTGGCCACCGCGCTGGGCTGGGGCATCGGCGGCGCGTTGCTGTGGCTGTCACAGCCTTCGCCCGGGCTGCCCCTGCACCCGGCCGCGTTGCTGGCCCTGGCCGCGGGCATGGTGGCAAGCGCGGCGCTGGTGCTCGTGGGCACCCGGGGCCAACACCCAGGGTGGGCGGGTCTGCTGGGCGTGGGCGTGCTGGTGGCGCTAGGCGCCTGGGCGTAGGGCGCGCTGCCACGGCAACGGCCACGGCCGCCGGCGCCGGCCGGATGGCCCCACTGCGCACACGGTTCTGCCGGCTCCGACGTATTTGGGCAACACCGCAGCGGTACTCCGGGATTCCCTCGAATGACGCGGCAGTGCTGCTGTGCAAGAGTCGTTTCAGACCCTCAGGACCCGAGCGGGTGCACGCTGGCCGTTTGTTTTCGGGAGAGGCGGGTCAACTTTCACAAACGTCTGGAGACCACAAGACATGAAGACCCAAACCTACAGGTTTCGGAGAAGCGGGGTCGCACGGGCCGTTATCGCGGTGATGTGCGGCTCTGCATCGATGATGGTGGCGCAGGAAACCCTTGCCCAATCAACCCCGGTTCAACGCGTAGAAGTCACTGGCACCAACATCCGCCGGACCGACAGCGAAACCGCATCGCCCGTGCAGGTGATCAGCCGCGAGGAGATCCAGAACTCCGGCAAGGCCAACGTGGCCGAGTTCCTGCAAACCCTCACGTCCGACGGCCAGGGCTCGGTGCCCTTCACCTACGGGCGCGGCTTCTCCGGCGCCACCGCGGCGGGCATCTCGCTGCGCGGCCTGGGTGCCAATGCCACGCTGGTGCTGATCAACGGGCGGCGCGCCGCCACCGCCGTGCTGGCCGACGACGCGCAGCGCACGTACGTCGACCTGAACACCATCCCGCTGGAAGCGGTGGAGCGGGTTGAGGTGCTGAAGGACGGCGCCTCCTCGATCTACGGCTCGGATGCCGTGGCCGGCGTGGTGAACATCATCCTGCGCAAGAACTACCAGGGCATCCAGATCAAGGTGCAGTACGGCGTGGCGCAGGAGGGCGACGGTGCCGAGCCGAAGGTCTCGCTGATGTACGGCCGCGGTGATCTCGACAAGGACGGCTGGAACCTGCTGGTCAATGTCGAGGCCGGCAAGAAGGACGCCATCTACTACAAAGACCGCATGGGCCGCGGCCAGGTGGGTATTGCCGCCATCGGCAACGCCGCCTATGGCCTGGGCTTCGACCCCAACGGCAGCAGCAACAACCTGGCGCGCCTGGGCGGCGAGGGCTGGCTGGCCACCGATTCGCTCACCGCAGCGGGCCGGCCGTCCATCATCGGCAACGTGCGCAACCCGACGACCAACGTCTACTACAGCCGTGGCGACACCTCCGCCGGCACCGGCTTCACGCGCGGCTTCGCGGGGGCGCAGTCCTTCTGCGTGGCCAACAGCACGCTGCCGCAGAACAATGCGCGTGGCGGCTGCCTCTACGACCACTGGCAAACCTTCGGCCAGGTGCAGCCGGACATCGAGAACTACAACCTCTACACGCGCTTCACCAAGAAGCTCAACGCCGACACCGAGGCCTCGCTCGATTTCAGCTGGTCGGGCTTCCGCTCGGCCATCCAGCGCGAGCCGATCGCCTTCAACGGCGGCGTGAACCAGCCCAATGGCGTGCCCCTGGCGCAAACTGCGCCCACCCAGCTGGGCGCAGCGCACCCGGACAACCCGTACTTCGGCACGGCCGCACGGCTGGCCTACACCGGTGGTGCCGATCCCAACCTCGGCCCCAACCGCACCCATTCCGATGGCGACACCTACCGGGTGGTCGGTGCCATCAAGGGCAGTCTGGCGTCCTGGGAATACGACGCCGGCTTCGTCTACTCCGAGGCGCGCCAGACCGACGTGGCCGAGAAGCGCATCGACTACCGCACGAAGAACGCGCTGCTGAACCCCACCGCGGCCAACGTCGCGGCCGCGGCGGCCTTCAATCCGGCCTATGCCGCATTGCCGGCGGGCACCGTGCTGCGCATCGGCGAGAACTACACGCTGAACTCGCCGCAGGTGTACGCGGCCATGCTGAAGGACCAAAGCCGCGAGGGCTATTCCCGCGTGTATGGCGTGGATGCCAAGGCCTCGCGTGAGATCGGTCAGCTTGCCGGTGGCGCGATGAGCGTGGCGGTGGGCGCCGAAATCCGCCGTGAGGCCTACGGCCTGCCGTTCTACACCGGCCTGGGCGATTACACCGGCCTGTCGCTCACCAAGTACAGCGGCTCGCGTGACATCTGGGCGGTGTACACGGAAGGCAACTTCCCCATCACCAAGGCGCTGGAAGCCAGCGCCGCGCTGCGCTACGACCACTACTCCGACGCGGGCAACTCCGTCACGCCGAAGATCGGCGCGAAGTTCAAGCCCATGTCCAACCTGGCGCTGCGCGGCACCTATGCGCACGGCTTCCGGGCCCCTTCCTTCACGGAAAACGGCGTGGATTCGATCGCCGCGTTCGGTGGTGCCACCGTCAACGACACGGCACGCTGCGCCGGCACCGGCGTGGCCAGCTCGCTGTGCAATGGCGTGGCACCCACCTTCGTGCAGCAGGGCAACCCGAACCTCGAGCCCGAGGAATCGCGCAGCACCACGCTCGGGATGGTGTGGGACCTCACGCCCAAGACCAGCATGACGCTGGATGTCTGGCAGATCAAGCGCACGGGCCTGCCCGTCATTGAAGATCCGCAACAGGCCATCAACCGGGGCCAGTTGATCCGCGATCCGTCCACCGCCTCCAATGCCAATGATCCCGGCGGCATCCTGGTGGGCTTCGTGCGGTTCCAGAACTCTGCCCAGAGCCTGACGCGCGGCCTCGACCTCGAGGTCAAGCACCGCATCGATCTGCAGAGCATGGGCCGCCTGAACCTGGGCATGACCTGGACCCACCTGATGAAGCAGCAGGTGCGTGACGCCGCTGGCGTGCTGCACGAATATGCCGGCACCCATGGCGATTGCCACATCACCAACTGCATCGGCTCGCCGAAGGATCGCGTGCAGATGACGGCCAAGTGGGAGTTGAACAACCTGCAGGTGGGTGGCGTGGTCAACTACCGCGGCAGCTTCAAGGGGATCGACGAGTACACCAACGGCGTTGCCGCGCCGTGCTGGAGTGCCGCGATCGCCAACGGCGCATCGATCCCGGCCGGCTGCACGGTCAAGTCGTTCATGACACTGGACATGTCTGCCAGGTACAAGCTGAACGATCGGATCGAGATCTTCGGCTCCATCCAGAACGTGTTCGACAAGAAGCCGCCTTTCGATCCCGAGACCTACGGCGCCATCGGCTACAACGCACTCGACTATTCGGGCGCGATCGGCCGGTTCTTCCGGGTGGGCCTGCGCGCCAGTTTCTGAGCGTTCCCCCCAGGGCCGGGCGATGTCCCGGCCCCAGGCACCAGGCACCGCATCCGTGCGGTGCCTTTTTCATTTGCCGACTGAAACGCCCCCAGGCGTCGCCGCGCATGCATCGAAGCCTTGCGATCCTGCTGACGAGCCTGCTGCTGCAGGCGCTGGCCCCATTGCCCGCCCGGGCCGACGCGGGCGCGCCCGACGCGGCGCGCCTGAAGGCGCACATGGCCTTCCTGGCCGACGACCTGCTGGAGGGCCGCGAAACCGGCACCCGGGGGTTCGACATCGCGGCGCGCTACGTGGCCGCGCAGTTCCAGCACCTGGGGCTCAAGCCCGCGGGCGATGCGGGCAGCTACCTGCAGGCGGTGGCCTTGCGGGGTGGCCAGGTGGTGCCCGACGCCGCGGTGTTCGAGATCCACCGGCCCGGCGGCACCCAGGCGCTGGCGAGCCCGCGCGAGTTCATCATCGGCCCGCGCCTGCTCGCCGACCAGATGGAGGTCAGCGCGCCGCTGGTGTTCGTGGGCCATGGCGTGACGGCGCCCCGGTTCCAGCACGACGACTACGCGGGCCTGGACGTGCGCGGCAAGATCGTCGTCTGGCTCCAGGGCCGCCCGAAGCGCCTGCCCACCGAAGAAGGGGCGCATTACGCCAACAGGCTGACCAAATCGCGGCTGGCGGCGCGCTTGGGGGCGGTGGGGGCCATCGAGCTGCAGACCCCCGAGGGCGAGCAGCGTGAACCGTTCTCCCGCGCGGCCTTGTACGTCAACCGGCTGTCCATCGATTGGGTCGCGGCCGACGGCAGCGTCTCGCGCGAGGTGCCGGGCCTGCGCGGTGGCGCCTATGTCAGCGCAGCCGCCGCGGCGCAGCTGTTCACCGAGGTGGACGTGAGCGCGGCGGATGTGTTCGCGGCCGCCCAGGCCGACCAACCGCTGCCGCGCATGGACCTGAAGCTCTCGGCCCGGCTGTCGCAGGCCACGCGGCGCACCGCGATGAGCAGTGCCAACGTGGTGGGCCTCGTCGAGGGCAGCGACCCGGCGCTGCGGCACGAGGTCGTGGTGTTCACCGCGCACCTGGACGGCCTGGGCCTGCAGCCCAGCTTCGCGGGCGACAAGGTGCTCAATGGCGCACTGGACAACGCCAGCGGCGTGGCCACCTTGCTGGAGGTGGCGCGGCTGGTGGCCGAGATGCCGGTGAAGCCGCGGCGCTCGATGCTGTTCGTGGCCCTCACCGGCGAGGAGAAGGGCCTGGTCGGATCGTCCTACTTTGCCGCGCGGCCCACGGTGCCGGCGGCCGCGTTGGTGGCCAACGTGAACCTGGACATGCCGAACCTGTTGATCGATTTCAGCGAGATCACCGCCTTCGGCGCCGAGCGCTCCAGCCTCCAGGCCGCGGTGCAGCGGGCTGCGGCCGCCGTCCAGGTGAGGCTGGTGCCCGACCCATGGCCGCGCGAGGCCAACTTCGTGCGCTCCGACCACTACAGCTTCGTGCAGCATGGCGTGCCGGCCGTCTTCGTCACCATCGGCGAGGGCTCGTTCGACCCGGCCGAAGACAGCCGCCAGCGCCGCGAGCAGTTCTTCCGCCAGCACTACCACCGCCCCAGCGACGACATGAACCTGCCCATCCACTGGGGCGCCGCGGTGCGCTTCACGCGGCTGAACTTCCTGCTGGGCCTGGACATCGCCAACGCGGCGGAGCGCCCGCGCTGGAACGCGGGCGACTTCTTCGGCGAACTGTTCGGCAGGTAGCGGCCTTCGCTGTCGGCGGCCTCGACCGGCGGCGCCGGCGTGCGCGGCGGAACATCACGACATCGGCAGATACACCCCGTCCCGCCGGTTGACATGCTGTCACCAAAGGCCAGGCCGCAACCGGTGCCGAATGATGCGCGTCAAGTGCAAAACGTGCGCCGCTCCTATAGCCTATATACGTATGCCGGTATATGTGTTCGGCTGGAACAGGAGCGAGGATGAACCATCGGATCAGGCGCAGGGTGACCGCAGCCGCATTGGCAACCCTGCTGGCCCAGGGGGCCTGGGCGCAGACGGCGGACGAAGGGCGCCTGCTGGCGTCGGGCTGCTTCCAGTGCCACGGCACCAACGGGGTCAACGGCAGCTTCGGCACGCTGGCCGGCGCCGGCAGGCAGGACCTGCTGAACAAGCTGAACGACATGCGCGGCAAGGCCGCGCGCGCCAACATCATGTACCCGCATGCCCGGGGCTACACGAACCAACAGCTCGCGCTGATCGCCGATTACTTCGCGCGTCAGCCCAAGCCTTGAACGGACCTGGAGTCTGAGCACATGACACGAAGCCTTTTGAACAAGCGCCACTTCCTGAAGGCCCTGGGCGCCGGCTCGCTGGTGGCACCGTGGCCGTTGGTGGCCGGCGCGGCCCCGCTGCGGCGGGTGCTGGTGGTGGGCGGCGGCATGGCCGGCGCCACGGTGGCCAAGTACCTGCGCCTGTGGAGCAACCGCAGCATCGAGGTGACGCTGGTCGAGCCGTCCGCGCAGTACACCTCCAACATCATGAGCAACCTGGTGCTCACGGGCCAGTACAGCCCCTCGATCCTGAACTACGGCTGGAACAGCCTCACGCGCAACCACGGCGTGGTGCGCATCGCCGGCACGGTGGTCGGCGTCGAACCCGGTGGCAGCCTCGGGCCCTGGAAGGTGACCCTCACCACTGCCAGCGGCACCCAGGTGCGCTACTGCGAACGCGTGGTGCTCGCGCCCGGTGTGCAATTCGATGCCGTGCCATCCACGGCGAATGCGGCGGTGGCTGCGCCCATCCTGCACGCCTGGCAAGCCGGCCCGCAGACCACCCAGCTGCGCGACTTCCTGGCCGCGATGCCCCCCACCGGCACCTTCGTGATGACGATCCCGAAGGCGCCCTACCGGTGCCCGCCGGGGCCCTATGAACGCGCCTGCGTCGTGGCCGACTATCTGAAGCGCAACAAGCCCGGCGCCCAGGTGATCGTGCTGGACGCCAACCCGGACATCATGGCCGAGAAGGAGAACTTCGCGCACGCCTTCGGCACGATGTACGCGTCGAACCTGAGTTATCGGGCCGGCCGCATGCTGCGTTCGGTGCAGGCCACCACCGGGCAACCTGATGGCGCGGTGACGGTGGACGTGGTGGTGCGCGACGCCAGCGGGCAGGACATCGTGATGGGCACCGAGGTCTACGCGGCGCAGGTGCTGAACGTGATCCCGCGCCACCGTGCCGGCGCCATCGTGCAGACGCTGGGCCTCGCGGACGCGACCGGGTTCGCCCCGGTGGACGGCCGCTCGTTCGAGAGCACGATGCCCGGCCGCGCGGGCATTCACGTCATCGGCGACGCCTCCAAGACCACGCTGCCCAAGGCGGGCCACGTCGGCAACCAGGGGGCGAAGATCTGCGCCGATGCGATCGTGCGAGCCTTCGCCGGGCAGACACCATATGCCACACCGACAGCCAACTCGGCCTGCTTCTCGCCGCTGAGCAACACGGTGGCCTCCTGGCTGACCGCGGTGTACCAGTACCAGCAAGACCCCGGCACCGGCGCGTGGCGCTACGTGGCCACCGACCAGGTCTCGGGCACCGTGGGGGCCACGGAAGCGGCCTCGGCCAGTGCCGAGCAGTTTTCGAAGATGAGCACCTGGTACCGCTCGCTGATGAACGAGACCTTCACCTGAGCCAGCCGGGCCATGGCGTGCCGGCTCAGTACCCCGCCGCCTTGGCCAGGTCCAGCAGGCCCTGCATGGCGCCCACGTCCTGCGGCGCAGCCGTGGTGCCGGGCTTGTAGTAGTAGACCCGGCCGTCCTTGATGCCCACGTACTCGTCCGTCGCGGCGTAGTAGCGGTAGGTGTAGCCCTGGGCGCTGCCGGTGGCCGCGTTCTTGGGCAGGAAGTTGTTCGGGTACTGCCGCTCGGCCCAGTTGAAGATGCGGTCTTCGCTGGCCAGGCTGAGCCCGGCCTTGTAGAACCGCAGCAGGCGGCGCAGGTCTTCGGGCGGGTTCTGGGCGTCGGCGCTGGCGGTCTGCGATTGCTGGTTGATGCCGTGGCAGGACGCGCACACGCGGATCTCGCCCTTCTGGAAGGTGATCCAGTAGCGCTCGCGCACCACCGGGGTGTCGCCGTGGGTGAGCTGCCAGCTCATGGCGCGGCGCGCCGGCACCAGCGCGGCCACCGAGCCATCGGCGGCCAGCGCCACGCCGCCCTTCACGCCCTGGAACGGGTTGGCCGCCTTGGGCTCGTGCATCACCTGCGCCAGCACCCGGCGGCCGGGGCGGGGGCTGGCCGTGCCGCCGATGCCGCGCACCTGGTCGCCCTGGAAGAACTGCAGGTGGCTCACGTCGTACACGGTGCCGCTGCTGGCCACCGCACGGGTGCCGCCGGGCACGCGCAGGTTGTAGGGCTGCTGGCGGTCGGCCTTGTCGCGCAGCGTGACGTTGCGGCTGACCATCAGCGCCAGGTCGTTGCGGCGCAGGTAGTCCTGGAACGCCGCCACGCTGACGCCTTCTTCGGTGAACACCTGCTGTTCGGGCGCCGGCAGCACCGGGGTGCGCCGCGCCGGCCGCGTGCGCGGCCGCAGCTCGATGGCGTTCAGCTCCCACAGCGGGCCGCTGTAGCTCACCAGCGTGTCGGGGTCGTAGTAGCTCACGCTCTTGCTGAGGCCGGGGGTCAGCGCTTCGCCGGCGCTGTAGGTGCCGTTGGCACCGGCGCTGACCAGCTTCAGCCGGAAGTCGTAGCGCGAGCGGGGGGCCTCGGTGCTGCCCGCGTTGGCGTCGGCCCGCGTCTCGGTGGTGTGCGAGGCGATCAGCAGGCCGTTGCTCAGCGGCAGCGGGTCGCGGTAGAGGCCGCTGTGGCTGGGGTCGGCGGCCTGGTTGTCCTCACGCGCAAAGGCGGTGGCCACGGCGGTGAGGTAGGTCACGGCCATGCGGTCGGGGTTGTCGCTGGGCGCGCCGTTCAGGCTGACGAGCTGGCCCGCCGCGTGGGTGCCGAACTCCTGCGCGCTGGTGCCGACGAAGCGGCCCGGCCGCAGCGGATCTTCCTTCATGTGCAGCAGGCTGTCGTTGTTCAGGCTGAAGCGGTTGTGGCGCAGCGCGGGGTTGCAGCACTCCACCAGGTTCGCGTCGCCCAGGAAGCTCTGCGCGCCGTAGCCCGACAGCTCCTGGCGGCCCACGTGGTTGAGGGTTTCCTCCTCGGTGCCGTCCTCGTTGATCTGCCAGGGGAAGAACTGGTTGAAGCGCAGCCCGCTCACGCCGTTGAGCGTGGCGCGCGGTTCGGGAAACACCTCGCTGCGATCGGCCATGGCGGTGGCGCTGGCGCTCTCGCTGCTGTAGTTGAAGGTGCCGTAGCTGCCGCTGCCCTCGCGGTCGGCATCGGCCTGCTGGTCGCGCTGCAGGTGGTCCCAGCGCGTGAAGATCACCCGCCCGAAGCTGTCGATGCTGGGCGTGAAGGCGCCCGAGGGCGTGTGGTTCAGCAGGAACAGCTCGCCGGTGGCCGGGTCCAGGCTCCACAGGCCGCTGACGATCGGTGCTTCCTCGTACTCGTCGCGCTGCGGGTAGAGGTGGCGTTCGCCGCTGCGTGGCCGGTCGCTGGTGAAGATGATGCGGTCGTCGGTGCCGTAGACCGGGCTCAGGTTGTTGTAGTCGGCCGGCTGGTGGGCCACCTTGGTGATCACCGGTGTCTCGGTGGCGCCCAGGCCGCTCATCTCGTACAGCTGCCAGTAGGTGGTGGGCTCCTGGTAGCGCTGCGTGGGCGCGCCCACCACCGCGCTGAACACGATCTTGCGGCCCTCCCAGTGGGGCGAGGGGTCGCGCACCGCGATGGCGTTGGCACCCTGCAGGCCGCTGCTGCCCACGCCGGCGGCGGCGGTGAGGTTGCGCAGCGTGCCGTCGGGGTAGCGGATCCACAGATCGCCGCCGCGCGCCACCGCCTGCTGGGTGGCCAGGTGGTTGCCGAAGGTGGAGCCGATGGTGGTGAAGTCGCTCGGCACCGGCACCTGCGTGACGAAGACGATCGGGTGCGGTGTCTGCACGGCGGCCGCCACCGGCCCGGCCAGCAGCGCCAGCAGCGTGGCGAGGAACGCGGATCGGGGGACGCGGTGCATGGGCAGACCTCCACGGCGCAGGGGCGAACGCAGTCTTGCGCGGCCGCTGCGCGGGGTCAACGAACCAAGGGCATGTGACCTTCGGCGGCAGTGGCTTTGCGCGCGCAGGGGCGGGTGGCCGTTCGCGCCCCCCTCGAAACGGGGCCCCCGCGAGGGTCCGCCCCAAGTTGACATGGCGCGTTGTCAAAACCTAGCATGCCGCGCAGGCAATGCCCTGCAGCAGGGCGGGAGGGCCAGAACCCATGGACAACGTCACCCCCCTGGGGCGTGCCGAACCGGCCCCCGGCAGTGCGGCCGCGGTGGATGTGCTGATCGTCGGCGCCGGCCTGTCCGGCATCGGCGCGGCCTACCACCTGCAGCAACGCTGCCCGGGCAAGAGCTACCTCATCCTGGAAGGGCGCGACACGATCGGCGGCACCTGGGACCTGTTCCGCTACCCCGGCGTGCGGTCGGATTCCGACATGCACACGCTGGGTTATCGCTTCCGCCCCTGGCGCGAGGCGAAGGCCATTGCCGATGGCCCGTCGATCCTGCGCTACATCCGCGACACCGCGCGCGAAAACGGCATCGAGCGCCACATCTGCTTCGGCCAGCAGGTGGTGCAGGCCTCGTGGTCCAGCGCCGAGGCGCGCTGGTCGGTGGACACGGTGGGCCCGGGTGGGCGGCCGCAGCGCTTCACGGCCCGCGTGCTGCACATGTGCAGCGGCTATTACGACTACACGCAGGGCTACCTGCCGCAGTGGCCCGGCACCGAGCAGTACCGCGGCCGCTGGGTGCACCCGCAGCAGTGGCCCGAGCAGCTGGACACACGCGCCAAGCGCGTGCTGGTGATCGGCAGCGGCGCCACCGCGGTGACGCTGGTGCCCGAGCTGGCCAAGACGGCAGCCAAGGTGGTGATGCTGCAGCGTTCGCCCACCTTCATCGTCACCCGGCCGGCCGAAGATGGCATCGCCAACTTCCTGCACCGCTGGCTGCCCGCCGGCGTGGCCCACTTCATCACCCGCTGGAAGAACGTGCTGCGCGGCCAGTACTTCTATCAGCTGGCGCGGCGCAAGCCCGAGCGCGTGGCCAAGGTGCTGGTGGACTGGGCGCGCGCCCAGCTGCCCAAGGGCTACGACGTGGAACGCCACTTCACGCCGCGCTACAAGCCCTGGGACCAGCGCATCTGCCTGGTGCCCGATGGCGACCTGTTCGCCGCCATCCGCGGCGGCCGCGCCGAGGTGGTGACCGACGAGATCGACACCTTCACCACGCAGGGCGTGCGGCTCAAGTCGGGCGCCGAGATCGCGGCCGACATCATCGTCACCGCCACCGGGCTGCAGATGAAGGTGCTGGGCGGCCTGCGCCTGCTGGTGGACGGCCAGCCGGTCGACCTGCGGCGGCCGCTCACTTACAAGGGCATGATGTACAGCGACATCCCGAACCTGAGCTACTCGTTCGGCTACACCAATGCCTCGTGGACGCTGAAGTGCGACCTCACCGCCGAGTACCTGTGCCGGATGATCCGCTACCTTGATCGCCACGGCCACGACTACTTCGTGCCGCGCCGCACCGACCCCACGGTGACCGAGGAATCCGCGTTCTCCATGACCTCGGGTTACCTGCAGCGCGCCGCCGACATCCTGCCGCGCCAGGGCTCCAAGGCGCCCTGGAAGCTGTACCAGAACTATGCGCTGGACCTGCTCACGCTGCGCTACGGCCGCATCGAGGACGGCTGCATGCACTTTGGCCGCGCCCAAGCCCCGGCCGCGCAGGCTGCACCCGTCGAGCAGGCGCGCGCGGCATGAGTTCGGCGTTCCAGTTCAAGGACCGCAGCGCCCTGGTCACCGGCGCCGGCTCGGGCATCGGCCGCGCCACCGCGCTGGCGCTCGCCGGCCACGGCTGCCACCTGGCGCTGGCTGACCTGAACGCGGCCAACCTGGGCCGGGTGGCCGACGAGTGCGCGGCGCTGGGCGTGCGGGTGAGCCGGCACACGCTGGACGTGGCCGACCGCGCCGCGGTGGCCGCGCTGCCCGTGGCCGTGCAGGCCGAGCACGGCGCGCTGCACCTGCTGGTCAACAACGCCGGGGTGGCCGCGGGCGGCACCTTCGAGCAGATCAGCGAGGCCGATTTCGAGTGGCTCTTCAACATCAACTTCTGGGGCGTGGTGCGCATGACGCGCGCCTTCCTGCCGCTGCTGAAGGCGGCGCCGGAGGCGCGCATCGTCAATGTCTCCAGCGTGTACGGCCTGATCTCGCCGCCGGGCCAGGCCGCGTATTCGTCCAGCAAGTTCGCGGTGCGCGGCTTCAGCCAGGCGCTGCGGCATGAACTGGCCGGCAGCAGCGTGGGCGTGACGGTGGTGCACCCGGGTGGCGTGGCCACCGAGATCGCCCGCTCGGCCCGGGTGCCCGCCGGCGCCGACCCGGCCGACATCGCCGCGCGCCGGGCCCGGGCCGACCGCATGCTGCGCCTGCCGCCGGCGCGCGCGGCCGAGATCATCCTGCGCGCGGTGCAGCGCCGCCAGGGCCGGGTGCTGGTGGGCGGGGATGCCAAGCTGCTGGGGCTGATCGAGCGGCTGATGCCGGTGAACCACTGGCGGCTGATCAGCAAGCTGTTGCCCCCCCAATGAGCGCCCGGCGCCCCGCGGCTCACGCGCCCGTGCCGCTGGCCGGCAGCGCGCCAGCGGCGGCCGAGGCCCCCGCTGGCGCGCGCCGCCGCTACAACGGCCTGGCGCCGCAGGAACGCCAGCGCCTGCGCCGGCTGCAACTGCTGGCCGCGGGGCTGGCCGTATTCGGCCGCCGCGGCTACCACGGTGCCACGGTGCGCGAGGTGTGCGCCACCGCCCAGCTCACCGAGCGCTATTTCTACGAGAGCTTCGAGTCGCTGGCCGCCTTGTTCGCGGCGGTGTATGCCGAGCTGCGCGAGCAGCTCATGGCTCGCGTGATGGCCGCGCTGGGCCACGGCGCGCCCGATGCCTTCGGCGTGCTGGAGGCCGCGATGCGTGCCTTCCTCGAATTCATCCGCGAGGATGCGCACCGCGGCCGCGTGATGCTGCTGGACGCCCTGGCGGTGGACCCCGCCACCTCGCAGCAGAGCGATTCCACCGCGCGTGACTACGCGGCGCTGCTCAAGCGCCAGCTCGAACGCCTGCTGCCACCCGAGCTGGGCGGGCAGGTGAGCACCACGCTGCTGGCCGACGGCATGGTGGGCCTGAACATCTGGATCGCCACGCGCTGGATGGAAGGGGGCTTCCGCGAGCCACTGGAGACGGTGCTGCGCACCAACCTGCTGCCCTACCGCGGGCTGCGCGCGCTGGTGCCTGCGCGTGGCCGCCCGGCCTGAACCGGCTCAGGACAGGGCCGCCGCAAGCCCGCCCGCCAGCGCGCGCAGGTCGGCCTGCACGCTCAGGCCCAGCGCCTGCAGCATGGCCGGATCGTCCGGCGCGGCCAGGGCCTGCTCGTACAGCGCCAGCGCATGCGCGAGCCCCAGCGCCCCCAGCGTGGCGCAGGCGCCGCGCAGCGAGTGGCAGGCGCTGGCGGCCGCTTCACGCTGCTGCGGCGTGCCGGTGGCGCAGAGCACGGGCATGCCCTCGGCATAGTCGGCCACGAAGCGGCGGATCACGCGCTCCAGCGTCTGCAGGTTGCCCGCCATGTTGTGCAGCCCGATGGTGGGGTCGTAGCCCGCCACCTCGGCCAGGCGTTCGGCCAGTGGGCGCGCCGGGCCCGCCGCCCGGGCCCACGCAGGGCTTGCGCCACCGCCGGCGGGCCGGCGCGGTGCCGCCAGGCCGCGCTGCGGCAGCCAGCGCAGCAGCGTGGCATACAGGCTCTCGGGGTTCACCGGCTTGCCGACATGGTCGTTCATGCCGGCGGCCAGACAGGCCGCGCGGTCCTCGCCAAAGGCGTTGGCCGTCATCGCGACGATCGCGATGCCGCGGCCCAGGCGGCGGCGGATCTCGCGCGTGGCCTCCAGCCCGTCGAGTTCGGGCATCTGCATGTCCATCAGGATCAGGTCGTAGTCGTGCTGGCTCGCCATCTCGATGGCGGCGCGGCCATCGCCCGCGGTGTCCACCTTCAGGCCGGCCACGCCCAGCAGCTCGGCGGCCACCTCCTGGTTGATCGGGTTGTCCTCGGCCAGCAGGATGCGCTGGCCGGAGTGGTGTTCGCGCAGCGCGGATTCGCTGTCGCTGGCCGCCGGCGCGGCCGGCTCGTGCACCGGGCGCGCCCGCAGCACACGCGCCAGCGCATCGAGCAGCGCCTGCTGGGTGATGGGCTTGACGAGCACCGCGTCGAAGCGCGCGGCCTGCGCCTGCTGCCACACCTGCGGGTCGTCGAACGCGGTGACCAGGATGCTGGGTGGGGTGCGCGCGCCCAGCAGCGCGCGCAGCTCGTCCAGGGTTTCATGGCCGTTCAGCGGCGCCATCTGCCAATCGATGAACAGCACCTCGGGGCAGCGGCCTTGCTGCAGCCCGGCACGCACCCGCTCGATCGCCTCCGGCCCGCTGTCCACCGCCTCCACCCGCAGCCCCAGCACGCGCAGGCGCTCGGCCACCACCGCGCGCGCGGCGGGCAGGTCGTCCACCACCAGCGCGCGCAGGCCTTGCAGTTCGGGGCCGGCCGCGTGCACGCCGGCCTCGCCCACGCGGCCCAGCCAGGCCGAGAACCAGAAGGTGCTGCCCAGGCCCGGGGCGCTGGTCAGGCCCACCTCGCCCCCCATCAGCTGCGCGAAGTGGCGCGTGATGGCCAGGCCCAGGCCGGTGCCGCCGTGCCGGCGCGAGGTGGAGGCATCGGCCTGCTCGAACTTGTCGAACAGCCGGTCCTGCTGCCCGGGTGCAATGCCCTCGCCGGTGTCTGTGACCTCGAAGCACACCAGGCAGCGGTGCGGCTCGTCGCGCAGGCGCGCAAGGCGCAGCCGCACCCAGCCGGCGGCGGTGAACTTCACCGCGTTGGACAGCAGGTTCACCAGCGCCTGCGACAGCCGGGTGGGGTCGCCACGCAGGCGCTGGGGCAGCCCGGCGGTGTCGAGCACCAGCTCCAGGCCCTTGTCGTGCGCGCGCTGGCTCACCAGGTCGAACGCGCCTGACACCAGCGCATCGAGGCTGAACTCCACGTCTTCCAGCTCCATGCGGCCGGATTCGATCTTGGAGAGGTCGAGCACGTCGTTGATGATCTGCAGCAGGTGCTGCGCCGCGCCGTCGATGCGGGCCAGGCGCTCGCTCACCGTGCCGTCGCGCGCCTCGCGCGCCATCAGGTGGGTGAGGCCGATGATGGCGTTCATCGGCGTGCGGATCTCGTGGCTCATGTTGGCGAGGAACGCGCTCTTGGCGCGCGTGGCCGCCTCGGCATGGTCCAGCGCCTGCACGAGCTGGCGGTTCAGGTCGCGCAGCTGGCGCTCCGAGCGCTTGAGCGAGCTGATGTCGGTGCCCAGCGCGATGAAGCCGCGCACCACGCCCTCGCGCCTGTCGGGCAGGAAGCGCAGCAGCACGGTCGAGACGCTGCCATCGGCCGCGCGGTCCTCACGCTCGAACTCCTGCACCTCGCCGGCCAGCGTGGCCTGGGCGTGGGGCTGCATCCAGCGCTCCAGGCCGTCGCCCAGCACCGCGCCCGCGGGCTGGCCCACCACCTGCTCGGCCGGCTTGCCCAGCCACGCGCAGAAGTGGCGGTTGGCGAAGCCGCAACGCAGGTCCTGGTCCCAGTAGCTCACCTGGCCCGGGATGATGTCGGCCACCAGGCGGCTGAACCACTCGGCCTCGGCCAGCGCGGCGTTGAGCTGCTCCACGCGCTGGCGGGTGAGCACGATGTCGGTGACATCGGCCGCCACCACGAAGAAGCCCGCCACCTGGCCGCTCACATGACGCGGCAGCAGGTGCACCGAGAAGTGCCCGGCGTGGCCCTGCCCGTCGGGCAGGTGCATCTCGCGCTGCTGCGCCTCGCCGGCCAGCACCCGGGCCAGCAGCGCCCGGTTTTGCACCAGGAAGTCAGGCCCCAGCACCTCGGCCATCGGCTGGCCGAGCGGGATGCCGGGCGCGACCCCGCGCCAGGCCAGGTAGGCCGCGTTGGCAAAGCGCAGCCGCAGCTCGGCATCCCAGTAGGCCAGCAGCGTGGGCTGTGCATCGAGCATCGCGCGCGAAAAGGCCTCGGCCTCCTGCCGCACCACCTCGGCCCGCCGCACGGCCATGCGCTCGCGTTCGGCCTGCTCGTGTTCGTACTGGTGTGTCACGTCGGCCAGGAAGCCGTGCCAGGTGACGCCGCCATCGGCCGCGCGCCGCGGCATGGCCCGCAGGCCATACCAGGCCCAGGGGGTGCCGCGGGCGGCGCGCGCGCGGCAGCGGTGGCCCCAGAGCTGCAGCGTCGATGCCGAGCGCTCGCGCGCGGCCAGCAGGCTGGCGCGGTCGTCGGGATGGATGTGCGCCAGCAGCGGGCGATCGCTGTCGCGCACCTGGGCCGGCGTCAGGCCGAACAGCGGCACGATGGCCGCGCTGGCGTAGGGCAGGCGGCCCTGGCCGTTGGCATCGACGCTGTATTCGAACAGCATGCCGGGCGCGGAATCAGCCGCGCGGCTCAGGCGCAGCAGCTCGTCCTCGGCGTGGCGGGTGGCGTGGCGCGGCAGCAGCAGCAGCGTGACGCTGGGCGCGGGCGCGGCCGTGTCGTCGATGCTGGCCAGGGTGTGCGCGTCCACGGGCTCGCCCGCGCCATCCAGCACCGCCAGCGTGATCTCACGCGCCCGCCCGTCCACCCGCAGCGCCGGCAGCAGCTGGGTGTGGTACAGCAGGCGCCCACCCGGCGTGAGCAGTGCATCGAGCGGCAGTGTCTGCAGCTGCTCGGCCGGCTGGCCGAACAGGCGCGCCGCCGCCCGGTTGGCCTGGGCGATGCTGCCGTCCAGCCGCACCTGCAGGGCGGCAAAGTCCAGGCGCCGGGCGTCGAGGGTCCAGTCGGTGGGCGCGGTGTCAGCGGCCATCGTCGCGCAGGCCGTCAGCCACAGGGCGCGCACGCACGCCGCCCGGTGTGGCCGGTGGCACCCGGCAGGCCGTGGACGCGACGCGGCGCCTGACCTGGACATTGCTCGTCCTCAGCCGAAAGGGGGCAGGCATGGTGTCTCGGGCATCCTGGGTTGACCACGGAGACGGGCTTGGTACTGCGACCCGGCGGTGTGCCGACCCATCGTGGCGAGGCGGCGTGCGCATGTCAACCCTGGCCCGCCCGCGGGTCGGGGCAATGCCGGGCCTCGCGCGCACGCCGAGTCGCGCAGGTGATGCCCGCGCCGTGCCCGCACGCTTAAGCTGCAGCCGATGCAAAAACGCGATGTGGGTGAACTGCTGCTGCTCAGCGTGTTGTGGGGCGCGGCCTACCTGTTCATGCGGGCCGCGGTGCCGGCCTTCGGGCCGGCGGCGTTGATTGCGCTGCGCATGGCCATCGCGGTGGCGGTGCTGCTGCCGTGGCTGGCCTGGCGCGGCGGGCTCGGGCAGTTGAACGCGCACCCGGTGGCGCTGGGGGTGCAGGCGGTGGTGTTCACCGCCGTGCCCTTCCTGCTGCTGGGCTTTGCGGCGCAGCACCTCACGGCCGGCTTGCTGGCCGTGCTCAGTGCCACGGCCCCGCTGTTCGCGGCGCTGCTGTCGCACTTCGTGCACCACGAGCGGCTGGGCCGCTGGCGCAGCGTGGGGCTGTTGATCGGCTTTGGCGGCGTGGCGCTGCTCACCGCGGGCAGCGTGTCGTTCAAGTCCACCCAGGGCCTGCTGGGCGTGGGGGCCGTGCTGCTGACGGCCACGCTGTGGGGCGTGGGGGCCGACTACACGCGCCGCCGGCTGGCCGGCATGGACAACCTGGCGCTCACGGTGGGCAGCCTGGCCGTGGCGAGCCTGGCGCTGGCCCCGCTGGCGGTGGCCACCTGGCCGGCCGCGCCGCCGCCCCCGCGCGCCTGGGTGGAGATGGCCTTCCTCGGCGTGGCGAGTTCGGGCCTGGGCTTCCTGCTGTACTACCGCCTGCTGCGGCGCGTTGGCGCGGTGCGCGCGATGTCGGTGACCTTCCTGAACCCGGTGGTGGCGCTGGTGGCGGGCGCCCTGTACCTGGGCGAGGCCATCCAGGGGCGCACGGTGCTGGGCGCCGCGGTGGTGCTGGTGGGCACGGCGCTGTCGCTTGGGCTGTGGCCGGCGCGGGCCCAGCCTGCGGCGCCGGGCCTGCCCGAGGACGGCTGAGCACCCAGGCTCGCCCGTCGGCCTGCGGGCCCTGCAAGCGCGGGGCGTCGGTGCGCTTGCGCCGCCGGCGCCCGTTCGGGCATCCCTCGATCCGGGGGGGGCGCCCCCGCGGGACGCGGGCGGCCCGTACAGTCCCCCTCGCTCATGACGAGCCCATAAATCAAGGAGGAACTGATGCGTCATGCAAACCTGTTGAAGCTGGCGTGCTTCATCGCCATCGGCGGCGCGAGCACCTGCGCAACCGCGGCCACCCAACTGGCATTCGATACCCTGGGGCCGGCCGATGCGTACATCACCGGCCTGGGCTGGGGTGTGGGCGGCGGCAGCGTCAACGGTCCCACCGGCGCGAACTACGCGCCCGCCAACCGGTTCATGGCACAAAGCACCGGGTTCCTGGCAAGCGCCACGGCCGCGATCACGCACTTGCAGGGCTCGCCGTTCGTCAGCTTCAACCTGCACAGCGACAACAACGGCGCGCCGGGTGCCATCCTGGCCAGCGCAATCGCCTCGGCTCCGGATGCCGCCGGGCTGGTGACGACCAGCTACGCGAATGGTCCTGAAGTCGTCGCTGGGGCCTTCTACTGGTTCAGCATCGCGACCGACGATCTGTCTGCCGCGCACCTGTGGCACCTGAACGCCCAGGGCACCGAAGGCCTGACCGCGTTCACGGGCGCCACCTGGCAATCCCCCGGCGACTGGTTCTACCAGTCGGCGCAGTTCGGGGCCTTCAGGGTCTCGGTCGACAGCACGATCCCCGAGCCTTCCACGGCGCTGCTGCTGGCGGCGGGGCTGCTGGCCGTGGCACGCAAGGGCCGCCGAGCCTGCTGACGCGTTCGAACCCAACGCCACGTCAGGGCGCTTGACGGCCGGCGCCCAGCCGCTCAGCGTTGGCCCGTCAGCGCCTGCTCCAGCTCCATGCGCTTGAGCTCCTCGATCGCCCCTTCAGCGGCGCCACCGTTCTTCTTGAGCTGCGCGCGCACCAGGCGCTCCATGAGGCGCAAGTCCCGGTCCGAGAGGTCCAGCGCGGCCATGGCCCATTGGTCGACGATGGCGCTCAGCGTCACCCGGGACACCGGTGCCGCCAGGTTGCGCGCGCGCAGTGCCGCGAGCGTGCCGCGCAGGCGTGGCGTGACGGCGTCGATGACGGACTGGACCACGGCCATCCCCTGCCCATCTTCGGCCAAGGTGTCGACCACGCCGAGGGCGTGCAAGGCCTCGCCGGAGTAGATCTTGCCGCTGAGCACCATCTGCTGCGTGGTGCGAATGCCGACCTTTCGGGCGCTGAAGTCCCAGGCGCCCATGCCCGGGAACAGGTTGAAGAGCACTTCGGGGTAGCCGGCCTGCGTGGCGCGCTCCGCCACGACATGGTGAAACGGCAGCACCGACTCCAGCCCCCCGCCCAGTGCATCGCCCTGCAGCAAGGCCACCGTGTGCACGCCCTGGGTGGCCGCGTTCTCCATCCACCACACCAGGTCCAGGCAGCGCCGGCCGTACATGCGCAAGGACTCCAGGTCGCGGGCGCGCGCCAGCAGCACGAACAAGGCCAGGTCGCCGCCGAAGTTGAAGACCCCGGCGGTGTCGGAGGCCAGCACGAAGTGCTGCACCAGCCCGGGGTGCAGGGCCAGGTGGTCCAGCACCGCCTGCAACTCGGCCATGCCGGCCAGGCTGTAGCACTGCACCGGCCGGATGCGGACGTACAGCCACAGCGCCTTGCACTGGGGCACCCAGCGCAGCCGCAGGTACCTGCGGGGGCTGGTCAGCAGGGCCTCGAGGGCCTGGGCGGGCGTCGCGGCCTGGGCGGGCGGCGCGGCGCGCGATGTGATGCCGTTCATACGGCCCCCACCACGCGCGTGAACAGGTGGAAGTTCACCGTGGCCGACTCGACCACGGCGGCCCGGGCAGCGTTGTCCACCAAGGTGTTCAGCACCTCGCGCAGCCTGGCCATGTGTTCGGCATCCAGTGTGGCATGCGAGCCGATGAACGATGTGCCGCGATCGTCCTGCAGGAACAGCGCCTCCTTCAGGGCCGCGGTGAAGGGGCCGCCGTAGACCGACGCGATCACCTCCAGCACATACAGCATGCCCAGCGCGGCACAAGGGTGCCGGTGCTCCACGGCCCAGTAGTTGTAGCCCAGCAAGGCCAGGGTGTCCGGGGCGGGCTGGTACGCCAGCGCTTGCGCGTTGGGCACGCCCATCTCGTGCAGGTCGGCCAGCACCCACAGTTCGTGCCCCATTTCCTCGTGCATGTGTTCGTAGAGGAAGTTGCGCACCGGCCGATGCGCATCGGTCAGGCGTGCAGCCGCCGCGGCCGACACGGGGTTGAAGTGCCAGACCACGTGGTACAGCTCGCACAGCAGGTGGCGATAACGCTCGACCGACATGCCGCGCGCCACGCTCTCGGCGATGACGGGGTGGGCTTCGAACGCACGGCGTGACTCATCGGTCAGGGTCACAAGCTCAAGAAAGAAGGGCGTCACGCAATCACCAATGAAGAGGGGCTGTTGCCGTGTTGTAGCAACGCGCCGTGGCGCTGGTGGCGCCGGCGTGCCTTCAACTTGGGGGTCCAGCCCATCGGGGTCCACCCTGCCTGCGCCCGCGCCCTGCGCAACAATGGGCGCCATCCAGCACCCCCAGGAGCACCCCATGCACACCACGATGGCCAATGGCGACGACAAGAAGGACAAGGGCGACAAGGCCGACAAGGCCGGGCTCGAGGAGCAACTGGCGTTCAAGTCGCGCTACGTGCTGGTGTTCGGCGAGATCACCGACGCGCTGGCGCTGGCCACCTGCCGCCGCCTGCTGGCGCTGGCGGCCGATTCGGACGCGCCGATCACGATGCTCATTTCATCGCCCGGCGGGCATGTGGAATCGGGCGACGCCATCCACGACGTGATCCGCTTCGTGCGCGCGCCGGTCACCACGGTGGGCAGCGGCTGGGTGGCCAGCGCGGGCGCGCACATCTTCCTGGCGCCGCCGAAGGAGCGCCGCGTGTGCCTGCCCAACACCCGCTTCATGATCCACCAGCCCGCCGGTGGCGCCGGCGGCCAGGCCACCGACATCGCGATCCAGGCCAAGGAGATCCTGCGCACGCGCGAGCGCATCGCGCGGGTCATCGCCACCCAGACCGGCAAGCCCTTCGAGCGCGTGATCGCCGACATGGAGCGCGACTACTGGATGAGCGCCGACGAGGCCATTGCCTACGGCATTGCCTCGCGCATCATCGAGCGGCAGGCCGAGCTGGGCTGACGCGCGGGACCGGCCCTCACGAGGGCAGGAAGTCCACCGGCCAGGTGACGGTCATCGGCGCCACGTCCTTGGCGCCGAAATCGAACTGCGTGATGCGCGCGAGCAGCTTGCGCTCCAGCTCGGCCGCACGCAGCTCGCTGCTGACGATGCGGCACGCCAGCACCGCGCCCGAGGGCGCGATCTTCAGCTCCAGCACCACCTTGCCCTGCAGCGCCGGCTCGTCGCGCAGCGCGCGGTTGTACAGCGCGTAGATCGCGCCCTTGTGGCGTTCGAACACGAGCTTGATCTCCTCGATCGAGCGCGAGGCGCGGCCCGAGCCGTCGCGCTGCAGCGTGCCGCCGCGGGCGCTGCCGGGGCCGGCGCCGCTGCCGCTACCACTGCCCAGGCCGTTGCCTTGGCCGGTGCCGGTGCCATCGGCACGGCCGCGGCCGCCGGGGCCGCCGCCGGTGTGGCCGTCCACCAGCGTGGTGGCGCGGCCGGCGAGGCCGCCGCCGCCGGTGTCGCGGCTGAAGCCGGTGGTGCTGATGCCACCGCTGCCGCGCGTGGCGGTGGCGGCGGTGATCAGCGCCCGCTCCGGCAGGCCCGGCGCGGTGCCGGCGCCCACGCCGGGGCCGCTGCCGCTGCCCACGCCCGGGCCGGTTGGCACCGGCTTGAGCTGCACCGCCAGCGGGGCCTCCCGCAGGGCGTTGAGCTCCTGGCTCAAGGCCAGCACGCCGGTGGCCGCGGCGCGGCGGCGTGCGGCGGCGGCGCCGGATTCGGGCGTGTCCTGCGCTGCCGGCTTCGGCGGCGGGGGCTTCACTGCCACCGGGCGCGGCGGGGGGATGGCGGCTTCCACCGGCGCGGGCGCCTGCGGGGCAGGCCGCTCGGGCCGTGGTAGCGCGGGTGGGGCGCGCTCGGGTTCGAGCACCAGGCGCGCCACCGGGGGCACTGGCGGCGCGCTGCGGGGTTCGGCCACCGGGCGCGGCAGCCAGGGCATCACCGCGCACACGATGCCGGCCGTGAACACCACGCGCCGCAGGATGCGCCGGAAGCGCGACTCGTCGTCGGGCGACAGCGACCAGGGCAGCACGCTGCCCTGGAACGACACGGTGGCGCTTGCGGCGCTCATGCCTCGTCCTTCGGCCGCACCGCGAACGACACCTCGGCCAGTTGCGCCGCGGCACAGGTGCGCAGGATGCGGCGCAGCAGGTGGTACGGGATGTCCTTGTCGCCCAGCAGCGTCACGGCCTGCGGGGCCGGCGCGCTGCCGCCGGCGGCCACGGCCACGGCCGCTGCCAGCGCGGCCTGCAGCGGCGCGATCAGCTCCGGGCCGGCCAGCGCATCGGCCACGCTGGCCACCGGCCGGCCCTGCAGCAGGATCTGCGTGGGGCTGACCACCAGCTCCAGCGCGGGTCGCGGCGCCTGCTCGCTGCGCGCGGCGGGCAGCTTCACGGCGCCGGCGCTGGGCAGGGTCTGCACCTCGGTGGCGCTGGACAGCAGGAAGAAGATCAGGATCGTGAACACGTCGATCAGCGAGACCAGGTTCAGGTCCACCAGCGACTGGTTGCGTGCCCGGCGCTCGGCGCGGCGCTGCAGCGGGGAGGTCTTCATCGGCGCGCTCCTGGCCCAGCGGCCGCGCGCTGCGGCGCGTCGCCCACCACGAGGGCCGGGAACAGCGGCGCGCGCGAGGCCGGCACGCCGGGCTGGCCCGGGGCCGCGCGCAGCGCATCCATCACCGCCACCAGCGTGTCGTAGGGCGTGTCGGGCTCGGCCAGCACGCTGGCCTCGGCCTTGGCCGGGAAGCGTGCCTTGAGCTGCTGCGCCAGCGTGGCCAGCGCGGCCAGGTCGTGGTGGCCGTCCACGTCGGCGATGCGCTGGATCAGGCCGCCGAGGCGGTCGCCCACCTCCAGCGCATCGGCGCGGATCACCACCTCGAGCTGCAGGTCCTCGGCCTTCAGCGCCGGCGCGGTGCCGGGCGCGGCCGCCGGCGGCAGGCTGAGCTCGATCACCGCGAGCCGGCTGAACACCGCGGTGGACAAGAGGAACGGCACCAGCACCACGATCAGGTTCAGGAACGCGGTGATCTCGAGCTGGGCCGGTTGCTTGTGCAGGCGACGAACCTTCATGATCAGGCTTCGCGGCGCAGCGGCACGGGCTGCACCGGCGCCTCCGCGATCAGGCGTTGCACCAGGTTCAGGAAGCGGATCTTGGCGGCCTCCAGCCCATCGACGATCTCGCTGGTGCGGGCCTGCAGGAAGGCGTGGATCAGCAGGAACGGGATCGCCACCATCAGCGCGAAGGCGGTGTTGTTCATCGCGATCGAGATGCTGGCCGAGAGCATCTCGGCCTTCTCGGCCGGGTTCACCTGCGCCACCGCGGTGAAGCCCTTGATCAGGCCGATGATGGTGCCCAGCAGCCCCACCAGCGTGATCACGTTGGCGAAGGTGGCGATGTAATGGGTGCGGCGCTCCAGGCGCGGCACGATTTCCATCATGCCTTCCTCCATCGCCGCATCCACCTCGTCGCGGTGGCGCGCGCTTTTCAGCCGCGCCAGGCCGTTGTGCAGGATCTTGCCCACCGCGGCATCGGACTTGGCGGTGAGCAGGCGCACCGTGTCGAGCTGGCCGTCCTGCAGCAGCGGCAGCACGTGGTCCCACACGCGGCGGTTCTCGCTGCGCGCACGGCGCAGGAACACGAAGCGCTCGATCGCGATGGCCAGCCCCAGCGCCATGATCAGCATGCTCGGGTAGATGAACAGGCCGCAATCGACGAAGAATTTCACGACGGTCTGGAAGGCATTCATGGGCGGTCTCCGGCACTTCGGGGGGATGGGGTCTGGGCGGCGAGCTGCGCGCTGTAGCCGAGCTGGCGGCGGAACACCTCGCGGTCGATCGGGGCCAGCGCCTCGTCGATCACGCTGGCCACCGGCTTGCCGGCCAGCGCCTCGGGCTGCGGCTTCTTCCACGGCACGATGTACAGCACCTTGGGCAGCTCGCGGTTGCCCACGATGCGGGTGCGGTCGATGTCGGCGCGGTCGTCGGCGCGGGCGGCGAGCGTGGCCGCCAGCAGCACCACGCCCAGCGCAGGGCCGCGTCTTTTGCGTGCTGTTCTCGTCATCGCGGGTCCTTGCGGCTGAGCAGCCTTGGCGCGGGCTTGCGGTTCTTCAGGTCGGCCACCCAGCGGCCCACCTCGGTGTGCGGGCCGGCGGCGGCAGGGCTGCCCGCGGCCAGCGTGAGCCAGCGTTCGTACAGCGGCAGGGCCTGGGCAGCGTCCCACAGGTACAGCTCGTGCAGGATGGCCAGGTTCAGCAGCGCGGCGGCGCAGCCGGGCTCGGCGGCCAGCGCCTGCTCGTAGGCCACGCGGGCGGCCTCGAAGCGGCCCTCGCGCCGCGCGGCGAGGCCGCGGCGCTGGGCCTCGGCGGCGGCGGGCGAGGCGCAGGCGTCGTCGCGCTCGGCGCGGCGGTAACGCGCCGGGCGCAGCGCGGCCAGCGCCGCGTAGCTGCGCTGCACCCAGGCATCGAACTGGCCCTCGGCCGCGCGGCGCGCATTGGCCTCGTGCTGCGCGATGGCCTGCTCCTCAAACGGGAAGGCCTGCTCCTCCAGCAGCACCTCGTACTGCGCCAGCTCGGCCTTGGACAGGCGCTTCGGCCGCTGCGAGGCCAGCAGGTCGCGCGCAAAGCCCTGGTACAGCGCCGCGCTGTGGAAGGCGGCGGCCGAGCCGGCCTCGGCATCGCCCAGCTCGCCGATGGCGGCATAGGCCTTCAGCGCAGCCTGCAGCCGGGTGCTCTTGAGCGCGAGCTGCTTCTTCAGCGGCTCGACCAGCGCCACCTGGGCCACGGCCTGTGCCAGCGGCTCGGCCAGCGCCAGCGCGGCCGCGGCGGCCAGCGCGCGGGTGCGTGGCGTGCGTTCGGCGCCGCCCTGGGCCTCGGCCTGCACCAGTGCACGCTGCCAGCGCTGCGTGCCGGCGGCATCGTGTTCGGCCTGCGCCAGGGCGGCCAGGCGGTGGCGGGCCTCGACCGCCGGTGCCAGCGGGGCCGCGTACCTGGCGAGGTAGCGTTGGTAGGCCGTCGCCGCTGCGCGGCGGTCGCCGGCCTGCTCGTGCAGCGTGGCGGCCTGCCACAGCGCGGCGCGGGCGCTGTCGTCGTCGGGCGCGGCCGCGGCCAGGCGTTCGAACTCGGCGGCCGCGGGGCCGAAGCGGCGGCTTTCCAGGTAGGCCAGCGCCAGCTTGGCGCCGACATCGGCCTGCAGCGCGTGGCCGGGGAAGCGGCGGCGGAAGTCTTCCAGCAGCGTGATGGCGGCCGGCCAATCCCCGAGGCCGATGCGGGTGGCGGCCGCATCGAACTGCGCCGCGGCGCGCACGCTGGACTGCGGCGCCAGCGTGGCCACGCGCTCGAAGTGCGCCGCCGCGGCCTGCGCCTGGCCGGCGCCGCGCGCGGCCTCGCCCTGGCGGTACACGGCCGCGGCCAGGCGTTCCTGCACGGCCTGGCGCGCGGCGGCGGGCAGCGCAGGGGTGCCGGGCCCGGCGGCATCGGCCAGTGCCAGCAGCTCGCGGTAGGCCGGCTCGGCCTGCGCAAAGCGGCCGGCCTCGAAGGCGAGGTGGCCCAGCACCGTCCAGGCCACGCGGCGCTGCGCGTCGGCGGCCGGCGGCTGGCGGTCCAGCAGCTGCTGCGCCACGGCGGCCGCGCGTTCGGCCTCGCCCAGCGCGAACAGGGTGTCGGCGGCGTGGCCCTGCACCTGTGCGGCGCGCGGGTCGCTGGCGAAGTGTTCGGCAAAGCGCAGGGCGCTGGCCACGGCGTCGCGCTGGGCGCGGGGCGTGTCCGCGGCGGCCGATCCCCGCTGCGCGGAGTCGCGCGCCAGCACGGCCGCGTAGCCCGCATCGGCGCTGCGCGGGTGCGGTGGGTCGCGGTAGGCGCAGTGTTCGTATTCCAGCGCGGCGGCGGCATGCTGGCCGGTGTCGGTGAGCAGCTCGGCCAGCAGGAAGCGCTGGGCCGGGGCTTCGGGCTCGCCGGCAAACGCGGCCAGCCAGGCGCGGTACCAGCGCACGGCCTGCGTGGCGGCGGCCGCCGCCTGGGCGCTGGCGGCGGTGGCCTGGGGCCCGGGCGTGGCGCGGCCCTGCTGGGCCTGGGCATGGAAGTGGCTGGCCAGCGCGGCCAGGTGCGCCTTCAGCAGCGGCCGCGCGGCGGCCCAGCCAGCGGGGTTGTCGCGCCGAAAGCTGCTGTCGGCGCCGTAGCGCGCCACGAAGTCCTGCTTGGCCTGCAGGGCCAGGCTGTCGAAGCCGGCGTCCTCGTGGATCGCGATCACCTGGGCCTGCAGCAGCGGCGCCTGCGCGTGCAGCGGCCGGCGCGCGGTGAAGGCGGCCAGCGTGTCGGCCGCGTCCTTCGGGCGTTGCTGGTGCTGGTACAGCTCGGCCAGCCGGCGGTAGACCAGCGGCTCGTAGCCCTGGCGCGGCCCGGTGGCGGTGTGGGCGGCGATCGTCTCGGCGCCTTGCAGCGCCTGCAGGCTGAGGCTGGTCACGCGCAAGGTGTCGTCCACCAGCTCGCGCTCGGCGCGTGGCAGCCCGGCCAGCGGATCGGGCTGTCGCGCATCGGCACCGCCCAGGCTCGCATCCAGCACCACGAAGAAGGCCTGCAGCGCCTGCTCGAGCCGGCCCTGCTTGAACTGCGACCAGCCCTGCATGTAGCGCGCACGCAGCCGGTAGGGGCTGTCGGCGGTGGTGGCCAGCACCGCGGTGTAGGCGGCCTCGGCACGCGGGTAGTCGCGCAGCGTGAACAGCAGCTCGCCGCGCCGGAACTGCGCCTCGCCGAGCAGGCGGGTGGCCGGGTGCTCGCGCACCAGCCGGTCCAGCGTGTGCAACGCGGTTTCGAGGCTGCCGCCCTGCTCCTGCGCGCGGGCCAGCTGGTAGAGCACGCGGTCGTTGTCGGGGTGGCGGGGGTAGGCCTTCAGCACCTCCTGGTAGCGGGCGATCGCAGCGCGGTAGTCCGGGGCGCCCGCGGCGGGCGCGGCCGGCGCGGCGCCGCCGGGTGAGTCGGCCAGCTGCTGGTCGGCCCGGGCCATTTCCAGGTCGCCCATGCGGCGCAGGGCCATCGCGCGCTGGGGGCTGTGGGGCGTGGCGGCCAGGTAGTCGCGGTAGGCCGCGATGATCTGCTCGAGGCTGGCCCGCACGCCGGTGTCGGGCGGCAGCTCGGCGCGGCGCGTGGCCAGGCTGGCGAGGGTGGGCGCGTCGTCGGGGGTGCCGCGCGGGCCCGCGCAGCCGGCCAGCGCGGCGGCCAGGGCCAGGGCCGACACGGTGTCAACGCGGCGGTGCATCACGGGGCTCCGGCGCCTGCGCCACCTGGTCGTGCAGCTGCGCGATCGCCAGCCGCGCCTGCGCGCCGTAGGCGGCCAGCCGTTCCTGCTGGCGCTGCAGGTGGGCCACGGCCAGTGCTTCGGTGTGCTGCTGCTGTTCACGCTGCAGCATGGCCAGCCGGGGCGCCAGCCGCTGCAGCTGCTGGTCCAGTGCGGCCAGCCGGGTGTCGAAACCGGCCAGGCGCGTGGGCTCTTCCTGCTGGGCCTGCTGCAAGGCGGTGTCGCGCGTGCGCAGCGCGCCCAGCAGCGGGCCCAGGCTGCCCAGCGCCTTCTGCGCCTGCCACAGCCGGGCCGCAAAGGCCTGCGACAGCTGCCACTGCAGCGCGCCGGCCACGCGGCGCTGGCGCTCGGCCA
>JACRAZ010000107.1 GCA_016213205.1 Burkholderiales bacterium
CGCCGGCGGTGCGGCCACGGCAACCGCGCTGGCCGCAGCGGGCGCGGGCTCGGGTGCGGCGGCCGATGCCGGCGCACCGGCCGTGGCCAGCGCCGACGACGCAGCGGCCGAGGCAGCCGTGGCCATGTCCTGTGCCGCCGATGCCGCCTGCGCGGGCTGCGCCGGCGGGCCCGGCACCGGGGCCGGGCGCTGGACGAACCACCACAAGGCGGCACCGGCCACGGCCACTGCCGCACCGACCGCCAGCTTGGGCACCAGCGCGCGCTGAACCGGGCCGGAGGCACCGGGCGGCAGCACGCGGTCGGCCGTGGCCGACCAGGCCTCGGAAACCGGCGCCGCAGCCTCGGCGCGTGGCGGTGTCGCGGGGTGGGCGCCGGCGGCCGACGGCGGTGGCGGGTTCGGCGCCGGGGTGGCTGCGGGCTTCGCGGCCGGCCTGGGCATCGGCGGGGGCGCCGTGGCGGGCCCTGAGCGGGGCGATGGCGGCGCGGCCGGCGCGTCATCCAGCGGCGCCGGGTTCGTCATCAGCCGCGTCACATCGGGCTCGATCTCGATGTCGGTGGGGGGGGTGATCTGCGCCTCGGTGCGCTGCCAGGCGCTGGGCGAGGGCATCACCAGCGTGCGCACCGGCACCTGCGAGCGGCCAGCCAGCACCTCGCGCAGTTCGGCCACCGACTGTGGACGGTCCGCCGGCCGCGGGGCGAGCATCCAGTCCACCGTGCGCAGGAAGGCCTCGGACACGCCGGGGCGCGGCACCGAGGCCAGCGGTGCCGCATCGTCGCTCACGGTGCGCACGGTGGCCGGCAGCGGCGGGGACTCGGTCAGCAGGTAGTGGAAGGTCGCGCCCAGCGCGTACAGGTCGGTCCAGGCGCCCTGGCGCAGGTTGGTGGCCTCGCCGTACTGCTCGATCGGCGCGTAGCTGGGCTTGAGGATGGCGGTGAGCGTCTGGCTGCGGCCCTGGATCACGTGGCGCGCGGCGCCGAAGTCCAGCAGCATCGGCACGCCATCTTCGCCCACGAGGATGTTGTCCGGCGCGATGTCGCGGTGGTAGACGTCTTCGCGGTGCAGCACCTCCAGTGCGCCGAGCACCGGGTCCAGCACGCCACGCAGCCAGGCTTCGTTCGGCGGCGCGGTCATCTGGCGGCGCGCTTCGCGCAGCGTGTGGCCACGCAGCAGCGGCATCACCATGTAGGCAGTGCCGCGGTCTTCCCAGAAGCGGTGCACCTTGATCAGCGAACGATGGTCGAAGCGCGCCAGCAGCTTGGCCTCGTTGACGAAGGAGCGCAGGCCGAGCTTGAATGTCTCCTCGTTGCTTGGCGAGGTGAGCGAGACATGCAGCGTCGCCGTGCGCGAGGCCAGCGACGAGGGCATGTACTCCTTGATGGCCACCTCGCGCTCCAGGCCATGGTCGAAGGCCAGGTACACGATGCCGAAGCCGCCGACACCGATGACGCGCCGGATCTCGAATTCGCCCAGGCGCGTGCCCGGCGGCAGCGCGTTGGCGTGCCCGTCGGTGGTGAAGGTGCCTGCGCTGGACATAATTCAAAAGCTTAACCCACCCCACCGCGGGCTCCCAGCGGGCGCGCCCTCATTCTGGTGAACAGCCTCACGAGTCGCGCGGTGGGTGGCGGTTACCATAGTCACTTTCCCGTCGCCGTACCGCCTTTGCCACTGACACGCTGGCCCCCACGCTCACTGCGTTCGCTGCCCCCCGTGGGGGCGCGTCAGTGCCTTCGGGCGGCCGGGCGTCACTGACCATGCACCGCCGTCACCTCCTGTGTCTGGCCGCCCTGGGCGGCGTGGTCACGCGGCCGGCCTTCGCGCTGGAGGCGCCGGAGGGCCAGGTGGTGCTCACGCTCAGCGGTCGTGTGCGCTCACCGAACCTGCAGGTCCAGGGCGAGGCGCTGGCGCAGTTCGACATGGCCATGCTGGAACGCCTGCCCCAGCAGAGCTACAGCACCCGCACGCCCTGGTACAGCCAGCCGCGCAAGTTCACCGGCCCGCTGCTGCGCGACGTGCTCGCCGCCGCCATGGCCACCGGGGGCTCGCTGCGTGCCACGGCCCTGAACGACTACCGCGTCGACATCCCGTTCGACGACGTGCAGCGCTACGACGTGCTGCTGGCCCGCCTGCTCGATGACAAGCCGATGTCGGTGCGCGACAAGGGCCCGCTGTTCATCATCTACCCGTTCGACGCGCACACCGCGCTGCGCAAGGCGCTCTACTACACGCGCTGCGCCTGGCAGCTCAAGTCGATCGAGGTGCAATGACGGGCTACCCGGGCTCCCGCGAACCACCGGTCGCCATGACGACCGGCAGCGAGCCCTTCGAAGTCGCCCCCCCGGACGCCCTGCCGCAGCGGCTGACGCCCTGGTTCGGTGTCACCGGCCTGCTGCTGCTGGCCACGCTGCTGGCCGCCGCCTTCGTGCAGGTGCGCCAGTACGCGCTGCTGAACCTCACGGTGCAGAACCAGGACGACTACCTGGTGCTCAGCCTGTACCAGCTGGAAACCGAGTACCTGCGTTTGCGCGAGCAGTGGCGCCAGGACCTCGACACCGCGGCCGAGCAACCGGCCGCGCTGCAGCTGCGTTACGACATCTTTCTCAGCCGCGTGGGCCTGCTGCGCACCGAGCGGGCAAGGCGGCTGCTCGCGCGCGTGCCCAACGCCCCGCAGGTGCTGCGCCAGATCGACAGCTTTGCCAGCCGCGCCGACCTGTTCCTCAGCAACGAGCCACGCGGACCCTTGAGCCCCCAGGCGGCGCGGGCCCTGCTGGACGTGCTGGTGACGCTGGGCGAGCCGATCCACGAGCTGCTGCTCGAAGCCTCGCACCAGGTGGCCTCGCAGGTGAGTGCGCGCCAGGACCAGGTGCGCCAGCACAACGAGATCGGGCTCGGCCTCACGGGCTTCCTGTCGGCCATGGTGCTGGTGTTCGCGCTGATCGCGCTGCGCCAGATGCGCAAGCTCGAGCAGCGCCGCCAGCACCTCGAGGCCCTGGCCGACCAGCTGCGTGACGCCCGCATCGAGGCCGAGTCGGCCAGCAGCGCCAAGAGCGACTTCCTGGCCGACATGAGCCACGAACTGCGCACGCCGCTGCACGGCCTGCTGGGCATGCTGGCGCTGCTGGAGAGCGCGCCGCGCGACCCGATGGCCGGGCAATGGCTGCGCACCGCCGACGACTCGGCCACGCACCTGCTGCGCCTGCTGGATGACATCCTCGACCTGTCGAAGCTCGAATCCGGCGCGCTGGCATTGCAGCCGCAGACGCTGCGGCTGCGCGCCCTGGTCGACGAGGTGCAGGCCCTGATGCAGCCGCAGGCGCAGGCCAAGCAGCTGAGCTTCGAGACGCGCTACGACGAAACGCTGCCCGAGCACGTGCGCCTGGATCCGACCCGCGTGCGGCAGATCCTGTTCAATCTGCTCACCAACGCGATCAAGTTCTCGGAATCCGGCGGCGTTGTCCTGCGCTGCAGCAAGGTGACCGGGCCCGAAGGCGCGCCGCAGCTCGAATTCGACGTCAGCGACACCGGCATCGGCATGGACCCGGCCACGCTGTCGCGCCTGTTCCAGCGTTTTGCCCGTGCCGACGACCCGCGCGCGCGCCGCCTCGGGGGCACCGGGCTGGGGCTCGCGATCTCGCGCAACCTGGCGCGCCTGATGGGCGGCGAGATCGTGGTGCGCAGCACTCCCGGGTCGGGCAGCGTGTTCAGCTTCCGCTGCGCGCTGGTGCCCGCGGCCGCGCCGGTGCCCCAGCCCGATGCCGCCGCGGCCGCGCCCGGCACGCAGCGCAGCCTGCGGGTGCTGGTGGCCGAGGACCACCCGGTCAACCGCATGTACCTGAGCGCCCTGCTGGAACGGCTGGGCCACCAGGGCCACGCGGTGGTCAATGGGCTCGAGGCCGTGCAGGCCCTGCGTGAGCAGGCCTTCGACCTGGTGATGATGGACGTGCACATGCCGGTGATGGACGGCGTGGCCGCGAGCGAGGCCATCCGCGCGTTGCCGGGCGCGGCCGCCCAGGTGCGCATCGTCGCGCTCACGGCCGACGTGTTTGCCGACACGCGGGAGCGCTGCCTGCGCGCCGGCATCGACGAGGTCATCACCAAGCCGGTGGGGCTGCCAGCGCTGACGGCGCTGCTGGCGCGCCAGTTCGGCGCCGGTGCCGCGATCAGCACCGCCGCCGAAGGCACCGGCAGCCCGCCGAGTGCGCTGCCCCCCGAGGACCAGCTGATCGACCGCGCCACGCTGGGCGAGGTGGCCGAGTTGATGGGCGGCGGCCGCTCGGGTTCGCTGTACGCGAGCTTCTTCGAACAGGCCGACGACACCGCACGCCGCATGCGCGAAGCCATGCGCGACGCCGACATCGAGGCCCTGCAACGCGCCGCGCATGCGGTGAAGGGCGCGGCGCTGAACCTCGGCCTGCCGGCGCTGGCCCAGGCGGCCACCACGCTCAGCCGCGATGCGGGTGGCCTGGGCGCCGCCCAGCTGGCGCTGGCGGTGCAGCGCTTCGAGGAACTGGTGGGCGCCACCCGCAGCCTGTGCGCCGCCGAAGGTCTGATCAACGAGTAACCGCCGGCACACGCGTCCCGCCTGGCAGACCCGAATTTGTCGACCCGCTTTACACGCCACCTGTGTCACCCCGATGTCAGCGGCAGATAGTCGTTACGCAACAAGGGTCTAACCGCCGCCGGACAGCGTGGCATGGCGCCTGCTTATGCGCGCCATCCCAACGCCGAGGAGGCTCCCTTTGAAGACCCAGCCCATTGCCCGTGCTGCCCTTGCGGCCCTTGCGTTCGCCCTGTCGCAAGGCGCGTCCGCAGCGATCCTGACCGAGGATTTCGAAGGCGCCTTCCCCGCCTGGGAAAGCAACTGGTTCGGCGCCCAGAGCTCGGCGCGCAACTACTACTGCGGCGGCGCGCTCGGCTGCACCAACCGTGGCAACAACCCGGACGGGCTCTGGATCTCGGACACCAATGGCGGTACGAGCAGCCCGGCCAGCGTGGTGTTCACCGCCACGTTCGGCGCCAGCCTCAGCTCGCTCAAGCTCGACATCGCGTCGTACATCTCGACCGTGCTGTCGGCCTATGACTCGAACAACAACTTGATCTTCAGCCAGGCCGTGGCCAACACCAGCGGCGCCTACACCGACCCCGGCGTCTACGCCAGCTACACCATCAACTCGGCCAACGGCATCAGCCGCTTCGAGTTGTCGGGCGCCGCCAAGGGCAACATCTCGATCGACAACCTCGTGGCCACGACCCAGGACGCGAACCCGGTGCCCGAGCCGACGAGCCTGGCCCTGGTGCTGGCCGCCCTGGTGGGTGGCACGCTGGCCAAGCGCCGCCGCGCCTGAGCCTGCAGGCAACGGCCGCTACAGCAGCACCGGCTCGGGTTCGAGCCGGATGCCGAAGCGGCCGTACACGCTTTCCTGGATCGCGCGCGCCAGCGTCACCACCTCGGCGCCGCTGGCGCCGCCGCGGTTCACCAGCACCAGCGCCTGCTTTTCGTAGACGCCGGCGCGCCCCACCGACTTGCCCTTCCAGCCGCAGGCATCGATCAGCCAGCCGGCGGCGAGCTTGAAGCTGCCATCGGCCATCGGGTAGTGCACGATGTGCGGATCGCGCGCAATGATGTCGCGGCACTGCTCGGGGCTGACCACCGGGTTCTTGAAGAAGCTGCCCGCGTTGCCGATGGCCGCCGGGTCCGGCAGCTTGGCGCGGCGGATCGCACACACCCAATCGAAGATCGTGCGCGCATCAGGTTCGCGGATGCCGGTCTCGGCCATGCGGCGTTCCAGGTCCAGGTAGCCCAGCACCGGCTGCCACGGGCGCGGCAGACGCAGTCGCACCCTCGTGATCAGGCTCTTGCCGGCGAGACCGCCGAAGCCCTGGCGCTTGAACACGCTGTCGCGGTAGCCGAAGGCGCAGGCCTGCGCGTCCAGCGTCACCGCGCGGCCGGTGACCAGCCCCACCGCGTCCAGCGATTCGAAGCGGTCGGCCAGCTCCAGACCGTAGGCGCCGATGTTCTGCACCGGCGCCGCGCCCACGGTGCCGGGAATCAGCGCCAGGTTTTCCAGGCCGGGCCAGCCCTGGTCCAGCGTCCAGGCCACCACGTCGTGCCAGCGCTCGCCGGCGCCCACCTCCACGATCCATGCATCGGCGCGTTCTTCCAGCAGCCGGCGGCCCATCACCTCGACCTTCAGCACCACCTCGTCCGGGTCGCGGGTGAGGATCAGGTTGCTGCCGCCGCCCAGCACCAGCTTGGGCGCGCGGCCCAGCGCCGGATCGTCGAGCACGCGGCGCACGTCGGCGTCGCCGGTGATGCGCACCAGCGTGCGCGCGGTGGCCGGCAGGCCGAAGGTGTTGAGCTCGCGCAGGCTCACGCCATGTTCGAAGGCGGGGACGGTCCGGGCGCGTGACATCATGCGATTTTCGCCGAAGGCCTGGCCGCCGCGGCGCCTGCCTGGCCGGAATCCGTGCCCGCCGCACCCCGGCGTGGCAGAATTTTTGCCTTCCTCATCGGTCCCCTGCCGTCATGCCGAGCTTCGACACCGTCCTCGAACCCAACCTGGTGGAACTGCGCAACGCTGTGGAGCAGTCCAACAAGGAAATTGGTACCCGTTTCGATTTCAAGGGCTCCTCGGCCCACATCGAGAGCGTCGAGGCGGCCAAGGAACGCTCGCTGCAATTGCTGGGCGACAGCGATTTCCAGATCGGCCAGGTCAAGGACATCCTGCTGGCCAAGCTCAGCAAGCGGGGCGTGGACGCGCGCTTCCTCGACTTCAGCGCCAAGGTCGAGAAGCTCGGCGGCGACAAGGTGCGCCAGACCGTGCCGGTGAAGATGGGCATCGACAGCGACACCGCCAAGAAGATCCAGACCCTCATCAAGCAAAGCAAGCTCAAGGTGCAGGCCGCCATCCAGGGCGACAGCGTGCGCGTGACCGGCGCCAAACGCGACGTGCTGCAGGAGGCCATCGCGCTGCTGCGCAAGGAAGTGGCCGACGTGCCGCTGGCGTTCAACAACTTCCGGGACTGACCATGCACCGAAGCTGCCGCTGGATGGCCCCCGCCCTGCTGCTGTGGGCCGCCGCGGCGGCGGCACAGAACGTCAGCCTCTCGGGCAGCCTGGGCGCGAGCAAGGCGCTGCTGCTGATCGACGGCCAGCCGCACACGCTGGCGGTGGGCAGCACCGTCAAGGGCGTCACGCTGCGGCGCGTGGGCGATGGCGAGGCCGAGGTTGAAGTGGCGGGCCGCACCAGCGTGCTGCGCCTGGGCGCCACGCAGGCCAGCGTCGGCGCGGCGGCGGGCGGCAGCAGTGGCAACGCCATCGTGCTGGCGGCCGGCCCGGGCGGCCACTTCATGACGGTGGGCAGCATCAACGGCAAATCGGTGCAGTTCATGGTGGACACCGGCGCCACGGTGGTCGCGATGAGCCAATCGGATGCCGAGCGCATCGGCCTGGACTGGCGGCGCGGCAAGCGCGGCCTCTCGCACACCGCCGGCGGCACGGTGCCGGTGCATGCGGTGAACCTGAACACGGTGCGTGTCGGCGATGTGGAGGTGACCAACGTCGATGCGGTGGTGGTCCCGGCCGAGATGCCGATGGTGCTGCTGGGCAACAGCTTCCTCAGCCGCTTCTCGATGCGGCGCGACAACGACGTGATGCGCCTGGAGCGCAAGTAGCACCGTCCTTCACGGTGCGCCGACGCCGGCCCGAAACGGTGCGCCACCGTTGAGGCGCATCAAGTTCCTGCACCGCGCACAAGCGCCCAATCTCTCGGTGTCGAAACCGGACTGATGGAGGTTCGGATGGCCCCGTTCGAGATCGTGACCCGAGAGGATTTCTCGGAGACGACGTACCTGCTCGAGGTACGCCACCCTCTGATGGCACGCGCCGCGCGCCCGGGTCAATTCGTGATCGTCATGCTGCATGAGCATGGCGAACGCATACCGTTGACGATTGCCGACTACGACCGCGAGCGCGGCACGATCACGCTGGTGATCCAGGCCGTCGGCAAGACGACCAAGGAAATGCAGCAGGCCTGCAAGGTGGGCACCACGCTGCACGCGCTGGTGGGCCCGATGGGCATCCCCACGCAGATCGGCAAGCGGCGCAAGGTGGTGTGCGTGGGCGGTGGCCTGGGCGTGGCGCCGATCTTCCCGCAGGCCAAGGGCCACAAGGAGGCCGGCGCCTACGTGATCGCGGTGCTGGGCTTCCGCACCAAGGACCTGGTGTTCTGGGAAGACAAGTTCCGCCAGGCCTGCGATGAACTGGTGCTGTGCACCAACGACGGCAGTGCAGGCCTGAAGGGCCTGATCACCGACGGCGTGCGCTTCGCGCTGGACAAGCACCCCGATGTGGATGAGCTCGTCGCCATCGGCCCGCCGGTGATGATGAAGGCCTGCGCCGAACTGACGCGGCCGCTGGGCATCCACACGATGGTGAGCGTGAACCCGATCATGGTGGACGGCACCGGCATGTGCGGCGGCTGCCGCATCAAGGTGGGCGACAAGGTGCGCTTCGCCTGCGTGGACGGCCCCGATTTCGACGGCCACCAGGTCGACTTCGACGACCTGATGGCGCGCCTGACCCGCTACAAGGACGTGGAACGCGCCGCCGAGCAGCGCTGGTCGGACAGCTGCCGCATGACGCGGCAGGTGGGCCCCAGCGCGCTGGACGCGGTGGTGCCCGACGCCCGGCCCCAGCTCGAATTGCTGGAGCTGCCCGACCCGTTTGAAGACGGACCCGGAGGCTGATCACCCGACAACCCCGATTCGGCCCGGATCGGCGCGGGGGGCCCCTCCAGGTGGCATCGACCCGCGCAACACAGCGTGAGGTAGACCCACATGGCCAAGAAGAGGACAGTGCGCACGATCCCCCAGTCGCGCACCCCGATGCCGGAGCAGGCGCCGCAGGTGCGCGCCCGCAACTTTGCCGAGGTGGCCTGCGGCTACCGCCCGGAGGATGCGCAGCGCGAGGCCGAACGCTGCCTCGAATGCCCCGACGAGCCCTGCGTGCGCGGCTGCCCGGTGGGGGTGGACATCCCCGCCTTCATCCGCCGCATCGGCGCACGCGACCTGCGCGGCGCCTACGACGTGATCACCAACACCAACCTGCTGCCCGCCGTCTGCGGCCGTGTCTGCCCGCAGGAGAACCAGTGCGAAGGTGTCTGCACGGTGGGCGACACGCTGGAGCCGGTGGCCATCGGGCGGCTCGAGCGCTTTGTCGGCGACACGGCCATCCGCGAAGGCTGGGTCAACGTGCCTTACATCGAACCCACGAAATTCCGCGTCGGCATCGTCGGCTCCGGGCCCGCGGGCATGGCCTGCGCGGCCGACATGGCCAAGGCCGGCTGCGAGGTGGTGGTCTACGAGGCCTTCCACCAGCCCGGTGGCGTGCTGCGCTACGGCATCCCCGATTTCCGCCTGCCCAACGAAGTGATCGATGCCGAGATCGACAAGCTGCGCCAGCTCGGCGTGCGCTTCGAGTGCAATACGCTGGTCGGCCGCCTGTTCACGATCGAGCAGATGATCGACGAGCTGGGCTTCCACGCGGTGTTCGTGGGCGTCGGCGCGGGCTACCCCACGATGCTGGGCATCCCGGGCGATTCGCTCAACGGCGTGCTTTCGGCCAACGAACTGCTCACGCGCTGCAACCTGATGCGGGCGCGCGACTACCCGAACTTCGACACCCCGCTGCCTCCGGCCCGCCGCGTGGCCGTGGTGGGCGCGGGCAACACCGCGATGGACGCGATGCGCGTCTCGCTGCGCCTGGGGGCGCAGCAGGTGGCCTGCATCTACCGCCGCTCGCGCACCGAGGCACCGGCGCGGCTGGAGGAAGTGCACCATGCCGAGCAGGAAGGCGTGCAGTTCCATTGGCTCAGCAACCCGGTGGCCGTGCTGGACGACGGCAACGGCAGCGTGCGCGCGCTGCGCTGCGTGCGCATGGAGCTGGGCGAGCCCGATGCCTCGGGCCGCCGCCGCCCGGTGGCCGTGCCCGGCAGCGAGTTCGATTTCGAGACCGACCTGGTCGTGTACGCCATCGGCACCAATGCCAACCCGATCATGGGCCAGACCTCGGGCCTGAAGCTCAACGAATGGGGCTACATCTGGACCGACGACACGCTGGCCACCTCGCTGGCCGGGGTGTTCGCGGGCGGCGACATCGTCACCGGCGCGGCCACCGTGATCCAGGCCATGGGCGCGGGCCGCCGCGCCGCGGCCAGCATGAAACGCTACCTGGGCCTGCGCGACAGCGGCGAGGCCCAGTCCGGCACCACGCTGTTCGGCATCGACATCGCCGAGCGCAGCTTCACCCGCGTGCGCGCCGCCTGACGCCCCCGTTGCGCCGCCACCTGCCTAGCCCCGGCACCCGGAAGGACCCCATGGACACCGTCGCCACCCGCCCCGCCGCCCTGCTGGCCGAGCCCGAAACCCCCACCACGCCCGCCGCGAAGGCCCCGGTCACGCTGCGCGAGCACATCGTCGAGATCATCAGCGATTCGGGCGAAGGCGCGCAGCGCTGCGGCCAGTCGCTCGGCGCCATCGCCGCCCGCATGGGCAACGGCATCTGGACCACCGAGATCATCCCGGCCGAGATCCGCCCGCCGGCACGCAGCGTGGCCGGTGCCAGCGGCAACCGCATCCGCATCGGCGCGCAGCGCATCACCAACGGTGGCAACGAGACCGACCTGGTGGTGGCCTTCAACGAGCAGGTGCTGCTGGGCCGGGTGAAGGCCAAGGAGCTCAAGCCCGGCTGCATCATCCTGCTCGAATCGATGTGGCGCGACAGCAGCGATGCGCAGATCGTCGCCTCCTACACCGAGGCGCACGCCAAGCTGGTGGCCGCGGGCTACCGCGTGCACGAGATCCCGATGGAGCAGGAGTGCAAGCGCCTGGTGAAGGACGCGCGCCGCGGCAAGAACATGTTCGCGCTGGGCATGCTGTGCCAGATCTACAGCCTGGACCTGCAGGTGGCGCGCGAGCAGATCGCGCTCACCTTCGGCAAGAAGAACCAGGCCGTGATCGACACCAACGTGATGCTGCTCGAAGCAGGCCATGCCTGGGCGGCGGCGAACCTGGAGTTCGCGTTCCGCATCCCGGCCACCCGCGCCACCGAGCCGCAGATCGTGCTCAACGGCAACACCGCGCTGGCACTCGGCGTGATGGCCTCGGGCATGGAAATCTGCGCGATGTACCCGATCACCCCCGCCACCTCGGCCTCGCACTACCTGAGCGAAGCCTTCGAGAAGGTGGGCGGCCTGGTGCACCAGGCCGAGGACGAGATCGCGGCCTGCGCCTTCGCGATCGGCGCCTCCTACGCCGGCACCTGCGCCGTCACCATCACCTCCGGCCCCGGCTATTCGCTGAAGCAGGAGGCCCTGGGCCTGGCGGTGATGGGCGAGATCCCGCTGGTGGTGGTGAACGTGCAGCGGGGCGGCCCCAGCACCGGCCAGCCCACCAAGGCCGAGCAGGGCGACCTGCTCACCGCCATCTACGGCAGCCATGGTGATGCACCCAAGGTGGTGCTGGCGCCCAGCACGATCGAGGACTGCTTCTACTCGATGATCACCGCGCGCCGCATCGCCGAGACCTTCCGCATGGTGGTGGTGGTGCTCACCGACGGCGGCCTGGCCACCTCGCAGCAGCCCTTCCCGCGGCCGCAGTTCAGCGAGGCCTGGCTGGCACCACCGTTCGACCAGCGCCCGGTGCCCGAAGGCGCCAAGCCGTATGACTGGGACCCGACCACCGGCCTCTCGCCGCGCCTGATCCCGGGCCAGCCGGGCGGCATGCACACGATCACCGGCCTCGCGCACGACCGCGACAGCCACGTGGCCTACGACCCGCAGATCAACGAGGAAGGCATCCACGCACGCAGCCTCAAGCTCGCCGCGCTGCAGAAGACGCTGAAGGCGCCGCCGGTGTTCGGCGCGCCCGAGGGCGACCTGCTCGTCATCGGCTGGGGCAGCACCCAGGGCGCGATCGAGGAAGCGGTGCAGGCGCTGCGCGACGAAGGCCGCGCCGTCTCGTCGATGCACCTGAAGTTCCTGCAGCCGCTGCCCGGCGGCATCAAGGAGGCGATGCAGCGCTTCAAGCGCGTGATGACGATCGAGGGCAACTGGAGCGACAACCCCGAGGACACGCTGATCGACGAGCACAACCGGCGTTATTCCGCGCTGGCGATGATGCTGCGCTCGCGCTACCTGGTGGACGTGGACTGCTGGAGCGAAGTGCGCGGCCAGCCCATCAAGCCCGGCGCGCTGCAACGGGTGCTCGCCGCCCGGCTCGACGCCCTGAAGTGAAGCCCGAAGAACCCCGCGAAGGCCCGCCATGAACATGATGACCGCCACCGAATGCCTGCTGCAGATGTGCGACGAGCACTTCGAGCTCGAGGACTACCAGAGCGGCGTGCCGCGCTGGTGCACCGGCTGCGGCGACAACGCCATCCTCGCCGCCGTGCAGCGCCTGTGCCGCGACGAGGGGCTGCGCCCCGAGAAGACGGTGTTCGTCTCCGGCATCGGCTGCTCCAGCCGCTTCCCGCACTACATGAACACCTACGGCTTCCACGGCATCCACGGCCGCGCGCTGCCGCTGGCCGAGGGCGTGAAGATGTCGCGCCCCGAGCTGGACGTGTTCGTGAACACCGGCGACGGCGACTGCTGCAGCATCGGCGCGGCGCACTGGATCCATGCGCTGCGCTACAACATGAACCTCACGGTGTTCCTGCACGACAACCAGATCTACGGCCTGACGAAGAAGCAGGCCTCGCCCACCTCGCCGATCGGCACCAAGAGCAACACCAGCCCCAAGGGCAGCGTGCTGCAGGCGCTGAACCCGCTCACCGTGACCCTGGGCGTGCAGAACGTGTCCTTCGTGGCCCAGGCGGTGGACTGGATTCCCGAGGTGCTGTACGACATCGTGAAGGCCGCGTACCACCACACCGGCCTGTCCTTCGTGCGCATCGTGCAGCGCTGCCCCGAGTGGATGCCCGAGCTGCACGACCCCTGGCTGCACGACCCCAACCGCATCCAGCTGCTGCACCACGAGCGTGGCCTGAAGCTCAGTGCCGGGCTGGGCCGCGTCTACCGCAACCAGCGTGAACATGATCCGCTGGACATGGACGCGGCGCGCCAGATCGCCAGCGGGCTGGACCCGATCCCGGTGGGCATCCTGTACCACGACCCCAGCGTGCCGCGGTATGAAGAGATCAAGCGCAGCGGCGTGCTGCGCACACCGGCCCTGGTGCGCGCCGGCCTCGAGGCCGAGCTCGACAAGTTCACCGTGTGGCCCGAAGCGGCCACTACCCCTGCCCCCCAAGGTGCCTAACATGAAGACCCCCAAGCTCACTGCGTTCGCTGCCCCTGGCGCAGGATTGCCCTGCGCTTCGCTTGTGCAAAGGGGCGCCCAGTACCTTCGGAACGGCCGGGCGGTACTGTCATGAGCACACCCGCCGACCTCCAGGCCCGCCTCACCTTCTTCCTGACCGGCCGCGCCAGCGCCGAACTCGGCCCGGCCATCGGCCTGCGCCCGGCGCTGATGGCGGGCTACCGCGACCTCGCCGCGCTGCGGCACGACTACCCGGTGCTGCTGCAGCAGCCCGCACCGGCCGATGGCGCCCCCGCGCTGCGCCCCTTGCGCGAACTGGTCGATGCGGCACTGGCCACGCTGGCCCGTGGCGCGGATGCCGAGCGCACGCGGCGCCAGGTGCTGCGCATCGAGCAGGCCGTGCGGGTGCTGCTGGCCGAGGGGCGCGAGGGCCACCTCGGCGCACTGTGGACCGAGGCCGCGCAGATCCTCGCCACCGAACGCGATGCCAGCTTCGCCGACACCGCCCGCCGCGCCCGCGCCGCGATGGCGGTGGACGGCCCGCTGCTGGGTTGCGACGCGGCCACGGCCGTCAAGCTCACGCGCCATGTCTGGCTGCAGGTGCAGCGGCGCAAGGCCCAGGCCTTCGAGGCGCGCGTGACGCGGCTGATCCAGCGCCTGTCGGACATCCTGCGCGCCGATTTCGAGCACTCGGCCGCCGGCCGCAGCGCCACGCAGCTGAAAGCTTCCGTGGGTGGCGGTGATGCCGAGGCCTTCGATTTCGATGCGATGTCGCGGCTGCTGACCCGCGCAGTGCCGCGCGAGACCATGCCCGAGGCACGGCGCGAACGCGTGCGCCGGCTGCTGGCGGTGCTGGACGCGCAGCCCTTCTTCGCACTGCCCGATGCCGAGGCCGCGCACAAGGCCGGCAGCGAGGTCTTCCACTACGAGTTCGACAGCTGCGAGGCCGCGTTGCTGGCCTGGCGCGAACGCCAGCCACGGCTGGTGGAGCTGGCACGCGCGATCGCGATCGCCGAACTGGAGATCGACGGCACCTATCAGCCCGCGCGCCACGACGCGCTGTTCGAGTCCTTCGGCGCCAATGGCCTGGAGCCGCAGGAACTGGCCCGCTTCCCCGACTACCTGGTGTGCCTGAACGGCGGCGCGCTGAGCGCGGCCGAGCAGGCACGGCTGATGGAGATCTTCGCCAGCGAGCTGCCGATCAAGCTGCTCTACCGCATCGACGACCTGCTCGAGGCCCCGCACGGCGGTGAAGGCGCCTTCGGCCCTGGCGTGCGCGGCCGGCAGATCGCGCACATGGCCATGGGCCTGAACCAGGTGTACGTGCTGCAGGCCCCGGCCTCGCACCTGGTGCACTGCCGCCAGCGCCTGCACGATGGCATGGCCTTCAACGGCCCGGCGCTCATCAGCGTGTTCAGCGGCCTGCACGGCGGCGCACCGGGCCAGGCGCCCTACCTCACCGCCGCGGCGGCGATGGAATCGCGTGCCTTCCCGGCCTTCGTCTACGACCCGGCCGCGGGCCCGGACTGGGCCGCGCGCTTCAGCCTCGAAGGCAACCCGCAGCCCGAGCTCGATTGGCCGATCCACCACTTCGAGTACGAGGACACGCAGCACCAGCGCGTGTCGGCCGAGCTGGCTTTCAGCATCGTGGACTACCTGGCCGCGGACCCTCGATTTGCGCAGCACTTCGCCTGCCTTCCGGCCGCGGCCGACGAGCAGGGCCTCACCGCGCTGGATGCCGCGCTCGCCCGCCCGCCCACCGGCCTGCCCGAGCAGGTGCCCTGCCTGCGCATGGTGGATGCCGAGGACCGGCTGCACCGCGTGATCGTCGATGCGCGCCTGCTGCGCGAGGCGCGGCGCTGGCGCGAAATGTGGCACAGCCTGCAGGAACTGGGTGGCGTGCATAACTCGCATGCGCAGCGGCTGCTGGCGCGCGAACGGGCGGCCTGGGAAGCACGCCATGCCCGCGAGGCCGAGGCGATCGTGGTGGTGCCGGTGGCCACAGCAGCGGTGGCCACGCCGTCGTCCGAGGCGGCCGCACCGGCCGAGCCCGACCTGCCCGAGCGCTCGCCCGACGAGGCCTACATCGAGACCGCGCGCTGCTCCACCTGCAACGAGTGCACGCAGATCAATCCGAAGATGTTCGCCTACAACGCCGACAAGCAGGCCTACATCGCCGACCTGAACGCGGGCACCTACGCCCAGCTGGTGGAGGCGGCCGAGAGCTGCCAGGTCTCGGTGATCCATCCGGGCAAGCCACGCAACCCGAACGAGCCCGGGCTCGAGGCGCTGATCGAACGCGCGCAGCCCTTCCTGTGAACCCGGGCGCCAGCCCCGGCCGCGCGGCGCTCAGCGCAGCGCGGCCAGCGTGCGCGCGAAGGCGTCCACGCGCTGCCAGTCGGTGAATTCCACCACCGCCCGCGGGTCGGTGGGGCCGTGGGTCAGCCACATGATCAGGCGGATCATCCAGCGGTCGGCCGGGCGGTAGCGCGGGTAGTCCAGCTTGCCGGCGAACACGTCCACCTGCTTCGGCCGCCAGGCCACCTGGCGCAGGAACTTGCGCACGTAGGGGTTGGTGTCGGCGCGGTCCTTGTCCGGCTTGCGCGCCACGATGTTCACCGAGAAGAAGGCGCTGTGCATCGCGTTCAGCGCCGCGGCATGCTTGTTGGCGAAGGCCAGCACCGCCGGCCGGTGATGGCCGTAGCGGATGCTGGCGCCGACCACCACGCTGTCGTAGGCGGCCGGGTCCACCGCGATCAATGCGTCCAGGTCGAGCTGCTCGACCTGGTGGCCGGCGAGCTGCAGGACTTCGCCGATGCGCCCGCAGATGCGGCGCGTCTGGCCGTCCACCGTGGAGCACAGCATCAGCACGCGGGACATGGCCTCATCCTGCCTCGACTTTGGCGCAACGCCGGCCAGCGCACGGCCGCTCCGAAGCGGCCGGCGCACCCCCGCGGGGGGTGGCTGCGGTATGCCGCAGCCAGGGGTCCACTGTCAGAACACCTTGTAGTCGAAGCGCGCCTCCACCGGCGCGGGCAGGCCCGGCCGCTTGATCTTCGCGGTGATGATGTAAGGCGTGCCCCGCTGGAGCTGGAAGTAGCTGCCATAGCTGAACGCATTGTGCTCGGACACCAGGTCCAGCGGACGGCTCTCGATGCGCATGCCGTCGCTCACCGACACCGTCACCTCCGCATCGGTGACGAACACGTTGGTCTTGCTGTCGGCCAGCGAGATGTTCAGGTGGAACAAGTCCTTGCCGGCCGGGATGGCGGCCTTGGCGGGCCCGCTGGCCTTGTTGCGCAACGCATCGGCCGACATCATGCCGAGGTAGACCTCGGTACCGCCCACGGCCTTGTGGTACGGGTCCGGCTTCGCAACGCTGGTGGGCGCGGCCGGCTGTGCGATCGCCACGCCGTGGTTGAACATCGCGATGATCGCGCCGCGGATCTCCTGGTCGCTCAGGTCGGCCAGGCCACCGCGCGCGGGCATGCCGCCGTGGCCGTGGATGGCCGAGGCCACCAGCGGGTCCAGCCCCTTCTTCAGGCGCGGGATCCAGGCCGTGCGGTCGCCGATCTTCGGCGCACCATCGGTGCCGCCTTCGTGGCACTTGGCGCATTGCAGTTGCACCACGGCATCGCTGCCACGCAGCACCGCAGGCGTCAGGCCGCCCACCGGCTCGACCCAGCGGCCGCCGGAGAGGTTCACCATGTGGATGATGGCGCGCTCGATCTCGATGTCGCTGACATTCGGGCTGCCGCCGTGGGCCGGCATGTTGCGGATGCCGGTGAGCGCATGGGCCGTCAGGCTGGTGAGGCCTTGCGCGGCGCGGGGGCGCCAGGCCGCGGCATCGCCGATCTTCGGCGCGGACTTCTCGCCGGTGCCATGGCAGGCGGCCGCGCACACGGCGTCGGTCACCTCCTTGCCCGAGCGTTCGCGGCGCTGGGCCTGGGCACCGTCGGGCCAGGCCGAGAACAGGAGCACCGTGGCCGCCGCAAGGGCCATCGACGCTGCGGATGCGATGCGGCGCAGGGGCCGATCGGGACGGGACAGAACATGCATGGGACACCTCCTCTGCACGGGGGGCCGAAGCAGCCATGCCGTCTGGGGCGTGCGCGGCCGCACGGCCGGCACGCGGCGGACGGGCGTGGCCACATCCGCACGACTTGCGTTGCCACGCTACGCCTGGCGCGGCGGGCTCACCATGACCGGGGTCAAAGCCCGGGGGCCGCTCAGGCCTGCGGCGGCCGTGCGGCCCAGAACGCCGCCACGGCCAGCACGCCCAGCGCCGCCAGCACCAGCAGCACCTCGCGGTAGCCCGGCACCACCAGCAGCAGCCAGGCCATCATCAACGGCGCCGCCGCGCGGGCCAGCAGGCCGATGGCCGACATCGCGCCACCGATGCGGCCCACGTGCGTGCGGCCGAAATACTGCGGCACCAGGCCCCCGCGCACGATGGTGACCAGCCCGTTCGCAACCCCGAACAGCAACGCGAACACGAGCAGCGCCGGCAGCGAGCTGCTCAGCGCAAACAATGCCATCGACAAGGGCAGCCCGGCGAGCACCACCGCCCCCACCGTGCGCAGCGACCAGCCACGCCCCAGCCACACGTACAGCAGCCGGCCCGCCACCTGCGCCGGGCCCACCGTGACCAGCACCGTCAGCGCATCGGCCTCGGGCACGCCCTTGGCCGCGAAGGCCGGCATCACGTGCGCCCACAGGGCGGCCTGCGCAAACGCGTAGAGCGTGAAGCACAGCGTCAGCAGCCAGAAGCTGGGCGCGCGCAGGGCCTGGTGCAGCGTGGCATCGTCCAGCTCGTCGGCCGCGTGCGGCGAGGCCACCAGCGCAGGCCCGCGCAGGGCCCAGTGGTGCAGCGGCGCCACCGCCACCAGCAGCACCACGCCGATCACCACCAGCGTGATGCGCCAGCCCCAGGCCGCCAGCAGCGCGGCCACCACCGGAAAGCACAGCGTGCTGGCGAACCCGCCCACCAGCGTGAGCGCGGTGATGCCGTCCTGGTAGCGCAAGGGGTAGCGCTTGGTCAGCACGTTGAAGGCGGGCTCGTACAGCGTCATCGCCATCGCGGCGCCGAGCACGGCCCACACGGCATACAGCATCCAGGGCGCGCTCACCTGCGACCAGGCCAGCATGCCGATGCCGGCCAGCACCGCGCCACCGGTCATCACCGCCTGGCCATGGCCCATGTCGATGGCCGCGCCGGCGGCGTAGTTGGTCACGCCCCAGACCGCCAGGCCCAGCGTGAACGCGCCCATCAGCGTGGCCTTGTCCCAGCCCAGGGCCTGCTGCATCGGCAGCACCAGCGAGGAGAAGGTGTAGTACAGCGCCGCCCAGCACAGCAACTGGCCGAGCGCCAGCGCCGAGACGGTGGCGCGGTAGCCCGGGCCCGGATCATTCATCCCGATCGATTATCCCGGGCGGGGGTGGGCCGACCCCTGTCGCGGCTGGGACAAGCCGAAAGCGAACGGTCGTGCTAAAAATGCCGTCCTTCGCCTGCCGCCATGCGACCGCGCCCCTGCCCCGGGGGCCGGCCGGCCCGGGGTTCCCCGCTGCCGGCGCCGCGCGCAAGCCACGGCCTATCCCTGGAGACCAACACAATGGACCTGAACTTCACCGCGGAAGAGCTTGCCTTCCGTGCCGAGATCCGGCAATGGGTGGGTGAGAACCTGCCCAAGGACATCAGCCACAAGGTGCTGAACTCGCTGCGCCTGTCGCGCGACGATTTCCAGCGCTGGGCCAAGATCCTGGGCGCCAAGGGCTGGCTGGGCTACGGCTGGCCCAAGCCCTTCGGCGGCCCGGGCTGGACGGCCGTGCAGAAGCACATCTTCGAGGAAGAGTGCGCGCTGGCCGGCTCGCCGCGCATCGTGCCCTTCGGCCCGGTGATGGTGGCGCCGGTGATCATGGCCTTCGGCACGCCCGAGCAGCACAAGCGCTTCCTGCCCGGCATCGCCAGTGGCGAGGTGTGGTGGAGCCAGGGCTACAGCGAGCCCGGCTCGGGCTCCGACCTGGCCTCGGTGAAGACCCGCGCCGAGCGCCAGGGCGACAAGTACATCATCAACGGCCAGAAGACCTGGACCACGCTGGGCCAGTACGGCGACTGGATCTTCTGCCTCGTGCGCACCAGCAACGAAGGCAAGCCGCAGACCGGCATCTCGTTCATCCTGGTGGACATGAAGTCGCCCGGCATCACCGTGCGCCCCATCATCACGATGGATGGCGAGCACGAGGTCAACGAGGTGTTCTTCGACAACGTCGAGGTGCCCGCCGAGAACCTGATCGGCGAGGAGAACAAGGGCTGGACCTACGCCAAGCACCTGCTGGCCCACGAACGCACCAACATCGCCGACGTGAACCGCTCCAAGCGCGAGCTGGAGCGCCTGAAGCGCATCGCCAAGGCCGAGGGCGTGTACGACGACCCGCGCTTCCGCGACCAGATCGCACTGCTCGAGATCGACATCGTGGCGCTGGAGATGATGGTGCTGCGCGTGCTCTCGGCCGAGACCAGCGGCAAGCAGAGCCTGGACATCGCGGGCCTGCTGAAGATCCGCGGCAGCGAGATCCAGCAGCGCTACACCGAGCTGATGATGCTGGCCGCCGGCCCCTTCAGCCAGCCCTACCGCCACGAGGCCATGGAAGCCGGCTGGCAGGGCGACTTCGCCGGCGCCGCGATCTGCGCGCCGCTGGCCGGCACCTACTTCAACACCCGCAAGACGACGATCTACGGCGGCTCGAACGAAGTTCAGCGCAACATCGTCGCCCAGACTGTTCTTGGAGCCTGAGCATGGACTTTAATTTCACGGAAGACCAGGTCTCGCTGCGTGACGCGGTGGCCCGCTGGGTCGACAAGGGCTTCGGCTTCGAGCGCCGGCACGGCATCGCCAAGGCCGGTGGCGCCACGCGCGAGGTGTACAACGAGCTGGCCGAACTGGGCCTGGCCGGCCTGGCCGTGCCGGAAGAACACGGCGGCATGGGCTTCGGCGCGATCGAGGCCATGGTGGTGATGGAAGAGCTGGGCCGCGGCCTGGTGAACGCGCCCTACGCCGCCGCCGGCCTGATGGCCCCGGCGCTGCTGAAGGCCGCGCCCGCCGAGGTGCAGGCCGCCTGGCTGCCCAAGATCGCCGGCGCCGAGGCGCTGGTGGTGCCCGCCATCACCGAACGTGGCGCGCGCTACAGGCTCAACCGCGTCGAGACGAAGGCCGCGCAAGGCGCGAACGGCTGGACGCTCACCGGCCAGAAGAGCGTGGTGCCCGCCGCCGACGAGGCCGATGCCTTCATCGTGCCGGCCCGCGTCAGCGGTGTGGTGGATGCGAACGAGGGCATCGCCCTGTTCGTGGTGGACAAGGCGGCCGCCGGCGTCAGCATCAGCGGCTACCGCACGCAGGATGGCGGCCGCGCCGGTGAAGTGGTGCTGGCCAATGCGCCGGCCACGCTGATCACCGCCGATGGCCTGGCCGCGCTGGAGTACGGCGTCGACGTGGGCATCGCCGCGCTGTGCGCCGAAGCCGTGGGCCTGATGGACAAGCTGGTGGCGATCACCGTCGAGTACATGAACACACGCAAGCAGTTCGGCGTGACGATCGGCAGCTTCCAGGCCCTGCGCCACCGCATCGCCGACGTGAAGATGCAGCTCGAGCTCGGCCGCTCGATGAGCTACTTCGCCAGCCTGAAGCTGGGCGAGGAAGCAGGCCACCGCCGGCTCGCCCTTGCGCAGGCCAAGGTGCAGCTGGGCAACTCGATGCGCTTCGTCGGCCAGCAGTGCGTGCAGCTGCACGGCGGCATCGGCGTGACCGACGAGTACATCGGCAGCCACTACTTCAAGCGCCTGACGATGCTGGAGGTGACGCTGGGCGACACCCAGCACCACCTGGCCGAGGCCGCGGCCCGCATGCAGGACACCGCCGGGGTGTTTGCCTGACAGCCAGGGTGGCGGCGCATCGGGAGATGTGCCGCCACCCCGCACATCAGGCCTGCGCGTAGCGCACGCGGTACAGGCCATCGTCGGCCTGGAAGCGCACCAGCTCCAGCTCGCCGGCCTGGCCGGTGAGCTTGACCACCTTCACGCCCATCGGGTCGTCGTTGGCGCCGGCGGAGGACGACAGCGCCAGCGCGATCATCGTGCGCATCGTCGTGGCCATCGGCCCGGAGACCGAGCCATTGACGATGTTCGCGCCGCTCTGGCGGATGCTGTTCCACTTGGTGGTCAGCATCTGCTTGATCAGCGCCAGCTCGTTGGTGGTGACGTCCAGGCCCTCGTCCTCCTCGACCATCGCCGAGAGCACCAGGGTCTTGCTCGGCACCAGCGCGAAACCATCGGCCACGGTGTCGTTCACGGTCCAGATCTCGCCCTGGTCCACCTCGTTGTGCCAGTTGCCCTGGCGGGTCATCTTCAGGTGCGTGGCACCGGTGCCGATGTCGGCCACGAAGCTCAGGAAATACGGGCTTTCGGCCCCGCTCTCGTCGGTGTCGACGACGCAGTGGAAACGCTTGAGGATCAGCTTGGCCATGATGGGCTCCCTGGGTGATCGGAATCGTTGACGACATTGCCAACGGAAGTCAGCATCCGGCCCTCGCCCCCACGGATCACCCACCGATGCGCGCACCGGAACCACGGTGAGCCCTGCAAGCTAGGGAGCACCATCCACAATGCATCCGGCCCCGGTCAGCACCCCCGAACAGGCCCAGCGGCAGCTGGCCGAACACGGCCCGCGCTGGTGGCACGAGGGCGAGGCCACGGCGATCGCCCAGGCCTGCGCAGCGGTGCCCGATGGCGCACTGGTGCACTGGCCCGATGTGGCGCGCTGGCGCGCGATGCTGGCCTGCCTGAGCGAGCGCGACGATGCGCTGGCCTGCCTGGCGCTGGCCCACCAGGGCCATCGGGCCCAGGGCAATGCCGGGGCGGCGCTGCACGATGCCCACCTGGCCCTGGTGCTGTGCCTGTGCGACATGGGGGCGATGGACACGGTGACCGACTGGCTGGCGCGGGCCCGGCCCGAGCCGGGCGCCGAGCACGCGGCCCCGGCGCCCTGGCTGCAGATGGGGCTGCTGGCGCGTGCCGTGCTGGGGGGCGACCTGCCCGCCGATGCCGAGGCCGCGGCGGCTGCCGCCGCGCAGTGGCTGCATGCGCAGCTCGGCCCGCTGCAGGCCACGCTGTCGCCCGACGAGCGCCTGCTGGCCGCACAGGTGCTGGTGAACTGGCACTTCACCCAGCACCGCTACGAGCAGTTCGAGTGGCTGGCCTCGGTGGTCGAGCCACCGGCGGTGTTCGAGCGCGCATCGGCGGCCGGCCGCTGCCGCTGGCTCTACACCGTGGGCTTTGCGCTCTACCAGGTGGGCAAGCGCGGCGCGGCCGAGTCTGCCTGGCGGCGCGCGCTGGCGCTGGCCGAGGCCCAGCCCCTGGAGGCCATGCGCCGCATGACCGCGATGGCCATGCTGCGCCTGTGCCTGGATGCCGGGCGCCTGGATGCGGCGGCCGACATCGAGGCCACGTTGTCGCCGCAAGGCGGCGCCGGCCGGCTGACGCAGCTGATCGAGCTGCACACCATGCGCGGGCGGCTGCAGTTGCTGCGCGGCGAGGCCGCACGCGCGCTCGCCACCGTGGAAGAGTCGCTCGCACTCGCCCGCCAGGGCGGCTTGTCCTTGCCCGAGCAGGCCGCGCTGCACACCGATTGGGCACAGGCGCTGATGGCGCTGGGCCGCGGTGACGTGGCCGAATCCCTGCTCGCGCGCCTGGCCGCGCAGCACAGCGGCCGTGACGCGCAGGTGCTGCACTGCCTGCTGCTGCTGTGGCGGGCGCTGCACCCGCCCACGCGCGGCGAAGCCGAACGCCGGCACGCCCTGGCCGAGGCCCTGCGCCTGGCACAGGCGCTGCGCTACACGATGTTCTTCCGCCTGCTGCCGGCGCTGGCCGGACGGGTGTGCGCACTGGCCTTGCGCTGGCACATCGAGCCGGTGTTCGTGCGCGAGCTCATCCGCGACCGTGACCTGCCCGCCCCGCCCGATGCCGACGCGCAGTGGCCCTGGGCCCTGTGGCTGCGCATGCTGGGTGGCTTCGAGCTGTGCCTGGGCGGGGTTCGCCAGCGGCGCAGCGGCAAGCAGCAGCACAAGCCGCTGGAACTGCTGCGCCTGCTGGCCTGCGAAACCACGCTCGACCTGCCGGCCCACACGCTGGCCGACGCGCTGTGGCCCGAAGCCGACGGCGCATCGGCACGCAAATCGCTCGAGATGACGGTGCAACGCCTGCGCCGCCTGCTCGGGGACGACAGCCTGGTGCAGGTGGGCGACGGCCGCGTGGCGCTCGACCGCGCACGCGTCAGCAGCGATGTGGTGCAGCGCCGGCGCCTGGTGGAACAGCTCGAGGCGCTGGCAATGCGCCCCGAGCTGGCCAGCGCGGCCGGCAAACCGTTCGAGGCCGCGGCGGCCGTCAGCCCCGTCACCACCGTGGCGGCCGGGCTGGCCAGCGATGTGCTGGCGCTGTCGACCGGGCTGCTGCTGCCGGGCGCCCCCGAGACTCCTTGGCTCGAGCTGGGCCGCCAGCGCTGCCGGCGCGACCTGGGCCGGGTGGTGCGTGCGCTGGCCGCGCTGCAAACGCGCCATGGCGCCACGCCGGCCGATGCAGCGCTGCTGGCCGCCGCGGCCGACACGCTGCGTGAACGTGAGCGCGACAGCAGCGCCTGATCAGCGCGCGCGGATCGTCACGCGGGCGGCCGGCACGCCGGCCTCGGCCAGGGCCGTGCGCAGCGCCTTCACACGCGCCGCTGCCTGCGCGCGCGCCGCCGCCGGCGCCAGGCCCTGGTCGGCCGAGACGCGCAGCGTCAGCACCGCCTTGGCGGGCAGGGCCTTGGCTTCACCGGCCAGGCGCGACAGCGCGTCCTGGGCCGCGGCCGAGAGCGTGTCGCCGTCGAAGCCCAACGCCTCGGCGGCCTGGCGCAGGCCTGGCGGCACGCCGGCCGCATGCACCACCGATTGCGCCGAGACGCAGGTCGGCGGGCAGGGCTTGGCGGCCTGTGCGGGCGACACCAGCAGCAGGGCCCCGGGCAGGCACAGGGTGGCGGCGCACAGGCGCGCCAGGGCAAAAAGGCGGGGGGTCATCGCGGTGCAGCCTTTGGAGGAAGTGACCGCTGCGACTCTAGGGCCCGGCCCCGGGCCCCACAAGTTGCAGACGCGGGGGGCGTCACCCCGGCGGGGGACAAGCCCCGCCCCGGGCGGGGTGACACCGGCCCGGTGTCAGGCCAGCACGCCGCCGCCCTGGCGCGCCACCCAGTCCACCCAGTGGTCGATGCAGGCGCGGATCTTCGGCAGGCGTTGGCGCCCTGTGGCCGTCACCGCGTAGATCGGGGCCGGCTGCCGGTCCACCACCTCGGGCAGCACCGGCACCAGCTTGCCCTCGGCCACCAGGGGCTCGGCGGCCACCGTGGCCAGGCGCCCGATGCCCAGGCCCTGCAGCACCATGGTGGCGGCCATGCCGGTCTCATTGGTGCGCCAGTGCCCCTGCACCGGCAGCCTGAAGGCCCGCCCGTCCACGACGAAGGGCCAGTGGTTGAGCTGCGGTGCGGCGGTGTTGGTCACCAGCCGGTGCTGGCTCAGCTCGCCCGGGTGGCGGGGCAGGCCGGCGCGTTCGGCATAGGCCGGTGCGGCATAGAGCGCGCGGCCCAGCAGCCCGATCTGGCGTGCCACCATGGTCTCGGGCAGCGCGCTGGCGGTGCGGATGGCGATGTCGATGCCCTCGCGCGCCAGGTCGGCCAGGCGGTCGCTCACCTCCACCTCCACCCGCAGCCCCGGGTAGCGTGCCGACAGCTCGGCCAGGCCGGGCAGCAGCAGGTACTGCGCGATCACGGTGCTGGCGGCCACGCGCACCAGGCCGCTGGCCACGCGGGCCTGGCTCGCGAACTCGCCCTCCAGCGATTCCAGCGTGCCCAGCAGCCGGTGGCAATGCTCGAGAAAGCTCTCGCCTTCGGCGCTGAGCGCCAGCGCGTGGGTGGAGCGGTGCAGCAGCCGCGCGCCGCAGGCCCGCTCGATGCGGGCCAGCGTGCGTGACACCCGGCTCACCGGCATGTCGCGCTCGCGCGCCGCGGCCGACAGGCTGCCCAGCGCGGCCACGCGGGCAAACAGCTTCAGGTCGTCGAAGGCCAGCTCGTCCATCGGCCGGCATCCTAAGCGCAGGGCCTTGCGGCCGGCGCAACACCGCTTTGTGCGCGCTGCGGTTTCCGGCCCGCCGCGCGCTGCCTAGAGTGCCGGTCACCCGATCATCCTTTGCCTGGAGATGCCATGCCCCTGGTCACCCTCACCGTTCAGCAATCCCGCAGCCTGGCCTGGCGCACCAGCGTGCTCGACGCGGTGCACGCCGCCCTCGTGGCCAGCGGCGTGCCGCAGGCCGACCTGTTCCAGCGCGTGCTGGCCCTGGCCCCGGAAGACCTGCGCTTCGACCCCCGCTACCCCGACCTGGCACGCGACCGCGACGACAGCTTCGTGATCGTGGAGATCCTGTGGTCGGTGGGCCGCAGCCTGAAGGTGCGGCGCAAGCTGCTGGGCGACCTGATGGCCGACCTGGCCGCGCGCGGCGTGGACACCGAGCAGGTGATGGTCTGCTTCAAGGAGACCACCTGGGAGAACTGGTCCTTCGCCGGCGGGCGCGTGGCGCATGCCTGATCGGCCCGGGCTGGGCTAGCATCGCCCGGCCATGACCACCGACGCCCCCGCCCTGCCTGCCGACCTGGCCGAGTTCATCCAGAGCGGCACCTCGATCACCGTCGCCGGACGCGACGACCGGCTGGTGCCCTCCATCGCCAAGGGCGCGGCCTGCCGGGTGGGCGCTGCCGGGCGCGAGGTCACCGTGCTGCTGTTCGCCGAGGCCGCCGAGGCGGTGCTGCGCGACATCGCCACCAACCGCCTGGTGGCGGTGGTCTTCAGCCGGCCCAGCACCAACCGCACGGTGCAGCTCAAGGGCCGCGACGCCTTGTGCGTGCCCACCGCGCCGGCCGATGTGGCGCTGGTGCGCCGCCAGCTCGCGCTGTTTGCCGCCGACCTGGGGCAACTGGGCTGGAACGACGAGTTCGTGCGGGCCGTGTTCTGGCACGACCCGGCGCAGCTGATGGCGATCCGCTTCACGCCCGACGGCGCCTTCGCGCAGACGCCGGGCCCCGGCGCCGGCGCGGCGCTGAGCCTGCACGCGGGGGCGCCATGAACGTCACCCTGGACCAGGTGCGCAGTTGCCTCGAGGGCGCCATCCCGGCGGTGATCGCCACCTGCGCGAGCGACGGCACGCCCAACGCCACCTACGTGTCGCAGATGCAGTACGTGGATGCGCAGCATGTGGCGCTGTCGTTCCAGTTCTTCAACAAGACACGCGAGAACATCCTCGCCAACCCGCAGGCCACCGCGCTGGTGATCGACCCGGTCACCGGCGATTCGTACCGCCTGAGCCTGCTGTACCTGCGCACCGAGACCGCCGGGCCGATGTTCCAGCACCTGAAGGCCAAGCTGGCCGGCATTGCCTCGCACACCGGCATGAGCGGCGTGTTCAAGCTGCAGGGCGCCGACCTGTACCGCGTGCAGCATGCCGAGCGGGTGCCCGGCCATGCGCTGCAGCGGCCCCCGGGCCCGCGCAACCTGCTCAATGCCCTGCGCAGCGCCAGCCTGCGCCTGGCCGATTGCGCCGACATGGGCGCGCTGTTCGACCTGGCACTCACGCTGCTGGCGCAGGAGTTCGGCGTCAGCCACGCGCTGCTGCTGTGGGCCGACGAACCCGGCCTGCGCCTGTACACCGTGGCCAGCCGCGGCTACAGCGCCACCGGCGTGGGCTCCGAGATCGCGTTCGGCGATGGCGTGATCGGCGTCTCGGCCCAGTACCGCGTGCCGATCCGCATCAACCACATGACGATGGAGTACGCCTACGGCCAGGCCGGCCGCGAGGCGGCACTGTCCACCGCGCTGCCGCTGGAGACCGAGATCCCCTTCCCCGGCCTGGCCGAGCCGCACAGCCAGCTCGCGGTGCCGGTGGTGGCCGCCGGCCGGCTGCTGGGCGTGCTGTGCGTGGAAAGCCCGCAGGACCTGCGCTTCAGCTACGACGACGAGGACGCGCTGGTCACGCTGGCCGTGCAGCTTGGCACCACCGCGCTGGCGCTGCAGCAGGCCAGCGACAGCGCCGCCGCCGCCGAGCTGGCGCCGCCGCCTCGGCCGGCGCCGCAGGGGCAGGCGCTGGAGCTGCGGCACTACCGCGCCAACCACAGCATCTTTGCCGGCAGCGACTACCTCATCAAGGGCGTGGCCGGCGCCATCCTCTGGAAGCTGGTGCAAACCCACGCGGCCAGCGGCCGCTGCGATTTCAGCAACCGCGAGCTGCGCGCCGCACCCGACCTCGGGCTGCCCGAGATCAGCGACAACCTCGAGGCGCGGCTGGTGCTGCTGCAGCGCCGGCTGGCCGAGCGCTGCCCGTCGATCGCGATCGAGAAGACCGGCCGCGGCCAGTTCCGGCTGGTGCTGGCGCAGGCGCTGCGGCTGGTGGAGAGCTGAGTCTGGCCCCCGACAGCCCTGCGGGCTGGCCCCCCCGAGGGGGGTCAGTCCGGCCGGGAGCGGCCCGGTCCGGACTGAGCGCCGCCGCCGGCACGGCCCGGGCGCCGGCACGCAGCGCCGGCCACCACCAGGCCATCACAGCCCGAGCGCCAGGCTGAGCTTGCGCCAGTCGCGCCCGCCCAGCAGCGGGCGGATCATGCTCAGCACGCCCTCGAACACCTCGGCCGGCGCGCCCTGGCGCATGTCCGAGAGCATCTCCACGCGCTCGGCCGGCGTCAGGTGCGGCAGCATCCAGCGCAGCCCCAGGCGCGATTCCTCGGGCGGGATGCTGGCGACGATGCGGCGCTCCAGCGCGTGCAGCTCGTCGTCGCTGAAGTGGGCCCACAGCACCGCGTTGTGCTCGGTTTCCTCGCGCTGCATGTGCTCGAGGTTCTCGGCCACGAAGTGGCTCAGCGCGCGGTACAGCGCCGGTGCCACGGCAGGCTCGGTGGGCAGGCGCCCGAGCAGCTGCTGCAATTCGTCCAACGCCAGCGCGTGGCCTTCGTGCTCGGCCGCCACCGGCGCGGCGCTGCCCGGTGCACGGGCCTGCATCGCGGTGTGCAACAGCTCGTTCTCGTGCTGCAGGTGCTTGCGGCACAGCGTGATCAGCGCCTGCAGCTCGTCGGCCACCTCGGCCACCTCGGCGGCGTCGTGTGCGTCGAGCCGGCCCACGCGCACCAGCGTGTGGGCCATGAAGGCGCGCAGGCCCTTGTGGATGAAGGCGTAGATGTCGTAACGCGGGCCAGGCAGGGACATGGTGGATTCCTTTCGATGTGCGATGACGGGAGCTTAGGCAAGCCCCGTCCGCCCCGTTCGTAAGAATCCGGTCCGGCAGTCCTTAAGAATCTCGTAAACCCGGCCCGGGCGCTGCGCTTCAGGCCGCGGCCTTGGCAGGCGCCGCGGCCGGTGCCGCGCCGCCATCGCTCTTGTTCACCGACACCAGCACCACGTGCTTGTCCACCGGCACCACGTAGGCCATCTTGTCCACCGGCGTGCGGGTGATCGGGTGCAGCGAGCGGAACTCGAGCCAGCCGCCACCCGCGTCGGCCGCGGCATAGGTCAGGCGGTTGAGCTCGCGGATGTCCACCCCCGGGGCGGCCACCGCCGGCTTGTTGGCCTTGCTCGGGTCCATGCCGAAGGCGACGAAATGCTCGTTGCGGTCCATCACGATGACGAACAGGTCGCGGTCGATGAAGCCGCCCGCGCGGTCGTGGAAGCGCTGCGCGGCCTGCACCACGCCGAGCTGGCGCACGCATTGCGCGGCGCGCTCGGCCAGCGCGCGCGCCTCGTCGGCGCAGCCCTGGCGCAGGCGCATGGCCACCACGCCGGCCTTCAGGTTCTCGGCCTGCTCGCTGAGCTTGTTCGCCGCATGGGCCGAGCTGTCCACCAGCTGCGCGTTGCGCTGGGTGAGGTTGTCGATGTTGACCACCGCCTGCGCCAGCTCGCCCAGGCTGCGGCTCTGCTCGGCGTTGGTGGCGGCCACCTGGCGCACCCGCTCGGCCACCTGGCGCACGCCGCCCACCATGGCCTGCAGCAGCCGGCTGGTGCCCTGGATCTGCTGCACGCCGGCGGTCACTTCCTGGGCCGAGCCCTGGATCAGGCCCTTCACCTCGGCCGCCGCCTGCGCGGTGCGCTGCGCGAGCACCCGCACCTCGGCGGCCACCACCGCGAAACCGCGGCCGGATTCGCCGGCGCGTGCGGCCTCCACCGCGGCGTTCAGCGCCAGGATGTTGGTCTGGAACGCGATGCCGTCGATCACGCCGATGATCTGGCTCATCTTCTGCGAGCGCTCCTCGATGCGCTGCACCGAATCCACCGCCTGCGTCACCGCCTCGATGCCCTGCTGGGCGTTGCGGTGCACCTCGTTGGCCAGGCGGTCGGCTTCGCCCGCGTCGTCGGCATTGCGGCGCACGCTGGCCGCGAGTTCGGACACGCCGGCCGAGGTCTGCTCCAGGCTCGCGGCCTGTTCCTCGGTGCGGCTGGAAAGTTCGTGCGCCGATTTCGCCAGCGTCTCGCCCGCCATCGCCACCAGTTGCGCCTCGCTGCGGATGTTGGCCACCAGGCGCGACAGGGTCTGCTTCATGTGCTCGACCTTGTTGGCAATGTCGCCCAACGCGCCGCGCGCATCCACCGCCACCGATTGCGAGAGGTCGCTGCCGGCCACCGCCTCCACCGCCTTCTGCAGCGCGGCCACGGCACGGGCCTGGTCACGCGTGTGGTACAGCCAGAGGTAGCCGAAGCACGCCAGGCCGGCCGCCACGGCCATGGGCGGCAGCGCCAGCGCGGCGCCAATGCCGCCCAGCAGCAGCACGCCAAGGATCGTGCGTCGAGTGCCCACCGAAGCCCAGCCCACTGCCAAGCGCCCCGGCCACCACAGCAATTCAGACATGCAGGTCCCCTCGCGCCCGAAGACAGCCGGGCAGCAGCGTGCCGACTGTGCGGCCCCGCGTGCCGCCACGAACGCCGGAAAACCGGCCGATTCCGCCCCCGTTTCGACGCCGCCGGGCCGCGCAGGCGGCACCCGGCGACACCCCGGCCCGGTGGTAGGCTGCGGCCTCGCCCGCTGCGCCGCGCCGCCATGCACCCCGGATCGCTCACCGACATCGCCGGCCTGAAGGTCGGCCACCACACCGACACCCGCCGCCCCACCGGCTGCACGGTGGTGCTGTGCGAACAGGGCGCCACCTGCGGCGTGGACGTGCGCGGCGCCGCCCCTGGCACCCGCGAGACCGACCTGCTGAACCCGGTGAACACGATCGAACAGGTGCATGCGGTGCTGCTGTGCGGCGGCAGCGCGTTCGGGCTGGCCGCGGCCGATGGCGTGATGCGCTGGCTGGAAGGCCACGGCCACGGCGTGCCGGTGGGCCCGGCGCGCGTGCCCATCGTGCCGGCCGCGGTGCTGTTCGACCTGTGGGTGGGCGACGCCGCCATCCGCCCCGACAGCGCCGCCGGCCATGCCGCCTGCGAGGCCGCACGCGCCACGGCGCCGGCCCAGGGCAGCGTGGGCGCCGGGGCCGGCGCCTCGGTGGGCAAGCTGTTCGGCATCGAGCATGCGATGAAGGGCGGCATCGGCAGCGCCTCGCTCACCGTGGGCGCCATCACGGTGGGCGCGCTGGTGGCGGTGAACGCCATCGGCGACGTGGTCGACCCGCGCAGCGGCCGCATCCTGGCCGGTGCCCGCGCCGACGATGGCCGCACGCCGCGCGACAGCATGGCCGCCATCCGCAGCGGCGCCCTGCCCGACCGGCTGCTGGCCGGCATGGCCACCACCATCGGCGTCGTCGCCACCGATGCGCGGCTCACCAAGGCGCAGGCCAACAAGCTGGCCTCGATGGCCCACGACGGCCTGGCGCGCTGCATCAACCCGGTGCACACGCCCACCGATGGCGACACCCTGTTCGCGCTGGCCACCGGCGGGGCGGCCAAGCCCGGCAACATGACGGTGCTGGGCGCGCTGGCCGCCGAGGTGACGGCGCGCGCGGTGCTCAATGCCGTCACCGCCGCGCACGGCCTGCGCGAGCCTTTCCTGCCCTCGGCCCGCGAACTCGGGCTGTTGTGAAACCTGGCCTTGCCACGAGGAGATTTGCATGACCCTGCAACGCCGCTCCCTCTTCACCCTGCTGGCCGCCGCGCTGCTGGCCGGCTGCGCCAGCGCCCCGGTCGGTGCGCCGCCGCCCATCGTGTTCGTGCACGGCAACGGCGACACCGCCGCGCTGTGGACCACCACGCTGTGGCGCTTCGAGAGCAACGGCTGGCCCCGCGAACGCCTGCATGCGGTGGACTTCCCGAACCCCGGCGCGCGCGACGACGATGCCAAGCCCCAGCCCGGCCGCAGCAGCAGCACCGATCAGCGCGAGTACCTGGCCGCCGAGGTGCAGCGCGTGCTGGCCGCCACCGGCGCGCAGCAGGTGGTGCTGGTGGGCAACTCGCGCGGCGGCAACGCGATCCGCAACTACATCCAGAACGGCGGCGGCGACAAGACCGTCTCGCACGCCATCCTCGGCGGCACGCCCAACCACGGGGTGTGGTCCAACCCCGGCTTCCGCCCGGGCAACGAGTTCAACGGCGCGGGCGCCTTCCTCACCGCGCTGAACGCCCCCAAGGGCCCGAACGGCGACGAGGTGACGCCGGGCGTGCGCTGGCTCACGCTGCGCTCGGACAACAACGACAAGTTCGCCCAGCCCGATGGCGTGTGGATCGGCGCCAAGGGCACGCCGACCAACGTCACCTTCGACGGCCCGGCGCTCAAGGGCGCCACCAACCGGGTGCTGCCCGGGCGCGACCACCGCGAGGTGAGCTACCACCCGCAGGCCTTTGCCGCGGCCTACGAGTTCATCACCGGCCGCGCGCCGGCCACCACATCGATAACGCCTGAAAAGAGCGTCACACTGGATGGCAAGGTGTCTGGCATCGGCCCGGGCGGGCCCGACAACCTGCCGCTGGCCGGCGCCCGGGTGGCGGTGTATGCGGTGGAGGCCGCCACCGGCGCCCGCCGCGGCGCCGCGCTGGTGGACAAGACCGTCGGCGCCGATGGCCGCTGGGGCCCGGTCACCACCGATGCGGCCACGCCGCTGGAGTTCCAGATCAGCGCGCCGGGTCACGCCACCACGCACGTCTACCGGGCGCCGTTTGCGCGCTCGTCCAGCATCGTGCACCTGCGCGCCGAGCGCCTGGCCGAGGCCGACAAGTCCGCCGCCGCGGTGATCACCTTGACCCGCCCGCGCGGCTACTTCGGCCTGCCGCGCGACACCATCGTGCTCGACGGCAAGCCCGCGCCCGGCATCCCGCCCGGCGTGGCCGGCGTGTCCAGCAGCAAGCTGCGCCTGGCCGATGGCGCGGGCCGGCCGGTGGTGGCCGAATACCGCAGCGGCGACCTGGCCGAGCGCATCGTCGGCCTGGCCTGGCCCGCGGCCGAGGGCCATGTGGTGACGCTCGAGCTCCACAACCCATGAAGCCGGCCCGCCCCGACAAGCCCGACAGCATCGACCAGATCCTCTTCGCGCAAGGCTTCGGCACCCGGCGCGTCTGCGCCGGCCTGATCGAGGCCGGGCTGGTGCGCGTGCAGGGCGCGCCGGTCACCGACCCGGCCGCGCGCTTCGTGGCCGACGGCCTGATGATCGAGGTGGAAGGCCAGCCCTGGCAATGCCGCGCGCAGGCGCTGGTGCTGCTGCACAAGCCGGCCGGCTACGAGTGTTCGCAGAAGCCCTCGGCCTGGCCCAGCGTGATGCTGCTGCTGCCGCCGCCGCTGCGCCGGCGCGGCGTGCAGCCGGTGGGCCGGCTGGACCAGGACACCACCGGCCTGCTTCTGCTCACCGACGACGGCGCGTTGATCCACCGCCTCACGTCGCCGAAGAAGCAGGTGCCCAAGGTGTACGAGCTGCGCACCGACCGGCCGGTGGACGATGCCCAGGTGCAGTGCCTGCTCACCGGCGTGGTGCTGGACGACGACCCGCAGCCGGTGCGCGCCGAAGGCTGCGAGATCACCGGCACGCACAGCCTGCGGCTGACGCTGGTGCAGGGCAAGTACCACCAGGTCAAGCGCATGCTGGCGGCGGTGGGCAACCACGTGGTGGGCTTGCACCGCAGCGAGTTCGGCCGGCTGGTGCTGCCGGCCGACCTGGCGCCGGGCCAGTGGCGCTGGGTCGAGGGCCTGGCGGCGATCACGGGCTGACGATAATCGGCCGTCCCCCGCCCCGGTTTCCCATGCAGGTCTTTCGCGGTTTCCACCATCCCGGCCTGGCCAGTGCCTGCGCACTGACCATCGGCAACTTCGACGGCGTGCACCGTGGTCACCAGGCCATGCTGGCGCTGCTGACGAACGAGGCGCGCCACCGCGGCCTGGCGAGCTGCGTGATGACCTTCGAGCCGCACCCGCGCGACTACTTCGCCGCCCGCGCCGGGCAGCCCGAGGCCGCGCCGCCGCGCATCGGCACGCTGCGCGACAAACTCTCCGAGCTGGAGCGCTGTGGGGTCGACCAGGTGGTGGTGCTGCGCTTCGACCAGCGCTTCGCGGCCCAGGCGCCGCAGGCCTTCATCGACGACGTGCTGCTGGCCGGCGTGCGCGCGCGCTACGTGCTGGTGGGCGACGATTTCCGCTTCGGCGCGCGCCGCGCCGGCGACTACGCGATGCTGGACGCCGCCGGCCAGCGCCAGGGCTTCGACGTGGCCCGCATGATGAGCTACGAGGTGCATGGCCTGCGTGTTTCCAGCTCCGCCGTGCGGGAGGCGCTGGCCCAGGGCGACATGGCCCGCACCGCCGCGCTGCTGGGCCGGCCCTACGGCATCAGCGGCCACGTGGTGCACGGCCGCAAGCTCGGCCGCGAGCTGGGCTTTCGCACGCTGAACCTGCGCTTCACGCACCCGCGGCCAGCGGCGATGGGCATCTTCGTCGTGCGGGTGCACGGCCTCGCCGATGCGCCGCTGCGCGGCGTGGCCAGCCTGGGCGTGCGGCCCACGGTGGAAGACGCCGGCCGCGTGCTGCTGGAAACCCATTGCCTCGAGTGGCCCGCGCTGCTGGGCCCCGAAGCCGGCTACGGCCGCGTGCTGAAGGTGGAGCTGCTGCACAAGCTGCACGACGAGCGCAAGTACGACTCGCTGGACGCGCTGCGCGCGGGCATTGCGCAGGACCGCGCCGATGCCCTGGCCTGGTTCGCGACCAATGAAACGCGGCGCTGAAACACACGACAAGGCCCCGATACCGCCGCTGACCATGACGCGTTCCATCGCGGCGGGCTGACCAGACGAGTGGTTCTTCTGGCCCCCGCCGGACCGGAGAACAGCATGGCAAACATCATCAAGGGCACGAGCGGCGCAGACAACAAGCAGGGCACCGACGACGAGGACGTGCTCTACGGCGGCGCCGGCGACGACGTGCTGTCCACCGGCGGCGAAGGCGCCTGGCTCTCCACCACCAAGCTCTACGGCGGCGCGGGCAACGACTACTGCAGCATCAGCCGCGTGTCCGACCCGACGCTGGTGGACGATGCGGTGCCGCAGGTCATCGAGTACGCCAACCAGGGCATCGACACCATCGGCCTGGGCTCCTCGTTCGTCAACGAGATGACGAGCTACCAGATGCCCGACAACGTGGAGCACCTGGTCGCCATCCGCCACCCCGCGGCGGCCCTGGGCAGCACGCCGGACGAGTACATGTCGATCAAGAGCAACGGCCTGGGCAGCGACCACATTGGGGACGGCGCCGGCAACGACACGCTGATCAAGGTGGGCAGCGACATCGCCACGCTGCTGGGCGGCAGCGGCAACGACAGCTACTACCTCGGCGACCGTGGCTACTACGGCAGCGACATCGGCTTCATGGCCGGCTGGAGCGTGGGCGAAAAGGCCGGCGAAGGCCACGACACGGTCTACACCAAGACCGCCAGCAGCTTCCTGCCCGACCACGTGGAAGACCTGGTCTACATGGGCGCCGACCAGGCCACCACGCTGCACGGCAACGCCGGCGACAACTTCATCCGCGGTGGCCACTGGAACGCCGACACGCTGTACGGCTACGGCGGCGACGACGTGCTCGACGGCGGCCTGTACGACCATGCCGACACGCTGTATGGCGGCAACGGCGACGACACCCTCGTGGGCGGCGACGGCGCGGACACGCTCAATGGCTGGTACGGCAACGACACGCTGCTCAGCGGCTGGGGTGCCGATGTGCTCACCGGTGGCGGCGGCGCCGACAAGTTCCGCTTCAACGCGGTGCTCGACAGCACGACGATCTCCGGTGTCGACAAGCTGATGGACTTCCAGCAAGGCCTGGACAAGATCGACCTGTCCACCATCGACGCCAACGTGTGGGCGGCCGGCAACCAGGCGTTCAACTTCATCGGTCAGCAGCCCTTCCAGCCGGGCTTCCTGCCGGGGCAGATGATCCAGAAGTTCGTTGGCGGCAACACCGTGCTGCAGGCCGACTACGACGGCAATGCGACGGTGGACTTCGAGCTGGTGGTGGTGGGCCTGGTCACCTTCACGACCGCCGACTTCGTGCTCTGATCGGCCCGGGGGCCGTGCAAGGGCCGGCACCCGGTGCAGCGCACGCTGGCCGTGCAGGGAGTGGCTTCAGTAGAATCTCGGGTATGGCACTGTGCTGGCTGGACCTGCAAACACGCCGCGGGCACGCCGCCACGCGACGCCAGACCACGCGCGCCGAATTCAGCGCTCGATCGACTGAAGCTGCCACCGCTGCGGCGCCTGCCGGCCGCAGCCCTCCGCACCGAGTGCACCCCTTGCGACGAGCGCGCCGCTCTCAACCGGCGCGACAGGCCATGACCGATTCGAGCACGCCCGACTACCGAAGCACGCTGAACCTGCCCGACACCCCCTTCCCGATGCGCGGCGACCTGCCCAAGCGCGAGCCCGGCTGGGTGAAGGACTGGGAGGAGCAAGGCCGCTACAAGCAGCTGCGCGACGCACGCTGCAACGCGCCCAAGTTCATCCTGCACGACGGCCCGCCCTATGCCAATGGCCAGATCCACATGGGCCATGCGGTCAACAAGGTGCTCAAGGACATGATCGTCAAGGCCCGCCAGCTCGCGGGCTTCGACGCGCAGTACGTGCCGGGCTGGGATTGCCACGGCCTGCCGATCGAGAACGCGATCGAGAAGAAGCACGGCCGGCACCTGAGCCGCGACGACATGCAGGCCAAGAGCCGCGCCTATGCCACCGAGCAGATCGCGCTGCAGATGGCCGACTTCAAGCGCCTGGGCATCCTGGGCGACTGGGCGCGGCCCTACCGCACGATGGATTTCGCCAACGAGGCCGGCGAGATCCGCGCCTTCAAGCGCGTGATCGAGCGTGGCTTCGTCTACCGCGGCCTGAAGCCCGTGTACTGGTGCTTCGACTGCGGCTCATCCCTTGCCGAATTCGAGATCGAGTACGCCGACAAGAAGAGCCAGACCCTGGACGTGGCCTTCCTGTGCGCCGAGCCCGACAAGCTGGCCGCGGCCTTCAACGTCACCCCGTTCACGAAGGATGCCTTCGCGGTGATCTGGACCACCACCGCGTGGACGATTCCGGCCAACCAGGCGCTGAACCTGAACCCGGCGCTCGAGTACGCGCTGGTCGATACCGAGCGCGGCCTGCTGGTGCTGGCCGCCACGCTGGTGGAGAAGTGCCTGGCGCGCTACGGCCTGCAGGGCACGGTGGTGGCCACCACGCTGGGCGAAAAGCTCGGCGGCCTGCAGTTCCGCCACCCGCTGGCCCACGTGGACGCGGGTTATGACCGCCTCAGCCCCATCTACCTGGCCGACTACGCCACTGCCGAGGACGGCACCGGCCTCGTGCACTCGTCTCCCGCCTACGGCCTGGACGACTTCCAGTCCTGCGTGTCGCACGGCATGGCCTACGACGACATCCTGAACCCGGTGCAGGCCAACGGCAGCTATGCGGCCGATTTCCCGCTGTTCGGCGGCCAGAACATCTGGAAGGCGGTGCCGGTCATCATCGAGGCGCTGCGGGGGAACGACGGGCCGCTCCCGAGTTCCCCGTCCCCCTCGGGGGGCGGACCGGGCGCAAGCCCGGACCAGGGGGCGCCGGGACACGCAAACCGTCTCTTCGCCACCGAGACCATCACCCACAGCTACCCGCACTGCTGGCGCCACAAGACGCCGGTGATCTACCGTGCCGCGGCGCAGTGGTTCGTGCGCATGGACGAGGGCGAGGGCGTGTTCACGAAGGACAAGGCGCCCAAGACCCTGCGCCAGATGGCGCTGGACGCGATCGACCACACCAGCTTCTACCCCGAGAACGGCCGCGCGCGCCTGCGCGACATGATCGCCAACCGGCCCGACTGGTGCATCAGCCGCCAGCGCAGCTGGGGCGTGCCGCTGCCCTTCTTCCTGCACAAGGACACGGGCGAGCTGCACCCGCGCACGATGGAGATCCTCGACCAGGCGGCCGACATCGTGGAAGCAGGCGGCATCGAGGCCTGGAGCCGCGTGACGGTCGAAGAGATCCTGGGGCCCGCCGACGCACCGCACTACACCAAGAGCAGCGACATCCTCGAGGTGTGGTTCGATTCCGGCTCCACGTTCTGGCACGTGCTGCGCGGCACCCACCAGCATGCCGATGGCGTGCTGGGCCACCACGACGAAGGCCCCGAGGCCGACCTGTACCTGGAAGGCCACGACCAGCACCGCGGCTGGTTCCACAGCTCGCTGCTGCTGGCCTGCGCGCTGCAGGGCCGCGCGCCCTACCGCGGCCTGCTGACCCACGGCTTCACGGTGGACAGCCAGGGCCGCAAGATGAGCAAGAGCCTGGGCAACGGCATCGAGCCGCAGGCCGTGAGCCAGAAGCTGGGCGCCGAGATCATCCGCCTGTGGGTGGCCGCGAGCGACTACTCGGGCGACATCGCCGGCGATGACAAGATCCTCGCCCGCGTGGTGGATGCCTACCGCCGCATCCGCAACACGCTGCGCTTCCTGCTGGCCAACGTGAGCGACTTCGACCCCACCGCCGATGCGGTGCCCGAGGCCGAACTGCTGGAGATCGACCGCTGGGCGCTGGCCCGCAGCGCGCAGTTCCAGGCCGAGGTGCTGGCGCACTACCAGGCCTACGAGTTCCACCCGGTGGTGGCCAAGCTGCAGGTGTTCTGCTCGGAAGACCTGGGCGCTTTCTACCTCGACGTGCTGAAGGACCGGCTCTACACCACCGCGCCCAAGAGCCTGGCGCGCCGCAGCGCGCAGACGGCGCTGTGGCACGTCACCCAGGCCATGCTGCGCTGGATGGCGCCCTTCCTCAGCTTCACGGCCGAGGAAGCCTGGGCCGTGTTCCAGCGGGGTGGCAAGAGCATCTTCGTCGAGACCTACTGGAACCTGGGCACGCCGGACGAGGCGCTGCTGGCCAAGTGGGCCCGCATCCGCGAGGTGCGCGAGGCGGTGAACAAGGCCATCGAGGCCGTGCGCACGGCGGGCTCGGTGGGCTCCTCGCTGCAGGCCACGGTGCGTGTCACCGCGCCGAGTGAAACCCACACGCTGCTGGCCGCGCTGGGCGATGACCTGAAGTTCGTGTTCATCACCTCGGCGGCCAGGCTGGCCGAGGGCGAGGCGCTGGCGGTCGAGGTCACGCCCTCGACCGCGGTCAAGTGCGAACGCTGCTGGCACTGGCGCGACGATGTCGGCCACGACCCGGCCCACCCGGGCCTGTGCCGGCGCTGCACCGACAACCTGTTCGGCTCCGGCGAGACGCGCCAGGCAGCCTGACCCCCCCATGACAGCAGTACCCCAGCGCCCGTCGATGCTCGACCGCATCGCGGGCGAACTGGGGATCGTGCTCACGCCTGCGCTGCGCGCGGGCGTGGCGCAGGAGCAGTTGCGCATGGTGCTCACGCACACCCGCGTGGGCACGGTGGCGGCCACGCTGTTCGCGGTGTTGATGGCCTGGCACTTCCGCGACCGGATGCCCTTGCCGCTGGTGTATGGCTGGATCGCCGCCAAGCTGCTGGTGGCCGCGGCGCGCGTGGCGCTGGCGCGTGCCTACGAGCGCGTGGCCCGCCAGCGTGGCGGCGAGTTGGCCGCCGACGACGGCCACCGCTGGCAGCGCTGGACCTTGTGGCTGCTGGCGGTGGACGGCCTGGTCTGGGGCGCCGGCGCGTGGCGCATGATGGGTGAGCCGGTGGCCACCACGGCCCTGGTGGTGGCCTCGGTGGACGCGGTGACCTGCATCGCCACCTTCGGCCTGCAGGCGCACCTGGCCGCCGCGGCGGCCTACACCGCGCCGATGCTGCTGCTCACCAGCATCGGCCTGGCCCAGCGCGGCGACGACCTGGCGGTGCCCACCTCGCTGAGCCAGCTGATCCTGTTCGCGCTGCAGATGAGCACGGCGCGTGGCACTGCGCGCCGGCTGGCCGCCGGCATGCTGCTGCGGCTGCAGGCGCAGGACCTGGTGGCGCAGAAGGATGCCGCGCTGCAGCTCGCCCAGCGGCAGATCGCGCTGCGGGTGCAGTTCCTCGCCAAGGTGAGCCACGAGCTGCGCACGCCGCTGCACGGCATCCTGGGCCTGGCGCGGCTGCTGCACCTGGAATCACGCGAACCCCCGGTGGCCCGGCGGGTGGAGCTGATCGAGGCCTCGGGCACCCACCTGCTCGGGCTGATCAACGACCTGCTGGACGCCTCGCGCGCCGATGCCGGCCGCTTCACCCTGCACAGCGAACGCTTCGAGCTCGTGTCCCAGGTGGAGCAGGTGGCCGAAGTGTTTGCCTTGCGTGCCTCCGACCGCGGGCTGGCCTTCCACTGGCACAACACGCTGCCGGGCCCGCGCTGGGTGATGGGGGACGCCGGACGGCTGCGCCAGGTGCTGCACAACCTGCTGGGCAACGCCGTGAAGTTCACGCCCCAGGGCGAGGTGCGGCTGGAGCTGGGCTGCCAGGGCGACGAAGTGCGGCTGGTGGTCAGCGACACCGGGCCCGGCATCGGCGCGGCCGAGGTGTCGCGCATCTTCCAGCCCTTCCACCAGGCGCGGCGCGAGACCGGTGCGCCCACCGATGGCGTGGGCCTGGGGCTGACCATCGCGCGCGAGATCGCCCATGCGATGGGGGGCGACATCACCGTGCACAGCGTGCCCGGCACGGGCACCACGTTCAGCTTCAGCGCCCGGCTGCCGGCTTGCGCGGAACAGGCCGATGCCCAGTCCGAGGCCGCCACCGCCGGCACGCTACCCGGCTCGGTGCTGGTGGCCGAGGACGACGACGTCAACGCGATGATCGTCTGCAGCTTCCTCGACAAGCTGGGCATCGCGCACGAACGCGTGGCCGATGGCAAGCAGGCCGTGAGCCGCGCCCTGCGCGAGACCCAGCGCCCGGAACTCGTGCTGATGGACTGCCGCATGCCGCTGCTCGACGGCCTGGCCGCCACGCGCGAGATCCGGGCCCAGGAACGCACGCTGTCGCTGCCGCGGCTGCCGATCGTGGCGCTCACCGCCACCGCCACCGAGGCGGACCGGGCCGAGTGCCTGGCCGCCGGCATGGACGCGGTGGTGGCCAAGCCCTTCACGCTGGAGCAGCTGCACCAGGCGCTCAAGCGTGCCAGCTGGGTGAAGCCGGCGCTCGAACAAACGAGCTGAGCGCCCGCGGCGGCCGCCGCGCGGCGCCCGGGTGTCAGGCCGCCACGCGTTGCGGCTGCGGCCAGGCGCGGCGTTCGGTCATCAGCTGGATGTCGGGGTGGTAGGTCTCGATCATCAGCTCGTACATGCCGTGCTGGCCCTGGTACCAGGTGCGTTCGGCGGCGATCACGTCCATGGCCAGGATGCGGTGCTGCAGGCCCCCGGCGTGGGCCAGCGGCACGGTCTGCTCCTCGGCCAGCACGTCGGTGAAGCCCAGGCGCCGGTACATGCGCACCAGCGCCTCGCTGCGCGCGCCGATCACCATCCAGCGGGCCTGGCTCGCCAGGCAGTACAGGTAGCTGGCCTTCATCAGCATCGGGCGTACCAGCGCATCGGCACCCGGCACGATGGCCAGCCGCGTGATCTCGGCCCGCGGGCGCTGGGCCAGCCAATCCGGCAGCCGCACGCTCGATTCGAGCTGCACCCCGGTGTCCGCCCCCGCCCGCTGGATGCGCGCCGTGCCGACACCCCGGCCGCTGGCCTTGTCCAGGCACACCAGCACCGCGGTGCCGCGCTCGTGGTCGATCTCGTCGGGCTCGGCCAGCGCCTTTTTCAACTGGGGCAGGTGGTGGCCGTACCCGGCCACACGCACCATGCAGGCCTCACGCAGGTCTTCGGCGCTGCGTGCCATGCGGACTTCGAAGCTGAGCGCGGCGGTCGTCATCGTGTGTGGTGCTCCAGTGTGGGCAGGAGACGGGGCGCTACAGTAGCGCCCGATCCCCTGCATGCAGTCTCCGTATTTCCCCTCAATGGCCGCTTCCAAGTCAACCAACACTCCGCTGGCCCTGTGGCTCGGCCTGGCGCTGGTCGTGATCCTGCTCGACCAGTTCACCAAGGTGCTGATCTTGGGCGAGTTCCGGCTTCACGACACCCGGGTCGTGACAAGCTTTTTCAACCTGGTGCGTGCCCACAACACTGGCGCCGCGTTTTCCTTCCTGGCCGATGCGGCGGGCTGGCAGCGCTGGTTCTTCGTCGGCCTGGGTGCGGCGGCCTCGGTGTTCATCGTCTGGATGCTGCGCACGCACCCGGCGCAACGGCTGTTCTGTTTCGCCGTCACGATGATCATGGGCGGCGCGCTGGGCAACGTGATCGACCGCCTGCTGCACGGCTATGTGGTCGACTTCCTGCAGTTCCACTGGTCCTGGCTGGCGCCGATGTTCCACGGCGGCTACTTCCCGGCCTTCAACCTGGCCGACAGCGCCATCACGCTGGGCGCGATCTGCCTGGTGCTGGACGAGCTGCTGCGGGTGCGGCGCTCTTAGGGCCTGCCCGCACGACGGCGATGACCGCGCTGCAAACCCTGCTCAGCGCCCGCGACCTGGGCCGGCTGCAGCACATTGCGGCGGTCTTCGTCAAACACGGCCTGAGCGACCTGGTGCACCGCCTGGGCTGGGCCGATGCGCTGGGCAAGGCCGGTCACGCCCTGCACCTGGCGCACGCGGCCGAGCTGGCACGGCTGAGCCCGCCAGAACAGTTCCGCCGCGCACTCGAAGAACTGGGCCCCACCTTCGTGAAGCTGGGCCAGATCATGGCCGGGCGGGCCGACCTGCTGGGGCCCGAATGGATCGGCCAGCTCGAGCGGCTGCACAGCAGTGCGCCACCGGTGGACATCGCGCTGCTGCGCGCCCAGCTCACGGCCGATCTGGGCGCCGCACCGGAGGTGGTGTTCAAGCACTGGGACGACACGCCGCTGGCGGCCGCCTCGATCGCCCAGGTGCATGCCGCGGTGCTGCCCGATGGCACCGAGGTGGTGGTCAAGGTGCGGCGGCCCGGCATCGAAACCACGATCGAGGCCGACCTGCGCCTGCTGGAGCGCCTGGCCGGTATGGCCGAGCGCCAGTGGCCCGAGATCCGGCCGTACCGCCCAGTGGAACTGGCGCGCCAGGTGGCGCGCTCGCTGCGCCGCGAGCTCGACCTGGCCAGCGAATGCCGCCACGCAGAACGCATTGCCGCGGCCTTTGCGAACCAGCACGACATCGTGATCCCGCGTGTGTACTGGCAGCACACCGGCCCGCGCGTGAACGTGCAGCAGCGCATCCGCGGCGTGCCGGCCGAAGACCAGGCCGGCATCGACGCCGCCGGGCTGGACCGCCGCGTGATCGCGCAACGTGGCGCCGGCGCGGTGCTGAAGATGGTGGTGCACGACGGCTTCTTCCATGCCGACCCGCACCCGGGCAACCTGTTCTTCCTGAGCGGCAACCGCATCGCCTTCATCGATTTCGGCATGGTGGGCCGCGTCTCGGCGCAGCGGCGCGACGAGCTGCTCACGCTGATGCTGGGCCTGGTGCAGCGTGATCCGGCCGCGGTGGCCGAGGTGCTGGTGGAGTGGGCGGGCGACGATTCGCCGCTGGACGAGGGCGCGCTCGACAGCGACATCGAGACCTTCGTCGACCAGTACCACGGCGTGCCGCTGGCCGAGCTCAGCCTGGGCCAGATGCTGGGCGACGTGACCACCATCCTGCGCGGCCACCGGCTGGCGCTGCCGGCAGACCTGGCGCTGCTGATCAAGGTGTTCATCACGCTCGAAGGCCTGGGCCGCGGCCTGGACCCCGGCTTCCACATGGCCGAGGAGGCCCTGCCGCTGCTGCGCGAGGCACTGCACGAACGCTACCAGCCGCGTGAACTGGCGCGGCGCAGCTGGCAATCGCTGCGCAGCCTGGCGGGCCTGATCGGCGGCCTGCCACGCGACCTGGCCCGCCTGCTGCGCACCGCCCGGCGCGGCCGCATCCAGATCCAGATCGACGTGACCGACCTGCACCCGGTGGCCGACCAGCTCGACCGCGCGGCCCAGCGCATCGCGGTGAGCCTGGTGATCGCGGCCACCATCATCGGCTCGTCGATCGTGATGACGGTGGGCGGCGGCCCGCAGCTGTTCGGCCTGCCCGCGTTCGGGCTGATCGGCTTCATCGGCGCGATGCTCGGCGCGCTGTGGCTGCTGCTGAGCGGTCGGCGGCGCGATTGAGCCCCCCACACGCCGAACCCGGTGCCCCGGGACAGCCCGGGTGGACGCCACGCGCCGCGGCGCCTAGGCTAGCGCCCCGATGACTCCTGCCGACAGCCCCGCCGCTGCGCCCGCGAACCTCACGGCTCCCGTGTCCGCCGAAACGCCCGCCCCGTCGATCGAGCTGCGCCCGTTGCGCTTGGGCGATCCGCTGCGCTGGCTGGCGCTGGGCTGGCGCGATTTCCGGCGCTGCCCGGGCATCGGCCTGTTCTACGGCGCCTGCTTCATGGGCATGGGCTGGGCGCTGATGACGGTGTTCGAGCACGCCCCCGCCTGGGTGCTGGCCCTCTCGGCCGGCTTCCTGCTGACCGGGCCCTTCCTGTGCCTGGGCCTGTACCAGGCCAGCCGCCGGCTCGAGCGCGGCGAGAAACCCGACCTCGGCGATTCGCTGCTGGCCTGGGACCAGCGCACCGGCACGCTGGCGATCTTCGGCTTCGTGCTGCTGGTGCTCGAGATGCTGTGGGGCCGCGCCTCGCTGGTGATCTTTGCCGTCAGCTTCGACGGCATGCCCGATTTCAAGGGCTCGCTGCTCGCGCTGCTGAACCCCGACAACATCAACTTCATCGTGGCCTACGTCATCGTCGGCGGGCTGTTCGCCGGCCTGATCTTCGCGGCCAGCGTGATCTCGATCCCGATGATCCTGGACCGCCCCACCGACGCCATCAGCGCCGGCCTGACCAGCTTCCGCCTCGTCGTCACCCAGCCCGGGGTGATGCTGTGCTGGGGCGCGCTGATCACCGCGGTGGTGGTGCTGGCGATGCTGCCCTGGTTCGCCGGCCTGCTGGTGGCCGGGCCGGTGCTGGGCCACGCCTCCTGGCATGCCTACCGCGCCGCGGTGGCCGCCTGAAGCACCCCACGCGATGAAGATGCCCACCGTCGCCCTGCCGGCGCAACTGCTCGCGTTCGACGAACTCGGCCACTACGACTGGCTGCACGTGCCGGTGTGGGTGTTCGACGTCGAGCGCCCGGGCATCGTGTGGGCCAATGCCGCGGCACTTGAGTTCTGGCGCGCCGAGAGCCTGGACGAACTGATCACGCGCGACTACTCCGACATCTCCCCGCCGGCGCGCGCCCGCCTGTTGGCCAGCATGCAGCAGCACACCCTGGGCAAGGTGGTGCGCGAACCCTGGACCCTGTACCCACGCGACGAACCCATGACCACCGAGCTGGCCTCGCGTGGCGTGCGCCTGCCCGACGGGCGGCAGGCGATCCTGTTCGCCTCCGAGCCGCTGGCGGCCAGCTACGACGCCAGCATGCTGCGCGGCATCGAGGCCATCCGCCACACGCCGGTGCGGGTGGCGCTGCACCGCATCGACGGCGGCCCGGCGCTGATGCGCAACCCCGCCGCGCTGGCGGCCTTCGGCCCGATCGAGCTGCCGTCGAGCGAACAATTCGACGACCTGTTCGTCGACGGCGATCTGGCCGGGGCCATCGTGGCGCTGGTGCGCGCCGGCCAGGGCTTTGCAGGCGACGCGCTGCTGCGCACGCGCCAGGGGGAGCGCTGGCACGCGGTGGATGCGCGCGCGGTGCGCGACCCGGTCACCGGCGCGGCGATGCTGCAGTTCAATGCACGCGACATCACCGACCTGAAAACCGCGCTGGCCGCCCTGGAAGCCGCGCGCGATGCCGCCGAGGCGGCCAACCGCGCCAAGAGCGCCTTCCTGGCCAACATGAGCCACGAGCTGCGCACACCGATGAACGGCGTGATCGGCATCACCCGGCTGCTGCTGGACAGCGGGCCGGACGACCGCCAGCGCCGCTACCTGGGCATGGTGATGTCCTCGGCCCAGGGGCTGATGCAGATCCTGGACGACGTGCTCGACCTCTCCAAGATCGAGGCCGACAAGCTGGTGCTGCAGCCGCAGCCGATGTCGGTGCGCCAGGTGCTCGCCGAGGCGCTCTCGCCGCTGCAGCTGCAGGCCCAGCACCGCGGGCTGGGTTTCGACTGGCGGGTCGACCGCGACGTGCCCGACACCGTGCTGGCCGACGCCCCGCGCTGGCGCCAGCTGCTGCTGAACCTGGCCGGCAACGCACTGAAGTTCACCGAGCGTGGCAGCGTCGAAGTGCACATCGAGCGGCTGGAGTCCGACCCCCAGCACACCCTGCTGGCCTGCAACGTGCGGGACACCGGCATCGGCATGACGGCCGAGCAGCAGGCCATCATCTTCGAACCCTTCACGCAGGCCGACGGCAGTGTCACGCGCCGCTTCGGCGGCACCGGTCTGGGCCTGTCCATCGTGCGCCGGCTGGTGCACCTGATGGGCGGCCGGGTCGAGGTCGAGAGCCGGCCCGACGAAGGCAGCTGCTTCCGCTTCATCGTGCCGGTGGGCATGCCCGGTTGAGCGGCGGGCCGCCGGCCCGCGCCCGCACGGTGGCCCCGGCCGTTCAGGGCAGCAGGATGCTGCAGCCGGTGGTGTTGCGCGCCTCCAGGTCCCGGTGTGCACGCGCCACCTCGGCCAGCGGGTAGCGCTGGTCGATGCGGATCTTCACCGCGCCGCTGCGCACCACGGCGAACAGATCCTCGGCCATGGCCTGCGTGGCCTCGCGGGTGGCGATGTGGGTGAACAAGGTGGCCCGGGTCAGGTACAGCGAGCCCTTGGCCGCCAGCAGGCTGGGCGCAAACGGCGGCACCGGGCCCGAGGCATTGCCAAAGCAGGCCATCAGGCCGAAGGGGCGCAACACGTCGAGCGAGCCCTCGAAGGTGTCCTTGCCCACCGAGTCGTACACCACCTTGACGCCGGCGCCACCGGTGATCTGCTTGACCCGCTGCACGAAGTTCTCGCTGCGGTAGTTGATGGCATGGGCCGCGCCATGTTCGAGCGCGAGCTGGCACTTCGCATCGCTGCCCGCGGTGGCAATGAGCTGCAGGCCCAGGGCGCGGGCCCACTGGCAGGCGATCAAGCCCACGCCGCCGGCCGCGGCGTGGAACAGGATGAAGTCGCCGGGCTGCAACCCGCCCTGCGGCAATGTCTTCTTCAGCAGGTACTGCGCGGTCAGGCCCTTGAGCATCATCGCCGCGCCGGTCTCGAACGCGATGCCCTCGGGCAGCCGCACCACGCACTTGGCCGGCATCACCCGGGCCTGCGCATAGCTGCCCGGCGGGTTGCTGGCATAGGCCGCGCGGTCGCCCACCACGAGGTGGGTGACGCCGTCGCCCACCGCCTCCACGATGCCCGCGCCCTCCATGCCCAGGGTCAGCGGCAGCGGGTTCTGGTAGAGGCCGGTGCGCTGGTAGACATCGATGAAGTTGAGCCCCACCGCATGGTGGCGGATGCGGATCTCGCCCGGGCCGGGCTCGCCGACCGGCAGGTCGACCCGCTGCAACACCTCGGGCCCGCCGTACTGCTGGATCTGAATGGCCTGCACCATGCGCTTGCTCCTCAACATGTTGTTCGATGCCCGTGAGGGTACGTGAATCCGCGTCACCGCGTCGGCTACGATGACACCGGAATCGACCATGCAGCGCCTGCGCTCGGCCCCCAACCTCGCCATCGCCACCCTGTGGGCCGACGTGCTGTGCCATGCCGACATCGCGGTGTCGGTGCAACGCGCCTTCGCCAGCAGCATCGCCGGCGAGATCCCGCCCGACCAGGCACTGCCCGAGCTCTGGCTGGTGGACGAAGGCCAACGCCGCGAGGCGGAACTGCTGCTGCAAAGCCTGCAGCACCCGCCCGAGCGGCGCTGGGCCTGCGCCGGTTGCGACGAACTGATCGAGGGCCCGTTCGACCAGTGCTGGCGCTGCGGCGCGCTGGCCCCGAACCCGCCATGACGGCCCCGCCCGACGCCGAAGACGACGTCGCCGCCTTCACCCAGGCGCTGATCGGCTCGCGCTACTCGGTGGCCCCCAAGCACCTGCACGCGCCGGGGCCGGACGCAGCCCAGCTGCAGCGGCTGGTGGAAGCGGCCGCCACCGCGCCCGACCACCACGACCTGCGCCCCTGGCGCCTGCTGCGCATTGCCGATCACCAGCGCCTGCGGCTGGCCGACCTGTTCGAGGCCTGCAGCCGCGACCGGGTGCCCACGCCCGAGCCGCGGCACATCGAGCGCTCGCGCGCCAAGGCGCTGCATGCGCCGTTGCTGCTGCTGGCGGTGCTGCGCAGCAGCCCGGAAGACGAGGCCGTGCCCTATACCGAGCGCGCGGTCACGCTGGGGGCGGCCCTGATGGCCCTGCTGCTGGCCGCCCACGGCATGGGCTACGGCGCCATGCTCAGTGGCGGCCGGGCGCTGCGCAGCCCACGCTTCGCGCAGGCCTTCGGGCTGGGCGCCGACGAGCAGGCGGTGTGCTTCGTCTCCGTGGGCACGGCGGCGCAGGTGCAGCGCCGGCCACGCCCCTCGGCGCACGAACTGCTGGCCGACTGGGCGCCGCCCGACATCGGCTGATCCCGCGTCGCGATCAGCGCCATTGGCACCTAAGCGACTGCACGGCCCGCCGCGGGCGGCGAAGATGCGCCCCTTGCCTGGCGCCCGGCGCGCCAGCTCAGCCCAACACACCCACCGGGAGACCCAGATGTCTGAACTCTTCTCATTGGCCGGCCGTTCGGCCCTGATCACCGGCGGTTCACGCGGCATCGGCCGCATGATCGCCGCGGGCTACCTGAAGGCCGGCGCCCGCGTGTACATCACCGCGCGCAAGGCCGAGGCTTGCAACGCCACCGCGGCCGAGCTGTCGGCGCTGGGCACCTGCGTCTCGCTGCCGCACGATGTCTCCACCCCGGCCGGCATCCAGGCCCTGGTGGCCGACTACAGCGCGCGCGAATCCAGCCTGGACATCCTGGTCAACAACGCCGGCGCGGCCTGGGGGGCCCCGTTCGACGAGTTCCCCGAGAACGGCTGGGACAAGGTGGTCGACCTCAACATGAAGACCCCGTTCTTCCTGACCCAGGCGCTGCACGGCCTGCTGATCAAGGGCGCGCAGAAGCAGCCGGCCAAGGTGATCAACATCGCCTCGATCGACGGCCAGTCGGTCAACCCGATGGAAACCTACTCCTATGCCGCCAGCAAGGCCGGCCTGATCCACATGACCAAGCGCATGTCGCTGCGCCTGGTGCAGGACAACATCGTCGTCACCGCCATCGCGCCCGGTGCCTTTGCCTCCGAGATGAACCGCGATGCCCGCGACCATGGCGACGTGGTGGCCGCACGCATCCCGGCCAAGCGCGTGGGCGTGGACGAGGACATGGCCGGCGCCGCGATCTACCTCGCCTCGCGGGCCGGCGACTACGTGGTGGGCACCACCCTCACGGTGGACGGCGGCGTGTCGATCGCGCGCTGAGCCAACCGCAGCACACCATGGCGCTGCTGCTGATCCGCCACGGCGAAACCGCACTGAACGCGGCCCGCGTGCTGCAGCCGGCCGACACGCCGCTCAGTGCGCGGGGCCTGGCCCAGGCACAGGCGCTGGCGCAGCGCCTGGCCGCACCGGCGGGCTTCGGCGCACCGGTGGGCCTGCTCGCCAGTGACCTGCCACGCGCGCAGCAGACGGCCGCCGCGATTGCCCAGCGCACCGGCCTGCCGGTGCAGCACTCGCCGCTGCTGCAGGAACGCAACTACGGCGAGCTGCGCGGCCGCCCGTACGACGGCCTGGGCTTCAACCCGCTGACGATGGTCGACGCACCGCCCGGCGGGGAATCGCAGGCCGAGTTCAGCGCACGCGCCGATGCGGCCTGGCAGGCGCTGCTCGCGCTGCAGCAACGCCTGGGCGGCCCGCTGGCCGTGGTGACACACGGCCTGGTGCTGCGCGAGTGGCTGCTGCGCCGGTTTGCGCTGCCGGCCGGCATGGTGGCGCCCACGCGGTTTTCCAATGCCTCGATCACCGTGGCCAGCGCTGTGCCGCCGCACACGCTGCAGTGCCTGGACGACACCGGCCACCTCAGCGGCAGCCTGCGCGACGACGGCCACAGCCTGTCCGGCGGCTGAGCCGCCCGCGCGGTTGCGGCAGCCCCGCATCGGCCCCGCAGGGCCCCTCCGGCCCGTGCCTGCATTGCGCACGATCAGGCCTGTTGCGGGAAAAGTCGCTGAATTTGCACTTTCTTCCACTTGCTCGCGGCGCGCGGCTTCGGTTTCAATGAACGCAACCGGTGCCATGGTGCCGGGGTCCGGCGTCCGTTGATCGGGCGCCCTCCACACCTTCGGCCCAAAGGACAGCGTGGTGGCACACATTCTGACCATCGACGATTCGCCCGTGGTGCAGCGCCTGCTGCGCATGACGCTCGTTCAGGAAGGACACCAGATCGAGGAAGCGATCGACGGTGACCTCGGCCTGCGTGCCGTGGTCGCGCGCGACGAACGCGGTGATCCGCCGTTCGACCTGATCATCACCGACGTGAACATGCCCGGCATCGGCGGCATCGAGCTGGTGCAGCGCGTGCGTGGCGTGCGCTCCTGCCGCACGGTGCCGATCGTCTTCCTGACCACCGCCTCCAGTGCGGACATGAAGCAGCAGGGGCGTGCGGCCGGCGCCAATGCCTGGCTGATCAAGCCCGTCGGGCCGCAGCAGATCCGCGACGCCGTCAACCGCCTGTTGAATCCCTGAGGTGCCGGCCGACCGCCCCGGCAGCGCGGCCGGCGACGCGGCTCAGTTCAGGATCATGGCCTCGCCCAGGCGAATGGGGCCGCCCGGTGCCCAGGCCGGGTTGAAGGCATGCGGCCGGCCATCGGCCCGCTTCGGGAACAGCATCACCACGGTGGAGCCGAGCAGGAAGCGGCCCATCTCGTCGCCCTGCTGCAGCGTGAGCGCGCGATCGTCGTAACGCCAGTCACGCAGGTGCCCCGGGCGCGGCGGGTTCACCACGCCGTGCCACACCGTCGCCATGCTGCCGACGATGGTGGCCCCGACCAGCACCAGCACGAAAGGCCCGGCCGCGCCGTCGAACAGGCACACCACGCGCTCGTTGCGGGCAAACAGGCCCGGCACGCCGCGCGCCGTGGTGGGGTTCACCGAGAACAGCGCGCCCGGCACATGGATCATGCGGCGCAGGCGGCCCGCGCAGGGCATGTGGATGCGGTGGTAGTCGCGCGGGCTGAGGTACAGCGTGGCAAAGGCGCCGTCATCGAAGGCCGCCGCCAGGGCCGCATCGCCGCCCACCAGCGCGGTGGTGCTGTAGTGGTGGCCCTTGGCCTGGAAGACCCGGTCACGCTCGATCGGGCCGAACTGGCTGATCGCGCCATCGACCGGGCACACCAGCGGCGCCGCGGCCAGCGGGCGCGCACCGGGCCGCAGCGCCCGGGTGAAGAAGTCGTTGAAGCTCGCGTAGCTGCCCGGGTCGGCGTTGGCGGCCTCGGCCATGTTCACGCCGTAGCGGCCGATGAACCAGCGCACCACCGCGGTGGTGAAGGCGCCATGCTCACCCCGCGCAAAGGCGCCGGCCAGCGAGGTGAGCGCCTGCTTGGGCAGCAGGTATTGCGGCAGGACAGCCAGGCGGTCGGACACGGCGGCACTCGAACGGGATCGGAGGGGCTGCAGTGTAGCCAGCCGCCCCGCCCGCGGGCGCGCCAGCCTCAGTGCAAGGATTCGGCCTTCAGCCGCGCCAGCTTGGCGGCGTACAGCCGCCGTTCGGCCAGCGTGGTGCTGTTCGCGCGTGCGGTGTCCAGGTGGCGTGCGGCCTGGTCCATCTCGCCCAGGCGGTAGTGCGCCACCGCGAGCCAGAAGTGCAGTTCGGCGTAATCCGGGTCACGCTGCAGCTCCCGCTCGAACAGCCGCCGGGCGGCCCGGAAGTCGCCCTGCTGCATTGCCACCAGGCCGAGGTCCAGGTACTTGAAGGGCGGCTCCGGCTGCAGCCGTGCGAGCTGGGCCTGCAGCGGCTGGGCTTCGGCCGTGCGGCCCTGGGTCAGCAGCAGTTGCACCAGGTTGCCCATCACGTGCAGGTTGGCCGGCTCCAGCGCCAGGGCGAAGCGCAGCACCCGCTCGGCCTGCGCCGCATGGCCGTGGCGCTGGTACACCACGCCCAGCGTGTTGTAGGCGATCAACAGTTGCCGGTCCCGCGCGATCGCGGCACGCGCCCACCAGTAGGCGTCGTCCCGGCGGCCGGCACTCAGGGCCTCGGCGGCGCGGTTGTTCATGTACATCGCCACCAGGGTCGCCTCGTCGATCACCTCGTGGCGCTGGCCCCGCATCTGCTCGCGCGGCAGGAAGTCGACCGTGAGCCAGTCATTGCCCTCGCCCGCGACCAGCGCACGCACCAGCGGCTTGCCCACCGAGATGTTGATGTGGCCGATGGTGAACTGCAGGTTGCCCTGGCGCGACCACACCGGGGCGGCATGCACGCTCTGGTAGCGCACCTGCAGGCCCATCTCGCGCGCGAAGGCCGCGGTCATCAGCACCAGCGACATGCAGTTGCCCGCCCGCTCCTCGAAGGCCTCGGCCGCGTTGAGGGTGCGGGTGGCGTCGTAACGCAGCTTGAGCTGGCGGCCGCTGTACAGCGCATCGAGCAGCGCGCGGTGGGGCTCGCGCCGCTGCATCGCGACGGCGATCTCCTGGCCGAGGTAGGCCTGCATGGCCGGGCTCATCGCCAATGCCTCGGTGGCATCGATGCGTTCGCTGGGGGGCGCGAACAAGGCATCCTCGAACAGCCCCTCGTTCGGCGGCACCGCCGGCGCCACCGCGCACCCGGCCAGCCACAGCAGCAGCCCGAGCCCCGTCCATCGCTTCAGCCAGGTTGTCATGGTCGACCCCTTCCAGCACGAACGCCCAACGCGTGCCGGAAGCTTAGGCCTTCTGGCGCCGTTTGGGGCAAAGTGGCTGGTGCGGGAGGCCGGCATTGGCCCCCCGGGTCAGAAGGTGCCCGGGTAGCTGCCACCGTCGATCAGCAGGTTCTGGCCCGTGATGTAGCCGGCGTGGCGGCTGCACAGGAAGGCGCACAGCTCGCCGAACTCGGCCGCGGTGCCGAAGCGCCCGGCCGGTATGGCGCGCCGGCGCCGTTCGGCCAGTTCCGCCACCGGCGTGCCCGAGGCCGCCGAACTGCCGCGCAGCGTGGCCTGCAGGCGGTCGGTGTCGAAGGGGCCGGGCAGCAGGTTGTTGATCGTCACGTCGCGGCTGGCCAGGCGTTGCTGGCGCGCCAGCCCGGCCACGAAGCCGGTCAGGCCGCTGCGGGCGCCGTTGGACAGGCCCAGGGTGTCGATCGGCGCCTTCACCGCGGCCGAGGTGATGTTGACGACGCGCCCGAAGCCCCGCTCGGCCATCGCGTCGACGGTGGCCTTGATCAGCTCGATCGGCGTCAGCATGTTGGCCTCCAGCGCCTTCAGCCAGGCCTCGCGGTCCCATTGGCGGAAGTCGCCCGGCGGCGGGCCGCCGGCGTTGTTGACCAGGATGTCCACCTGCGGGCAGGCCGCCAGCGCCGCGGCGCGGCCTTCGGGCGTGGTGATGTCGCCGGCCACGGCCAGGACCACCGCGCCCGGATGGGCCTGGCGCAACTCGGCCGCGGTGGCCTCCAGCGCCTCGACACCCCGTGCGGTGATCACCACGTTGGCGCCCTCGCGGGCCAGGGCCTGCGCGCAGCCCTTGCCCAGGCCCTTGCTGGCCGCACACACGAGTGCCCACTTGCCCTTGATGCCCAGATCCATCACCACCTCCACCCAGTTGATCGTCCCCGGCCCGGGACCAGGCTGCCTAGCGCCAGCGCGCCAGCAGCCACACACCGGCCAGCACGCCAAGGGTGCCAGTTGCCACCCATGCCGTAAAGGGTTCGCCCAGGATCAGCACGCCCATCAGGATGGTGCTGACCGGCCCCACCATGCCGATCTGCGACGTGAGCGCTGGGCCCAGGCGCTCGATCGCCAGCATCACCATCAGCACGGGCGCAAAGGTGCACAGCGCGGCGTTCAGCAGCGACAGCCCGATCACCGGGGCCGGCACCAGCGCGTCGGCCACCGGGCGCAGCAGCAGGAACTGCCCGATGCACAGCAGGCAGGCCACCGTGGTGGCCTGGCCGGTGAGCCGCGCGGCGCCGATGCGCTGCACCACCTCGCCACTGAAGCTGAGGTACAGCGCGTAGGACAGCGTGCTCGCGAGCACCAGCGTGGCGCCCAGCGCCACCTGCGGCCGGTCGAGCGCGAGTTCGTGGCCGAACACCAGCAGCACGCCGGCATAGCTGATGCCCATTGCCACGCCCTGGCGGCCACTGGCCCGCTGGCCATGGCGCAGCCAGCCGATCACCAGCACCACCGTGGGCGTGAGGTAGAGGATCAGGCGCTCCAGGCTGGCGCTGATGTGCTGCAGGCCTTCGAAGTCGAGGTAACTCGACAGGTAGTAGCCCGAGAAGCCCAGCCCTGCCACCACCCCCCTGTCGCGCCAGGACAGCGGCGGCCGGCCCCGCCCGGCCCACCAGGCCAGCAGCACGAACAGCGGCAGCGCGAACAGCATGCGGTACATCAGCAGGACCACCGCATCCACGCCATGGCGATAGGCCAGCTTCACGATGATGGCCTTGCCTGAAAAGGCGATGGCCCCACCCAGCGCCAGCGCCAGCCCCGGCCACCACCGGGCGGCAGGCGCCGGATCGGGCGGCGGGGTCGAGGACATCGGTCGATTCTAGGCAGGCCCCTCATGCGGGCCGTTCGCGGCTGGCCAAGCGCGCTTTCGTTGCAGGCGCGCCAACCCCTCGTTCGGCGGGCGCCCGGAATGGCATGTGCGGATGCGGCGCTGGAACGGCAGATGCTAGGCTGCGCGGGTTGTTTTCCCTGCGCCCGCGCCGCTTGATGTCCACTGCTCCTTCCTCGACCTACCCGGCCCCGGCACCCGCCACGGGCCGGCGCTGGCGCCGCCTCGCGCTGATGCTGCTGCTGGTGCTGGCCCTGCCGCTGCTGGGCGCGCTGTCGCCCCAGTACGAAGTGGCCGGCGCCTTGATCGCGCCGCTGGCACCCGCGCTGGCCCTCGCGCTGGCCGCCACCGCCCGCCTGGGCTGGCGCGTGCTGCCGGCGGTGGCGCTGGGCGCCATGCTCGCGGCCTGCGGCTGGCCGCTGGCCGAGCCCGGCGCGGCGCAGTGGCTGGACGCGCTGGTGCTGCTGGCACAAACCGCCTTCGGCGGCCTGCTGATGCGCCGCTCCGGCCGCCCCGATGACCTGGCGCTGGACAGCCCACCCGCCATCCGCCGCCTGGTGGCGGTGGCGCTGGCCTGCGCGATGCTCGGCGCGCTGTCCGAACTGCTGGCCGACCTGGTGCTGCCCACGGTGTCGATCACGCGGCCGCTGGTCGTTGCGTTGCTGCGCGCCACGGCCGATGCCGGCAGCGTGCTGCTGCTGGTGCCCTTGATCCTGGCCTTCAGCACCCCGCAGCGGCTGCGTTGGCAGGCCCGCCGGCGCTCGGTGGCCTTGCCGCTGGGCGTCTCCGTGCTGCTGCTGCTGGCCGCGCTGGCCGGCATCGATGCGCGTGATCGTGAGCACGCCCAGGCTGCCTTCGAGCGGGATGCCGACGTGGTGTTCGCCCGCACCCAGGGCCTGCTGGATGCCCCGCTGCAGGCACTGCAGGCGCTGCACGGCACGATGCAGACCACCAGCGTGGCGCTCTCGCCCACCCAGTTCGATGCGCTGGCGCGGCCCTGGGTCGAGCGCACCACCGGCCTGGCTGAGATCGGCTGGCTCGACGCCCCGCGCCCCGATGGCAGCGGCGCCACCCTGCACCACAGCCTGACGGCACTGCCCGCCGGCGCGCCCCCGGCAGCGCCCGCAGCGCCGGCGACGGCCGCGGCCGACATCGGCCCCACCGCGCTGCTGTTGCGCCCCACGCTGGCCAAGGCGATGGCGCAGGCCTCGCCCATGGTCTCGCCGGTGGTGGGCCTGAATGAATCGCAGGGCCGCACCGGCATCGTGATCTTCCAGTCGCTGGCCGCCGAGCCTGGCACCGCGCTGCACCGCGTGGTCTTTGCCTCGGTGCTGGTGGACCGGCTGCTCACGCCCTTGCTGGCCTCACGCACCGACGCGATGTATGCCTGCCTGTTCGACCAGGATGCGCGGGTCGAGCGCCGTCGCCTGTACGGTGCGCCCGGTTGCGAAACCGCCGCCACCGGCGAGAACCGCTTCAGCCGCGAGGTCGAGTTCGACTTCGCCGGCCGGCGCTGGGCCATGCGGGTGAGCCAGCAGGTGCGCACGCATGGCGGCGTGTGGCTGTTCGCATTGCCGGCACTGGCGGGCGGCGCGCTGCTGTCGGTGCTGCTGCTCACCCTCACCGGCCGCGTGCAGCGCATTGAGGCCGAAGCCCGCCAGCGCACGGGCGAGATGCAGCGCGAGATCGAACTGCTGCGCGGCCTGCAGCAGCGCCACGAGCATGCGCTCGATGCGGTGCTCGACACCGTGCAGACCGGCGTGGCGCTGGTCGAGCCCGACGGCCGGGTGCAGCGCGCCAACACCGCGTTCGGCGAGCTGCTGGGCAGCGCGGCCGCCGAGCTGCGGCGCCGCCCGATCGACGAGCTGCTGCAGGACGACGACCACCCGCTGCCCGGCCGCATCCTCGGCCTGATCAACGAGGTGGGCCACGAGCTGGTGCATCACTCGCTGCGTCTGCGCCTGGCGGATGGGCGCGTGCTGCCGGTGCTGCTGACCTTGCGCGTGCTGCGCGACCGCGACGGCCGCGTCCATGCCGCGGTATGTGCGCTGCACGACCTGAGCGAGAACCTGCGCCGCCGCCAGGCCGAACGCGTGCTGGGCGATGTGCTCGAGCTGGCCCGCACCGAGCCCGAGCCGGGCGCGGCCACCGCGCTGCCACGCAACACGGTGCCAGGCGCGCTGGACCAGCCGGTGCGCATGCTGTGCATCCTGGGCGAGCAGGACCGCGGCACGCTGCTGGGCGAGGTGTTCGCGCAACGGCCGCACCTGCGCCCCAGCCATGCCGACAGTGCCGACCATGGCCTGATGCTGGCCGCCTCCGATGCCCCGCACCTGGTGCTGCTGGACCTGCGGCTGCCGGGGGCCGACGGGCTGGCGGTGCTGCAGCAGCTGGCGGGCGACCCCCGCACGCGCGAGATTCCGGTGATCGTGCTGTCGGACGACCCGCGGCCCGACCGCATCGACGCGGCCTTCAGCGCCGGCGCCCGCGCCTACCTGAGCCAGCCGCTGGACGTGCGCCAGTTGCTGGCCGCGATCGACGAGCTGGTATAGCGGCGCGCCGCGCCGGCCGGTGGCGCCGGGCGGCGCGCGCGGGCTGGTCGGGGCCCGGCCTACGGGGCGTTCAGAACCCCACGGCCTGGCCGTCGCGCCGGGGGTCGCTGGCGGCCACGTAGCCTTCGCTCGCGGGGTCGCCCAGGCGCCAGATGAACTGGCCCGCGCCGAAGTCCTGGTAGCTGTCGGCCAGCACCTCGATGGTGTGGCCCCGCGCGGCCAGCCCGGCCACCACCGCGGGGTCCATCGCAGTCTCCACGTTGATCGACAGGCCCTGGTTGAAGCGCCAGCGCGGTGCGTCGCAGGCCGCCTGCGGGTTCTGCCGGTGGTCCACCATGCGGGTCAGCGTCTGCAGGTGGCCCTGCGGCTGCATGTTGGCGCCCATCACGCCGTAGCTCATCAATGGCCGGCCACCCTGGGTGACGAAGGCCGGGATGATGGTGTGGAAAGGCCGCTTGCCGGGCGCCACCAGGTTGGGGCTGCCCGCCTCCAGGCTGAAGCCGTGGCCGCGGTTCTGCAGCGAGACACCGTACTCGGGCACCACCACGCCCGAGCCGAAGCCCAGGTAGTTGCTCTGGATGAAGCTCACCATCATGCCGTGCTCGTCGGCGGCCGTCAGGTAGATGGTGCCGCCGCGCCGGTGCACGTCGTCCGGCGTGCCGGCCTCGAAGGCCTGGGCACGCCGCGGGTCGATCAGCTTCGCGCGCTCGGCCAGGTAGGCCGCATCGAGCATCTGCGCGGGAGTGACGGCCATGCCGGCCGGCTCGGCCACGTAGCGGTAGACATCGGCAAACGCGAGCTTCATCGCCTCGATCAGGATGTGCTGCGACTCCACGCCGTCCGGCGGCAGCGCGGCCAGATCGAACTGCTCGGCAATGCCCAGCGCGATCAGCGCCGCGATGCCCTGGCCGTTGGGCGGGATCTCATGCAGCGCCACGCCGCGGTAGGCCTGCGACAGCGGCGTCACCCACTCCGGCTGGTAGGTCTCGAAATCAGCCAGTGCATGCGCCCCGCCCTGCGCCTGCGACTGGCGCACCAGCGCCTGGGCAATCTCGCCCCGGTAGTAGGCCTCGCCGCGCGTGGCCGCGATCGCGCGCAGCGCCCGCGCCGCGGCGGGAAAGCGGAACAGCTCACCCACCGCCGGCGCACGGCCATGCGGCAGGAAGGTATCGGCAAAGCCGGGCTGCGAGACGAGCGCCTGCACCTGCGCCGCATTGGCCCACTTTTCGCCCACCACCACCGGCACGGCGTAGCCGCGTTCGGCGATCTCGATCGCGGGCGCCATCAGGTCGGCGAACGGCAGCTTGCCAAAGCGCTGGCTCAGCGCAGCCCAGGCCGAGACGGCGCCCGGCACCGTCACGGTGTCCCAGCCGCGTTCAGGCGGCCGCTGCACCTGGGCGCCGTACTTGCGGCGGAAGTAGTCCGGGGTCCAGGCCTGCGGCGCACGGCCCGAGGCATTGAGCCCATGCAGTTGCGCACCATCCCAGAGGATGCAGAACGCGTCCGACCCCAGGCCATTGCTGCAGGGCTCCACGATGGTCATTGCCGCGGCGGTGGCCACCGCGGCATCCACCGCGTTGCCGCCGGCGGCCAGCATGCGCAGGCCGGCCTGGGCGGCCAGCGGATGCGAGGTGGCCACCACGTTGCGCGCGAACACGGGCAGGCGCGTGCTGGGGTAAGGGCAGCGGAAGTCGAACGAAGGCGTCATGGCAAGGCCTGTGATGGGGTGGTGGGTATCAATCGTGATTGTGCGGCGGCAACAAAAAGCCGGCCACGCGGGCCGGCTTGCGCGCCACAGGCAACGCGGAGTCAGTCCTCCTGGAAGGCTTCTTCGCGCTTGGCCTTGATCGAGGGCAGCATCACCACCACGATCATCGCCGCGGCGGCCAGCAGCAGCCCGGCGGACAGCGGACGCGTGGCAAAGGTGGTCCAGTCCCCGCGCGACAGCAGCAACGCACGACGCAGGTTCTCTTCCATCATCGGCCCGAGGATGAAGCCCAGCAGCAGCGGGGCCGGCTCGCAGCCCAGCTTGTAGAAGGTGTAGCCGATGACCGCGAAGATCGCCGTCATGTAGACGTCGAACGCGTTGTTGTTCAGCGTGAACGCGCCGACGCAGCAGAAGGTCACGATGGCCGGGAAGAGGAACCGGTAGGGCACCGTCAGCAGCTTGATCCAGATGCCGATCAGGGGCAGGTTCAGGATCACCAGCATCAGGTTGCCGACCCACATCGAGGCGATCAGGCCCCAGAACAGCTGCGGGTTGCTGGTCATCACCTGCGGGCCGGGCTGGATGCCCTTGATCGTCATCGCGCCCACCATCAGCGCCATCACCGCGTTGGGCGGAATGCCCAAGGTGAGCATCGGGATGAACGAGGTCTGCGCACCGGCGTTGTTGGCCGATTCGGGGCCGGCGACGCCACGGATGTTGCCCTTGCCGAACGGCACGTCACCGGGCTTGCCGCCGACCTTCTTCTCGAGCGTGTAGGCCGCGAACGAGGCCAGCAGCGCCCCCCCGCCGGGCAGCACGCCCAGCACCGAGCCCAGCGTGGTGCCGCGCAGCACCGCGGGCCAGGCGTCGTGGAAGTCCTGGCGGGTGGGCCAGAGGCCGCGCACATGCTTGGTGAACACCTCGCGGTGCTCGGCCGGGCGGCCGAGGTTGGCGACGATCTCGCCGAAACCGAAGACGCCCATTGCGATCGCGACGAAGCCGATCCCGTCGGTCAGCTCGGGGATGTCGAAGCTGTAACGGGGCACGCCCGAGATCACGTCGGTGTTGATCTGGCCGAGCAGCAGGCCGAGCAGGATCATCGCGATCGCCTTGATCAGCGAGCCCGATGCCAGCACCACCGCACCGACCAGGCCCAGCGTCATCAGCGCAAAGTACTCGGCCGGCCCGAACTTGAATGCCAGCTCGGTGAGCGGCGGCGCGAAGGCCGCGATGATCATCGTGCCCACCGTGCCCGCGAAGAACGAGCCCAGGCCGGCCGCGGCCAGCGCAGCCCCCGCGCGACCCTGGCGGGCCATCTGGTAGCCGTCGATCGCGGTGACCACCGAGCTCGATTCGCCCGGCACGTTGATCAGGATGGCGGTGGTGGAGCCACCGTACTGGGCGCCGTAGTAGATGCCGGCCAGCATGATCAGCGCCGGCGTGGCGTCGAGCGCGTAGATCGAGGGCAGCAGCATCGCGATCGTGGCCACCGGGCCCAGGCCCGGCAGCACGCCGATCATGGTGCCCAGCAGCGCGCCGCCGAAGGCGTAGAGCAGGTTCTGCACCGTGAACGCCACGGTGAACCCGAGCACGAGGTTGTTCAGCAGGTCCATGGCGCGCTCCTCAGCCCGTGACGAAAGGCGGCCAGACCGGGATCACCAGGCTGAGACCTTTGATGAAGATGAGCCACGACCCGAGCGTGAGCACGATCGCGTTGATGAGCACGTCCTTCCAGTGGAATTCGTCCCCGGCCAGGCTGGCGCACAGGATCAGGATCGGCAGGGTGATCACCAGGCCCAGCCGCGGCAGCATCAAGCCGAAGGCCGCCACCGACAGCGTGATGATGATCAGCGGCTTCCAGGCCCAGGGGCCGATGGGTTCGCCGTCGTCGGTCTCGACCACGAGCGATTCGAACAGGATGAAGGCGCCGAGCAGTGCCAGCAGGATGCCCAGCCCGAACGGGAAGTAGCCGGGGCCCGGACGGGCCGAGATGCCGAAGCTGTAGTTGGTGGCACCCCAGGCAAACCCGACGCCTGTGGCCACGAACATCACCCCCGACCAGAAATCCTTCTGGCTCTTGATCTTCACGTCGTCTCCTCGAATGCGGACTGCTATTGCCGGCCGATTCTAGGGAGCGACCCGCCACGGGGCGGTGTGGTTTCCACGTAAGCTCGCCGAGGGCGAGGGCCTGCGCTCAGCTGTCGTTCCAGGCGGGTGTCGCGCGCAGGACTTCCTCGATCGTCGTCACGCCTTCGGCCACCTTCATCATGCCGGCCAGGCGCAGCGGGCGCATGCCGTCCTTGACCACCTGCCGCCGCAGCGCCGCCGTGTCCAACGTCGGGTGGATGGCATTGCGCACCTCGTCCGTGACCTGCAGAAGTTCGTACAGACCCACACGCCCGCGATAGCCGGTGTTGCGGCACTCGAGGCAGCCCACCGGCTTGTAGGGGCGCACGCCCCCGGACAGGCGCCACGGACGGGAGATCTCGTTGAGCGACTCGCGCGTGACCGCCTCGTCACGCTGCTTGCACGCAGGGCACAGGGTTCGCGCCAGGCGCTGCGCGAGCACGCCGATCACGGTGGCGGTGATCAGGTAGGACGGCACGCCCAGGTCGGACAGGCGGGTGATCGCCGAGGCCGCGTCATTCGTGTGCAAGGTGCTGAACACCAGATGGCCGGTCAAGGACGCCTGGATCGCCATCTCGGCGGTGGCCAGGTCGCGGATCTCGCCCACCATGATGATGTCCGGATCCTGCCGCATCAGCGCACGCAGGCCCTCTGCGAACCCCATGTCCAGGGCTGCCTGCACCTGGGTCTGGTTGAACGCAGGCTCGATCATCTCGATCGGGTCCTCGATCGTGCAGACGTTCACCTCGTCGGTGGCCAGTGCCTTCAGCGTCGAGTACAGGGTCGTCGTCTTGCCGCTGCCCGTGGGGCCGGTGACCAGGATGATGCCGTGCGGCCGCGCGATCAGCGATTGCCAGCGCTCGCTGTCGTGGGCCGAGAAGCCCAATGCCTCGACCGACTTGACGACGGTGTCCGGATCGAACACGCGCATCACCATCTTCTCGCCGAACGCGGTGGGCAAGGTGGACAGGCGCATCTCGACCTCGCCGCCGGTGGCCTCGGGCGTGTCCGGCCGCTTGGTCTTGATGCGGCCATCCTGGGGCCGCCGGCGCTCGACCACGTCCATGCGACCGAGCAGCTTGATGCGCGCCGTCATGGCGCTCATCACGGTCATCGGCACCTGGTAGACCGTGTGCAGCACACCATCGATGCGGAAACGGATCGCGCCCATGTCGCGCCGCGGCTCGAGGTGGATGTCGCTGGCGCGCTGGTCGAAGGCGTACTGCCACAACCAATCGACCACCTGCACCACGCCCTGGTCGTTGGCATCGAGCTGCTTGTTGGTCTTGCCCAGTTCGACCAGTTGCTCGAAGCTGGACGTGGCCGTGTTCTCACCGGTCTTCTGTGCCGCGCGGACCGACTTGGCCAGCGAATAGAACTCGGTCGTGTAGCGCGCGACGTCATCCGGGTTGGCCAGCACCAGCTTCACGCGCCGGCGCGCATGCGCTTCGATCTCGGGCACCCAGGCGATGTCGAACGGTTCGCTGGTGGCCACCGTCACCTCGGCACTGCCCACGCTGACCGGCAGCACGCGCCTCAGTTCGGCGTACTGCACGCTCATCACGTCGGCCACGCGGCCCACGTCCACCTTCAAGGGGTCGATGCGCAGGTACGGCAGCTTGGCGCGTTGCGCCAGCCATTCGGTGAGCACCTCGGCATCGAGTGCGCGGCCGTTGCGTTGCAGACCGGCCCCCCCCAGCCGGACCAAGGCATGCAGGCTCGAATCGCCATGACCGAAGCGCTTGACCACGCGGTCGGCATCGACCGCGGACACCCAGCCGTCCTCACGCAGCCATTGCAGCAGCTGGCGCCAGTCGAGCCGGCCGCGGGGCGGCGCCGCAGGGGACGGCGCAGGGTGTCGGGTGGCGTGATCGCTCATTCGGCGTGCCGGGCGGGCGCGTGCAGTGGGTTGGCGGGCATGGTAGCGCCAGCGCGTCGCAAGCTGCGGCCAAAAAAAGAAGCGGCGCTGGGCAGAGGTCGTCTGCACAGCGCCGTTTCGGGGTTCTGGTGGAGCCGGGGGGAATCGAACCCCCGTCCGCAAGCCATCACCGGCCAGTTCTACATGCGTAGCTGTCTGATTTGAATCTCGCGGGGCCGATCGCGCAGCAGCACGCTATCGAACCCGCCAGTCACTTGAGTCTTGCTCCGCACCGAATGACGCGATGCGGCACCAGCCAATGTGATTGACCTCGCAGCCCTTTGCCTTGCGGCATCAGGCCCGGCCCATCGGCCAACCGTTGCGAGGCTCACCGGTTTTAAGCGGCGAGGGCGTACGAAGTATCGTTCGCAGTTACTTTGTTTCCAGATGGATTTACGAGCTGACTGGTGCTCGGCATGCCCTGAACCGACTCCGTACCCACGTCGAAGCCAGGTCGGCCCCAGAGCAGGTAGTTTAGGGCAGGTCCAGCCACTTCAAGAGCTCGCCCGGCGATTGAAGCACCAGATCGGCACCCCAGTGCTCGATGGCGTCGCCCGCCCCCAGGTAGCCCCAACCGGCCGCCAGCGTGGGCATGCCGGCCGCGCGGCCGGCCTGGACATCCCTGAGATCATCACCGACATAGACGCAGTGCGCGGCCGCCACGGACAGGCGGCGGGCAGCTTCGAGCAAGGGCGCCGGGTGCGGCTTCGCATGCGGCGTGGTGTCGCCCGCGATCACCACCGCCGCGCGCACGGCGAGGCCCAGGCCCTCGATCACTGGCTGCGCGAAGCGCATCGCCTTGTTGGTGACGATGCCCCAGGGCAGCCCGGCGCTCGCAAGCGCCTGCAATACCGGCTCCATGGATTCAAACACGCGGGTGCTCTGCAGCAGCCGGTCGGCGTAGCGCGCCAGGAACGCATCACGCAGGGCATCGAAGCGGGGGTCGCCCGGCTGTACGCCGAAGGCGGCGCCGATCATGCCGCGCGCACCGGCGCCCACCATCGGCCGCAGCTGCGCGAAAGGCAGAGGCGGCATGCCCTCGGCAAGGCGCAGGTCGTTGGCGGCGCCAGCCAGGTCGGGCGCGCTGTCGATCAAGGTGCCGTCCAGATCGAACAGCACCACGTCGCATCGTGCCCTCATGCGGGACGTTGGCAGGCCAGCAGATAGTTGACCGACGTATCGGCCGACAGGCGGTAGCGCCGGGTCAGGGGGTTGTACTCCATGCCCTTGAATTGCATGGGCTCCAGCCCCGCCTCACGCGCCCAGCGGGTGAGTTCGCTCGGGCGAATGAAGCGCGCATATTCGTGCGTGCCCTTGGGCAGCAGTTTCAGCACGTGTTCGGCGCCGACGATGGCCATCAGGAAGGCCTTGGCATTGCGGTTGATGGTCGAGAAGAACACCCACCCCCCGGGCTTGACCAAGGTGAAGCAGGCCTGCACGACCGACGAGGGGTCGGGCACGTGCTCCAGCATCTCCATGCAACTGACCACGTCGAACCCTCCGGGCCGCTCGGCCGCCAGCGCTTCGACAGCGACTTCCCGGTACGACAGGCCAGACACCGCCGCTTCCAGGGCGTGCAGCTGTGCCACCTTCAGTGGCTTGACCGACAGGTCGATGCCCAGCACCTGGGCGCCGCGCAGGGCCATGGACTCGGCCAGGATGCCACCGCCGCAGCCCACGTCGACCACGGTCTTGCCGGACAGGCGGGCAAAGCCGTCGATCCAGTCGAGCCGCAGTGGGTTGATCTGGTGCAGCGGGCGGAACTCGCCATCGGGGTCCCACCAACGGTGGGCCAGGTCGCCGAACTTGGCAAGTTCCTGGGGATCGGAATTTGTCGTCATGGTGTGATCGTAACGGGCTGCGCCATGAAAAAACCCCGCCGAGGCGGGGTTTTCTGGCAAGCCCGGGAGGGGCTTACTTGCGGGTGCGCGTACCCACCACTTCGATTTCGACGCGACGGTTCTTGGCGCGACCTTCGTCGGTCTTGTTGTCGGCCACGGGTTGCTTCTCACCCTTGCCTTCGGTGTAGACGCGGTTCTTCTCGACGCCCTTGCTCACCAGATAGGCCTTGACGGCTTCGGAACGCGCCACCGACAGCTTCTGGTTGTAGGCGTCGGAGCCCTTGGCGTCGGTATGGCCCACAGCGATGATGACTTCGAGGTTGATGCCCGAGGTCTTGCCCACCAGATCGTCCAGCTTCGCCTTGGCTTCGGGCTTGAGCACCGACTTGTCGAAGTCGAAGAACGCGTCAGCGGCAAACGTGACCTTCTCGCTCACCGGGGCCGGCGGTGCAGCCGGGGGAGCGGCCGGCGTTGCAGGCTTGGCGGCCGGAGCGGCCGGAGCGGCCGGAGCCGCCGGGGCAGCCGAAGGAGCAACCGGCGCAGCAGGGGCGGCAGCCTTGATGGCACCGTCGCAGTTTTCGGCAGCAGTGGCCGGCGTCCACATGGAATCGCGCCAGCAAAGCGTGCCGTCGCCATTCCTCCAGACAGTGGCGTTGTCAGAAGCCCGCCAATTGTCAACAGACTTGGCCTGGGCAAACGCCATCATCGGCACGGCCAGTGCGGCCGAGGCGAAGAGCACCGCCACCTTGTTCAGTTTCTTCATGATTCTCCTCTCGAGGAAAGCCGCAGATGCCTGCGTTACGTCCAATTCGGAAGCAAGAAAAGCCGGCAAAGACTCGTTATGGCGAGCAATCACCACCGACAACTCATTGTGCCAGATGATCTTTGGCGCACTGCATTTTCATCCGCCGGACAGCGGTGCGCCGGTTCGATGTTGCAAAGGTGCTACATGCTGCGCCGCATAGAATGACGGACTGCCGCGCGGGCCGTCTGCCGCGGCCGCCCCTGCCACGGCGTGACCGCCGCATTCGCGCATGACCCAGTTCGCCAAGGAAACACTGCCCATCAGCCTCGAAGAGGAGATGCGGCGCTCGTACCTCGATTACGCGATGAGCGTGATCGTCGGCCGCGCCCTGCCCGATGCGAGAGATGGCCTGAAACCCGTGCATCGGCGTGTGCTGTTCGCGATGCACGAGTTGAACAACGACTGGAACCGCGCCTACAAGAAATCCGCGCGCATCGTCGGCGACGTGATCGGCAAGTACCACCCGCACGGCGATACCGCGGTGTACGACACCATCGTGCGCATGGCGCAGGACTTCTCGCTGCGCCACATGCTGGTGGATGGCCAGGGCAACTTCGGCTCGGTCGATGGCGACAACGCCGCGGCCATGCGCTACACCGAGATCCGCCTGTCGAAGATCGCACACGAGATGCTGGCCGACATCGACAAGGAAACGGTCGACTTCGCGCCCAACTACGACGGCTCCGAGAAGGAGCCCACCGTGCTGCCGACGCGGCTGCCCAACCTGCTGGTCAACGGCTCGGCCGGCATTGCGGTGGGCATGGCCACCAACATCCCGCCGCACAACCTGAACGAGGTGATCGACGCCTGCCTGCACCTGCTGAAGGCGCCCGCCGCGACGCTCGAGGAGCTGATGGAGATCATCCCGGCGCCCGACTTCCCCACCGCCGGCATCATCTACGGCCTGAACGGCGTGCGTGAAGGCTACCGCACCGGCCGAGGCAAGGTGGTGATGCGCGCGAAGTGCCATTTCGAGGACATCGACAAAGGCTCGCGGCAATCGATCATCGTCGACGAGATCCCCTACCAGGTCAACAAGAAGACGCTGCTCGAGCGCATTGCCGAGCTGGTGCACGAGAAGAAGATCGAGGGCATCAGCCACATCCAGGACGAGTCCGACAAGTCGGGCATGCGGGTCGTCATCGAGCTCAAGCGTGGCGAAGTGCCCGAGGTGGTGCTGAACAACCTGTACAAGCAGACCCAGCTGCAGGACACCTTCGGCATCAACATGGTGGCGCTGATCGACGGTCAGCCCAAGCTGTGCAACCTGAAGCAGCTGCTCGAGATCTTTCTCGAGCACCGGCGCGAAGTGGTCACCCGGCGCACGGTGTATGAGCTGCGCTAGGCGCGCGAGCGCGGCCACGTGCTCGAAGGCCTGGCGGTGGCGCTGGCCAACATCGACGAGTTCATCGAGATCATCAAGAACTCGCCCACGCCGCCGGTGGCCAAGACCGCGCTGATGGCCAAGAGCTGGGATTCCTCACTGGTGCGCGAGATGCTCGCCCGCGCCGAGGCCGACACGCCGGGCGGCCGCGCGGCCTACCGGCCCGAAGGGCTGCCGGCCCAGTACGGCATGCAGCCCGACGGCCTGTACCGCCTGTCCGACGACCAGGCCAGCGAGATCCTGCAGATGCGCCTGCAGCGCCTGACCGGCCTGGAGCAGGACAAGATCATCGGCGAGTACAAGGAAGTGATGACGCAGATCGCCGATCTGCTGGACATCCTGGCCCGCCCCGAGCGGGTGACCACGATCATCAGCGAGGAGCTCACCGCGCTGAAGGCCGAGTTCGGCACCACCAAGCTCGCGGTGCGCCGCAGCGTGATCGAGCACAACGTGCAGGAGCTCGGCACCGAGGACCTGATCACGCCCACCGACATGGTGGTCACGCTCAGCCACACCGGCTACATCAAGAGCCAGCCACTGGCCGAATACCGGGCACAGCGCCGCGGCGGCCGTGGCAAGCAGGCCACGCAAACCAAGGAAGACGACTGGATCGACCAGCTCTTCATCGCCAACACGCACGACTGGATCCTGTGCTTCAGCGATCGTGGCCGTGTCTATTGGCTCAAGGTGTGGGAAGTGCCGCAAGGCTCGCGCAATTCACGCGGCAAGCCCATCGTCAACATGTTCCCGCTGCAGCCGGGCGAGAAGATCACCGTGGTGCTGCCGCTCACCGGCGAGTTCCGCAGCTTCCCGGCCGATCACTTCATCTTCATGGCCACCGCGCTGGGCACCGTGAAGAAGACCGCGCTGGACGAGTTCAGCAACCCGCGCAAGGCCGGCATCATCGCGGTCGACCTCGACCAGGGCGACCACCTGATCGGCGCCGCGCTGACCGACGGCAAGCACGACGTGATGCTGTTCTCCGATGGTGGCAAGGCCGTGCGCTTCGACGAGGACGACGTTCGACCGATGGGCCGCCAGGCGCGTGGCGTGCGCGGCATGATGCTCGACGATGGCCAGAGCGTGATCGCGATGCTGGTGGCCGAGGACGAAACGCAAAGCGTGCTCACCGCCACCGAAAACGGCTATGGCAAGCGCACGTCCATCGTCGAGTACACGCGCCACGGCCGTGGCACCAAGGGCATGATCGCCATCCAGCAAAGCGAGCGCAATGGCAAGGTCGTGGCCGCCACGCTGGTGCGGCCGAACGACGAGATCATGCTGATCACCGACCGCGGCGTGCTGGTGCGCACCCGGGTCGCCGAAATCCGAGAGCTCGGCCGCGCAACGCAGGGCGTGACGCTGATCGCGCTGGACGATGGCGCCAAGTTGTCGGGTCTACAGCGCATCGTCGAGAACGATGCGAACGACGCCGGCGGCGATGCCGAGGGCGACACCGATTCCTCCCCACCGAGCAACGAGACCCCATGATGCTGATTCGTTCGATCGCAGCCACCGCCCTCGCGCTGGCCACTGGCCTGTGTGCTGCGCAAGGCGCCCCTTCGCAGGCCAAGAAGGACCTCGTGCAACGGGTGCTGACGCTGCAACATGGCGCGCTCGAGGGCGTGGGCAACACGCTGGCCGGGGAAACCGCCAATCGCACGCTGCAGGCCGCCGCCCAGGCCATGGGCCGGGTGCCGGCCGACAAGCGCGAGGCCGTCGGCAACGAAGTCAAGGCCGAGGTGCGCAAGTTCTACGAGGAGATTGCGCCCATCCTGCGTGATCGCGCGGTGAAGGCTGCCCCCAGCACCATCGGCACGGCGCTGGAAGAAAAGTTCAGCGAGGACGAACTCAAGGTGCTGTCGGCCTGGCTCGAATCCCCCGTGAGCAAGAAGTTCCAGCAGCTCGCCGGCGAAATGCAGCAGACGCTGGTGCAACGCACCATCGCCGACAGCCGCTCCGCGATCGAACCCAAGCTGAAGGCGCTGGAGCAGACCCTGAGCAAGAAGATGGGCCTGCCCACCGAACCGGCCGGCAAGGCCTCCGCACCGGCCACTTCCGCCAAGCCTGCCGGTACTGCGGCCTCGCCAGCAAAGAAGTGACGGTGACGATGGCGAGCACCCGGCGCCCCTACAACTTCTCGGCCGGTCCGGCCGTGCTGCCGGAGGCCGTGCTGCGCCTGGCCGCCGAGGAGATGCTCGACTGGCACGGCTGTGGCATGGGCGTGATGGAGATGAGCCATCGTGGCCGCGAGTTCATCTCGATTGCCGAGCGGGCCGAGGCCGACGTGCGTGAGCTGCTGGCGGTGCCGCCGCAGTTCCGCATCCTGTTCATGCAGGGCGGCGGGCTGGGCGAGAACGCGATCGTGCCGTTGAACCTGTCGCGCGGCGAGCGCATCGACGTCGTGGTCACCGGTTCCTGGTCGAAGAAATCTGCCAAGGAGGCCGCCCGCTATTGCGACGTGGGTATCGCCGCCAGCAACGAGGCCGACCACCACACCACGCTGCCGGCGCCCGCCAGCTGGCAGTTGCGGGCCGGCACCCGCTACGTCCACCTGTGCAGCAACGAGACGATCGACGGTGTCGAATTCCAGGAACTGCCCGACCTGAAGGCGCTGGGCTGTGACGCGCCGCTGGTGATCGACTGTTCGTCGCACGTGCTGTCGAGGCCGATCGACTGGTCACGCGTGGGCCTGGCATTCGCCGGGGCGCAGAAGAACATCGGCCCGGCCGGCCTGACGCTGGTGTTCGTGCGCGAAGACCTGCTGGGCCATGCGCTGGCCATCTGCCCGTCGGCCTTCGACTACAAGACCGTGGCAGATCACGGCTCGATGTACAACACCCCGCCCACCTACGCGATCTACATCGCCGGGCTGGTGTTCCAGTGGATCAAGGCACAGGGCGGCGTGGCCGCGCTGGAGGCCCGCAACATTGCGAAGGCCAGGCTTCTGTACGATGCCATCGACCGCTCGGAGTTCTATGCCAACCGGGTGGCCCCGAACTGCCGCTCGCGCATGAACGTGCCCTTCTTCCTGCGCGATGAATCGCTGAACGAGGCCTTCCTCGCCGCCGCACGCGAACGCGGGCTGCTGCAACTCAAGGGCCACAAGAGCGTGGGCGGCATGCGAGCCTCCCTCTACAACGCAATGCCGCTCGAGGGCGTGCAGGCGTTGGTGGACCACCTGAACGACTTTGCCCGCCGCCATGGTTGAGCCCATCCCCGCCGCGCCGGTGCCGCCGGAACTGCTGGCGCTGCGTGAACGCATCGACGCGCTCGACCGTGAACTGCTGGCACTGCTGAACCGGCGCGCCGGGCTGGCCCTGGAGGTTGGCGAGATCAAGAAGCGCGAAGGCTCGGTGGTGTTCCGCCCCGAGCGCGAGGCGCAGGTGATCGACGGCCTGAAGGCCGTCAACACCGGCCCGTTGCGCTCGGAAAGCGTGGCGCCGATCTGGCGCGAGATCATGTCGGCCTGTCGCGCGCTGGAAACCCCCACCCGCGTGGCCTACCTGGGGCCGGCCGGCACCTTCAGCGAAGAAGCGGCGCTCGGCTATTTCGGCAGCTCGATCGTGCGCGTGCCCTGTGCCAGCTTCGACGAGGTCTTCCGCGCCACCACCGCGGGGGCAGCCGACTTCGGCGTGGTGCCGGTGGAAAACTCCACCGAAGGCGTGGTGGCGCGCTCGCTGGACCTGTTCCTGACCACGCCGCTGTTCATCATCGGCGAAACCAGCCTGATCGTGCGCCACAACCTGCTGCGCAAGGAGAACACCTCCGCGGGCATCCAGGCCGTGTGCGCCCACCCGCAGGCGCTGGCGCAATGCCATGGCTGGCTGAGCCACCACCTGCCCGATGTGGAGCGGCGTCCGGTGTCCAGCAACGCCGAGGGCGCGCGCCTGGCGTCGCTGGACCCGTCACTTGCCGCCATCGCCAGCCCGCGGGCGGCGGCCGAGTTCGGCCTGCACATCGTGGCCCCCGCGATCCAGGACGACGCGCACAACCGCACGCGCTTCGCCGTGGTGACGCACCCTGACCGCCACCCGTCGCCCAAGCCATCGGGCCACGACTGCACCAGCCTCGTCGTCTCGGTGGACAACAAGCCCGGTGCGGTGCACGACATGCTGGTGCCACTGAAGCAGCACGGCGTCTCGATGACACGCTTCGAGTCGCGCCCCGCGCGATCGGGCCAATGGGAGTACTACTTCTACATCGACATCGCCGGCCATCCGGACGAAGAGCGCGTGGGCACGGCGCTGCGCGCGCTGCGTGAACGCTGCGCCTTCTTCAAGGTGCTGGGGACCTACCCCATCGACGTGCACTGACCGGGACCGATCGCAACCATGTTCAACCAGCTCGGTGTCATCGGATGCGGCCTGATGGGCGGCTCGTTCGCACTTGCCCTCAAGCGTGCAGGCCTGGTCAAGCGGGTGATCGGCTACAGCAAGTCGCCCTCCACCACCGAGTTGGCCAAGCGGCTGGGTGTGATCGATGTAGCCGCCGAATCGGCGCTGCTGGCCGTGGCCAGCTCCGACATCGTGCTGATCGCGGTGCCGGTGGCCGCCACCGAAGCCACGTTCAAGGCGATCCGCCACCTCGTCGAACCGCACGTGCTGTTCATGGACGTAGGCTCGACCAAGCGCGATGTGGTCGACACCGCGCGACGTGTGCTGAAGGAGCGCCTGTCGTCCTTCGTGCCTGCACACCCGATCGCGGGCAAGGAAAGTTCGGGCGTCCAGCACGCAGATGCAGCGCTGTATGCCGGCCGCCAGGTGATCCTGACGCCGCTGGCGCAGACCGCGCCCGAGATGGTGCAGAAGGCCACCGACGTGTGGTCGGCCATCGGTGCGCAGGTGCTGAAGATGTCGCCCGAGAACCACGACGCCGCCTTCGCCGCCGTGAGCCACCTGCCGCATCTGCTGGCGTTTGCCTACTTCAGCGCCATCATGAACCAGACGGCCGGGCGGGATTACCTGTCGCTGGCCGGCCCGGGCTTCCGTGACTTCACCCGCATCGCCGCCAGCGACCCTGCCGTCTGGCGCGACATCCTGCTGGCCAACCGCGAAGAGGTGCTGAAGCAGTCGCAGCGCTTCCGGCATTCACTCGATGCGATCGAGCATGTCATCCGCGCCGGCAATACCCAGGCACTGGAAGACCTCATCCGCGGTGCGGCCGACGGCCGCAGCAACTGGCAGATCGGCAGCGGCCGGGGCCCCGCCAACAAGTAGGCCGGCGGCGCTGGCGCCACCGGCCGGATTCCGAGTTCCGAGTCCCCCATGTACGACCTTCCGTTCCTCGACCTGCCACCGCTTGCCGCGGCCGCCGGCACGGTGCGCCTGCCGGGCTCCAAGAGCATTTCCAACCGGGTGCTGCTGCTCGCCGGCCTGGCACAGGGCCAGACCGTGGTGCACGACCTGCTGGATTCGGACGACACGCGGGTGATGCTGGACGCGCTGCGTGCCCTGGGGTGCACGCTGCAGGACGCCCCGGGCGGCGCACTGCGCATCACCGGCCTGGGCGGCCGGCTCTCGGTGCATGAAGCCGCACTGTTCCTCGGCAACGCCGGCACCGCGATGCGGCCACTGGCGGGTGCGCTGGCCGTGCTGGCCGCGCTGCAAGGTGGCCGGTTCGAACTCTCCGGCGTGCCGCGCATGCACGAGCGGCCGATCGGCGACCTGGTGGATGCGTTGCGCCAGCTGGGCTGCTCGATCGACTACCTGGGCACCGAGGGCTACCCGCCGCTGCGCCTGCACGGCCTGGCTGGCGGCACGCTGCACACCGGCCGCGCGATCCGTGTGCGCGGCGATGTGTCGAGCCAGTTCCTCACCGCCTTGCTGCTGGCGCTGCCGCTGGCCAGCGCGGCGGGGCCACTGAACATCGTGGTCGATGGCGAGCTGATCTCCAAGCCCTACGTCGAGATCACGCTGAACCTGCTGCAGCGCTTCGGCATCACGGTGCAGCGGGAGGGCTTTGCGCGCTTCACCATCCCCCAGGGCAGCGTGTACCGGTCGCCCGGCAGCATCCATGTCGAGGCCGACGCGTCGTCGGCCTCGTACTTCATCGCGCTGGGGGCGCTGGCGGCGGTGGACGCCCCGGTCTCGATCGAAGGCGTCGGCCTCGATTCGATCCAGGGCGACATCCGCTTCGTCGAGGCCGCCCGCGCCATGGGCGCCGTGATCGAAGGCGGGCCTGGCCGGCTCAGCGTGCGCCGGGGCGCCTGGCCGCTGCACGCGATCACGCTGGACTGCAACCACATCCCCGACGCCGCGATGACGCTCGCGGTGATGGCCCTCTACGCCGAGGGCACGACGCGGCTGAGCAACATCGCCAGCTGGCGGGTGAAGGAGACCGACCGCATCGCCGCCATGGCGGCCGAGTGCCGCAAGCTCGGCGCCAGCGTGACCGAAGGCCCGGACTTCCTCGAGATCACGCCGCCCATGCAGTGGCGCACCGCCCCCATCCACACCTACGACGACCATCGCATCGCGATGTGCCTGTCGCTGGCCGCGTTCAACCCGGCGCGGCTGCCACTGCGCATCCTCGACCCGAAGTGCGTGGCCAAGACCTTTCCGGACTACTTCGAGGCGCTGTTCAGCATCACGCAGGCCCGGCCGCAGGACATCCCCGTCATCACGATCGACGGGCCCACCGCCTCGGGCAAGGGCACGCTGGCGGCCAGTGTCGCCGCGCGGCTGGGCTGGCACCAGCTTGATTCCGGCCTGCTGTACCGCGCCACGGCCCTCGCGGCCCAGCGCCGGGGCGTGGCCGGCGACGACGAACCCACGCTCGCGCGCCTGGCCGCTGCGCTGAACCTGCGTTTCGACGGTGAACGCGTGCTGCTGGCCGGCGAGGACGTGGCCTCGCAGCTGCGCATGGAGCCGGTGGGGGCGATGGCCTCGCGCATCGCCGCGCTGCCGGCCGTGCGTGCGGCCCTGAACGCGCTGCAGCTGTCGTTCCGCCGCCTGCCGGGCCTGGTGGCCGACGGGCGCGACATGGGCACCGTGATCTTTCCGGCCGCGCCGCTGAAGGTGTTCCTGACCGCGAGCCCCGCGATGCGGGCCGAGCGCCGGTATAAGCAATTGATTTCAAAGGGGATTCCGGGTAACATCGCCGACCTTCGCGCCGACTTGGAAGCGCGTGACGCCCGCGACAAGGGTCGCAGCGTCGCCCCCTTGCAGCCGGCCGAAGATGCGCTGTTGCTCGACAACTCAGGCCTCTCGGTCGACGAATCGGTCGACCAGGTGCTTGCGTGGTGGGCGCAACGCAACCCGGCCATCCGCTCGGCGTGAGCGGTTCCGGGGTCCCCTAGCCCGCCGCATCGGGCTGCCGGCCGTCGCCAGACGTCCCCTCGAAGCGGCGATCCTGTCCACTCACCCGCAACGCCTGTTGCATCCACCCGCCGGCTTTTCTCACTTGGTCTTCGCCGGCACCAAGGAAACCCACATGTCCCAAACCCAAACTGCCACCCCCAGCGGCATGGATAGCTTTGCCGCGCTGTTCGAAGAGTCGCTGAAGAAAAGCGACATGCGCGCCGGCGAGGTCATCTCCGCCGAAGTCGTTCGCATCGAACACAGCCACGTGGTGGTGAACGCCGGCCTCAAGAGCGAGGCCTATGTTCCGATCGAAGAATTCAAGAACGACCAGGGCGAAGTCGAAGTCCAGGTCGGCGATTTCGTCTCGGTGGCCATCGACGCCATCGAAAACGGCTACGGCGACACCATCCTGTCGCGCGACAAGGCCAAGCGCCTGGCCTCGTGGCTGTCGCTGGAAAACGCCCTGGAGTCGGGCGATTTCGTCACCGGCACCGTCTCCGGCAAGGTCAAGGGCGGCCTGACCGTCCTGGTCAACGGCATCCGCGCCTTCCTGCCCGGCTCGCTGATCGATACGCGCCCGGTCAAGGACCTGACGCCGTTCGAAGGCAAGACCATGGAGTTCAAGGTCATCAAGCTCGACCGCAAGCGCAACAACGTCGTGTTGTCGCGCCGCGCCGTGGTCGAGGCCTCGATGGGCGAAGAGCGCGCCAAGCTGCTCGAAACCCTGCAGGAAGGCGCCATCGTGCACGGCGTGGTCAAGAACATCACCGAATACGGTGCGTTCGTCGACCTCGGCGGCATCGACGGCCTGCTGCACATCACCGACATGGCTTGGCGCCGTGTGCGCCACCCGAGCGAGGTGGTCACCGTCGGCCAGGAACTCAGCGCCAAGGTGCTGAAGTTCGACGCCGAGAAGAACCGCGTCTCGCTGGGCATCAAGCAACTGGGCGACGACCCGTGGCATGGCGTCTCGCGCCGCTACCCGTCGTCCACCCGCCTGTTCGGCAAGGTCACCAACATCGCCGACTACGGCGCGTTCGTCGAGATCGAGCCCGGCATCGAAGGCCTGGTGCACGTCTCCGAGATGGACTGGACCAACAAGAACGTCGCCCCCAGCAAGGTGGTGTCGCTGGGCGACGAAGTCGAGGTCATGGTGCTCGAGATCGACGAGGACAAGCGCCGCATCAGCCTGGGCATGAAGCAGTGCAAGGCCAACCCCTGGGAAGAGTTCAGCGGCAACGTGCACCGCGGCGACAAGGTCAAGGGCCCGATCAAGTCGATCACCGACTTCGGCGTGTTCGTGGGCCTGGCCCAGGGCATCGACGGCCTGGTGCACCTGTCCGACCTGTCCTGGCACGAGCCGGGCGAGCAGGCCGTGCGCAACTACAAGAAGGGCCAGGAAGTCGAGGCCGTGGTGCTGGGCATCGATGTCGAGCGCGAGCGCATCTCGCTGGGCATCAAGCAGCTCGACGGTGACCCGTTCGCCAACTACACCTCGGTCAACGACCGGGGCGCGCTGGTCAACGGCAAGGTCAAGACGGTCGACCCGCGTGGCGCCGAGATCCAGCTGGCCGACGACGTCACCGGCTACCTGCGTGCCAGCGAAATCAGCCGCGACCGCGTCGAAGACGCCCGCAACGTGCTGAAGGAAGGCGACGAGCTGTCGGTGATGATCGTCAACGTGGACCGCAAGGCGCGTTCGATCCAGCTGTCGATCAAGGCCAAGGACGCCGCCGACCAGCAGGAAGCCATGCAGCGCCTGGCCCAGAGCAACGAGCGCGAGACGGCCGGTACCACCAGCCTCGGCGCGCTGCTGCGTGCGAAGCTGGACAATCGCGAATAAGTGTTGGCCCGCCGCCGTCTGACGGCGGCCCCCCCGAGGGGGCTGCCAAGCCGGACCGGGCAACCCGGATCCGGCTTGGCCCTTCGGCGGACAGCGCGCTCACCTGGCCGCCTTTGGCGGCCTGTCCCCTCCGGGGTAGTTGGACCGAGAACTGGCGAGAAACAAGCTCATGACGCGTTCCGATCTCGTGGCCAGGCTGGCCGAACGATTCAGCCAGCTGACGCAGCGCGACACCGAATTCGCCGTGAAGACCATTCTTGACGCGATGAGCGACGCCCTGGCGCGTGGCCACCGCATCGAGATCCGCGGTTTCGGCAGCTTCTCGATCAACCGCCGTCCGCCGCGCGTGGGCCGCAACCCGCGCAGCGGCGAGAAGGTGACGATCCCCGAGAAGCTGGTGCCGCACTTCAAGCCCGGCAAGGCCCTGCGTGAATCGGTGGACGACCGACTGCCGGTGATCGACGAGCCGCCATCGGCCTGAGCCGCACCTGGCACCGGCACCAAAGGCCCCTCGTGGGCCTTTTTTCATGCCCGCGCTCCGTAGAATGCCGCTGCGATGCGCGTTCTTGTCTGGGCCCTGCGGGCCTTCATCTTCTTCACGCTGTTCGCCTTTGCGCTGAACAACGAACAACAGGCCGTGGTGAACTGGTTCTTCGGCGCCCAATGGCGGGCCCCGATGGTCATCATCGTGCTCGTGGCCTTTGCCGCCGGCGCCGCGCTGGGCGTGCTGGCCATGGTGCCGGCCTGGTGGAAGCACTGGCGCATCGCCCGCCGCAGCGCCACGCCGGCCGCAGCGCCGCCCAAGGCCAAACCCGCGCTCGACCCGATCACCGCCGTGCCCAGCGAGTTCGGCCCCGAGCACCCGCCGCGAGAAGGCCTCTAGATGACCCCCGCCCCGCATGGACTTTGATTGGCAGTGGCTCCTGGTCGGCCTGCCGGTGGCCTTCGCGCTGGGCTGGGTGGCCTCACGCTTGGACCTGCGGCAATGGAAGCGCACCGACCGCGAGGCACCGAAGGCCTACTTCAAGGGCTTGAACCTGCTGCTCAACGAACAGCCGGACAAGGCGATCGACGCCTTCATCGAGGCCGTACAGGCCGATCCGGACACCAGCGAGCTGCACTTCGCGCTGGGCAACCTGTTCCGGCGCCGCGGCGAGTTCGAGCGCGCGGTGCGGGTGCACCAGCACCTGCTGCAGCGCGCCGACCTGGCCGCCGCCGAGCGTGAACGGGCCCAGCACGCGCTGGCGCAGGACTTCATGAAGGCCGGCCTGTTCGACCGCGCCGAAGAAGCCTTTCGGGCGCTCGAAGGCACCCCCTTCGACACCGAAGCACGGCTGGCCCGCCTGGGCCTGTACGAACGTTCGCGCGATTGGCAAGGCGCCAGCGAAGTGGCGGCGCAACTCGAGAAGAGCGGCACCGGATCCTTCGCCACCCGCATCGCGCACTACCAGTGCGAGCTGGCCATCGAGGCCGATGACCGGGGCGACACAGCCGCCGCCGATACCGCGCTGGCCCGGGCGCTGGAGGTCGCACCGCATGCGGCGCGTCCGCTGCTGCTGCGGGCCCAGCGGCTGGCGCGGCTGGGCGCATTCGACGCCGCGCTGGCCGCCTGGGCCGAACTGCGCCAGCGTGCACCCGAGAGCTTTGCGCGCGTGGCGCACGAGTTCGTGGCCTGTGCCCAGGCGGCCGGCCAGGTGGAGGCGGCCGACCAGGCGCTGGTGCAGCTCTACGAGCGCATGCCCTGCATCGACCTGCTACGGGCGCTGGCCACGCTGGAAGGCACCACGCCCGGTGCATCGCCCCGCCTGCTGGAGCTGTTGCGCAGCCAGCCCAGCCTGTCGGCCGCGATCGAGTTGCTGGACACCCCGCGCGCCACCTGGCCCGAGTTCGCGCGGCAGAGCGTGCGTGATGCGGTGGCACGCGCTGCGCGTCCGCTGCAGCGCTACCGGTGCGCTGCCTGCGGCTTCGAGGCTCAGCGCCACTTCTGGCAATGCCCCGGCTGCCTCAGCTGGGACAGCTTCCCGCCCCAGCGCATCGACGAGCTGTAGCGCCGGATCGACGGCCCCTAGGCGGGGCGCGGTGCACGCTCAGCGAAGCAGGTGGCGTTCGAGCTGCGCCATCACGGCGTCCAGCGTCGGCACCTGGCCCCTGCCGCCCAGGCTGGCCACCCGGCCAGGGCCGGTGATGCCCGCCAGGCCCGGCTCGTGGTCGCAGTAGATGCCGATCGTTGGCGCGCCGAACGCCGCACCCAGGTGCGAGAAGCCCGTGTCCAGCCCGACGATCTGCCGCACCTGCCCCAGCACCGCGGCCGTGTCGGCCACCGAGAGGAAGGGCGGCACGATGCCATCGCACCCGGCAGCAATGCGCTCGGCGCGCTGGCGTTCTTCGTCGCTGCCCCAGATCAGCACCGGCTTCAGTTGCGCCTGCTGCAGCCGGCGGCCGATTGCGATCCAACGGTCCTCGGGCCACAGCTTCTCGGGCCGGCTGGCACACGGGATCAAGGCTGCGCTGAGCACCGGTGCGCGCCAGCTGCCCACCGGCGGTGCGATGCCGAAGTCCGGCGGCTCCGCCGGCAGCGGGTACCCCAGATGCGCTGCGGCCAGCCGCCGACAACGGTCCACCGCATGCAGCTCGCGTGAAACGCTTGCCGTGCGCCGGTAGCACAGCGCGGCCGCGGGCTCGCGGATGCTGGCGCGGTCGTAGCCCACCAGCGGCCCGCGCGCCTGCAGGCCCCACATCACGCTCTTGAGCAGGCCTTGCAGGTCCAGCACCAGGTCGTAGGGCTCGCTGCGCAGCTCGGCACGCAAGGCGGCCATCGCCGCACGGGTGTCGGCCCGCCACAGCGTCTTGCGCCACTTGCGCCAGCCCAGTGGCAGCACGCGGCGCACCGCCGGGTGCAGGCGGGGGATGGCGGCGAACGGCGCCTCCACCAGCCAGTCGATCGTGATGCCGGGGCGCAGGCGCCGGATGTCGCTGATGGCCGGCAGCGCATGGACCACGTCGCCCATCGACGAGGTCTTGACGACGAGCAGTTTCACCTAGCCCCGCGCCTTGGCTTCGGCCACCAGCGCGGGGTTGAAGCGCGCATCGTTGTACATCTTGAACTGGCGGTAGACCTTGAAGTACGCCCGTCCCGCCCGGGCATCGGCCAACAGCGCGTCCAGGCAGTGGCCCAGGTCGGCACGCTGCTGCTTCAGGCGCGCCAGCTTCACGTGGCTGGAGGCCACGTGCTCGGTGTCCACGTCCGTGCGCTCGGTCTGCTTGCGCATGGCGTCAACCTTCAGCGCCATGATCGACATGCGGTCGATCATGCTGCCCGCGGTTTCGCTGTTCAGCCGCGCACCGGCGGGCACGGTCGACACCGGGGTGTCGGTGCGTGCCGAGGCCTCGTCCACCAGGCCCAGCGCCACCAGCAGCAGTTCGTCCACCCGTTCGGTCGCATCGTTGCGGGCTTGGTTGTAGCGGTCGATCGCACGTTTGTTGGCCGCGATCTCGGCATCGCTCACCTGGGTGCGCCGCGCCAGGTCTTCCTCGGCCCACAGCCGGCAGTTGAACAGGTGGTTGGTCTGCACCCAGCGCCACAGGCCCTCGTCACGCGGCGCGGGCTCGTGCTGGGGCCAGCCGGCGGTGGCCAGCAGGTGGTCGTGCAGCGCGATCACGTCGGCGGCGGCAGGCAGGGGGGTGGGCATGGTCGGGTGGCAGAATGCGGCGAAGCTGAAATTATCGACGCTGCGCGTGCCCCCTCCCGGCCGGCTGCTGGCCGCGGCACGGCGCTCGATGCGCCCCACCGCCACCGCACGCCTGCTGCGCCGCCCCACCCGACGCTCCCCCTTGCCCGCATGACGCCTCGCCCCTTGATCGTTCGTCTGCGCAACTGGGTGGGCGACGTGATCCTCGGCGTGCCGGCGCTGCAGCTGCTGCAGGACCACGGGTTCGAGCTGCAGCTGGTGGGCGCGCGCTGGGCCGGCCCGCTGCTGGCAGGCCAGGGCTGGTGCACCCATGCACGGCCGGGCCGGCTGCGCGATCGGGTGGCCCAGCTGCGTGCGCTGCGCGAGCAGGCCCGAACACACGACCCGGGTTTCGACCGGCGCGAAAACGCGCTGGTGCTGCCCACCTCGTTTTCCGGTGCCCTCGAGATGCGGCTGGCGGGCCTGAAGGCGGTGGGTTACGCCCAGGAAGCGCGCGGGCCGCTGCTGCGCCGCGCCGAACCCATCACCTATGGCGGCCATGCGCTGGTGAGCTACTGGGAGCTGGCCTGCCGCTTCCTGCACCTGCAGGCACCGCCACCGGAACGCATTGCCCTGAAGACGCTGCCGGCCGATGCGGCGCGCGCCGATGCCGTGCTCGCCGCCCACGGCGTGCGTGACGGCTTTGTCGTGATCTGCCCCTTCGCGGGCGGCCTGTTCGAGGACCAGGACAAGACCTGGCCCGCCTTTGCCCAGTTCACCCAGGCGCTGCTGCAATGCGGGCGGGACGTGGTGGCCTGCCCCGGCCCGGGCGAGGACGCGATCATCACCACCCACCACCCCGGTGTGAAGCTGCTGTCCGGCGTGGACCTTGGCGCCTACGGCGGCGTGCTGCGGCGCGCCGCGCTGGTGGTGTCCAACGACACCGGCCCGGCCCACCTGGCGGCCGCGGTGGATGCGCCGGTGCTCAGCGTGCTCGGCCCGACCAAGCCGGAGCAGTGGGCGCCCTGGGGCCCCAGCGTGCGCGTGGTGCGGCGCTGGCCCGGCTGGCCCACGGTGGACGAGGTCATGGCCCAGGTCGAAAACGCGCTGGCGTGATGAGCACCGCCACGGCAAGCGGCCTGCGTCACATCGGCCTCGGCCTCGGCCGCATCCGGCATTGGCACGACGGCCTGGGCGAGTTCTCGCGCCGGCTCGCGCTCGCGCTCGCCGAGCGCGCACCCGCGCTGCAGGCCCAGCACGGCATCCGGCTTCACCTGCACCTGCCGCGCCGGTTCCACGGCGAGTTTGGTGCTGACGTGGGCTACCTCGACACCGCCACCTGGCAACGCTGGCTGCATCTGCGCCCGATGCGCTTTGCGCTCTGGCACACGCTGCACCAGCACAACCGGCTGCGACCGCCGCTGTTCACGCAGCATGTGGTCGAGACGGTGCATGACCTGAACTTCCTGCACACCAAGTCCGGCGCCAAGCTGGCGCGCTACCGCGCTCGCACCCGGGCCCGGCTGCTGCACGCGGACGCCACCATCGCGATCACGCACTACGTGGCACGCGACATCAGCACCGAGCTCGCCCCGCTGCCGCAGGCGCCGCGTGTCATCCACAACGGCGCCACCGACCTGAGCCGCACGCCGCGCACACCGCCAGCGCTGGCGCCGGCTGCGCCCTTCCTGCTGCACGTCAGCCGAATGGCCCCCACGAAGAACATCGTGGCGCTGCTCGACCTGGCCGCGGCCTGGCCCGATCGCACACTGGTGCTGGCGGGTGCGGCCAGCCCCTACACCCAGGCGGTGCGGCAGATGGTGGCCCAGCGCGGCCTTGGCAACGTGCAGCTGTTGCTCGACATCAGCGAGCCCGAGAAGGCCTGGCTCTACGCGCATTGCGAGGCCTTTCTCTTTCCCTCGCTGGCCGAGGGCTTCGGCCTGCCGCCGATCGAGGCCATGTACTTCGGCAAGCCGGTGTTCCTGTCGCGCCTGACCTCGCTGCCCGAGGTGGGGGGCTCGGTGGCGCACTATTTCGACGCCTTCGAGGGCGCCGCCATGCGCCGCGTGGTCGAGAACGGCCTGGCATCGCACGCGGCGCCCGGCACCGCGCAGGCGGTGCTCGCGCATGCCCGCCAGTTCAGCTGGCAGCGCTGCGCCGAGCAGCACCTTGCGCTGTACCTCGAACTGCTGGCACGCAACCCATGAGCGCGACGGGCCACCCCCGCGCGCGGGTCCCGACGCGCACACCGCAAGGGGCCCGCCAATGAGCCTGGCCCTGCCCGAGGTGACGCTGTGCTGCGTGGACACGCGCGAACCCACGCTGGCCCTGGGGGCCCTGCAGCACTGCATGTCGCACGCGCGCTTCGCCCGGGTGCTGCTGTTCACCGACCCGGCGCTGCTGCCCAGCGCACCACCCGGCATCGAACGGATCGCCGTGCGCATCGACTCGGTGGCCGACTACTCTCACTTCATGCTGCGCGGGCTGGCACCGCACCTGCACACCAGCCACCTGCTGGTGGTGCAGTGGGACGGCTATGTGCTCGACCCCGCGGCCTGGGACCCGGCGTTCCTGCAATGCGACTACATCGGCGCGCCCTGGCACGACAGGCCCGCCGAGCGGGCCGTGGGCAACGGCGGCTTCTCGCTGCGCTCGCGTCGCCTGCTGCAGGCCCTGCAGGACCCGGCGCTCGCGCCGGCCCATCCCGAAGACCTGTGCATCTGCGACACCCACCGCGAGGCGCTGGAGCGCCGGCACGGCATCCGCTTCGCCTCGCCCGCGATGGCCGCTCGCTTTGCCTACGAACGAACCGAACCCGCCGGCCCGACCTTTGGGTTCCACGGCCTGTTCAACTTCGATCGCGTGCTGCCACCCGCCGCACTCGGCCAGCGGCTGGCCACGCTGCCCGATGCCCTGCTGCGCGGCCTGGACGGGCACGACCTGTGCCAGCGCCTGATCGCCCAGGGCCGGCTCGACGAGGCCGCGCTGATCGTCGCCGCGCGGCGGCGCCTGGGCATGCACGACCGCCGCACGCTGCGCCTGCGCGCGCGCCTGGCCTGGGCCCGCTGGCGCGCCTGAGCCACCCCACACGAGACCGACCGATGCACGACCCCCTTCGCACGCGTACGCGCCACCTCGACCTCGGCTGCGGCGGCGTGCCCCGCAACCCCTACCAGCGCGACGAACTGCACGGCATCGACATCGCGGCGCCGGCGGCGGCGCCGGGCGTCACGCTGCGCCAGGCCAACCTGGCGTTGCAGCCCATCCCCTACCCCGACGCGATGTTCGACTCGGTCTCGGCCTACGACTTCTTCGAGCACGTGCCCCGCCTGCTGCCCACGTCGGATGGCCTGGGCACGCGGTTCCCGTTCATCGAGCTGATGGACGAGATCTGGCGTGTCCTGCGCGCCGGTGGCCTGCTGTATGCCCAGACCCCGGCCTACCCGCACCCGGCGGCGTTCCAGGACCCGACGCACGTGAACTTCATCGCCGCCGACACGCACCACTACTTCTCCCGGCCGCAGCTCACCGCACGCATGTACGGTTTTCGTGGCGATTTCCTGGTGCGGCGGGTGCAGCGCATCAAGCCCGGGCAGGCCTACCACCCGCAGCACGAAGGTTGGCTGGAGCGCTGGCGCGAGCGCGCCCGTGCGCGCCGCGGCGCGCTCAGCCACCTGGTCTGGGAGCTCGAGGCGGTGAAGGACGCCCCTTTGGCGCGTTAGCCCTGGCTCGTGGCCTGCACCTCGGCGTGCGGGCGCGGCCCGTGGGCCGGGTGCCAGCCGAAGAACGCCCTCACCTCGTCGCGGCGGGCCTGCACGTCGGCCGCGCCCAGCGCCATCAGCTCCTGGGTGTAGGAGGACTGGAACAGCAGGTAGCTGGCCAGCGCCGCACCGCGCGCGTCCTGCCCCGAGCCGCTGACGCCCACGCCACGCAGCAGCGCCCGCACCGGCGCCGGCAGGTGGGCCTGGTGCCGCGCGGCGATATCGTCCAGCCGCTGCGAGGGCGCGATCACCAGGGCCTGGATCGGCTGCAGGGGCGTTTGCTTGCGTGCCGCCTCGGGCAGCAGCGCCAGCGTGCGGTTGATGCGCTCCATGCGTTCGACATCGAGCATCAGCGCGTCGAGGAAGATGCCCGACATCGCATGCCCGGCGATCTGCGCCAGCGAGGGGTAGCCGGTGTTGGGCACCTGGCGCCCGGGCGGCTCGTGCATGCGCCCGGCGCCGATGATCACCAGGCGCTGCGCCCCCAGGTGGATGGCCGGCGAGATGGGGGCCGTCTGGCGCATGGACCCGTCACCGAACCATTCGCGACGGCCGTCGCGCTCGAGCTCGGTGGCGGGAAACACGAACGGGATGGCCGACGAGGCCAGCAGGTGCGGCAGCGACACCTGCGTGGGCACGGCCACGCGCTGCGTGCGCGTCCAGGGCTGCACCGGCGCGGCAGCCTGGTAGAAGGTGACGTGCTCGCCGCTGGAGTAGCTGGAGGCGGTGAGCGCCAGCGCCTGCAGGTGCCGCGAGCCCAGCAGCGCGGGCAGGCGGTCGAACTGCACCGCGCGGCCCAGCAGCTCGGCCAGGGGCGAGTTGTCCAGCAGCGAACGCGGCCGCGCGCGGCGCCAGCGGGCCAGCACCCAGCCGATCGACAGCATCGTGAGCCATTGCGCGCCGCTGCGGATGACGCCCAGGGAATCGGCCCGGTACACCTGGTCGACATGGAACTCACGCCACACGCGGGCCAGCACCTCGACCGCGGCATCGAACCGGTCGGCCTGGCAGGCGATGGCGGCAGCGTTGATGGCGCCGGCCGACGTGCCGCAGATCACGCCGAACGGGTTGCGCTTGAGGTCGGTGCCCGACTCACGGCGCAGGCGGGCAATGGCACTGAGCACGCCCACCTGGTAGGCGGCCCGGGCGCCGCCCCCGGTGAGCACCAGGCCGGTGAGCGGGGTTTCATACATGCCGCCATTCTGTGGCCCCTGGCCAGCATGCCGGCCTCAGGAGTTCCCCAGGCTAGCGGTGCGGGTGTTGAGGGTGACGGTGGGGCGGCACCGGCGCCGGCGCCACGTGCTGGTGGTACCACCGGTCTTCGACGAAGTAGACCGGTGCGCCGCAGGCACCGTACTTCGCACAGTGCTTGTGCCAGTGCTTGCGATGGCCCGGCGGCACCCACATGTACACCGGCTCCGGCGCATGCGGCGGGCGCACCCGCGGCGCGGCCACCCACACCGGCTGCGGTGCCACCAGCACCGGCGGCGGGAAGCGGCCGATGTCGATGCGGCCATACACGCCGGGCTGGCTGATGCCGATGGAAACCCCCACGTCGGCGGCCAGGCCCGGCACCGAGGCGCCCGCCAGCGCCAAGGCGGTGAACATCGCTGCGCTTGCCTTGCTCATGGTTTGCTCCTGTTCGTTGATGAAGGTTCAACGAAGCATGGTCCCCCTGCGTTGGCCAGGCCGCAGTGAAGATCGGTAAACGCGTGAAACGGGTCTCGAATGCGGGCGCTTGCCGCCAGGCGGCCAGGCTCAGGCTTCGTAAACGATCGCCGCCTGCCCTTCCGCGGCCAGCGTGCGCCATCGCGCCAGCGCCTCGTCGCAGGGCCAGAAGCGGCCCTGTTCGCCCAGGTCGAGTTCGGCGCAGGCGGTGGGCCGGCGGATCTGCAGGCGCACACCCAGGCCCTGCGTCAGCTCGCCCTGCTCGGTCTGCACGCGCCGGGCCGGCCACAGCTGCACCAGCTCGGCCAGAGGGCGCACCTCGCCATCGAGCCCGCCGGCCATCGCCACCTGCATGAAGCGGCCGAAGCGTGCGCGGGCCGAGGCCAGGTCCCAGACCTGGTTCACGTTCAGCCGCAGGCCACCGGAAAAGCGGTCGGGCTGCACCTTGCCCTGCACGATCAGCAGTTCGTCTTCCTTCAGCAATTCCTTGTTGGCCTCGATCAGCTCGTCGTTGGCCACGGCCTCGATGGTTTCGCTCTTGTCGTCGAGCTTGAAGATCGCCACCCGGCCACGCTGGCCGTTCACGAAGCGCAGGTCGCTGACGATGCCGGCCAGCAGCTGGGGCTCGCGGCTGTCCACGAGGTCGGCGATGCGCCGCTTGCAGAAGCGGCGCACCTCGGCCTCGTTCTGCTCGAACAGGTGGCCCGAGAGGTAGAAGCCCAGCGCCGTCTTCTCCAGCGTGAGCCGCTCGCGGATGCTCCAGGGCTCGGCATGCACCAGCGCCGGCTCCTGGGTGGAGGAACCATGGGCATCACCGAGGTCGTCGAACAGGCCGCCCTGCGAGGCGTTGACCACCTGCGTGTCGGCCCAGTCGAAGCCCAGGCCCACGCTGGCCAGCAGGCTGGCGCGGTCGGCGTGCAGCGCATCGAAGGCACCGGCCTTGATCAAGGCCTCCACCACGCGCTTGTTGATGCGCTTGCGGTCCACGCGGGCGCAGAAGTCGAAGAAGCTGCGGAACAGCCCCCCTTCGTTGCGGGCTTCGACGATGGCCTCGATCGCGCCCTGGCCGGTGCCCTTGATCGCCCCCAGGCCGTAGCGCACCAGCTTGCTGGTGACCGGCTCGAAGCGGTGCACGCCGCGGTTCACGTCCGGCGGCTCGAAGGCGATGTTGAACAGCTTGGCATCGTTGAGCAACACCTTGAGCTTGTCGGTGTCGTCCATCTCGATGGTCATGTTCGCGGCGTAGAACTCGGCCGTGAAATGCACCTTCAGCCAGGCCGTGTGGTAGGCCAGCAGCGAGTACGCGGCAGCGTGCGACTTGTTGAAGCCGTAGCCCGCGAACTTCTCCATCAGGTCGAACACCTCGTCGGCCGTCTCGGCCGAGATGCCCTTCTCGGCGGCACCCTTGCGGAAGATCTCGCGGTGCTGGGCCATCTCCTCGGCCTTCTTCTTGCCCATCGCGCGGCGCAAGAGGTCGGCGCCGCCGAGCGAGTAGCCGCCCAGCACCTGCGCGGCCTGCATCACCTGCTCCTGGTAGACCATGATGCCGTAGGTCTCGGACAGCACGGTGGCCAGCAGCGGGTGCGGGTAGACCACTTCCTCGCGGCCATGCTTGCGCGCCACGAAGCTGGGGATCAGGTCCATCGGGCCCGGGCGGTACAGCGCGTTCAGCGCGATCAGGTCTTCCAGCCGGCTGGGCTTGGCGTCGCGCAGCATGCCCTGCATGCCGCGCGATTCGAACTGGAACACGCTCTCGGTCAGGCCTTCGGAGAACAGCTTGTAGACCCGCGGGTCGTCCAGCGGGATGGTCTCGAAGTTGAAGTCCTTGCGCTCGGGATGACGCGCGACGATGAAGTCCTTGGCCAGCTCCAGGATGGTCAGCGTGGCCAGGCCCAGGAAGTCGAACTTCACGAGACCAATCGCCTCGACGTCGTCCTTGTCGTACTGGCTCACCGCGCTGTCGCTGCCGGGCTGCTGGTACAGCGGGCAGAAGTCGGTGATCTTGCCCGGCGCGATCAGCACGCCGCCGGCATGCATGCCGATGTTGCGCACGATGCCTTCCACCCGCGTGGCCAGGCTCAGCAGCTCGGCCACCTCTTCCTCGGCGGCCTCGCGCTGCTCGAGCTCGGGCGCCTCCTTGCGGGCGTAGATGATGCCGGGGTCGGGGTTCTCGGGCAGCTTGGCCAGCGTGACCGTCTTGCCCGGCGGCGCGGGGATCAGCTTGGCGATCGAGTCCACATGGCCATAGCCCATGCCCAGCACGCGGCCGATGTCGCGCAGCGCCGCCTTGGCCGCCATGGTGCCGAAGGTGGCGATCTGGCTCACCGCCTCGCGGCCGTACTTGTCCTTCACGTAGTCGATCACGCGGTCGCGGTTGCCCTGGCAGAAGTCGACGTCGAAGTCGGGCATCGACACCCGCTCGGGGTTCAGGAAGCGCTCGAATAGCAGGTTGTACTGCAGCGGGTCGAGGTCGGTGATCTTCAGCGCATACGCCACCAGCGAGCCGGCGCCGGAGCCGCGGCCCGGGCCCACCGGGCAGCCGTGGCCCTTGGCCCAGGTGATGAAGTCCGACACGATCAGGAAGTAGCCCGGGAAGCCCATCTTCAGGATGGTGGCGATCTCGAACTCCAGCCGCTCCACGTAGCGCGGGCGCTGCCGGTCGCGTTCGGCCGCGTCGGGGTACAGCAGCGCGAGCCGATCCTCCAGGCCCTCGAAGCTGGCCTGGCGGAAATAGTCGCCCATCGGCATCGGCGTGCCGTCGGCCTGGATCGGGGTGGGAAAGTCGGGCAGGTAGTTCTTGCCCATCGCCAGCGTGAGGTTGCAGCGCTGCGCGATCTGCACCGTGTTGGCGATGGCCGAGGGCACGTCGGCAAACAGGGCCTCGATCTGGGCCTGGGTCTTGAAGTACTGCTCGCGGCTGAAGCGCTTGATGCGCTTGGGGTTGGCCAGCGTCTCGCCCTCGGCGATGCACACCCGCGCCTCATGCGCATCGAAGTCGTCCGGCGTCGCGAACTGCACCGGGTGCGTGGCCACCACCGGCAGGCCCAGCGTGGCGGCCAGCGGCACCGCGGCACGCACATGGGTTTCGTGCGTGGGCAGGCCGGCGCGCTGCAGCTCGAGGTAGAAGCGGTCCGGGAACAGCGCGGCCAGACGCTGCGCCGCGGCGCTGGCGCGTGCGCTGTCGCCGGCCAGCAGCGCCATGCCCACCGCGCCCTGGTCGGCACCGGAAAGGGCGATCAGGCCCGCGCCGAGCTCCTGCAGCCACTCCCACTTCAGCCAGGCCTGCGCGCGCTGCGCATTGCGCACCCAGCCGCGCGCCAGCAGCTCGCTCAGGTTCAGGTAGCCCTGGCGGTCCTGCACCAGCAGCAGCAGGCGGCTGGGCTGCTTCTCGCTGCCTTCGGGTTCCAGGTAGACATCGGCACCGATGATCGGCTTCACGCCCTTGCCGCGGCAGGCCTTGTAGAACTTGACCGCGCCGAACAGGTTGGACAAGTCGGTGATCGCCAGCGCCACCTGGCCATCGGCCCGCGCGGCAGCCGCTGCATCGTCCACCCGCAGGGTGCCATCGACGACGGAAAACTCGGTGTGGGTGCGCAGGTGGACGAAGGGCATCTGGTCATTGTAGGCAGCGGGTTTCGCACGCCGGGCCGCGCCGGGGCTGCTAGGCTGCGGCCCCATCGTTGCCCGCGACCACACCGCCATGCGCCTGTCCACCCTCGTCGCCAGCCTGGGGCTGCCGTGCCTGCTGGCGGCCCACGCCGCCCCGCCGCCCGCCACCCCGCCACGCACCACCGCCGAGGTGCTGAAGGCCAGCCAGCCCGGCGACTGGCGCGCGCCGGACCCGGCGCGCACTCTGGTGATGGAGCTGGCCAGCGGGCCGGTGCTGATCGAGCTGGCGCCCCGCTTCGCGCCGCGCCACGTGGCCAACCTGCTGGCGCTGGCGCGCGGCCGCTACTTCGACGGCCTGGCAGTGCTGCGCGTGCAGGACAACTACGTCGCCCAATGGGGCGACCCGGAGGCCGACAAGCCCGATCAGGCGCGCAGCCTGGGCGCCGCCGACCTGCGCTTGCCGGCCGAGTTCGATACCGCCCTGCGCGGCCTGCCGCTGACGCGCCTGCCCGATGCGGATGGCTGGGCCCCCGTCACCGGCTGGGTCGACGGCTTTCCGGTCGCGGCCGACCCACGGCGCGGGCGCGCCTGGCTCGCGCACTGCCACGCGATGGTGGGCGCCGCCCGCGCCAACCCACCGGACAGCAGCAATGCCAGCGCGCTGTACGCGGTGATCGGCCATGCGCCGCGCGCGCTGGACCGCAACATCACGCTGGTGGGGCGGGTGATCAGCGGCATCGAACGGCTGTCCGCCCTGCCGCGTGGTGGTGCCACGCTGGGCTTCTACGAGCAGGCCGAGCAGCGCGCGGCCATCCGCAGCGTGCGGGTGCTCGACGAGCTGCCGCCCGAACAGCGGCCCGCGCTCGAGCTGCTGCGCACCGACACCGCCACCTGGCAGGCGCTGGTGGAGTCGCGCCGCAACCGGCGCGAGGCCTGGTTCGTGCACCGTGCCGCACACGTTGGCGTGTGCGACATCGCCGTGCCGACGCGGCCGGCTCCTAGAATTCCGCAGTGAACCCGTCCGCCATCCTCAACGTCTCCACCTACCGCTTCGTGCCGCTGCACGACCTGCCGGCGCTGCGCGAGCGGCTGCACGGCCATGCGCAGGCGCTGGGGCTCAAGGGCACGGTGCTGCTGGCCGAGGAGGGCATCAACCTGTTCCTGGCCGGCCCGCCGAAAGACCTGAACGCCTGGCTGGCCGCCCTGCGCGCGGACGAGCGCTTTGCCGGCCTGCCGGCCAAGGAGAGCTACAGCGCCGAGCAGCCCTTCAAGCGCCTGAAGGTCAAGATCAAGCGCGAGATCATCCGCATGAACATGCCCGCGGTGCGCCCGGCCGAGGGCCGCGCGCCGGCGGTGAGCCCGGCCACGCTGGCGCGCTGGCTCGAGCAGGGCCACGACGACGCCGGCCGCCAGGTGCTGATGCTGGACACGCGCAACGGCTTCGAGGTGGATGCCGGCGCCTTCGAGGGCGCGATCGACTGGCGGCTGCACAAGTTCAGCGACTTCCCGGCCGCCCTCGCCGCGCACCGCGAGGCGCTGCAGCCGCACACCGTGGTGAGCTACTGCACCGGCGGCATCCGCTGCGAAAAGGCAGCGCTGGTGATGCAGGCACTCGGCCTGCCGCACAGCTACCAGCTCGAGGGCGGCATCCTGAAGTACTTCGAGGAGACCGCCGGCCGCGCGCCCGGCTGGCGTGGCCGCTGCTTCGTGTTCGACGAGCGCGTGGCGCTCGACACCGAGCTCGTCCCCTGAGCCCGCCGTGAGCACCTTCGCGCTGCGCCTGGTCGGCCTGCTGCTGATGCTCACGGCGCTGGCGCTGCCGCTGATGCGAGCACCCGACCGCGCGGTGTCCACGCTGGTCCAGCGCTGGGCCCCACCGCCCTCGGACTTCCTGGATTTGCAGGGCCAGCTGGTGCACTACCGCGACGAGGGCCCGCGCCACGACCCGGCCCCGATCGTGCTGATCCACGGCACCGCGGCCAGCCTGCACACCTGGGAGGGCTGGGCGCGCGCGCTGCGCGGCCAGCGCCGCGTGATCAGCTTCGACCTGCCCGGCTTCGGCCTCACCGGCCCGTACACCGGCCACTACGCGGGCCGGCCCTACCGGGGCCCGGACTACGCCCGCTTCACGCTGGACCTGCTGGATGCGCTGAAGGTGCAGCGCTTCGTCGTGGCCGGCAATTCGCTGGGCGGCGAGGTAGCCTGGCAGCTCGCGGCGCTGGCGCCGCAGCGCGTCGACAAGCTGGTGCTGGTGGACGCCAGCGGATATGCGATCGACCCGGTCTCGATGCCGGCGGGCTTCCTGCTCGCCCGCACGCCGGTGCTCAACCGCTTGGGCGAGCACCTGCTGCCCAGGGCGCTGGTGGTGGCCAGCGTGCGCGATGTCTATGGCGACCCCTCGCGCGTGAACGAGGCGCTGGTCGACCGCTACTTCGAGCTCACGCTGCGTGAAGGCAACCGGGTGGCGATGGGCGAGCGCTTCCGCCAGATGCAGCCCGGAGCGGACGCCACGCGCATCACCACGCTGCGGCTGCCCACGCTGATCCTCTGGGGGGGACGCGACCGCCTGATTCCGCCCGCGGCCGCGCAGCGCTTCCAGGCGGACATCGCGGGCAGCCAACTGGTGATGTTCGACACGCTGGGCCATGTGCCGCAGGAAGAGGACCCGGCACGCACCGTGGTGCCGGTGAAGGCCTTCCTCGGCATGGCACCGGGCTGAGGGGGCCCCCGGCCGCGGGATCAGCCCAGCCCGTCGCGCAGCGCCACCAGCACCTCGGAGTGGAACTCGCGCCGGTACAGCACCCACAGCACGGCCAGCGTGCCCACGATGAAGGCCCAGGCCGAGAAGAACCAGGCCACCACCGCGAACGAGAGGTAGTAGCCGCGCAACCCGTCGTTGAAGGTTTCGGCGGCCAGCCCCATGACCCGGCCCGCCCGGTCGGCAAAGGCCTGGCGCGCGGCGTCGTCCATGCTGCCGCTTTCAGGCACCGCGCCGACCAGGATCGCGCCGAAGCTGTACTGCCGCAGGCTCCAGGTGAAGCGGAAGAAGCAGTAGATGAAGATGCCGGTCAGCAGCACCAGCTTCAGGTCGAACACCAGCACCGTGGTGCGGGCCGCGAAGGGCAGCTCGCGCACCAGTTCGGTGGCCTTCTCGGTGGTGCCCAACACCGCCAGCAGACCGCCGATCACCAGGATGCTGGTGGAGGCGAAGAACTGCGGGCTGGCCGACAGGTTCTGCACCACCGCCGAATCGACGATGCGGTTCTCGCGCCGTGTGGCCTGCAGCATCCAGTGCCAGCGCCAGCGGTTGGTGGTGGCCAGGATCGAGGGCCGCACGTGGGCCCTGCGCTGCGCGAAGTTCGCATAGCCCACCCAGCCGCCGAAAAACAGGGCCATCGCCACCCAGTCCAGCGCGGGCAGCACCGTCAGCACCTTGATCAGCAGGTCCATCAAGTCCGCCCGGCCGTTGCGAAGGGCCTGGACGCCCCCAGGACCCCGAAGGGGGCCTTTCCGGCCCCAGGGGGCTGCGATCGACGTGAGCTGGGGGGCGCCATGACCGCAATGTAGCGGCCCGGCGCCGCCGATCAAGGCGCCAGGTCGAACACCAGCACCTCGGCGCCCCGGCCGTGCTGCAGCACCAGGCGTGATTCACCGCGCAGCGCGGCCGCGTCGCCGGTGGCCAGGGCCTGGCCGTTGAGCTCGACGCTGCCGCGGGCCACGAACACGTAGCACAGCCGCTGCGCATCGAGCATGAGCTCGGCGCGCTCGTCGCCCTCGAACAGCCCGGCACGCAGGCTGGCATCGGCGTGCACCGTCACCGAACCTTCGCGTCCGTCGGGCGAGGCCACCAGGCGCAAGCGGCCGCGCTTGTCGGCCTCGGAGAAGGCCTTCTGCTCGTAGCCGGGCGCCAGGCCCTGCGTGTGCGGCAGCAGCCAGATCTGCAGGAAGTGCGTCGTCGCGTCCCGCGCGTGGTTGAACTCGCTGTGGCGCACGCCGGTGCCGGCGCTCATGCGCTGCACCTCGCCGGGCACGATGCTCGCGCCATTGCCCAGGCTGTCGCGGTGCGCCAGCGCGCCCTCGAGCACGTAGCTCACGATCTCCATGTCGCGGTGGCCGTGCGTGCCGAAACCGGTGCCCGGCGCGATGCGGTCCTCGTTGATCACGCGCAGGTTGCCAAAGCCCATGTGCGCCGGGTCGTGGTAGTCGGCGAAGGAGAAGCTGTGCTGGCTGCGCAGCCAGCCGTGGTCGGCCAGGCCGCGGTCTTCGGATCGTCGCAAGGTGATCATGGTGCAGTGCCTCCAGTGCAGTGCATGGTCGCACCGGCACCGGGTCGGCGGCGATGGTGCGGCTTGAAGTACACGTTCAAATATGATGAAGCCCGGCCCGCCCACCCCCATGCACCGCCGCAACGCCCTCACACCCGAAGCCCTGCAGATGATGGACACCATCGCCCGCAGCGGCAGCTTTGCGGCCGCCGCGCGCGAGCTCGGCAAGGTGCCCTCGGCGCTGACCTACAGCGTGCGCCAGCTCGAGGAAGCGCTGGACGTGCTGCTGTTCGACCGCCGCTCGCGCCAGGCCCGCCTCACCGCCGCCGGCCAGGAGCTGCTGGACGAGGGCCGGCGCCTGCTGGCCGAGATGGACGCCGTGGCCAACCGTGTGCGGCGCGTGTCCACCGGCTGGGAGTCGCAGCTCACGATCGCGGTGGATGGCGTGATCTCGCGCCTGACGATGTTCGAGCTGATCGAAGGCTTCTACACGTTGCGCACCGACGCGGCCGAACCCGTGGGCACCCGGCTGCGCCTGCGCACCGAGATCATGACCGGCCTGTGGGAGGCGCTGGTCACCGGCCAGGCCGACCTGGCGATCGGTGTCTCGCAGGATGCACCGGTGCGCACCGGCATCGAGGTCCAGCCGCTGGGCGAAGTCGAGTTCGTGTTCGCCGTCGCACCGCACCACCCGCTGGCCGCCTGGCGTCAGCCGGTGGACGACGAGGCGTTGCTGGCCCACCGCGCGGTGGCGGTGGCGGATTCGGCGCAGCGCCTGTCGCCGATGACGGTGAACCTGCTGCCCGGGCAGGACGTGCTCACCGTGTCCTCGATGCAGGCCAAGATCGAGGCCCAGCTGCGCTGCCTGGGCTGCGGTTTCGTGCCCGAGCCCTTGATCCGCGAGCAGGTGCGCGCCGGCCGGCTGGTGGTCAAGCCGGTGGCACGCAGCCGGCCGCCGGTGCGACTGGGTTATGCGTGGCGCAGCGCCTCGGTGGGCCTGCCGCGCCGCGCGCCGCAGGGCCTGGCGTTGCAATGGTTTCTGCAACAGCTCAAGAGCCCGGCCACGCGGCGGGCACTGCTCGAGCGCCACATCGGCCTGCCAGCGGTGGACTGACAGCCGCTCGCCGGTCAGCACCCGCAGATGGATCGCAGCCCCTACATCGGCCGCTTCGCGCCCTCGCCCACCGGGCCGCTGCACCCGGGCTCGCTGGTGGCGGCGCTGGCCAGCTGGCTCGATGCGCGCGCGCACGGCGGCCGCTGGCTGGTGCGCATCGAGGACGTGGACGCCCCGCGCTGCCTGCCCGGGGCCGACCAGGTGATCCTCGGCCAGCTCGCCATCTGCGGGCTGCTGCCCGACGAGGAGCCGGTGCTGCAGTCGACCCGCGGCGCACTGTACGGGGCGGCACTGGCGAGCCTGGTCGAGCGCGGCCTGGCCTACCCCTGCGGCTGCACGCGGCGCGAGATCGAAGACGCCCTGGTCGCGATGGGCATCCTGCACGAGCGATTCGAAGAACGCCTGTACCCCGGCACCTGCCGCCACGGCCTGCACGGCAAGCCGGCGCGGGCGACGCGCGTGCGCACCGAGCTCGATGGCCAGGAGGCCGTGCTGGCCTGGCACGACCGGCGGCTGGGCGAGCAACAGCAGAACGTGGCCCGCAGCGTGGGCGACTTCGTGCTGCGGCGCGCCGATGGCCTGTGGGCCTACCAGCTCGCGGTGGTGGTGGACGACGCGGCCCAGGGCGTCACCGATGTCGTGCGCGGCGAGGACCTGGCCGACAACACCGCGCGCCAGATCCACCTGCAGCGCCTGCTGGGCCTGCCGCAGCCGCGCTACCTGCACACGCCGCTGGTGCTGGGCGCCGACGGCCACAAGCTCAGCAAGCAAAATGGCGCCCAGGCCTTCGACGCCAGCGCGCCGCTGCTTGCGCTGCAGGCAGCGGGGCGCACGCTGGCACTGCCAGTGATCGAGGCCGGCAGCGCCGGCGAGTGGCTGGCTGCGGCCACGCGGGCCTGGGCGGCCCGCTGGGTGGCATGATGCGCACCCGTTTTCCCCAACCACGAGCATCACGATGATCACCACCCCCTCCGGGCTCCAGTACGACGACACCCAGGCCGGCACCGGCGCCGAGGCGCAGGCCGGGCGGCAGGTCACCGTGCACTACACCGGCTGGCTGCACGACCCGGCCCAGCCTAACGGCCGCGGCGCGAAGTTCGATTCCAGCAAGGACCGTGGCGACCCGTTCCGCTTCCACCTCGGCGCCGGCATGGTGATCCGAGGCTGGGACGAAGGCGTGCAAGGCATGAAGGTCGGCGGCACCCGCGTGCTGGTGATCCCGGCCGACCTGGGTTACGGCGCGCGCGGCGCGGGCGGCGTGATCCCGCCGAACGCGACCCTGGTGTTCGAGGTCGACCTGCTGGGCGTCTGAGCGGCCTCCCCAAGGCGGGGGACGCGCCAGCGCGTGCCGCCGCGGCGATGTGACGTTCGGATCAGCAAGGCCGGCCCGCGGTTCCTAGGATTTCCGGCATCGATCCATCCGATCTTCGCCGGGAGTCCACCGTGCCTGCCACCCTGTCCATCGGCTCCATGGGGCCGCTCGTCAAGCAGCTCCAGGAGGGGCTGAACCAACTCGCCAGCCAGCTGCCGAAGCTCGCACCCGACGGCCAGTTCGGCCCCAAGACACGTGGTCGGGTGCAGGAGTTCCAGACCAAGAACCAGCTCGTGCCCGACGGCATCGTGGGCCCGCTCACCTGGGACGTGTTGCTGCAGCTGCTGCAGCAGGTGGCCCAAGGCGGCGTGCCCACGATGCCCGGCATGACCAGCAGCGTGTTCGACGCGCTGCGCCCGCTGGTGCTGCTGATCGCGCAGCAGCACATGGGCAAGGTGGACTTCGGCCAGCTGGTCAACGGCCGACCGAAGGGCATCGACTTCGTCAAGGAAGTGTTCGACTTCGCCGCCGGCGTCAAGCTCACCGATGCCAACTTCCGCGAGGGCGGCACGAGTGCCGGCAACTGGATCGCCACGCCCTGGGTGGGCAACACGGCGCATGTGAAGAGCTGGTGCGGCATCTTCGCGATCTACTGCTACCGCAAGGCCGGCATCCCGGTGCACTGGGACATCGGCAAGGGCGGCCCGGTGGGCCCGCTCAGGATGCGCACCTTCAGCCCCGGCTTCGCGTCCAAGCTCAAGCCTGGCGACATCGGCTCGGTGCGCACCAAGAGCCACCACTTCCTGATCGAGTCGATCAACAGCCAAGGGCCGCTGCCGCCACTGACCACGATCGACGGCAACACCGACTTCGGCCGCATCCAGCGCCGCAATGCGCACAAGGTGGGGCAGGACAACTTCAACGCCTACGAGTTCACGCAATAGGCACCGCGCCGGGCCTGGCTAGAATCCGCCTCGGTCGGCAGTTCACCCAGGCGTTGCCGCGCGGCACCACCGCGAGCTAAACCTGCCCTCGCCCGCCCCTCGCGGGGCCGCGAGACCCTCCGCCCCTTGCGTCAACCGGCTGGCCCGTCACGGGCACCCGTCTCGCGTGCGCACAGGCTGGAAGCCGGCAACCGCCAGCGCCCTTCGCCGGGCACCGTGCGCGCGTGGAGGACATGCCATGAGCCGTTTGCCCTTGTCGATCACCCTGCCCGATGCGTCGCAGTTCGCGCGTGCGCTGGGCCAGGCCCTGAAGACCCGCCATGCCGCCGGCCTGCCACCGCCCGGGCATGTGGAACTGCTGAACCACGTGGCCCGCGCGCTGGGCCACCGCAACCTGCAGGCCCTGCAGCAGGCGCGGCCACCGGCCCTGCCGCGGCCACCGCTGGCCGCCGAGGACCTGCCACCCCCGCTGCCGCTGAGCACGCATGCCCGCAAGGCGTTGATGCAGTTCGATTCACGTGGCCAGCTGCTGCGCTGGCCAAACAAGTACAGCGTGCAGAAGCTCGCGCTGTGGGTGCTGTGGTCGCAGTTCGATGGACGCCGCGTCTATGCCGAAGCCGAGGTCAACGAGATCCTGAAGGCCGCCCACCGCTACGGCGACCATGCCACGCTGCGGCGCGAGCTGGTCAACCACCACCTGCTCACGCGCAAGAGCGATTGCTCCGAATACCGCAAGCTGCCCGCGCGGCCGGACGATGAGGCCCGTGCCCTGCTGGGCGCCTGGCGACGGATGCTGCGCAGCCGCTTGGCCGCGCCGGATCACAATGCGAGGAACGTGCGCCGGTAGTGCAGCAGCTCGTCGATGGACTCATGGATGTCGGCCAGCGCGGTGTGCGCCTGCGCCTTCTTGAAGCCGTCCAGCACCGCAGGCTTCCAGCGCCTGGCCAGCTCCTTCAGGGTGCTGACATCGAGGTTGCGGTAGTGGAAGAAGGCCTCGAGCTCGGGCATGTCCTTCGCGAGAAAGCGGCGGTCCTGGCAGATCGAATTGCCGCACATCGGGCTCTTGCCGGCCGGCACGTACTGCTTCAGCCACGCGATCACCTCGGCCTGGGCCCGGGCCTCGTCCACCGTGGAGGCCTTCACCCGGTCGATCAGGCCGCTGCGGCCGTGCGTGCCCTTGTTCCAGGCATCCATCGCGTCGAGCGTGGCGTCGCTCTGGTGGATGGCGAACACGGGGCCCTCGACGCGCTGGGTCAGCTGCGCATCGGTGACGACCACCGCGATCTCGATGATGCGGTCGGTGGTGGGTGACAGGCCGGTCATCTCCAGGTCGATCCAGATCAGGTTCTGGTCGCTGGGCGCCAACGTGGCAACAGGGGTGGGGGTTTGCTCGGGCAGGCTCATGCGGCAATTGTCGCAGCCCTACACTTCGCACCCATGTCGTCCTCCCTGCTCACGTTGCTGTTTGCCACCGCGCTGGTGGTCTCGCTGGCCGTCAAGCTGTGGCTGGCTTCGCGCCAGATGCGCCACGTGGCGGCCCACCGGGCGGCCGTGCCGCCGGCCTTTCGAGCCACGGTGTCGCTCGCCGCGCATCAGCGTGCAGCCGACTACACGCTGGCCAAGGGCCGCTTCGGCATCCTGGCCACCGCTTTCGCCAGCACCGTGCTGCTGGGCTGGACGCTGCTGGGCGGGCTGGACCAGCTGAATGCGCTGCTGCTGAACACCGTGCAGCCGCGCTTCGGCGACATGGCCTATCAGCTCGCCCTGCTGGCCGCCTTCACGCTGATCGGCGGCCTGCTGGACCTGCCCTTCGAGCTGTGGAGCACCTTCCGCATCGAGCAGCAGTTCGGCTTCAACCGCACGACACCGCGCCTGTATGTCGTCGACCTGCTCAAGGGCCTGGCGGTGGGCGCGGTGATCGGCCTGCCGCTGGCCGCGCTGATCCTGTGGATCATGGGCGCCACGGGTCGCTGGTGGTGGTTGTGGGCGTGGGGCGCGTGGGCGGCCTTCAACCTGCTGATCATGGTGCTGTACCCCACCGTGATCGCCCCCTTGTTCAACAAGTTCGAGCCGCTGGCCGACGCCTCGCTGGCCGAACGCGTGCAGGCCCTGATGAAGCGCTGCGGCTTCGCCGCCAAGGGCCTGTTCGTGATGGACGGCAGCCGGCGCTCGGCCCACGGCAACGCCTACTTCACCGGCCTGGGCGCGGCCAAGCGCGTGGTGTTCTTCGACACCCTGCTGGCCAAGCTCTCGCCCGGCGAGGTGGAGGCCGTGCTGGCGCACGAGCTGGGCCACTTCAAGCACCGTCATGTCACCAAGCGCATCGTGATGATGATGCTGATGAGCCTGGCCGGCCTCGCGCTGCTGGGCTGGCTGGCGGGCCAGAGCGGCTTCTACACGGGCCTGGGCGTGCAGCCCAACATCGGCACCCCCAACGATGCATTGGCGCTGCTGCTGTTCATGATCGTGGTGCCGGTGTTCGGCTTCTTTGCGTCGCCACTGATGGCGCTGCTGTCGCGCCGCCACGAATTCCAGGCCGATGCCTATGCCTGCGCGCAGGCCGACGGCTCGGCGCTGGCCAGCGCGCTGATCAAGCTGCACGAGGACAACGCATCGACGCTCACACCCGACCCGCTGTACGTGCGCTTCTACTACTCCCACCCGCCGGCTGGGGAACGGCTGGCGGCCCTGACGCTGCAGCCGAGGTGATCCGACCATGGATGACGATCTCACACGCCGCCACTGCCAGCCGCTGGAAGGCCACGCGGCAATGACCGCGGACGAAGTGGCCGCCCACCTGCCCCGGGTGCCGGGCTGGCGCCTGGCCGACGGGGCCATCGAGAAGCGATTCGACTTCCCCGACTTCCATCGCACCATGGGCTTCGTCAATGCGCTGGCCTGGGTGGCCAACCAGGAAGACCACCACCCGGAGCTCGCGGTGGGCTATGGCCGCTGCACCGTGCGCTTCAACACGCACTCGGTGCAGGGCCTGTCGATCAACGACTTCATCTGCGCGGCCAAGGTGGATGCCTTGCTGAGCCGCGACGCATGACGGCACAAGCCCCCAACGGACGGGTGGTCGGCGCCCACGGCCGGCACTTCATGGTCGAGGCGAGCGATGGCCGCCGCCTGATCTGCCACCCCCGCGGCAAGAAGAGCGACTGCGTCGTCGGCGACCGGGTGCACTGGCAACCCGCTGGCGACGAGGGCGTGATCGAGCGCATCGCCGAGCGCCGCAACCTGCTGTTCCGCCAGGACGAGTGGCGCAGCAAGTCCTTTGCGGCCAACCTCGACCAGTTGCTGATCCTGGTCGCGGCCGAGCCGATGTACGCCGAGACCCAGCTGGCCCGCGCGCTGATCGCGGCGGAGCAGGCCGGCATCCCGTCGCTGATCGTGCTGAACAAGATCGATCTTCCGCAGGCCGAGGCGGCGCGCCAGCGGCTGGCTCCCTATCGCGCGATGGGCGTGGCCGTGCTCGAATGTTCGCTGAAGGCCCGCGGCGACGAGGCCATCGCGTTGCTGGGGCCGCACCTGCTGGACCGCGCGACGCTGGTGCTGGGCCCCAGCGGCATGGGCAAGAGCACGCTCATCAACCGCATGGTGCCCGCTGCCGCCGCGCAGGTGGGCGAGATCTCGCAGGCCCTGAACAGCGGCCGCCACACCACCACCACGACCACCTGGTACTGGCTGGACGACGAGCGCCGCAGCGCGCTGATCGATTCCCCGGGCTTCCAGGAGTTCGGCCTGCGCCAGGTGGCCAGCGCCGACCTGCCTCGCTGGATGCCCGATCTGGGCCGGCATGCCGGCGAGTGCCGCTTCTACAACTGCACCCACCTGCACGAGCCCGGCTGTGGCGTGCGTGCCGCGCTCGAGCGTGGCGAGATCAGCGCCTCGCGTTACCGCATCTACCAGGAACTGCACGCCGAGTTGTCGGCGACACGCTGGTAGCGCCCGGGCTCAGCCCACCAGGTTGGCCAGGGTCAGCAGGGCCACCAGCAGCATCCACAACACGACCGAACGCCACACCAGCCCGACCACGCTGCGCAGGTGGCCCATTTGCGGAGGCACACCGGCGGTGGAGCCTTCGGCGCCCGGCGTGTCCGTCGGCCCCGCCTCGAAGGTGCGCGAGCGATCGGGCGTGACGCCGGGCGCGGCATCGCCGCCCAGTTGCACCCCCACGGCACCGGCGGCTGCCGCGAGGATCACGCCCTCGTTGGCATGCTTCCACAGCGCGGCGTCGCGCCGCCAGCTGTTGATCGCCTCTTCGAAGTTACCCACCACCGCGAAGCCGAAGGCCGTCAGCCGCGCCGGCACGTGATCGATCAGCGCGAACATCTGCTGCGAGATGCGCATCAAGCGGTCATTGGCCGGGACCCCCAGCGCCTTGCTGGGGAAGGTCCAGTATCGGCTGGCGAACTCGGCCATGCGGTACAGCACCGCACCCAGCGGCCCCAGCCCCAGCGTGGACAGCAGCACGAACCAGAAGAACACGCCGAACACATGGCGGTGCGCCGCCAGCAGGGCGTGCTCGATCACATGGCGCATCAGCTCGGTGCGGGGCAGTTCGCTCGCATCCAGGTGTCGCCACTCGGCGAGCAGGCGGCGCGCCTCGAACTCGTCCCCACGGTCCAGCGCGTCGCGGATGTCGGTGAAGTAGTGGCTGAACTGCCGGAACCCCAGCGTGAGGTAGAGCACGGCCACGTTGAACAGCAGCGACAACAGCAGGCTGTTGTGGTGCACCAGCAGGTACAGCGCCGCGATCGCGAGCCCGGGCGTCAGCACCGACACGCACCACACCACCCAGGCATGGTGCTCGCGGCCGGCATCGAAGTTGCGCCCCGTCCAGCTGACCCAGGTCACCAGCGCATGGTGCACCCAGTTGTCGCGTGGCAGCGGCTTGAGCTGCTCGATCACCAGCGCAAACAGGACGGCAAAGAAACTCATCGCCGCGCATCATACCCACCGCCCCGCCTGGGCTTGAGCAGCGTCAGGCCTGCCGGACCCGCAGGGCCACGGACTCAGGCCGACAGGAAGCGGTACAGGTTGCGCAGCATCGCGGCTGTCGCGCCCCAGATGAAGTAGTCGCGCGCCTGGCCATCATCGCCGCGTGAGGTCCAGGGCATGGACAGGAACTGCCGTGTGTCGCCCGCAAACTCGACGCGGTGCCGGCGGTGGTGGGCCGGCGTCATCAGGAAGCTCAGCGGCACCTCGAAGGCTTCGGCCACCTCGAAGTCGTCCGGGGTCAACTGGAAGCCTGGCCGCACCAGCGCCACCACGGGGGTCACGACATAGCTGGTCACGGTGGTGTAGTGCGGCATCGCGCCGATCACCTGCACGTGTTCGCGCCGCAGGCCGACCTCTTCCTCGGTCTCGCGCAGCGCGGTGGCGACGGCGTCGGCGTCGTGTGCCTCGGCGCCCCCGCCGGGAAAGCTGATCTGGCCGGCATGGTCGCGCAGATGGTCGGTGCGCCGCGTGAGCAGCACCTGCAGGCCATGTTCGCGCTCGACCAGCGGCACCAGCACCGAGGCCGCGCGCGGCTCGCGCTCGAAGAAGCGACGCCCGTCTCCGGGCAGTTCGGGTGCCCACACCGGCGGGGCTGCGAATCGTTCACGCAGCGCCTGCGGCGTCATCCGCTCCGGGGCCACCGGCGGCAGGTGGTCGTCGACGCCGATCACCGGGATCGCCTGCGGGTTGGTGATGCGGGGCACAGGCAAGCTCATGCGTGCAGGATATCGCGGGCATGAAAAAGCCGCCCCGGGGGCGGCTTCTCGAGCATGCGCTGGGGCACGGCTCAGCTGAGCTTTTCCTTGATGCGCGCGGACTTGCCGGAACGCTGGCGCAGGTAGTACAGCTTGGCGCGACGCACATCACCGCGACGCTTGACTTCGATCGACGAAATCAGCGGGCTGTAAAGCTGGAAGGTCCGCTCGACGCCTTCGCCGCTGGAGATCTTGCGCACGATGAAGCTGGAATTCAGCCCCCGGTTGCGCTTGGCGATCACCACGCCTTCGTAGGCCTGCACGCGCTTGCGGTTGCCTTCGACGACGTTGACGTTCACGATCACGGTGTCGCCGGGCGCAAATGCCGGGACGGTCTTGTTCAGGCGAGTAATCTCTTCCTGCTCGAGGGTGCGGATCAGGTCCACTGGGGTTCTCCTACATGCGATCGTGCCGGCGCCAGGATGCCCGGTAGAGGATCGAAAAGCCTGCGATTATATGCCAATCGAACGCAGGGTCCGTTCGTCCTGTTCGCTCAGGCGGCCGGCGGCCCGTGCAGCAGCGATCAGATCGGGCCGACGCTGCGCGGTCAGGCGCAGGGACTGGTCACGCCGCCAACGCGCGATCTCGGCATGGTGCCCCGACAGCAGCACCGCCGGCACCGGCAGCGGCCCCTCGTCCGTGGACAGCACTTCCGGGCGGCTGTAGTGCGGGCCTTCCAGCAGGCCATCCGAGAAGCTGTCCTGCTGGTGCGAGGGCGCGCTCAGCACCCCTGGCTGCAAGCGGGCCACGGCATCCAGCAGGGCCAGCGCCGGCAACTCGCCGCCGGACAGCACGAAGTCCCCGAGGCTCAGTTCGCAGCGCACATGCCGGTCCAGGAACCGCTGATCGATGCCTTCGTAACGGCCACACAGCAGCACGGCGCCCGGCCCGCCCGCGAAGGCCTCCACCACCGCCTGCGTGATGCGCTGCCCGGTGGGCGTGAAATGCACCACCGGCACGGCTTGCGTGTCGCCGCGATCGGCCCGCACGGCGGCCAGGGCACGTTCCAGCGGCTCCGCCAGCATGACCATGCCGGGACCGCCGCCGTAGGGCCGGTCGTCGACCCGGCGGTACGCGTCCTCGGCATGGTCGCGCAGTGGCCACAGGTGCACGTCGACCTGTCCGGACTCGAAGGCACGCCGAGTGATCCCGTTCGCCAGGTGTGGCGCGAACAGTTCGGGGAACAGGGTGATGACGTCGAAACGCATGCCGATGCCCGGCCGCAGGGCGCTAGTAGTCCAGACCCCAGTCGACGGTGATGCGGCGCTCGGCCAGGTTCACGTCGTCCACGTAGGCGGCGACAAACGGGATCAGGCGTTCGCTGTCGTCAAGCGACGCCCCGGGCGCCGCATCCGGCCTGCGCACACGCAGCACGCTGTGAGCACCGGTGTCCAGCAGATCCGTCACCATGCCCAACTGGTGGCCCTCGCGGTTGACGACCTCCAGGCCGATCAGGTCGATCCAGTAGTACTCGCCATCGCCGGCAGTGGGAAAACTCGACCGGGCGATGAACAGGCGGGCGCCCTTCATCGCCTCGGCGGCACTGCGGTCGGGCACTTCCTGGGCCGCCGCGACAACGCCGTCACCATGCTCCTTGGCGTGCGTGATGCGCAGCAGCGGCGGCAGCGAGGCGGCTTTCGGGCCGATGGTTTCGGGCGGGCGCACGAACCAGCGGCGCGAGGAAAACAGGGCCTGGGGATCGGTGGAAAAAGGCTGAACGCGAATCCAGCCCTTGATGCCCCAGGCGCCGATCACCCGACCGACCTCGACCGCATCGGCCGGGAAGGCCGGCTCATCGGAAGACCCCGGTGCGGCCGACATCACGAAGGACGGCGCAGCGGGCGGGGTTGCCTGCAGGTCGGGGCCGACAGGTTGCTCAGGCCGCCGGAGCGACCTGGGCCTTGGCGGCATCGCCGACCAGGCGCTTGACGGTCGGCGACATCTGGGCGCCGACACCCGTCCAGTAGGTGACGCGGTCCAGCGCCACGCGCAGCGGCTGCTCGCCACCGGCGGCCATCGGGTTGTAGAACCCGACGCGCTCGAGGTAGCGACCATCGCGGCGCTCGCGCGAATCGGCCACGACGATGTTGTAGAACGGGCGCTTCTTGGCGCCGCCACGAGCCAGTCGAATAACGACCATGTTGATCTTCCGAAAAATCGTTGGCGACCATGCCAGCCAAGGAGACACTCGAGGCCGAACCGATCTAGTTCGCTGCCGGCGGCCCCCGCACCGGGTGCAGGAGATGGGCCATGCCTGGCAACACGCTTCGGCACCGTAGATACGCCGGTCTCCCAACCAGCCAGCGCCGAAACCGCGCATTATAAACTGCATGTGATGTTTGACCAGAACCCACGCATGCCAGCCCTGCTGATCCGCCCGAGCACCACCGCCGACCTGCCCGCGATCACCGCGATCTACGCGCACAACGTGCTCACCGGCACCGGCACCTTCGAGCTCGAGGCTCCGGACGAAGCCGAGATGGCCCGCCGGCGTGACGATGTGGTTGGCAAGGGCCTGCCCTGGCTGGTGGCTTTGGCCCAGGGGCGTGTGCTGGGCTATGCCTACGCCAACCACTTCCGGCCGCGCCGCGCATACCGGTTCTGCCTGGAGGACTCGATCTACCTCGACCAGGATGCGCGCGGGCAAGGCGTCGGGCGCCTGCTGCTGACCGAGTTGATCAGCCGCTGCGAGGTGCTCGGCGCACGGCAGATGCTGGCGGTGATCGGCGACTCCGCCAATGCGGGCTCGATCGGCCTGCATGCCGCGCTCGGCTTCGTCCACACCGGTGTGCTCAAGTCCTCGGGCTGGAAGTTCGACCGCTGGCTGGACGTGGTGCTGATGCAGCGCAGCCTCGGCGTGGGTGACAACACAGCGCCGATCGATTGAGGCAGGTGATGCGGCAACGATCGAAGACCCTGGCCACCTGGCTGGCGCTGCTGGCCGGCAGCCTGGGCGCGCACCGGTTCTATCTGCACGGGCGAGGCGACACCTGGGCCTGGTTGCACCCCTGGCCCACCCTGCTGGGCCTGGCGGGTGTACTGCGCATGCGTGTGCTCGGGCAGGACGATCACCTCGCCTGGTTGCTGATCCCGCTGCTGGGGCTGATGCTGGCCCAGGCGATGCTGGCGGCCATCGTCATCGGGCTCACGCCAGACGAGCGCTGGCAAGCCCGCTTCGGCGCGGGCCGCCCCAGTGGCTGGGGCGCCGTGTTGGGCGTGATCGCGGCGCTGATGGTCGGCGGCGCGGTGCTGATGGGCACGCTGGCCTTTGGCGGCCAGAAGTACTTCGAGTGGCAGGCCGAGCAGGCTAGAACAGCTGCAGGCTGACCCAGTACGCCACCGCGGCGACAAAGGCCGAGGCCGGGATCGTGAAGATCCAGGCCCAGACGATGTTGCCCGCCACGCCCCAGCGCACGGTGGACGCATTGCGCACCGAGCCGACACCGACGATGGCACCGGTGATCGTGTGCGTGGTCGACACCGGCACGCCCAGCGCCGTGGCGATGAACAGCGTCATCGCACCACCGGTTTCGGCACAGAAGCCGCCCACCGGCTTGAGCTTGGTGATCCGCTGGCCCATGGTCTTGACGATGCGCCAGCCGCCGAACATCGTGCCCACGCCGATCGCCAGGTAGCAGGCCCAGATCACCCAGGAAGGCGGCATCTTCTCGTTGGCCCCGAGGTAGCCCGAGGCGATCAGCAGCATCCAGATGATGCCGATGGTCTTCTGTGCGTCATTGCCGCCGTGGCCCAGCGAGTAGGCGCCTGCGGACACCAGCTGCAGGCGCCGGAACCAGCGGTCCACTTTCAGGGGCGACGTTCGCCGGCAGACCCAGGCCACCAGCACCATCATCAGCGAGCCCAGCAGGAAGCCCAGGAAGGGTGAGACGAAGATGAACGCCACTGTCTTGGCGATGCCGGCCCCGATGAGCTTGCCGGCACCGGCCTTGGCGATCACCGCGCCGACGATGCCGCCGATCAGCGCGTGCGAGGAGCTCGACGGGATGCCGTACCACCAGGTGATCACGTTCCAGGTGATCGCGCCGAGCAGCGCGCCGAACACCACGTGCTGGTCCACCACGCCCGGCTCGACAATGCCCTTGCCGACGGTGGCCGCCACCTTGAGTTGAAAGACCGCGATCGCGATGACGTTGAAGGCCGCGGCAAACAGCACCGCGCGCTGCGGCTTGAGCACGCCGGTGGATACGACGGTCGCGATCGAGTTCGCGGCATCGTGAAACCCGTTCATGAAGTCGAACGCGATGGCCAGGACGACCAGCATCGCCACGACCCAGAAGCTGACCTGGATGGCATCCATGCGAGGGCGGACCGGGGTGGCCGGTCAGGAGTTCTCGAGGACGATGCCCTCGATCATGTTGGCGACATCCTCGCAACGATCGGAGATCGATTCCAGGTGCTCGTACACCGCCTTCAGCTTGATGAGCTCGCGCACATCGATGTTGTCGCGGAACAGCTTGCTCATGGCCGAGCGCATCACGCGGTCGGCGTCGCTTTCCAGGCGGTCGATTTCCTCGCAGGTCTTCAACGCAGCTTCGGCCACGCTGGCCTGGCTGAGCTTGGGCAGCAGGGTCACCGCATGCTGCACACGCTCGCAGCACTTGGCCGAGATCTCGCCCAGGCGCAGCACGTCTTCGCTGACCGTCTGCAGGTCATAGAGCTGCATCACTTCGGCCGAGTCCTGCAGCAGGTCGAGGATGTCGTCCATCGCGTTGATCAGGCCGTGGATCTGCTCGCGGTCGATCGGCGTGATGAAGGTCTTGTGCAGCAGGCGGTTCACCTCGGCGGTGATGCGGTCTGCCTGCTTCTCGGCAGCGTCGACATCGGCGGCGTACTTCTCGCGCAGCGTCGCGTCGCTGTAGTACTGCACCATCGACATGAAGGCACGCGCGCCATCGGCAATGTGCTTGCCGTGGTCATTGAAAAGCTCGAAAAAGTTGCCTTCGCGCGGCAGCAGTTTGCCGAACAACATGGGGTGGTCTCCAGGGGCCGGCCGCCGATCGGGCCGAGGGCATCATCGAGCCGTCAAAGGCCCGTCACGCCGGGATTGTAGGCGGGCGCTGCCGACTACTCGGGCAATCGCTCGATCGCCTGCCCGGCGGTTGCCGCCAGATGGTCGGCCAGCCGGCCGAGCCCGGGCAAAAGCAGGTCGGGCGCCAGCTCCAGCAGCGGATGCAGCACGAAGGCCCGCTGGTGCAGGCGCGGATGGGGCAAGGTCAATCGCGGTGTGGCCAGGCAGGCTGAACCGTGCAGCAGCAGGTCCAGGTCCAGCGTGCGCGGCGCATGACGGTATGGCCGCTCGCGGCCGAATGCAGCCTCGAGCGCCTGCAGTTCCCCCAGCAAGGCTTGCGCCGCAAGCGCCGTGTGCACCTCGGCCACGGCGTTGATGAAGTCCGGGCCGCTTGCATCCAGCGGCGCCGTGCGGTATAGCGCCGACACGCGCAGCGGCCCGAGCTCGGCCAGCCGCGACAGGGCTGCCCGCACGGTGGCGCGCGCGTCGCCCAGGTTGGCCCCCACGCCCACGAAGGCTCGTGTGCGCGGAGGCGGGCTCATTCGGCCGGCCCCGCGGCGGCGCCGCCGCCGGATCCACCGCCGGGCTTGCGCCGCCGCCGGCGCCGCTTGCGCGCGGGCGCCGCCGCGCCGGCGGGCTCCGCCCCCTGGGCGTCGTCCGCATCGGCATCGGTCTCTTCGGCGTCACCCGCCTGGGCGTCGTCGCGCACCGCAGCCGCCGCGCCGCCTGTGCCACGTGCCGGCACGCGGCGCGGTGCTCCCCGGGTGGCCTCGCGTGCGGCCACCAGCAGAGCCTCGCGCTCGTCGTCGTCGCCCAGCGAGAAGTCTTCCCACCACTCGGCCAGCTCGGTTGGCGCCTCGCCGACGTCGGCGCGCAGGCGCAGGAAGTCGAAGCCGGCACGGAAGCGCGCCTGCTCGATCAGCGAATACGCGGTGTTGGCCTGCCGGCGCTCGAAGCGCGGCTGCATCATCCAGATTTCGCGCATGTCGGCCCCCAGCTTGCCCCGGCCGGAGATGTCGCCGATCCGGGCATCGAACACCGCATCGATGGCCTGCTGCAACGCCGGCACCACGTGCTCGCCGGCGGCCTTGCGCTGCTGCCAGCCGGCCAGCACGTCGTGCCACAGCAGGCAGGCCAGCAGGAAGCTGGGCGCCACGGCCTTGCCCTCCTCGACCCGGCGGTCGGTGTCGGCCAGCGCCTGGCGGATGAAGGCCTGCTGCTGCGGCGTGCTGCGCTGCTCGTCATACACCGCCTCGAGGATGGGAAACACACCGCGGTGCAGGCCCTGCGCCTTCAGGGCCTCGATGCTGGCCAGCGCATGGCCGGTTTGCAGCAGCTTGATCATCTCGTCGAACAGTCGCGAGACCGGCACATTGGCCAGCAGCGGCGCGAGTTCGCGCACCGGTGCGCCGGTCTTGGCCTCGAACGAGAAGCCGAGCTTGGCCGCGAAGCGCACTGCCCGCACGATGCGCACCGGGTCCTCGCGGTAGCGCGTGGCGGGGTCGCCGATCAGGCGCAGGAGGCGCTGCTTCACGTCGCCGATGCCACCGTGGTAGTCGACCACGATCTGCGTCTCGGGGTCGTAGTACATCGCGTTGATGGTGAAGTCGCGACGCGCGGCGTCCTCGATCTGCGGGCCCCAGACGTTGTCGCGCAGCACGCGGCCGCTGGCATCCACCGCATGGGCCTGGCCGGCGAGTTCGGCCTTGGACGTCTTTTCGTTGCCTTCGATCTGCGTGGCCTCGCTCGAATCGAGGTAGGCGCGGAAGGTGGACACCTCGATCACCTCGTGGTCGCGGCCGCGCCCGAAGATCACGTGCACCAGCCGGAAGCGTCGGCCGATGATGAAGGCGCGGCGGAACAGCGACTTCACCTGCTCCGGCGTGGCGTTGGTGGCCACGTCGAAGTCCTTCGGCCGGCGGCCCACGAGCAGGTCGCGCACCGCGCCGCCCACCACATAGGCTTCGTAGCCCGCTTCCTTCAAGGTGTGCACCACCTTGATGGCGCGGTCGTCCACCAGCGACGGATCGATGCCGTGTTCACTGGCAGGCACCTCGACCCGCTTGCCGGTGGGAATGCGGGGGACCTCGGGGACGGGGGGTTTGCCGGGCTTGCCCAGCAGCTTGTCGATCAGACGCTTGATCATGCAAAGAGCCTCAGGATGCGCCAGCCTCGATCGCGGGCGATGGTTTCGAGCGCCGGGCCGGGATTGGTGGCCACCGGCTCGCTGGCGCGCTCGAGCAGCGGCAGGTCGTTGGTGGAATCGCTGTAGAAGGTGGTGCGTTCGAACTGGTCCCAGGTCCGACCTTGCGAGGCCAGCCACTGGTTGACACGCGTGATCTTGCCTTCGCGGAACGACGGCACGCCCTCGATGCCGCCGGTCACGGCGCCGGCGGCATCGCGCTCGAGTCGCACCGCGATCAACTCGGGTACGCCGAAGGCGTCGGCAATCGGCCGGGTGATGAACTCATTGGTCGCGGTGACGATGGCCACGAGGTCGCCGGCACGCTGGTGAGCGCGCACGAGTTCGATCGCGGGCCCGCGGATCTGCGGTTGGATCACCTCGGCCATGAAGCGGCGGCTGGCTTCGTGCTGCTCGGCGGGCGTGCGATCACGCCACGGCGACGTGGCGAACCGGACGTAGGCCTCGATGTCCAGGCAACCCGCCTGGTACTGCTTGAAGAACTCCTCGTTGCGGTGGTGGAACCGTTCCGCGTCCACCCAGCCCAGCGCGACCATGAACTGGCCGAACGCATGGTCGGAGTCGGATTCGATCAAGGTGCCGTCGAGGTCGAACAAGGCAAGGTTCATGGCGTCCGCTCCTCGGCCAGCATCTTCCTCAGCAGCGGCACGGTCACCGCGCGATGCTCGGCCAGCGCAAACTCATCCAGCCGGTTCAGCAGGCCCATCAGGTGCTTCAGGTCGCGCTGGAAGCGCGTCAGGAGGTAGTCCATCACGTCATCGGAAAGGAAGATGCCTCGGCGGTCGGCCTCACGCCGCAGCGCGGCGCGGGTCTCGCCCTCGGCCAGCGCGTGCAGCGCAAACACGTGGCCCCAGCCCAGGCGGGTGCGCAGGTCCTCGCGCAACGGCAGGTCCACGGGTGGCAGGCGGCCGGCGGCCGCCCACTGCACGCCCTGGCTGCCGGCCTCCACGAACATAGCGAACGCGGCCTGCTGATGCTCGGCATCGAGCGCCTCGCAGCGATCCACCACCACGAGGCTCCAGGATTCGTCCAGCGACCAGGGCAGCGGATCGTTGGCATCGAACCAGCCGATGCGCTCGCCTTCGGCCTGCCGCTGCGAGGCCAAGGCCTGCAGCAGGCGCGTCTTGCCGGTGCCGCTGGCACCCCACAGGTAGACCGGTGCGGCCGGCATCACCAGCGAGCGCAGGTGCTGCACGGCCTCGGCATTGGCGCCGGCCAGCAAGCCGTCGAAGCCGGCCATCGGCGGTGGGGTGAGACCGAGCGGGATCTGCTTCATCCCTGGTACAGGCGACTGGCCATGTAGCCGGCACGGGCACGACGCAAGGCCACCACGGCCACCGCGCTGGCTGGCAGGGCGACCAGCACGCCGACGAAGCCGAACAACTGGCCAAAGGCCATCAACGCGAAGATCACCGCCAGGGGGCCCAGGCCGATGCGCTCACCCACCAGGCGTGGCGTGAGCACGAAGCTCTCGAGCAACTGGCCCACGCCGTAGACGAGCGCCACCGCCAGCACACCCTTGAGGCTGGCGAACTGCAACAAGGCTGCCAGCAACGACAGCAACAGGCCCAGCCCGAAGCCGACGTACGGAATGGCCACCGCCAGGCCGGTGAAGACGCCCAGCGGCAGCGCAAGGTCGAAGCCCGCGAGGGCCAGCCCGCTGGCGTAGTACACGGCAAGTATGCCCATCACCACCAGCTGGCCTCGCATGTACTGGCCGAGCATGCTGTCGCACTCGCCGAGAAAGCCCTCGGCGGCAGCGCGCAGCCGCGGCGGCACCAGTTGCCGCGACTGCTGCACCAGCGCCGGCCAATCCAGCAGCAGGTAGAACAGCACCACGGGCACCAGGATCGCATTGCCCAGCAGCGACAACAGCACGTTGCCACCGATGCGCGCGGAGCTGAGTGCAGCGCTCAGCCAATCTTCCATGTTGGCATCCAGCAGCCGCGCCAACCAGCCCTTGAGGCTGGCGACGTCCAGGCTGACCTGGATGCCGAACTGCTGCAGCCAGGGCGACAGCGTCTGGTCCAGCCGGTCCAGCAGCGGAGGGATCTGCGCCTTCAACAGGGGCAGCTCCTTCACCAGCACCGGCACCAGCAGCAGCAGCAGGGCCAGCGCCAGCAACAGGGCGAGTGTCTCGACCAGCAGCACGGCCAGCACGCGGGGCATGCGCCGCGCGGCCAGGCGCTCGACCACCGGATGCAGCACATACGACAGCACCGCGGCCACGACGAACGGCGTGAGCACCGGTGCCAGCAGCCACAGCAGCACGCACAGGCCGCCACCAAGGGCGAGCCAGGTCAGGGTCTGTCGTTGAGCAGGTGTCAGGGTCATCGTGGGCCTGGGTGCTTGGCACGCGCGGCCGGCATGCGCAGGGCCGGGGGGCCGGGGCCGTTCAGGCGCGGGGTGTCGGCCGATCGTGATTTCGCATTGTAAGAGCGAGGTCAGTGCAGGCGTGGCCCGCCCGGTTGGCGCAGTTCCAGCACACGGGCCTGCAGCGCGGGCGCGTCGTCGGCCTGCGGGCGCTGCACCAGGTAGGCCTCGAGGTCACGCACCGCATCCTCGGGCCGGCCGAGTTCGGCCCAGGTGAGGCCGCGGTCACGCAGTTCCTCGGCCGCTTCCGGTACCACCAGCAGCAGACGATCGAGCACCGCCAGCAGGCGCGGCCAGTCCTCGGCCGTGCGATGGATTTCCTTCAGGTTGCGCAGCAGGCGCGCCAGCACGTCCCGCGGCTCGGCCGCCTGCAGGAACAAGCCCAGCGGCACTTCATAGTCGCCGGTCAGGCCATGCCGGTGGCGATAGGGCGCCAGGCGTTCATCCAGGTCCTCGCGCGACAGCGAGCGCCCGCTGAAGGGGTCGATCACCACTTCGCCCTGCGGCATGCGCAGCTTGATCAGGAAGTGGCCCGGGAACGCCACACCGCGCGCCGCCAGCCCCAGCTGGTTGGCCAGTTCGCTGTACAGCAACGCCAGCGTGATCGGGATGCCGCGCCGGGTGGCCAGCACGTCGTTGAGGTAGCTGTTGCGCCGGTCGTAGTAGTCGTTGACGTTGCCGGCAAAACCCAGCTCTTCGAAGAAGTAGCGGTTGAGCAGGCGCAGGCGCTGCATGGCCGAGGCATCCGCCGGCACCCGGCGCTTCAGCCGCGCGGCCAGGCCATCGATCTCGGCCAGCACGGCCTGCGCATCGAGCTGCGGGTATTCGTCCTGCGCCACCACGATGGCGGCCTCGAGCAGGGGCAGGTCCTGGTCCTCGGCCACCAACGCGGCAAAGTACTCCAGCGGTGTCGGGGCCTGCTGTGGCAGGTGCTTCATGGGGCGAAGTCTAGACCTGGCGCCGCAGGACCTGGCGCAGGTTCATGCCGCTGGCAGCCAGCACGCCGAAGTACAGCAGCACGGCGCCGATGATGGCCGCGCCCAGCAACGCCGCGCGCCGCAGTTCGTGCTGGCCCAGCACCACCCAGTCGAACTGGCGCTCGAACAAGGCCAGCGCCGCGCCCATCACCGCACTGGCCAGCACCACGCGCCAGGCGAAGCGCCCCCACCCGGGCGCCGGCTGCCAGTGGTCCAGCCGCTTCAGGCCCCACAACAGCCAGCCGGTGTTGACGATGGCGGCCAGGCTGAGCGACAGGGTCAGAGCGCTCACCCCCAGCCAGGGCACCAGCATTGCGTTGAACACCTGGGTCAGCAGCATCACGCCGATGCCCACCTTCATGGGGGTGCTCATGTCCTGGCGCGCGTAGTAGCCCGGCGCCACCACCTTCACGCCCACCAGCCCGACCAGGCCGACGCCGTAGCCCATGGTGGCCGCCGCGGTGATCTGCACCGAGTGCGCCCCGAAGGCCCCACGGTTGAACAGGGTGGCAACCAAGGGGGTGGCAAACAGCAGCAACGCTGCGGCGCAGGGCAGTGCCAGCAACAGCACCATGCGCAGGCCCCAGTCCAGCAGGCTCGAATAGGCGGCCCGGTCCTCGCGCGCCTGGGCCGCCGAGAGCTGCGGTGTCAGCACCACCCCCAGCGCCACCCCCAGCATCGCGATCGGCAACTCCATCAGGCGGTCCGCATACTGCAGCGTCGAGACCGCTCCGGTGCCCAGGTGCGACGCGATCTGCGAGTTGATCATCAACGACAGCTGCGCCACCGAGACGCCCAGCACCGCCGGCGCCATCTTGCCCAGGATGCTGCGCACGCCCGGATGCACCCAGGCCGCCCGCACGGACGACCAGGCCAGGCCGATGCGCGGCAGCGCACCGATGCGCATCAGCGCGGGCACCTGCAGGCCGAGCTGCAGAACGCCACCGACCATCACCCCCACCGCGAGCGCATACACCGGCTCGATGCCGCGTTGCCGGAAGGCCGGCACCAGCGCCAGCGCCGCCCCGATGACCGACAGGTTCAGCAGCACCGGCGTGAAGGCCGGCACCGCGAAGCGCCGCCAGGTGTTGAGCACGCCGGACGACAGCGCCACCAGCGACATGCAGCCGATGTAGGGGAACATCCAGCGTGTCATCAGCACCGCCGCATCCGTGGTGGCCGGATCGAAGCCCGAGGCCAGCAGCCACACCAGCACCGGCGCGGCCACGATGCCCACCGTGCACACGGCCAGCAGCGCCCAGGTCATCACGGTGGCCACGGCGTCCACGAGCCGGTGCGTCGCCTCGTCGCCGTGCTGGGCCCGGGTGGCCGCGAGCAAGGGAACGAAGGCCTGGGTGAATGCACCCTCGGCAAACAGCCGGCGCAGCAGGTTGGGAATGCGGAACGCGATCCAGAACGCGTCCAGCGTCGCCGAGGTGCCGAACAGCGCCGCAGCGATCTGCTCGCGCACCAGGCCGGTGATGCGCGACAGGAATGTCAGCGCCGAGATCGAGAAGGCGGCCTTGAGCAGGTTCATGGGGGGCGGCCCCGGGGCTGTCGGGGGCGGCGGATTATAGGAAGGCCCCCCGGCCGCCCGGCGCAGCGAGACTTGGCGCGGAAAACGGAACTGCTATACTCGCGGTCTTTGCCCCATCCGGACTCAGCACCACAATGGCAACCGCATCCAAAGCCAAGAAGAAGACCGTTCGCCTGGCATCGGGCCGCAAGCGCGCCCGCCAGGACGTGAAGCTGAACGCGCAGAACACCTCGTTGCGCTCGCAGTTCCGCACCGTCATCAAGAACGTGCAAAAGGCCATCGACAAGGCTGTGTCGGGTGGCGACAAGGCCGCTCCGGCCGAACTGTTCAAGAACGCCCAGCGCGTGATCGACTCGGTCGCCGACAAGGGCATCTTCCACAAGAACAAGGCCGCTCGCCACAAGAGCCGCCTGGCCGCCAAGATCAAGGCGCTGTCGGCCTGATCGAGACCTCCGGATGCGCAAGGACAAAGGCTCGCCTCGGCGGGCCTTTTTCATGGCCGGCGCCCCTTGCCCGCCACTTCGAGCACCCTCAGCTCGTTGTCGCGGGCGAAATTCATCACGAAGTCCCAGGCCATCGGCTCGATGTCCCGCAGCGCCTCGTTGACGAGCACACACTTCACCCCTTCGATCACCCGCGGGACGCAGTACGGCGAATAGCCGATGCGGGCGCCCGGCCCCGACTGCACGCCACCCGGCCGAAAACTCGACAAGGCGCCGGCCAGGCGCTCGGCCCAGTCGCTGGGCCGGAAGGCGCGGCCGCTGCGGGTGATGCCCTGGATGTAGAACTCGCGCGGGTGGGGGGCGGTCATGCGGGGCCGGTGGCGCTGGTGGCGCGGTTCGGGGCAAAGCGCGTATTGTGCCGCGCCGGTGCTGCGGCGCAGCACTCCCCGCAGGCCCCCGGGTCCACGCCCTGCACGGTGCTGCGGCCGGGACCCCGCTGTTTAGAATCGACGCCCCAGCAGGCCGGCGCTTGGCTCCCGGAGCCCGAGCGCCGGCCTTCTCACTTCCACGCCACGGAGCAGCTTTGATGACTTCCCACCTGATGAACACCTATGGCCGACTGCCTTTTGCGCTGTCGCATGGCCGAGGCTGCCGCGTGTGGGACACCGAGGGCCGCGAATACCTGGATGCGCTGGCGGGCATTGCCGTCAACACGCTGGGGCACGCCCACCCGAAGCTGGTACCGGCGCTGCAGGACCAGGTGGCCCGGCTGATCCACTGCTCCAACTACTACCAGGCGCCGCTGCAGGAGGCGCTGGCCGGCAAGCTGTGCGAGCTGTCCGGTCTTGAGGCTGCCTTCTTCTGCAACAGCGGCCTCGAGGCCAACGAAGGCGCGCTGAAGATCGCGCGCAAGTTCGGCCACGACCGCGGCATCGAGCGGCCGGAAATCATCGTCTACGACAAGGCCTTCCATGGCCGCTCGATCGCCACGCTGTCGGCCACCGGCAACCCCAAGGTGCAAAAGGGCTTCGAGCCGCTGGTCGAGGGTTTTGTGCGGCTGCCGCTGAACGACATCGAGAAGGTGCGCGAGGTGGCCCGCGCCAACCCGAACGTGGTGGCGGTGTTCCTCGAGACCATCCAGGGTGAAGGCGGCATCAACCCCACGCGCTGGGACACGCTGCGCGAGCTGCGCGCGATCTGCGACGAGCGCAACTGGCTGCTGATGCTGGATGAGGTGCAGTGCGGCATCGGCCGGACCGGCAAGTGGTTCGCGCACCAGTGGGCCGGCATCGTGCCCGACGTGATGCCGCTGGCCAAGGGCCTGGGCTCGGGCGTGCCGATCGGCGCCATCGTGGCCGGACCACGCGCCAAGGACGTGCTGGGCCCCGGCAACCACGGCACCACCTTCGGCGGCAACCCGCTGGCCATGCGCGCGGGCATCGAGACGCTGCGCATCATGGAGGAAGACGGCCTGCTGGCCAACGCCGCGGCCATGGGCGAGCGCCTCCGCGCCGGCCTGACCGAAGGCCTGCGCGGGCAGCCAGGCTTCGTCGAGATCCGCGGCCAGGGCCTGATGATCGGCGTGCAGCTCGACCGCCCCTGCAACGAGCTGCTCGTGCGCGCAGCGCAGGAAGCGGGCCTGCTGATCAGCGTCACCGCCGACAGCGTGATCCGGCTGCTGCCGGCGTTGATTCTCTCGGCGGCCGAGGCCGACGAGATCGTCAGCCGCCTGGTGCCGCTGGTGCGTGGCTTCCTGGCCGCGCCCACCCAGCCATGAAGCCGGGGAACAGCCTGATGAAGCACTACCTGCAGTTCAAGGACCTGCGGGCCGAGGAGTACGCCTACCTCTTCGACCGCACGCGCATCATCAAGACGCGCTTCAAGAACTACGAGAAGTACCAGCCGCTGGCCGACCGCACGCTGGCGATGATCTTCGAGAAGGCCAGCACCCGCACCCGCGTGAGCTTCGAGGCCGGCATGTACCAGATGGGGGGGTCGGTGGTGCACCTGACCACAGGGGACAGCCAGCTCGGCCGCGCCGAGCCGGTGGAGGATTCCGCCCGCGTGATCAGCCGCATGGTCGACCTGGTGATGATCCGCACCTACGAGCAGACCAAGATCGAGCGCTTTGCCGCGCACTCACGCGTGCCGGTGATCAACGGCCTGACCAACGAGTTCCACCCCTGCCAGATCCTGGCCGACATCTTCACCTTCATCGAGCACCGGGGTTCGATCCAGGGCAAGACGGTGGCCTGGGTGGGCGACGGCAACAACATGGCCAACACCTGGCTGCAGGCCGCCGACATCCTGGGCTTCACGCTGCACGTGAGCACGCCCTCGGGCTTCGAGCTCGACCCGGCGCTGGCCGGCGTGGCCGACCCGACCTGCCTGAAGGTGTTCAAGAGCCCGTTCGCCGCCTGCGAGGGTGCGCACCTGGTGACCACCGATGTCTGGACCAGCATGGGCTACGAGGCCGAGAACGAGGCCCGCATGAAGGCCTTTGCCGACTGGTGCGTGGACACGCAGATGATGTCGCTGGCACAGAAGGACGCGCTTTTCATGCACTGCCTGCCTGCGCACCGCGGCGAGGAGGTGGCCGCCGAAGTGATCGACGGCCCGCAGTCGGTGGTGTGGGACGAAGCCGAGAACCGCCTGCACGTGCAGAAGGCGCTGATGGAATACCTGCTGCTGGGCCGCATCGGTTGACCCCGGGCAAAAACAGGCCGGCGTGGTGGTGCGCGATGCCAGCACCACGTCAGCCGCAAGCGCGAGGATAGGCTGGCCATGAAAACCGCCCTGCTTGCCGATTTGCACGCCAACCGCGAAGCGGTGGAGGCCGTGCTCGACCATGCACGAGCGCAGGGCGTGCAGTCCTGGGTGCTGCTGGGCGACTTCGTCGGTTATGGGGCCGATCCTGGCTGGGTGATCGACACCGTGCGCGAGCTCATGGCCGGCGGCGCGCTGGCGGTGCAGGGCAACCACGACCTGGGCGTCGCGCGCGGCGCCTCGCCACACATGCGGCCCGAGCCGCGCTTCGTGATCGAGTGGACGCGCTCGCAGCTCAACCCCAGCCAGATCGACTTCCTCGATTCACTGCCGCTCACCGCCGAACGCGGCGACCAGTTGTTCGTGCACGCCAATGCCTGGGCCCCCGCCGCCTGGGACTACATCCAGGGCCGCATGGAAGCCGTGCGCAGCATGCATGCCACCGGTTGCCGCTACACCTTTTGCGGCCACATGCACGAACCCCGCCTCTACCACCTGTCCGGCACCGGCAAGGCGGGCGAGTTCGTGCCCACGCCCGGGGTGCCGATCCCGGTGCCAGCGCACCGGCAGTGGCTGGTGATCCCCGGCTCCGCCGGCCAGCCCCGCGACGGCAACCCCGCCGCCTGTTATGCGATGTTCGACGACGAGGCCGCCACCGTGACCTACCACCGGGTGCCCTACGACCACGACACCGCGGGTGCCAAGATCCTGGCCGCCGCGCTGCCCCAACGCCTGGCCCTGCGGCTCGAAGATGGAGAGTAAGTTCTTCAGCAGCACGCTGGGCTACGCGCCCGGCGCGGGCCTGCCCTCGCCCAGTTCGCTCGAGCCCGGCATGGTGATCGACCGCTTCCAGCTCGAGGAGAAGCTGCACGTGGGCGGCATGGCCCACCTGTGGCGCGTCAGCGAGGTCAACCATGCCGGCGATTCGCGGCTGCACCTCATCATGAAGGTGCCGCGCATCAAGGGCGGCGAAGACCCGGCCACCATCGTCGGCTTCGAGGTCGAGCAGATGATCATGCCGATGCTCACCGGCCCACACGTGCCGAAGTTCATCGCCAAGGGCGACTTCACGCGCCAGCCCTACATCGTGATGGAGCGCATCGAGGGACATTCGCTGCGCCCGCGCCTGGACCATGCACCGCTGGCGCTCGACGAGGTCATCGAGATCGGCTCACGGGTGGCCACCGCCTTGCACGAACTGCACCGGCAGCACCTGGTGCACCTGGACATCAAGCCCAGCAACATCATGTTCCGGCCCGACGGCACCGCGGTGCTGGTGGATTTCGGCCTCTCGCGGCACGACTTCCTGCCCGACCTGCTGGAAGAGGAGTTCACGCTGCCGATGGGCACCGGCCCCTACATGTCGCCCGAGCAGGTGCAGTTCGTGCGCAACGACCCGCGCAGCGACCTGTTCGCGCTGGGCGTGATGCTCTACCACTTCACCACCGGTGAGCGGCCCTTCGGCTCGCCCGACAGCGTGCGTGGCCTGCGCCGCCGGCTGTGGATGGAACCGGTGCCGCCCCGCGCGCTGCGTGCGGATTGCCCCCCGTGGCTGCAGGAGGTGATCCTGAAATGTCTGGAGGTCAAGCCCGAGCGGCGCTACCAGAGCGCGGCGCAGCTGGCGCTGGACCTGCAGGACCCGACCCAGGTGGCCCTGACGCGGCGCGCCGAGAAGCTGCAGAAGAGCGGTGCGATCCGCAATTTCAAGCGCTGGTTCTTCGCGCTCGGCGCCGAGCCGGGGCAGGCTGTTGCGAAGGCCAGCGACCAGGTGGAGCGCAGCCCCATCATCATGGCCGCGGTGGACGTGGACAACGCCAGCAGCGAGCTGCTGGAGCAACTGCGTGAAACGGTGCGCCGCATCGTGCTCACCGAGCCGGGCGCCCGCCTGGCCTGCGTGAGCGTGATGCGCACGGCCCGCATCGGCATGGACGACCTGGTGGACCACGCCGGGCAAAGCCGCCACGTGAAGCAGCTCGTCGGCCTGAAGCACTGGGCCCGGCCGATCAGCAAGTCCCTCAACCTCGACGAAGGCCGGCTCACCTTCCATGTGCTCGAGGCCCCGGACGCCGCGGCGGCGATCATCGACTTTGCGCGCCGCAACCAGGCCGATCACATCGTGATGGGCGCACGCGGCAACTCGGGCCTGCGGCGCTACCTGGGCAGCGTGTCGTCCCAGGTGGTGGCCGAATCGGACTGCTCGGTCACCGTGGTGCGGGCCGCCAGCGCGCCGGCCGAGCCGCCGGGCTGACACCGGCGGCATGCCCGCCCCGGCGGGCTGGTCGAGGCCGCGGTCACTTCGGTGCGGCAGTGGCCGTCGCCACGAAGTGGGCCACGGCCTCGATCTCGGCCTCGCTGAGCAGGGCCCGGAACGACGGCATCACGCCGAGGCCGTTGCGCACGGCCTTGGCCACGCGGTCGGCATCGGGCCGCAGTTCGTCGAGCACCGGCCCCACCGCGCCGGTGGCACCTGCCGCCTCGAGGGTGTGGCACACCGCGCAGGCGGGCTTGGCGCGGCTCAGGAACACCTCGCGGCCGAGTTCGCGCCGGGCCGCGCCATCACCCTGGGCCCCGGCATCACCGCCCATCACCGCAGCGGCCACCGCGGCCGCGCAGCACAGCCAGCCGCGCGCGCTGCACCGGCCCGGCACGCTCACGCCACCGTCACCTTCAGGGCGTGGTCAGCCCAGCTGTTGTTGTTGTAGCCGCCGGTGTTTTCCATGCGCTGCTGGGGCTGCACGTTGCCCGCCGCATCGGTGGCGCGGCTGGCCAGCGTGTAGCTGCCCGGCTGCAGGTCGGCCTGCAGCACGAACTGGCGCCACGCGTAGCGTCCGAGGTCGGGGCCGATCAACTTGGCCTCGCGCCAGGTCTGGCCACCGTCGATCGAGACCTCCACGCCCTTGAGCGCGCGTGCGCCGCCGAAGGCCAGGCCGACGATCTGGGTCGTGCCGCGTGCCACGGTGCCGCCATCGGCCCCCGGCGACTCGATCCAGGACTTCACCTCCATGGCCAGCACGGACGGCTGCGACGGGTCGGCCTTCGCGCCCGGTGGCGTGATGCGGTAGCCGTGCGACATGATCTTCGCCTGGCTCTCGCCGGCGGTGAACGCCAGGCGCTTGACGTACTTGATGTTGTTCACCCCCGAGTAGCCGGGCACCACCAGGCGCAGCGGCCCGCCGTGGGCCAGCGGGATCGGCGCGCCGTTCATTTCCCAGGCCAGCAGCGCGTCGTCCATCGCGCCCAGCGGCAGCGAACGTTCGACCACCACCGCATTCGCGTCCACCCCCTCGGGCAGCTTCTCGCCGCCGGTGCCGGTCATGAAGCGCATGCCATCGGCCACGCCCCCCAGCGCCGCGGCCACGGCCCGCACCGGCACGCCGGTCCAGACCACGCATCCGGCAGCGCCCACCTTCCAGGGGGTGCCACTGGGCTTGCTGGGGAAGAAGCCGCGACCATTGCCCGAGCACTGCAGCACCATGGCCACGGTTTCGACGCCCATCGACTTGAGCTGGCCGACGCTCAGCGTCATGGGCTGCGCGACACCGGCCACCTCCACCCGCCAGGCGTCAGGCGCGGCCACGATCGAGGCGTCCGGTGGCGTCAAGTTGTTACGGATGTAGAGCCGATCGGCCGGCGTGACGATGCCGGTGCCGAAAGCGCCGCGGCGGGTTTCGACCGTGCTGGTGCTGTGCACGATCAGGCTGTTGGCGTCCTTCCAGGACGCAAAGGCCGGCAAGGGCTTGGCCTGGGCCCGTGCGCCTTGCGTCCAGCTGCCCAGGCCGGCAGCCGCCAGCGCACCGGCGGTGCCCTTGAGCACCCAGCGGCGTTGCCGTGCCAGTTGCAGCGTGTGTTGATCGAGGGTCATGTAAAGCTCCTGTTCGCGTGCCGGACCTGTTGCCGCGCCGCCTGGGTTGCATGGGGCGCGCGGGCCCGTGGCCCGGCGCGCGCGCATGGTAGTGGCTTCGCATCACCGCCGGCATCAGGCTGAAAGGACTGCTTACACAAAAGCCGCGGCCACCCGGTCAACGCGACCGTGCTTGTTGTCGACAATTCAAATACACCCTGGCGTACGCGCGGTCACGCGCGACACATCCGCATCGGCTGTGCAGGCCGTCACCCTTGTTCGAGGCCTCCTCATGTCCTTTCGCGTCCGTCATCTGCTGCTGTTGATCTGGCTTGTTGGCAGCACGGCCCAGGCCGCGCTGAACACCATGGTGGCCGTCGAGCCCACCTCGCGCATGGATTCGTTGCGCGTATCGCGCGAGGCGGTTGAAACGAGCCTGGGGCGCAGCGCGGGACAGGAAATCAACGTGTCCTTCAGCGAAGACCTGACCGACGTGATGCGCGCCACCCGCACCGGCGAGTACGACATCTTCATCGCGCCGCCGCAGGTGGCGGCGTCGGCACTGACACGCGGCTTCGAGCTCGTGGGCTCCACCGAGGCGATGGAGCAGTACGTGCTGGTGGCGCGCGCCTCGCTCACCAGCGTGGCCGCGCTCAAGGGCCGCCGGCTCTACCTGCCGCAGCAGGATTCGATCTACACCTACATGGCACGCGGCCTGCTCAACGCAGGCGGCCTGTCCGTGAAGGACATGAAGGTGGAGCACGCCCGCTGGCCGGCGGCCGGCCTGGTATCGCTGGGCATGGGCCAGACCGACGCCACCGTGGTGCGCCGCAGCGAGTGGGACAGCTGGTCGCGCGACAACCCGCGCCTGGCCGCGGTGCTGGCCACCTCCACCCCGGTGCCGGGCGGCCTGTCGGTCGTGGTGAAGAAAGACCTGCCGACCACCCTGCGCGAGCGCCTGGCGCGCTGGTTCACCGGCCCGGCGCCGGCCACCGGCCTGAAGGCCGCCACGCAGCGCGCCGAGCTGTCGCAGTACCGCACGGTGGCCGAACTGGGCTACTTCACTCCCACGCTGCTGCCGGGCGCCACGCTGGTGGCCGCCAAGGAGGTGCAGCAGCTCATCGCCAATGGCGCGGTGATGGTGGATACCCGCAGCGAGAAGGAATACAAGGCGCGCCACATCCCGAAGGCGGTGCTGGTGCCGTATCACGAGAAGAGCCTGAAGGACGTGGCCTTCGATGCCAGCAAGGACGACTTTGCCGGCCTGGCCACGCTGGACAAGTCCAAGCCCACGGTGTTTGCCTGCAACGGCGCCGAGTGCTGGAAGTCCTACAAGGCGAGCAAGGCCGCCGTGGCGGCCGGCTTCAAGCAGGTGTACTGGTTCCGCGGCGGCCTGCCCGAATGGGAAGCCACCTTCGGTGCTTCCGCCCCCAGCCAGTGACCGGCGCCGCGGGCCACAACCCCTGCACGGCGTGCGGCGCCTGCTGCGCCAGTTTCCGCGTCGACTTCGCGCCTGAAGAACTGCAAAGCGCCGGCGGCTGCGTGCCCGACGGGCTGGCGGTGCAGCTCACCAGCACCTTGTGCCGCATGCGGGGCACCGACCACGCCCGCCCACGCTGTGCCGCGCTGACGGGCACGGTGGGGGTGCAGGCCGGTTGTGGCATCTACGAGTGGCGGCCCGGCCCCTGCCGCGAGTTCGGCCTTCGTGCGCCGCAGGGCCTGGGTGACGAAGCCTGCGCCCGCGCCCGCGCGCGCCACGGCCTGCCGCCGCTGCCGATGTAGTGGCATGGCCGCCCGCCGCGGCCCGGTGGGTGGCGTCGGCGGCTCCCGCCATCGCGGGGTGCGCCTATCATCGCGCCGATGAAGCGTGTGTGGGACATCTCGCCGCCCGTCGGCCCGGCCTCGCCGGTGTTTCCCGGCGACGCGCCTTTCCAGCTGCACTGGGGCTGGACACTGGGCCCCGAGTGCCCGGTGAACGTGAGCACGCTCACGTTGTCACCGCACACCGGCGCGCATGCGGATGCACCGCTGCACTACGACAACGCCGGCGCCGCCGTGGGGGCGCTGGACCTCGAGCCCTTTCTCGGCCCCTGCCGGGTGGTGCATGCCATCGGCTGCGGCCCGCTGGTCGAGTGGCGGCACCTGGGCCATGCGCTGCATGCGCTGCCGCCGCGGGTGCTGGTACGCACCTATGCCCAGGCCCCGACGGGCTGGGACCCGGCGCTCACCGCCTTCGCCCCCGAAACGATCGAGCGCCTGGCCGATGCCGGCGTGCGCCTGGTGGGCATCGACACCGCGAGCATCGACCCGGCCGACAGCAAGGCGCTGCCCAGCCACCAGGTGATCCGCCGGCGGGACCTGCGCGTGCTGGAGAACCTGGTGCTCGACCAGGTGCCCGAAGGCGACTACGAGCTGATCGCCCTGCCGCTGAAGCTTGTCACCGCGGACGCCTCGCCGGTGCGCGCGGTGCTGCGCTCACTGTGACATGACGCCCAGCCGCGACGACGCCCTGGCGCTGGACGCCGCCGACCCGCTGGCGCCCCTGCGTGCGCAGTTCACGCTGCCGGCGGACCGGATCTACCTGGACGGCAACTCGCTGGGCGCGCTGCCGCGCGCCACGGCGGCACGGGTGCAGCAGCTGATCACCGACGAATGGGGCCAGGGCCTGATCGGCAGCTGGAACACGGCCGGCTGGATGGCGCTGCCATTGCGCGTGGGCGACAAGATCGCCCGCCTCGTGGGCGCCAACCCGGGCGAGCTGGTGGTGGCCGATTCGACCTCGGTGAACCTGTACAAGGTGCTGCACGCCGCATGGCAGATCCAGCGCGCCGATGCACCGGCACGCCGCGTGATCGTGTCCGAGCGCAGCAATTTCCCCACCGACCTGTACATCGCCGATTCGCTGGCGCGCGAGTTCGGCGGCACGCTGCGCCTGGTGCAAGCGCCCGAAGACCTGCCCGCGGCCCTGGGCCAGGACACGGCTCTCATGTTGCTCACCCACGTGAACTACCGCAGCGGCCGCCTGCACGACATGGCCACGCTCAGTGCCGCGGCCCATGCCGCCGGCGCGCTGGCCGTGTGGGACCTGGCGCATTCAGCCGGCGCGGTGCCGCTGGCGCTGCACGACGACGGCGCCGATTTCGCCGTGGGCTGCGGCTACAAGTACCTCAATGGCGGCCCCGGTGCCCCGGCCTTCGTGTGGGCGCACCCGCGCCACGTGCAGCGCGTGCGGCAGCCGCTGTCGGGCTGGATCGGCCATGCGGCACCGTTCACGTTCACGCCGGGCTACGAGCCGGCCGCGGGCATTGCGCGTTATCAGTGCGGCACACCGTCGGTGCTGGCGCTGGCCGCACTGGATTGCGGCGTCGACACCTTGCTGGCGGCCGAACCGCTGGGCGGCATGCGCGCCCTGCGCGCCAAGTCGCTTGCGCTCACGCGGCTGTTCATCGCCCTGGTGGAGGCACGCTGCGCCGGCCACGGCCTGTCGCTCGCATCGCCGCGCGACGATGACTGGCGCGGCAGCCAGGTGAGCCTGGCCCGCAGCGAGGGCGGCTACGCCATCGTGCAGGCGCTGATCGCGCGTGGCGTGGTGGGCGACTTCCGCGCCGGTGATGCCACCGGCGGCCTGGGCGACATCCTGCGCTTCGGCGTCACGCCGCTGTACACCCGCCATGTCGACGTGTGGGACGCCGTCGAACAACTGCGCCAGGTGCTCGCCTCGGGCGAGTGGCGCGAGCCCCGCTTCAACCAACCCGCGGCAGTGACATGAGCACGCAGCGCAGCGCCCAAGTGCGAATCCCGGAGCACGCCGTGCGGAGGGCCATCCAGTGAGCACCGACAACCACCACGGCGCCCAGCTCGACTTCTCGGCCGACATGAGCTACGGCGACTACCTCGCGCTCGATGCCGTGCTCAATGCCCAGCACCCACGCTCGCCGGCGCACGACGAGATGCTGTTCATCGTGCAGCACCAGACCAGCGAGCTGTGGATGAAGCTGATGCTGCACGAGCTGCGCGCCGCGGTGGACGCGATCGCGGGCGATGCGCTGGCGCCGGCCTTCAAGATGCTGGCGCGCGTTTCGCGCATCATGGAGCAGCTGGTACACGCCTGGGACGTGCTGGCCACGATGACACCGCCCGAGTACAGCGCGATCCGGCCCTACCTCGGCCGCTCGTCGGGCTTCCAGAGCTGGCAGTACCGTTGCATCGAGTTCATGCTGGGCAACAAGCAGGCCGCGATGCGGAAGCCCCATGCGCACCGGCCCGAACTGCTGGCGCAGGTGGAGGCGGCCTGGCGCGCACCCTCGCTCTACGACGAGGCCCTGCGCCTGCTGGCGCGGCGCGGCCTGGCGGTGCCGGCCAGCCACACCGAGCGCGACTGGACCCAGCCCTACGCCGCCAGCGACGCGGTGGAGCAGGCCTGGCTCTCGGTGTACCGTGCCCCGCAGCGGCACTGGGACCTGTACCAGCTGGGCGAGGAGCTCACCGACCTGGAAGAGGCCTTCCGGCTCTGGCGCTTTCGCCACCTGAGCACGGTGCAACGCATCATCGGCGACAAGCACGGCACCGGTGGCACCAGCGGCGTGGGCTACCTGCGCAACATGCTCGACGTGGTGCTGTTCCCCGAGATCTGGAAGCTGCGCACCGACCTGTAGGCCTGCCGGCGCACCGGCGTGGCGCCTGGCGGGGCCCGCGCTTCAGCGGCGGCGCACCCACGCCGGGTGGCGGTCGACCTGCGGCGTGCCGATGCGGCGCAGCACCACGCCCTCGGGGGTGGCCAGAAAGATGTCGCCGCCGTCGTCGGTCCGGGCCCAATAGGCCAGCAGCCGCCCATCGGGCGAGAAGCGGGGATCGTAGGCGTTGTGCGGCAGCGGCAGGAACCGCGGTTCCCCGCCGGCGGCATCCACCAGGCCGATGCGCGAACGCAGGGTGCCGTCCGCGCCGGCGTCGGAGCGCTGGAACGCGATCATGCGCCCATCCGCCGACCAGGACGGGCTGAAGTCGCCCCAGTTGCCCGGCGTCGTGATGCGCCGCGCCTGGCTCCCGTCGGCAGCCATCACCCAGATCGCCGGGCCGCCTTGCCGATAGGCGGTGAACGCCAGGCGGGTGCCGTCGGGCGACCAGGCCGGCGTGCGGTCGGGGTCGATCAGGTCGCCGGGTGCCGGCGTGAGGATGCGGCGATCGTGCAGTGCGCCGTCGGCCCAGCGGGCCAGCACGATGTCACCACCCGGGTCCTCGCGCTGCGAGGTGTAGGCGACCCGGCGCCCATCGGGCGCGACGCTCGGCTCCGTCTCCACCGCCGCGCCGTCCACCGACAGGCGGCGCGGCCGGGGGTCGGCCAGGTCCAGCCAGTGCAGCAGCGAGGGCGATTGCGCATCCAACGGGTCGCTGGCGGCATAGAACAGCGCCGTGCCGTCCGGGTGCGCCACCGGCCGGATGCCGCGCACTCCGCCGGCCAGCGGGCTGCTGCGGTCGCGCAGCAGGTCGTACCGGTGCAGGCGCGGCTCGCCATCGGCGCCGATGGCATCGAACACCAGGTCGTGGGTGGGCACCGGGTCGGCGGCCTCGCCGCCGCCGCCACCGCAGGCCGCCAGAAAGATCCCCATGCAGGCCGCGGCCAGGGCCGCCAGGCGCGCCATCGCTCAGGCGTCGAACGCGCCGGCGCGTTCGAGCATCGTGAACTGCGGCGCGCGGGTGGCGCCACCGGAACGCATCGTGGCCTTGACCAGTGGGTCGGCCAGGAATGCGTCGAAGGCGGCACGGTCGCGCCAGTCGATCAGCACGCGGGCCGCTTGACCGTCGCCCGGCACGCGAAAGGCCTGCGCCGCCAGGCTGCCATGGTGGCGGCGCGCCTCGCGCCCCGCCGTGGCAAACACGTGCAGGAACTGATCGAAGTCTTCGATGGCCACTTCGGCCCAGGTGGTGAACATGGTGCAGATGCTCCTATGGCTTGAATGACGCGTCCTTCACAGGGCCGATGCGGCTTGCGCCTGGCGTGCTGGCAGCGCCGGGGTTGCGGCCGCCTTGCAGCGCCGGCTCAGGTCCGGGTTGAGCGCCGAGATCGCCACCGCCAGCACCTGGATGCCCCACTGGGCCAGGCGCGCCCGGTGCTTGGCGAGGTAGCGCTCGGCGTTGTCGCGGCTGTCGAACAGGTAGGCGCCGCCGGCTTCGCCGCGGCCTGCATCTTCGAGCCACAGCTTCCAGTGCAGGCCGGGTTCGCTGGCGATGTCATCGGCCAGGGCGGCCAGGCCCTGGCTCATCTCCTGGCCCCAGGGGCCGTCATAGGGAAACCGGATGTGGACGAGTACGGGGTGCATGGCAGAACTGCTTGGCAGTGGAGGATGCGGTCACTCTAGGGCGGCACCCGCGCCTGGTGAATACTGCGGATTCGAAATTGAGCATTCACCGCCGGTGTTCAAACGCGGCGGGACACTCGCGCCACGCCCACCCGCCAAGCCCCCGCCCGATGGACACTCTGAGCAGCATGCGCGTCTTCGCCACCGTGGCCGAGCTCGGCAGCTTTGCCGGCGCCGCACGGCGCCACGAGATGTCGCCCGCCATGGTCAGCAAGCACATCGCCCACCTCGAGGCACGCCTGAACGCGGCGCTGCTCACCCGCACCACGCGCAAGGTGGCGCTCACCGATTCGGGCGCGCGCTACCTGCGCCAATGCCAGGAAGTGCTACGCCTGGTGGCCGAGGCCGAGGACGAACTGGGGCACCAGCGCGCGCGGCCCAGCGGCACGCTGCGCGTGACCGCCCCGGTGGAACTGGGCAACCGGCATGTCGCGCCGCTGGTGGCGCCGCTGCTGCGCGCGCATCCGGAGTTGTCGATCCAGTTCGAGTTCACGAACCGCGTGGTCGATCTCACCGAAGAGGGGGTGGACGTCGCGGTGCGCGTGGCCGCGCGGCTGGACAGCACGCTCGCGGGACGGCAGGTCGCCTCATCGCGGCTGCTGCCCGTGGCGTCGCCGGACTACCTGGCCCGACATGGCCAGCCGGTGCAGCCGCAGGACCTGGCCGCGCACCAGGCACTGGTGTTCACGATGGGCGACTGGTCGCGCTGGCAGCACCGGCGCGGCCCGGACACCGGCAGCGTGGTGACGACCCCGCGGCTGCGTTCCTCGTCGTCCGACGCCCTGCGGCTGGCCGCGCTCGATGGGGCGGGCGTCTCGCTGTTGCCCAGTTTCCTGGTGGGTGACGATCTGCGCGCGGGCACGCTGCTGCCCTTGCTCACGGCATGGGACTTCGGCCGGCTGGGCATCCACCTGCTGTACCCGCAGCGCCGCTATCGCCCGGCGCGGCTGCGCGTGTTCGTCGACGCCTTGCTGGCGCGCTTCGGCGACGACCCGCAGCACGACCCCTTCTGGTCGGGTGAGAACCTGTGAACGAACCCAGCACGCCCCTGCGTCAGGGCGCCGACCGGTAGACCCATTGGGTGAAGAACGCCTGCAGGTCGCGCCCGCTGGCCGACTGCATCGCCGACTGCAGGTCGTGCGAGCCCACGGCCAGGCCCCAGCCGCGCCGTGTGTACTCGCGCAGGCCACGCCAGAACGCGGATTCGCCCAGATGCTCGCGCAGCCGGTGCATCACCACCACGCCCTTGTCGTACACCAGGGCGCGGTCGTCGGCGCTGGGCCGCGCCCAGTCGGCAAACACCAGCGGCTTGTCACCGCCGGCAGCGCGGATGCGCTCCAGGCTGTGCTGCGCGGGCTCGATGAAACGCCGATAGCCGGCCGGACCGTCACGATGCTCGAAGTAGGCCGCATTCATGAAGCTCGCCACCCCTTCGTTCAGCCAGAACTCGGTCCAGGCCCGGTTCGTGACACCGTTGCCCCACCACTGGTGCGAGAGCTCATGTGCCACCAGCCAGGTGCTGGCAGTGCCGGCCAGCACGCGCCGCGCCCAGGCCTCGCCCAGCACCGAGAAGCCGGCCATCTCCTGCGCCGCCGGGCTGCCCACCAGCACCTGGGTGTAGTGGCGGGCCGGGAACGGCAGGCCGGCCTTCTGCGTGTAGAACGCGATCATGTCGCGCGTGTCGCCGAAGATCGCCCGCACTTCGCCGTCGGACATGTCCTGCGGCACGAGATAACGCAACACCGGTGCGTCCGTGTCGTCGATCAGCTCACGGAACGGCCCGGCCGCGAAACCATACAGGTAGCTCGGCATCGGCTGCGCAAGCGACCACACGCTCAGCGTCTTGCCACCTGGCCGGGGCTCGGCGCGCAACAGCTCGCCATTGCCCACGGTCTGCAGCCCGGCGGGCAGCAACAGGGCCAGCGCGAGGCTGGCGCGCACGTCCGGGGCGTCGATGCAGGGCATCCATTCGCTGGTGGCGAATGCGGTATGGATCTGCCGGGCCTCCGGTAGGAACGTGATGCCGCGCGTGGGCGCGCCGTGGTAGTCGATCTCGATCTCGCGCGGCTCCGGGCCCGGCGTCAACTGCAGGTGCAGCGCGCCTCCCACGCGTTCATGCGCCACCGCCACATCGCCTTGCCGCACCGCATCGATCTGCAGCGCGCCGGCGTCCAGTCGCAGAGGCGCAGGCTCGCCTTGCGGCACGGCCAGCTGCAGACGCAGGCGCCCGTGCAGGCTGCGCCGCGTGAGATCGGGCTCCAGGTGCAGGGCCTGGTGCAGCACCCGGGCCCCTGCACCCTGCACCGGCCCTGCCAGCAAGGCCGATGGCAGCATGCCGCACACGAAGGGCGCGGCGAACGAACGGCGTCGCATCATGACGCCGATCGTACTGGCGCCGGCTCAGCCCAGCGGCACGGGCACGAACAGGCGATCGCCGTCGCGCCACACCAGCAGCGCCACGCTCTTGGGCTTGCCCTCGAGCACGCGGCGGATGTCGTCCACCGTCTGCACCGGCTTGCCGTTGATCGCCATCACCACGTCGCCCTGTTCCAGGCCGGCGCGGGCCGCGGCGCCCTGCGCGCCCTGCACCAGCAAGCCGCTGTCCAGGCGCGCCTGCTGGCGTTCCTCCCGCGTGAGCGGGCGCAGGGCCAGGCCCAGGCGGCCTGGCTCGGTGCCGCTGGCCGCGTCGGCCACTGTTTCGTTCTCGGCCCGTGCGCTGCCCAGTGTCACCGTGAGCTCGCGCTCGGCCTGTTCACGCCACACCTTGAGCTTGACCTTCTCGCCCGGCGTGGCCTGACCGATGCGGGCCGAAACCGAGCCCGCCTGCGCCATGGCCTCGCCATCGATCGCGAGGATCACGTCGCCCGCCTTCAGCCCGGCGGCTGCGGCCGGGCTCTTGGGATCGACAGAGGCCACCAGCGCGCCGTCGGGCCGCTTCAGGCCGAAGGACTCGGCCAGGTGCTGGTTCAGGTCCTGCACCTGCACGCCCATGCGCGCATGCTGCGCGCGGCCGGTGGCCACGATCTGGTCGCGCACCTTCAGCGCCACGTCGATCGGGATCGCGAAGCTCACGCCCTGGAAGCCCCCGGTGCGCGAGTAGATCTGCGCATTGATGCCCACCACATTGCCCGCGGCATCGAACAGCGGGCCGCCGGAGTTGCCCGGGTTCACCGCCGCATCGGTCTGGATGAAGGGCACGAAGGCATCACCCGGCAACGAACGGCCCTTGGCACTGACGATGCCCGAAGTGGCCGTCTGCTCCAGGCCATAGGGGGCGCCAATGGCCAGCACATAGTCGCCCACCATCAGCGACTTCGGGTCGCCCAGGCGCACCGTGGGCAGGCCTTTCGCATCGATGCGCAGCACGGCGATGTCGGTGGTCGAATCCGAGCCCAGCACCTTGGCCGCGTACTCGCGGCGGTCGGCCAGGCGCACGGTGACCTCCTTCGCGTCGCGCACCACGTGGGCGTTGGTCAGGATCAGGCCATCGGCCGAGACGATGAAGCCCGAGCCCTGGCCCTTGAACGGCTGCGCGCTGGGCGCGCCGCGCCAGCCGGGCATGCCGCGGAACAGGCGCTCCATCGGCTCGGCGTCCTCGTTGCTGGTCTTGCGCAGGCCCTCGACCGTGACACCCACCACCGCGGGCCCGAACTGCTGCACGATGGCGCGGTAGTTCGGTGCAGTGCCCGCCGGCAACTGCGGCAACGGCGCCACCGCGGTGGCGGCGGCGGCGGCCACCGGCGTGGTGGCTGCCGGCGGCGCGGCGGTCTGCTTCTTGAACCAGGGCAGGTCGATCGCGCCGGCGGTCGTCACCGCGGCGAGGCCGCCGCCCAGCAGGGCCCAGGCCAGGGGATTGAGGTGGCGGGTGTTCATGTGTGTGGCTCCTTGCAGTGCCATGGGGATGGCCGGGAGTCTGTGCTGCACACATGAGCGCTCGATGAGCGCTGGATGAGGCGAAGATTAAGGCGGCCGGGGCTCACGCCACGCCGGCCGCGCTTGTTTGCGGTATCAGACCTTGAAGTCTTCCGGCTTCTTGCCGGCTTCGAGCGCGGCGCGGAACCACTTGGGCTGCGAGCCCCGGCCGGTCCAGGTGTTGCCGGCGTCGTCACGGTATTTCACGGGCACGGTGCCCTTCTTGGCGCCACGCGGCTTCGCGCCGGCGGCAGCGCCCTTTGCGGCAGCCTTGGGCTTGCCGGCCTGGGGCGTGGACTTGGCCGCACGGCCACCAAAGCCCAGTTCGGCAGCGGTGATGCCATAGTGGGCAATGGCTTCCTTGATCCGGTCGATGACACCCGACTTCTCATGATTGCGGATCGCATCGGCTTCGCGTTGCAGGGCGTCGATCTGCTTTTGAATCTGGGCCAGTGTCTTTGCCATGGACTTTCTACTTCAAAGGTTGGAAAGTCGGGAGCATAAAGCAAATTCGAATGGTTCCCGGCTTTGCCACCCCCTTACGACCTGAAACACGCACCCATGGACATGGACCTTACCGGCCTCGAGGCCACGCGCCTGCGCCAACTGATCGGCGCCCGCCAGCTCTCGCCGGTTGAACTGCTGCAAGCCTGCATCCGCCGCATCGAAGCCTTCGACCCGGCCGTCAACGCCCTTTGCGCCAAAGCCTTCGAGGCCGCGCTCGCGGCCGCGCGCGCAGCCGAGGCGGCGGTGATGGCCGGCCACGCACTCGGGCCATTGCATGGCCTGCCGGTGGGCATCAAAGACCTGGAAGACACCGCCGGCCTGCGCACCACCTATGGCAACACCGCCTACCGCAACCATGTGCCCAGCCACGATGCCCTGGTGGTGCAGCGCTTGCGCGCGGCGGGCGCCATCGTCACCGCCAAGACCAATACACCCGACATGGGCGCGGGAGCCAACACGCGCAATGCGGTCTGGGGCGCCACCGGCAACCCTTTCGACCCCACGCTGAACGCGGGCGGCTCCTCCGGCGGCTCGGCGGTGGCGCTGGCGCTGGACATGCTGCCGCTGGCCACCGGCTCCGACCTCGGTGGCTCGCTGCGCATCCCGGCCGCGCTGTGTGGCGTGGTGGGCTTCCGGCCTTCGCCGGGCGTGGTGCCCAGCGAAAGCCGGCCGCTCGGTTTCAACCCCTTGCCGGTGCTGGGGCCGATGGCACGGTCGGTGGCCGACCTGGCGCTGATGCTGCAGGCCATGAGCGGCTTCGACGCGCGCGACCCCTGGTCCGGCGCGCAGCCCGTGCTGCCCCCGATGCCGGACCTGGCGCAGCTCTCGGTCGGCTTCACCGAAGACTTCGGGCAATGCGCGGTGGACGAGGACATCCGCCGCGTGTTCCGCGACCGCATCGGCCGGCTGGCACCGCACCTGGGGCGCTGCGAGCCGGTGACGCTGGCCCTGGGTGACGCCGACCGCGCGTTCGACATCCTGCGTGCCGAGAGCTACCTCGCGGTGCACCTGGACACCTGGCGCCGCGCGCCCGAGAGCCTGTCGCCCAACGTGCGGGCCAACCTCGAACTGGCCGATCGCTTCACGCTCGCCGACCGGGCCTGGGCGCATGCCGAGCAGACCCGCCTGCAGCGTGCGCTGTCGGCCGCGCTCGAGCACCACGACCTGATCCTCGCGCCGGTGACACCGGTGTCGCCCTTCCCCTGGACACAGCTGTATGCCGAGCAGGTGCAGGGCCAGCCGATGCGCAACTACTACCACTGGCTGTCCCTGACCTACGTGATCACCTTGTCCACCCACCCGGCGCTGGCCCTGCCCTGCGGGCGTGACGAACGCGGCCTGCCCTTCGGGCTGCAACTGGTGGGCCGGCTGCATGGCGATGCGGCGTTGCTGGGTGCGGCGCAGGCGCTCGAGGCGCTGTGTGCGGGCGACGCGGTGATGGCGCGGCCGCGGCCCGTGCTCGAGCCACTGCGCCAGCCGCAGCCGGCCTTGAAGTCCATCGTCACCCACCCGCCGCAGTGAGCGGCCCGACGCCGGCCTGCCCCGCAGCCATGGACACCCCCCACCTCGACGTGGTGATCGTCGGCGCCGGCATCGCCGGCGCCGCGCTGGCCTGGCACCTGGCCCCGCGCGCCCGCGTGCTGCTGCTCGAGCGCGAAGCGCAGCCTGGCCAGCACAGCACCGGCCGCAGCGCCGCGATGTTCATGGAAAGTTACGGCCCGCCGCAGGCGCGCGCCCTCACCCGTGCCAGCCGGGGCTTCTACGAACACCCGCCGGCGGGCTTTGCCGAGCCTGCGCTGCTGGCCCCGCGCGGTGTGCTGTACGCCGCCTGGGCCGGCCAGGAAGCCGCCCTGGCCCGGCTGCAGGCCACGCTGGGCGACAGTGGCGCGCGGGTCGAGCCGGTGGGGGCTGCCGAGGCGCTGCGCCGGGTGCCGGTGCTGCGCGCCGAGGGGCTGCTGGGGGCGCTGGCCGAGCCGGCGGCGATGGACATCGACGTGAACGCGCTGCACCAGGGCTTCCTGCGCGGCGCGCGGCGCGCCGGCGCGCTGCTGCGCTGCGGTGCCGAGCTGCTGCAGGCAAGGCGCGAGGCCGGCGCCTGGACGCTCACTTTGGACGATGGCCAAACGCTGCGCAGCACCACCCTCGTGAATGCCGCCGGCGCCTGGGCCGACACCGTGGCCCAGCGCGCGGGCGCTCGCCCGCTGGGCCTGCAGCCGATGCGGCGCAGCGCCTTCAGCTTTGCACCGCCCGCGGGCCTGGATTGCCGCGCCTGGCCTGCCGTGGTGGCGGCCGACGAGGGCTGGTACTTCAAGCCCGATGCCGGCCAGCTGCTGGGCAGCCCGGCCAACGCCGACCCACAGGCCGCGCAGGACGTGCAGCCGCAGGAACTGGACATCGCGCTGGGCATCGATGGCATCCAGCGCCACACCACGCTCCAGATCCGCCGGCCGCAGCGCTGCTGGGCCGGCCTGCGCACCTTTGCGCCCGATGGCGAGCTGGTGATCGGCTGGGATGCCGCGGTGGAGGGCTTCTTCTGGCTCGCCGGCCAGGGTGGCTACGGCATCCAGAGTGCGGCCGCGGCCGGCGCACTGGCCGCGGCGCTGTGGCTGGGCGAGGCGTTGCCGCAGGCGCTGGCCGCCGAGGGGGTCGATCCGGACCGAATGTCGCCGCGGCGGCTTTGAGTGTGGCGCGGTACCGGCCTGGGGGTCAGCGCACCGCGCCGCGGCTGCGTTCCAGCACCGCGGCACTGGCGCGGTGGCTTTGCGCCCAGTCGGCGAACTGCTGCGCGTCGAGCGCCGGGCTGTACAGGTAGCCCTGGCCGAAGTTGCAGCCCAGGCGGGCGAGCATCTGGTGCTGGGCTTCGGTTTCGACACCCTCGGCCACCACCTGCAGGTCCAGCGCATGGGCCATCGACACGGCGGCCTCGACGATGGCCAGGTCCCCCCGGTCGGCGGGCAGGTCACGCACGAAACTGCGATCGATCTTGATCTTGGCCGCCGGCAGCCGCTTCAGGTAGGACAGCGAGGACAGGCCGGTGCCGAAATCGTCGATGCCGATGCGCACGCCACGGTCGCGCAGGGCGCAGAGCAGGCGGATGTTGTCCTCCACGTCCTCCACCAGGGTGTGCTCGGTGAGCTCGATCTCCAGCAGTGCCGGGTTGCATCCGGACTGGGACACCGCCTGCTCGAACTGCTGCAGCAGCCGGCCGCCCTGCAGCTGGCGTGCCGAGACGTTGACGGCCACCGGCAGCGGTGCCAGGCCCTGCGCGGCCCAACGCCCGAGTTGCGACGCGGCCTCGATGAGCACCCATCCGCCCAGCTCGACGATCAGGCTCGAGCGCTCGGCCACCGCGATGAACTGGGCCGGCGGCACCAGGCCGCGTTCGGGGTGACGCCAGCGCAGCAGCGCCTCGGCGCCCACGAGCTGGCCGCTGGCCAGATCGACCACCGGCTGGTAGTGCAGGCGCAGCTGGCCCTCGCGCAACGCCAGGCGCAGCTCGCTCTCGATGCGCAGCCGCTGCTCGTTGAGTTCACGCAGGCCGGCGTGGAACACCACCACCTGGTTCTTGCCGCTGGTCTTGGCGTGGTACATCGCCATGTCGGACGCCAGCAGCACCTCTTCGGCGCGCAGCCCGTCATTCGGGTAACGCGCCACGCCGATGCTGCCGACCAGCCGGGTGTCGATGCCCTCGATCGTGACCGAGCCGCTGAGCACCTGGCGCGCCAGGTTCCCGTAACGTGCGGGATCACGGAAGCCTTGCTGGCACGGGCAGATGATGACGAACTCGTCGCCACCGAACCGGTAGGCGCGCGCGCCGGGCTGCAGGGCCTGCTTCAGGCGCTGTGCCACCAGGCGCAGCACCTCGTCGCCGATGTGGTGGCCCAACGTGTCGTTGATGGCCTTGAAGTCGTCCAGGTCGAGCGTGACGATCGAGAACCCCTGCGCGCGGGCCTGTGCCTCGGCCAGGTAATCCGCCAGGTGTTCCTGCGCCGCATGGCGGTTGTACAGGCCGGTCACCGGGTCGAGGTAGGCCAGCTCGTCGAGCCGCCGCTCCACCTGGTCCACATCGCGCCGCACGCCCACGGCCAGCAGGTAGGCCAGCAGCATCGCGCAGGCCGAGGCGGCGACCGTGACGCCACCAAACAGCCAGGCCCGGCGCGACAGCGGCTGCAGCGGCACCTCGAATCGGATGCGACCCAGCTCGGTGCCGGCGTTCTCGATGCGTTCGGTGACCACCAGCTGCTCGCCGGCGATCACGTGGCCGGACGTCAGCGCAAGGCTGCTGCTCGGCAGCGGTTCTGACAATGGCGCCGATCGCTGGTACTCGGCAAACCAGCGCCCCGCGTGGTCGAACACCGTGGCCCGCTGCACGCCGGGCGACCGCTCCAGGCTCTGCAGCATCTCGGCGGCGGCCTGCTTGTCGCGGAACATCACCGCCGCGCCGAGGTTGGCCGCGATCACGCGGGCCTGGATCGTGGTCTCGTCGATCAGGCCGTCACGGGCCTGCAGGTAGGTCACCACATTGAGCACGCTGCCGATCAGCAGCAGCGTGATCGCCGCGGCCGCCAGGGCCAGCCGCGTGAGACGCGCGCCAAGCGCCCCCCCGGCAGCGCGGGCGCGAAGCGGTGTCTTCATTCGCGCACCACCCGGGCCAGGCGCAGCACCTTCGAGCTCAGCTGCAGGCGTAGCTGGCGGGCCAGTTCCATGTTGATGTCGAACATCTGCCGCTGGCCGATGCTGCGCAGCGCGATCACCACGCCGGCCTCGTCGGCCCGGGCGCCGTCGCCGATGGTCAGCACCGGCATGCCCGGGCCCACGCGCGTGGCGGGCAGCCTGGCCACGCCGTCTTCCAGCACCCAGGCCTGGCAGCCGCGCAGGGCATCCGTCGTCGCGGCATCACGCAGTTCCAGCCGTCGCTGGCGCACCAGGCGCTGCTCCAGCAACTGCAGGTGCGGCCACAGCGGCGCCGCGCGGTCGGCACACATCAGCAGCGGCGCGGTCGGTGTCGGCTCGGCCTCGGCCGGCCACTCCACGAACTGCAGCAGGTTGAAGATGATGGCCGCCTTCAGCGGCAGCTCGTCCAGCGCCGGCGCACGCAGCGGCCAGGCCAGCGCCACCAGCGCCAGCCCGGCCCGCAGCCAGGCACAGCCGCGCGGCCAATCGGCCGGCCGTGGCCAGGTGCGGGTGCGCGGGTTGCGGCGTTGCACGGCGCGCGCTCAGGCACCAAAGGGCCAATCCAGTTCCAGCCGCCAGCTGCGCCGCGGCTGCGGCACGGTGGGCAGCCATTGCGTATCGGGGCCAGGGTCGCGGGCGTCGCGGTCCAGCGCGTTGCGCAGCGAGAACTGCACCCGCGCACCCAGTGCCGGCAGCGGGCCGCTGAGCGTGAGGTTCAGCAGCGCATGCCCGGCGGCGGCGCCCCGGCGCGACACCGCCGCGAACTCGGTGCCCAGCCGCCACTGCGCCGCCAGCGGCACGATGGCCGTGCCCTTGAGCATGCGGCGCGGGTAGAGCATCGGCCCGCTCACGGCCGTGTGCGAGAGGTCCTGGTTCAGGCTGGCGTTGAGCCGCCAGCGCAGGGCACCACGCACATGCTCGAGTTCGAGCTCGGCGCCGCGCGCGCCAAAGGCGCCGGCGTTGTCGAAGCGGAAGCGGTCGCTGGCGTCGTCGTATCCCAGGATCAGCAGGCCGCTGGCGCGGTTGCGGTACAGCGAGCCGGACCAGCGCCACGCCGGCGCGGGCAGCCACTCCACGCTGAGCTCGTCGCCGCGCACGCGCTCGGGCCGCAGGCCTGGGTTGAGCTGGTAGCCGGCCGGGATGTCCACCGCGTAGAAAGCCTCGTAGGCGTTCGGCGCGCGGAAGCTGCGGCCGTGGATCGCCTTCACGCTCCAGGCCGCATCGGGGCGCCAGGCCAACGCGATACGTGGGCTGCTGGCATGGCCGCCGCCGCTGACCTCGTCGATGCGGGCACCCAGGTGCAGGGTCCAGTGCTCGAGGAGCTTCCACTGGTCCTCGCCGAACAGCGCACCACGGTCCCGGCTGCGCCGGTCGTCCAGGTAGCGCTCGGTGCCGGGCCGCAGGTCGAAGTTCTGCTGCGTCAGGTCCCAGGCGCGCTGCCATTCGGCGCCGACCACCAGCCGGTGGCCGGCGACGCGGGTGCTGGTGAGGCGGGCCTCCAGGCCCCACCAGCGGCCGCGACCGACATCCCGGTTGACGGTGAGCGGCGGGTAGTCGAACAGGTAGTCGCCCAGGAACCGGTAGCTGCCCGCCTGCACGCGGGCGGTGAATTGCTCGCCGCGGCCCAGCGTCTGCTCGAACTGCAGGCTCGCGAGCGTGAGCGTGTCGCGAAACCGGGGCAAGGGGTCCCCGAACACCTGGCCGGCCACGTAGGGCGAGCCCTTGAGCCGGTCCACATGCGACAGGCTGGCGGTCCAGGGGCCGTGGTCCCAGCGTGCATACAGCGCACTGCGACGTTCCGGATCGAGCCCGGCGATGGCGGGTGCGCCGGGCGCTTCGGCGCCGCGGGGGGCCGGCGTGAGGGCCATGCCCACGGGCGCCACCTCGGCCAGGGCCTCGCCGGCTTCCAGGCTGCGCGAGAACGCCAGCTGCCAGCCGCCCTGCGCGGTGGGCCGCTGCCAGCTGGCGCGCAGGGCACGCAGGCCGTCGCTGCCCAGCGACACGCGGGCATGCGCCTCGGCGCGGCCGGCGGTGGAGCGGGTGATCACGTTGATGACGCCGAACAGCGCATTGGCCCCGTACACCGCGGAGCCCGGGCCCGACACGAACTCGATGCGTTCCACCAGGTCCAGATCGATCGGAAACTCGGTGCCCAGGTAGGCCTGGTCGTACAGCTGGTCGTTGACCCGATTGCCATCCACCAGCAGCAGCACGCGGGTGTTGTAGTCGCCACCGGCGAAGAAGCCACGCACCCCCAGGTAGTCGTAGGTGCGGTCGCCCGAGGCCACCACGCCCCGCACGCTGCGCAGCGCCTCGGCCAGGGTGCGGTGGCCCAGGGCCCGGATTTCCTCGTGCGTGATCACGGTCACGGCGGCGGCCGATTCGCTGCGCCGCCCCGCGAACCGCGAGGCGCCCGTCACCTCCATGTCGAGCAAGGTCGCCAGCGACAGGTCGGCCAGCTCCGGGGCGGTTTGTGCATGGCTCACGCCAGCCAAGCCCGTGCTCATGGCGACGACGCCATGGAAGATCGAACGCCAATGGCTCATCGCTGCCCGCAGTGTCCCAACATCACCCAGTGGTTTTCGGCCGTCGCGCGGCCCACTTGACCCGGACGGTGGCCACTCCCTGGGCCGCCCCGGCGACATGGGCCGGGGGTATATGCTTGGCGCCCATTGTCGTCCAGGCCCACCGCATGCAGTACCGTCTCGCGCCCCGCCCTGCCCCGCCCCACACCGCCTCGCGCCCGTCGGCGTGTTCGCCATGGTGAGCCGCCGCCGCATCCTGCTGGGCACCGTGGGGGCCACCGGCGCGCTGGTGCTGGGCTGGTCTCTGATGCCCCCGCGCCAGCGCCTGCGCACGGCGCAGCCGCTGCCCGCCACGGCCGGCCAGCATGCGCTGAACGGCTGGCTCAAGATCGGCAGCGACGACCGCGTGACCATCATGCTGGCCAAGAGCGAGATGGGCCAGGGCGTGAGCACCGCGCTGGCCATGATCCTGGCCGAGGAGCTGGAGGCCGACTGGTCGCGCGTGAACACCGAGATGGCGCCGCTCGACAAGATCTACAACAACCTCGCGATGACGGTGGACGGCCTGCCCTTCCACCCCGACAACCAAGGCCGGGTGAAGCAGTTCGCCGGCTGGATGACCGCCAAGACCATGCGCGAGATCGGCGTGATGGCCACCGGCGGCTCCTCCAGCATCAAGGACCTGTGGCGCCCGATGCGCGAGGCCGGCGCCTCGGCCCGCGCGATGCTGGTGGCCGCCGCGGCGCAGGCCTGGGGCGTGCCGGCCGCCGACATCACGGTGCAGGCCGGCGTGCTGCGCCATGCCGGCGGCCGGCAGGCGCGCTTCGGCGAGCTGGCCGCGCAGGCGGCCACGCAGGCCCTGCCCGCCAGCGTGGTGCTGAAAGACCCCGCGAAGTTCACGCTCATCGGCCAGCCGCTGCCGCGCCGCGATGCCGCGGCCAAGGGCGACGGCAGCGCGCGCTTCGGCATCGACACGCTGCCGCCCGGCGTGCTGTACGCCAGCGTGCTGATGTGCCCCACGCTGGGCGGCAGCGTGCAGTCCTTCGAGGGCCGGGCCGCCAGCGCGCTGCCCGGCGTGAAGCAGGTGCTCGCGGTGCCCGGCCAGCGCGGCGGCACCGGCGGCATCGCCGTGATCGCCGACACCCCTTGGCACGCGATGCAGGCCGCCAAGGCGGTGCAGGTGCAGTGGGCGCACGGCCCGGCCGCGCAGGTGTCCAGCGCCGCGCTGATGCAGCAGCTCAAGGCCGCGCTCGACAAGGACGAGGGCTTTGCCTACCACCGCGAAGGCGACGCGGCCAGCGCGCTGGTCACCTCGGCGCGCCAGGTCACGGCCGAGTACAGCGCGCCGATGCTCGCGCACTCGACACTCGAGCCGCAGAACTGCACCGTGCTGCTGAAGGACGGCCGCGCCACCGTGTGGGCGCCGACCCAGGTGCCCGACATCGCACGCGCTGCCGTCGCGCAGGCGCTGGGCCTGCCGGCCGAGCAAGTGGCGCTGAACGTCACGCTGCTGGGTGGCGGCTTCGGCCGCCGGCTGGATGTGGACTTCATTGCCCAGGCCGCGCTGGTGGCGCGTGCGTTGCCGGGCCAGCCGGTGCAGACCTTCTGGTCGCGCGAGCAGGACATGACGCACGACTTCTACCGCCCGCCCTGCGTGGCACGCTATGCCGCCGGCCTGGACGCGAAGCACCGGCCGGTGGCCTGGACCGCACGATCGGCCGGGCCCTCCATCGTGCAGCAATACCTGAAGCGCCAATGGGACCTGCCGGGCGCGGGGCCCGACAAGACCACCGCCGAAGGCGCCTTCGACAACCCCTACGAGTGGCCCACCGCGCGGGTGAGCCACCTGATCGTGGACACGCCGGTGCCGGTGGGGTTCTGGCGCTCGGTGGGCCACTCGCACCAGGCCTTCTTCAAGGAGAGCTTCGTCGACGAGGTGGCGCATGCCGCCGGCCTGGACCCGCTGGCCCTGCGTGAATCCTGGCTCGGCAAGCATCCGCGCCACCTGGCCGTGCTGCGCCGCGCCGCCACGCGGGCCGGCTGGGGCAGCCCGCTCGCACCGGCCGCCGATGGCGCGAAGAAGGCGCGCGGCATCGCGCTGCACCAGAGCTTCGGCAGCATCGTCGCGCAGGTGGCCGAGGTGTCGCTGGACCCGGCGGACGCCAAGCGCATCCGCGTGCACCGCGTCGTGGCGGCCATCGATTGCGGCGTGGCGATCAACCCCAACCTGATCCGCCAGCAGATGGAATCGGGCATCGTGTTCGGCCTCACCGCCGCGCTGTACGGCGAGATCACGCTGGCCAATGGCCAGGTGCAGCAGACCAACTTCCACCAGCAGGCCCTGCTGCGCATGAACGAGTGCCCGGCGATCGAGACCGAGATCATCGCCAGCGCCGAGCCGCCCGAAGGCGTGGGCGAGCCCGGCACGCCGCCGATCGCCCCCGCGGTGGCCAATGCCCTGTTCACACTCACCGGCCAGCGCCTGCGCAGCCTGCCGCTGCGCCTGGGCTGAGGAACCTCCTGATGACCACTTTGAACATCAACGGCCAGTCCGTCACCGTCAAGGCCGAGCCCGACACCCCGCTGCTGTGGCTGCTGCGCGGCGAGCTGCAGCTCACCGGCACCAAGTTCGGCTGCGGCATGGCGCTGTGCGGCGCCTGCACGGTGCACCTCGATGGCGAGCCGGTGCGCAGCTGCCAGACGCCGATCAGCGCCGCCGTGGGCAAGTCGGTCACCACCATCGAGGGCATCGCCGGCCCGCAGATCGAGGCACTGCGCAAGGCCTGGATCGCGGTGGACGTGGTGCAGTGCGGCTACTGCCAGAGCGGCCAGCTGATGGCCGCCGCCGCGCTGCTGAAGAAGACCGCCCGGCCCAGCGACGAGCAGATCGACCAGGCCATGAGCGGCAACCTCTGCCGCTGCGGAACCTATCCGCGCATCAGAGCGGCCATCAAGCAGGCGGCGGGCTGAACAGGCGCGCCGGCCGGCAGACGGTTTCAGCGTGATGGCGCGGAGGCCGCCGGCAACAGCAGCACGTTGGCCTGCCCGCCCACGCAGCCCGTCTGCTGGCCGGGCCGGCAGGGCACGGGCGCGGAGGCCGCCGTGACATAGCGGTACGGGTTGCCGCCCGGCCGGTACAACAGCAGCAGCCACAGCACGATCACGGTGAGCAGCGTCAGCCCCACCACGCGCAGGCGCTGGCGGCGCGAGGCCGGCCGGTACGGGTCGACCGGGGGCAGCGGGGCGGAGGGTTCGGGTGTCGGGGGCATCGCGTCGGCCGGCATCGGGGCACCGGGTCGCCCAGTATCGGCCACCGCGGGCGCCGCAACCCGACGGCGGACCACCCGTTGGTCTGCGCTGCGGGACGGCCTGCCCGTCCCGGCGCCCGCCGCGCGCCGTCGCCCGACGAAAGGGGCGCCACGGGGCACCCAGCGTGCTGGTGCACACGTGGCCCGACGCGGACAATCCGTGCCGCCCGCCACTTTGCAACAAGCCCATGACCCAGCCCGCCCTTGCGCGATTCGACGCGCTGCACCAGGCCATGCAGCGCCATGTCGATGGCCAGGTGCTGGCCGGCGTCTCCAGCGCGGTGCTGGTGGGCCGCGAGCTGGTGGATGAATTCCACTGCGGCTGGGCCGACCGCGAGGCGCGTGTCCCGCTGCGCCACGACCACCTCTTCCGCGTGTTCTCGAACACCAAGCTGATCACCTCCTGCGTGGTGCTGCAGTTGTGGGAGCAGGGCCGGCTGGGCCTGGACGACCCGATCGCCGAGTACATCCCCGCGCTGGGCCATCGCCAGGTGCTGCGGCGCGGCGCCACCCACATCCACGACACCGAGCCGGCGCATGCGCCCATCACCATCCGCCAGCTGCTGAGCCACAGCGCCGGCCTGGGTTACGGCCTGCTCGACCCCGGCACCGTGCTGTACCAGGCCTACGCCGAGCGCCAGGTGCTTTCGCCCCATCAGACGCTGGCGCAGATGATCGACGCGCTGGCCCCGCTGCCGCTGAGCTACCAGCCCGGCAGCGGCTGGGAGTACTCGGTGGCGCTGGATGTGCTGGCGCGCCTGGTGGAGGTGGTGTGCGGCCGCAGCTTCGGCGATGTGCTGCAGCAGCAGGTCTTCGACCCGCTGGCGATGCACGACACCGGCTTCGTGGTGCCGCCCGAGCAGCAGCACCGGCTCGCCACCGTGTATGCCGGCGCCAACCTGCTCGACCCGCGGCAGGGCGGCCTCACCCGCACCGACAACTTCCCCTACCCCTTGGCCAACCGGGTGCCGATGCCGCGCCAATCCGGCGGCGCCGGGCTCGTCAGCTCGCTGGCGGACACGCTCTCGCTGCTGCGCGCGCTGCTGCCGGGCGGCCCCACGCTGCTGAAGCCCGCCACGCTGGCGCTGATGATGCGCAACCAGCTGCCACCCGGCCGGCACATCGGCTTTCCCACCACCGGCACGGTGCCCGGGCGCGGCCACGGCCTGGGCGGCGCGGTGACGGTGCAGCCCTGGGTGGCCGACCCCTCCGACACCGAGGGTGATTTCCAGTGGGGCGGCATCGCCGGCACGCACTGGTGGATCTCGCCGCGCAACGGCGTGGCCGGTGTCGTGATGACGCAGCGCCAGATGGGGTTCTGGAACCCGTTCTGGTTCGAGTTCAAGGCGCTGATGCGCCAGGCCACCTCAGGCTGAACCCGGCCCCTGCCGCGCCGCGGGCCGGCCCCCGCCCCGGCGCCGCGGGCCGGCCGCGCCCGTGGCGGCAGCGCGCCCGCGCAGCCCCATCAAGGCCCAGGCGAGCCGCGAGAGCACCTGCACCACCTGCTCCGGCGGCAGCCGGCCATCGGGCCGGTACCAGCTGTGCAGGAAGCCCGGCAGGCTGCAGGCTGCCAACGCGGTGATGCGTGTTTCCTCGAACTGCAGGTGGCCGCTGGCGCGGCCGGCTTCCAGCAGGGTGCACAGCTTGTCGTAGAAGTGCTTGGCCAGGCGCTTCTGCTCGGCGATGTATTCGGGCCGGTACGCCTGCGGCTCGCGGTAGGCGAAGAAAGCCGCCGGGTAGTGCGCGATCGTGGCGCGGATCAGCCGCTCGATGCCGCGTGCGGCCTGCTCGTGCGCCGGCAGCGCGGCGTCCTGCTCGCCATCAAGCACGGTGAAGCAGGCCACCGCGGGCGTCCACGACAGGGTCTCGAAGATCTGCTGCTTGTTGTGGAAGTAGTAGTAGACATAGGGCTTGGTCACCCCCAGCGCGGCGGCGATCTGGTCGATCGTGGTGCGCTCGTAGCCCTGGCTGTGGAACAGGGCCTCGGCCGCGCGCAAGATGCCCTCGCGCTTGGCATCGGTGCCCGCGGTGGGGGCACGCTGGCGGGGCTTGCGGGCAGGGGAATTCACGGGTGGGCCGTCCTTCTACCAATGGGTAGCATTGTTGTACCAGCCGGTAGAATCCGGCAAGCCCAGCCCCCCGCTCGCTTACCCTGAACCCGGCGCCGGCCCGCGAAGGAAGCCCCATGGACACCCCGCTCCCGATCCCGTTAGATGCGCCGCTGCACGAGTACCTGCGCGCCCACGCACGCCGCCAGCCCGCCAAGCCCGCCTTCCTGTGGTACGGCGCCGCGTTGAGCTATGCCGAGCTCGACCGCGCGAGCGACGCCTTCGCCGCCCGCCTGGCCGCGCTGGGCGTGGCCCGCGGCGAGCCGGTGGCGCTGTTCATGGGCAACTGCCCGCAGTACGTGATCGCGCATGTGGGCATCCAGAAGCTGGGCGCCATCGTCTGCCCCTGCGGGCCGCTGTACAAGGAGCACGAGCTGCAGTACCAGCTGGCCGACCTGCAGGCGCGCGTGATCGTGGCCGCCGCGCCGCTGCTGCCCACGGTGGACAAGGTGCGCGCCAGCACCGCGCTGGCGCATGTGTTCGTGGTGCACTACGCCGACCTGTTGCCCGGGCAGCCCGGCATCGACGTGCCGGCCGAGCTGCTGGCGCTGCGCGCCGCGCCGCGCGACATCCCGCCGGGCTGCGAGGATTTCCTCGCCGTGGTGCAGCAGGACCTCGTGGCGCCGGCCGTCACGGTGTCGATGGACGAGGTGGCGCTGATGACCTACACCTCGGGCACCACCGGCCTGCCCAAGGGCGCGATGCTGTCCTTCGACAACGCGCTGTACAAGACCGCCGCGGCCGCCGGCTGCAACGGCGTCACGCCCGACGCGGTGCTGCTGGCCATTGCGCCGCTGTACCACATCGCCGGCATGCTGATGGGCATCAACGTCACGCTGTTCACCGGTGCCACCACGGTGCTGATGCACCGCTTCGACCCGCTGGCCACGCTGCAGGCGATTGCCCGCCACCGCGTGAGCTGGTGGTACAGCATCGCGCCGATGAACGTGGCCTGCATGGCGGTGCCCACGCTGCGCGGCTTCGATCTGACGAGCCTGCGCTTCAACCCGGTCACCAGCTTCGGCATCACCTTCACCGAGGGGCTGGCGAAGCAGTGGCGCGAGCACGCGCCCAATTGCGAAAGCTTCGAGGCCGCGTACGGCCTGTCGGAAACCCACACCTGCGACACCTACATGCCGCGCGAGGCCATCCGCTGGGGCACGCACGGCAAGCCCGCGCCGGGGGTGCACATCCGCATCATCGACCCCGACACCGGTGCCGACCGTCCCGCCGGCGAAGTGGGCGAAATCATCCTGAAGAGCCGCGGCAGCTTCAAGGGCTACTGGAACAAGCCCGAAGCCACCGAGAAGACACTGCGGGACGGCTGGGTGCACACCGGCGACATGGGCACGCTCAGCGCCGAGGGCTACCTCACCTTCATCGGCCGCTTCAAGGAAATGATCAAGGTCTCGGGCTACAGCGTGTTCCCCGAGGAGGTGGAGACCATCCTGATCAAGCACCCGGCGGTGGCGCAGGCCGCGTGCATCGCGATCGCGGATGCGGAAAAAGGCGAGGTCGTGCGCGCCTTCATCGTGTGCAAGCCGGGCCAGAGCGTGAACGAGGCAGCGCTGATCGCCTGGGCGCGCGAGAACATGGCCAGCTACAAGGCGCCGCGCAGCGTGCGCTTCATCGACGCGCTGCCGGCCACCGGCGCCGGCAAGGTGCTGCGCCGGCTGTTGAAGGACCATCCGTGATGTTGAAGAAGTTGCTGGTTGCCAATCGCGGCGAGATCGCGGTTCGGCTCATCCGTGCCGCGCACGACCTTGGCATCGCCACGGTCGCGGTGTTCGCGCGCGACGACGCCAACGCGCTGCACCGCACGCTGGCCACCGAGGCGGTGGCGCTGCCGCTCACCGGCCCGGCGGCCTACCTGGACATCGCCGCGCTGATCGAAACCGCGCAACGCCATGGCTGCGATGCGGTGCACCCGGGCTACGGCTTCTTGAGCGAGCGGGCCGACTTTGCCGAAGCCTGCGCACGCGCCGGCCTGGTGTTCGTGGGCCCCACGCCGGCGCAGCTGCTGCTGTTCGGCGACAAGGCGCGTGCCCGCGCCCTGGCGGCCGAACACGGCGTGCCGCTGCTGCCCGGCACCGGCGAAGCCGGCCTGGCCGAGGTGCAGGCCTTTTTCGCCGCGCAGCGCGCGAACGACCCGCATTGCGGCGTGATGCTCAAGGCCGTGGCCGGCGGTGGTGGCCGCGGCATGCGGGCGGTGGAATCGCCCGAGCAGTTGCCCGAGGCCTTTGCCCGCTGCAGCGCCGAGGCGCAGGCCGCCTTCGGCGTGGGCGCGGTGTATGCCGAGCGCTTGATCCCGCGCGCGCGCCACATCGAGGTGCAGGTGGTGGGTGATGGCCGCCAGGTGGTGGCACTCGGCGAACGTGAGTGCACGCTGCAGCGCCGCTTCCAGAAGCTGGTCGAAATCGCCCCCAGCCCGACGCTGGCGCCCGCGCTGCGCGGCCAGCTCGTGCAGGCCGCGCTGACACTGGCGCGCGCCGCCGGCTACCAGAGCCTGGGCACCTTCGAGTTCCTGGTGGACGACGAATCCGCCGAGCTGCCCTTCGTGTTCATCGAGGCCAATCCGCGGCTGCAGGTGGAGCACACCGTCACCGAAGCCGTCACCGGGCTCGACCTGGTGCAGATCCAGCTCGCCATTGCCGCCGGCCAGCCGCTGGGCGCGCTGGGGCTGGATGCCCATGCGCTGCCGCCGGCACGCGGCTTCGCGGTGCAATGGCGCATCAATGCCGAGACGCTGGATGCGCAGGGCCAGGCCCGGCCCGCCAGCGGCACGCTCACCCAGTGCGAGCTGGCGCAAGGCCCCGGCGTGCGGGTGGACAGCCAGGCGCGGCAAGGCCTGGCCCCATCGCCGCACTACGACAGCCTGCTGGCCAAGCTGATCGTGCACCACCCCAGCCCGCGCTTCGACGATGTGCTGCGCCGCTCGCAGCGTGCGCTGGCCGAGTGCCGCATCGCCGGGCTGGCCACCAACCTGCCACTGCTGCGCACGCTGGCCGCGCACGAGGCCTTGCACCACAACGCCGTGCACACGCGCTGGCTGGAACAGCACTGGCCCGCGCTGCAGCCGCAACTCGCGGCCCACACCGACGACGCGCCGATGCCGCTGCCCGGCGCGGCCGCCGACACCCCGGCCGAGGAGGCCGTGCCACCCGGCCTGATCGCGCTGCGCGCGCCGATGGCCGGCCGCGTGGTGCAGTTCAACGCGGCCGAGGGCGAGGTGCTCGCCGCCGGTGCCGAGGTGATGGTGCTCGAGGCGATGAAGATGCAGCACGGCCTCGCGGTGCCCGAGGCGGCGCGCATCGAGGCCTTGCGGGTGGCGGTGGGTGACTTCGTCGACGAAGGCCGGCTGCTGATGCTGCTGGCGCCCAGCGACGCGGCCGCGGCCGACGAAGCCGCCGCCCATGCGCACGACCCGGACCACATCCGCGCCGACCTGCAGCGCATCCTGGACCGCACGGCGCTGACGCTGGACGCCGCGCGCCCCGAGGCCATGGCCAAGCGCCACGCCGCCGGCGGCCGCAGCGCGCGCGAGAACATCGCCGACCTGTGCGACGAAGGCTCGTTCATCGAATACGGCGCCTATGCCATTGCCGCGCAGACACGCCGCCGGCCGGTGGAAGAGCTGGTGCGGCAGACGCCGGCCGACGGCATGGTCACCGGCATCGGCACCATCAACGCGGCGGCCTTCGGGCCCGAGTTGTCGCGCTGCGCGGTGATGTCCTACGACTACACCGTGCTCGCCGGCACCCAGGGCATGCGCAACCATGCCAAGACCGACCGCCTGCTGGGCCTGGCGCATGAGCTGAAGCTGCCCACCGTGCTGTTCGCCGAAGGCGGCGGCGGCCGGCCGGGCGACGTGGACATGCCCATCGTGGCGGGCCTGAACAACCACACCTTCAGCCAGTTCGCCGCGCTGTCGGGCAAGGTGCCGGTGCTGGGCATCGTGCACGGCCGCTGCTACGCCGGCAATGCGGCGCTGGTGGGCTGCGCCGACACCATCATCGCGACGGAGGCCGCCAACATCGGCATGGGCGGGCCGGCCATGATCGAAGGCGGTGGCCTGGGCGTGTTCCGCCCCGAGGAAATCGGCCCCGCGGCCGAGCTGCATGTCAACGGCGTGATCGACCTGCTGGTGAAGGACGAGGCCGCGGCGGTGGCCGCCGCGCGCCAGTACCTGGCCTACTTCCAGGGCCGCACGGCGCATTGGCAGGCCGGTGATGCACGCGCGCTGCGCCATGCGGTGCCCGAGAACCGGCTGCGCGTGTACGACATGCGCGCGCTGATCACCGCGCTGGCCGACACCGGCTCGGTGCTGGAGCTGCGCGCCGGTTTCGGCCGCGGCATGATCACCGCGCTCGTGCGCATCGAGGGCCGGCCGCTGGGGCTGATCGCGAACAACCCGCACCACCTGGGCGGCGCGATCGACCCCGAGGCCGCGGACAAGGCCGCGCGCTTCATGCAGCTGTGTGATGCGCACGGGCTGCCGCTGATCTCCCTGTGCGACACGCCGGGCTTCATGGTCGGCCCCGACATCGAACGCCAGGCCCAGGTGCGGCATGCCTGCCGCATGTTCCTGGCCGCCGCGCAGCTGCGCGTGCCCTGCTTCACGGTGGTGGTGCGCAAGGGCTACGGCCTGGGGGCGCAGGCCATGGCGGTGGGCGGCTTCGATGCGCCGGTGTTCACCATCTCCTGGCCCAGCGGCGAATTCGGCGGCATGGGGCTGGAAGGCGCGGTGCGCCTGGGCTACCGCAAGGAGCTGGAAGCGGTGGCCGATGCGCGTGAGCGCGAGGCGCTGTACCAGAAGCTGGTGGCCCAGCAGTACGCCAAGGGCTCGGCGATCAACATGGCGACGATGCTCGAGATCGACGCGGTGATCGACCCCGCCGATACGCGCCGCTGGCTGCTGCAGGGGCTGGACAGCGCCGCACGCAAGCCGCGCGACACCACGCGGCGCTTCATCGACGGCTGGTAGCCGGCCGCCGGCGGGCCACCAGCCGGTCGATCGCCAGCGCCAGCAGCCAGTAGCCGGCCAGGTTGGCCAGCGCGAACAGCAGCGAGCCCTGCCGTGGGTCGGCCGCCAGCGGCTCGAACACCGTGTGCCAGGCCCAGTCCATCGGGTTCGTGAAGCGTGTGCTGCCGGTCGTGTTCACGCCGTCGTGCCAGCGCAGCAGTGCCTGGCAGCGCGGCACCAGGCCGCTGGCCACGTACACCGGCAGCGCGTGGCGGCCGAACAGTTCGGCCGCGCGCAGCACCACGCCGTCACGGCCGCGGCCTTCCACGTGGAAGATCAAGCCCGCCAGCAGCACCAGCGCCCAGGCCGTGCTCAGCAGCACGTAGGGGCTGGTCCAGAGCTTCTTGTTCACCGGCATCACGAACTGCCACGCGAAGGCGGCCGCGAACAGCCCCAGCGCCATGCCGGCCAGCCAGCGCAGGGCCTGTGCATCGAGCGGCTGGCGCAGCAGGCGTTCGCCCACCCAGTAGCCCAGCAGCACCTGGGCCACCGCCGGTGCGGTGCTGGCCAGGCCTTCGGGGTCGAAGGGCACGCCTTCGCCGCGGTAAAGATGGCTTGTGCCGAGCAGCCCCCGGTCCAGCGCCGTGCCGAACCAGCCCTGCAGGCTGTACGGGTCGGCCGCATCGCCCAGGCCCACGCAGGCCGCCCAGTAGCCCAGCAGCAGCCCGGCCACCCACCACAAGACCCCCCGCTGGCCGGTGGCGCGCACGATCAGCACCGCTGCGCCCCAGGCCAGCGCAATGCGCTGCAGCACGCCCATCAGGCGCAGCGTGTCCAGGCTGCGCCAGGCCAGTTCGCCCTGTGCATCCCAACGCACAAAAGGCGCGGCATTGAGCAGCAGCCCCAGGCCGAAGATCAGCGCCACGCGGCGCGCCAGCTTGCCGGCCAGCTCGGCGGCCGGCAAGCGTTCCAGCCCGGGCATCGAACAGGCCAGCGCATTGCCCACCGCGAACAGGAAGAACGGAAACACCAGGTCGGTGGGCGTGCAGCCATGCCAATCAGCATGGGCCAGCGGCGGGTACACCGCGCGGAAGCTGCCGGGGTTGTTCACCACGATCATCAGCGCCACGGTGGCGCCGCGGAAGGCATCCAGCGAGCGGAAGCGGGTGGTCATCGGGGCTGGGGTGTCATGTCAGGGGATGCGCCCGCTGCGGGCTCGCTGGGGCGCATGGCGCATGGGCCTCGCGAAAGTGTCCGACAGTTATCGGCCCGTTGCGGTCTTTGGTCGCGTTGCAGAGCAGACGCTCGAAGGCTGGCGCGCCAAAGGCGCGGGCCCTCGGCCTGCGGCGCACGGCTCCGGCGGTCGGCCCTGCGGGCCGACTGCCCGGTCTTGGTCGCTTCGGGGGGCGCGCTGTCGGATTTGTCTCCGCGCGCTGCGCGCGCTGCGACCAGCGCCAGCGAGTCAGTTGGGAAAGCGGGCCCTGCGGGCCCGCCGCCCCCCGAACCGCCCAAGCCCGGCGCCTGCGAACGCG
>JACRAZ010000003.1 GCA_016213205.1 Burkholderiales bacterium
GACCCGAAGGGCCGGGGTACCCAAGGGCGCTGGCGGGCGTTGCGCTGCTGGCCCGGGTGGACACCCGGGCTGCGCATCGCGCCTACGCCAGCGCCCTTGGCCACCCCGGCGTGGGTGCATGGGAAAGCCTCTCAAGCTCTGGGCGCCCTCACCCCCGCTCGACGCCACTGCGGCACAGCGCCACCTTGTGCAGCAGTTCGAGCAGGATCGCGCGCTCGGCCGCACTCAGCGCCGCCAGCTGCTCGGCCTCGCCGGCCAGCAGGCGTTGCGTGGCCTCGCGGGCCAGCGCGCTGCCCGCGTCGGTGAGCAGCAGGCGGTTGGTGCGGCGGTCGGTGGCACTTTGCGCGCGTTGCACCCAGCCCCGCTGCACCAGCTTGTCGATCCACATCGTGATGTTCGGCGCCGTGACATCCAGCGCCCGCGCCAGGCGCACCGAGCTGCAGGCCGGGTTCTGGCCGATCAGCATCAGCAGCGTGTACTCCACCCGCCGCAGGCCCAGCGCCTCGCCCACTTGGCGCTCGAACACTTCGCTGGTGGTGATGGCCGCCTGCGCCAGCTGGTAGCCCACGATCTGCTGCAGGCCGGCCTCGAGCAGGGCGCCTGCGGGCGTGGTGTCGGGGCCGGTGCGGATTCGGTGGGGCATGGGGGCGATTGTCGGCCAGCCGGGCGCATGCCCACAGCCCCGCTGCGCGTGTTGATTGGTTTATTTGTTGAACCATATATTGCGATTGACTTCTGGTAATCACCGAGGCAACTGATTCAGTTGATTAAGTATCTTTGCGCTTCCCCCGCCCTTGTGGGCTCCTTCGGAGACGTCGTGAAGAACCAACATCCCGCCGCATCACCGGCCCGCGCGCTGTTCCTGCCCCTGCTGGCCGGCACTGCCGCGCTGGGCCTCCTGGCCGCTTGCTCCAGCGATGACGACACGCTGCCCCAGCTCGCCCCGGCCCAGGCCGGCAGCCTGGCCAGTTGCAGCGCGCTGGCCGCCCGGCTCGCGCCGGCCGACACCACGCTCACCGCCGTGACCGAAGTGCCCGCCGGCACGCTGAAGGTGGGCACCAGCGCGGTCGCTGCGCATTGCCTGGTGCAGGGGGCGATGGCCAAGCGCACCAGCACGGTGGACGGCAAGGCCTACGCCATCGGCTTCGAGATGCGCCTGCCGCTGGCCTGGAACGGGCGCTTCTTCCACCAGGCCAACGGCGGCATCGATGGCAGCGTGGTCACGGCCACCGGGGGCGTGAACGGTGGCGCCGCACTCGACCACGCCTTGAACCAGGGCTTCGCAGTGCTCAGCTCCGATGCCGGCCACGCGGCCTCGCAAGGCCCGTTCTTCGGCCTCGACCCACAGGCGCGGCTGGACTATGGCTACCAGGCCGCAGCCAAGCTCACGCCGATGGCCAAGTCGGTGATCCAGACGGCCTACGGCCGCCCGCCGGACCGCTCGTACTTCGGCGGCTGCTCCAACGGCGGCCGCCACACCCTGGTGGCCGCTTCGCGCCTGGCCGACCAGTACGACGGCTTCCTGGCCGGCGCCCCGGGCTACAACCTGCCCAAGGCGGCCATCGCCAACATCGCCGGCGCGCAGACCTACGCGCCGCTGGCCAGCAACCCGGCCGACCTGTCCACCGCCTTCACCGCCGACGAGCGCCGCACGGTGGGCAACGCCATCCTCGCGAAGTGCGATGCGCTGGACGGCGCCACTGACGGCATCGTGCAGGACACCACCGCCTGCCAGGCCGCCTTCGACCTGGCGCGCGACGTGCCGACCTGCACCGCCGCGCGGGATGGCAGCTGCCTCACGGCGACGCAGAAGGCCGGCATCGCCAAGCTGTTCGCCGGCGCCACCACCCCCACCGGGGCGCGCATCTATGCCTCGTTCCCGTTCGACAACGGGGTGTCGGCTGCCAACTGGGCGTTCTGGAAGTTCACTGCACCGCTGGCGCTGGATTCGGGCGCGGTGGCGATGATCTGGCAGGCCCCGCCAGAGAACCCCGCCGGCTTCAACGGCGCGAGCTTCGCGCTCACCGGCAACGTGGACACCATGCTCGCGAAGGTGAACGCCACCAGCGGCCTCTACACCGAATCGGCGATGAGCTTCATGACCCCGCCAAACCCCAGTGACCTGGGCAAGCTGAAGCAGCGCGGGGCCAAGCTGATGATCTACCACGGCGTGTCCGACGCCATCTTCTCGGTGAACGACACCACCACCTACTACGAGAACCTGCGCGCGGCCAACGGGGGCGATGCGGGCAACTTCGCGCGCTTCTACCGCGTGCCGGGCATGAACCACTGCTCGGGCGGCCCCGCCACCGACCAGTTCGACATGCTCAAGCCCCTGGTGGCCTGGGTCGAGCAGGGCGTGGTGCCCGAGGCCGTGATCGCCAGCGCCCGCGGCGCCGGCAATGCCGCCGGCGCCAACACCGAGCTGCCGGCGGGCTGGTCGGCCACGCGCAGCCGGCCGCTGTGCCCCTACCCGAAGGTGGCCCGCTACAAGGGCAGCGGCAGCCTCGAGACGGCCGACAGCTTCAGCTGCCAATAGCGCCCCACCGCCCGCCCGGCGCGCTGCCCCGGCGCGCCGGCCGTCACCCCCCGGCACCAGCCCAGCGCCGGCGCGCCCTTCCGCGGTGCGCCGGCGCTGTGCCATGGGCACCGCCCCCGCCGTTCGTCGGGGGTTTGCCCGGGTCGCCACGTGGCACGGGCTTTGCGTAATATCCGCCGAAATCCTGACCAAACGGTCAGCTTCACGGTGAACCCGGGCCACCGCCGCCGCCCGGTGCTGCGGGAGCTCCCAAGCGTGTCCACCCCCGTGTCCACCCCCTTCACGCCCGATGTGCGGCCGGCGCGGCTGACACCCGCACAGCTGGCCGCGGGCTTCGCCGATGCAGCCCCGCGCTTCACGCGCACGCAGGCCCTTGTCGAGGCCGAGCGCTGCCTGTACTGCCACGACGCGCCCTGCGCCACCGCCTGCCCCACCGGCATCGACGTGCCCAGCTTCATCCGCCGCATCGCCGAAGACAACCTGCGTGGCGCCGCCCGCGCCATCCTGCAGGCCAACCCGCTGGGCGGCACCTGCGCGCGGGTGTGCCCCACCGAGGTGTTGTGCGAGCAGGTGTGCGTGCGCACCACGCAGCAGCACAAGCCGGTGGAGATCGGCCGCCTGCAGCGCTATGCCGTCGAGGCGGTGATGGACAAGCCCGTGGCCGCGCTGTTTGCGCGTCAGGCCCCCAGCGGCAAGCGCATCGCGGTGGTCGGCGCCGGGCCGGCCGGCCTGGCCTGCGCGTTCCAGCTGGCGCAGCAGGGCCACGAGGTCGTGATCCACGACGCGCGGCCCAAGGGCGGCGGCCTCAATGAATACGGCCTGGCCGCCTACAAGATGGCCGGCGCCTTTGCGCAGCGCGAACTCGAATGGCTGATCGGCCTGGGCGGCATCACCGTGCGCGCCGGCTGGCGCCTGGGCGACGCGGCGCAGCTGCAGACGCTGCGCGCCGAGTTCGACGCGGTGGTGCTGGCGCTGGGCCTCAGCCGCGTGGCGCCGCTGGGCATCCCCGGTGAATCCCAGGCCGGTGTGCGCGATGCGGTCGATTTCATCGCCGAGCTGCTGCAGACGCCCGACAAGTCCACGCTGCCGGTGGGCCGCCGGGTGGTGGTGATCGGCGGCGGCATGACCGCGATCGACGCCGCGGTGCAATCGAAACTGCTGGGCGCCGAAGACGTGCGCATCGTCTACCGCCGCGGCCCCGAGCAGATGGGCGCCTCCCAGGCCGAGCAGGACTGGGCGCAGACCCACGGCGTGGCCATCCACCACTGGCTGGCGCCCGCGGCGATCGAAGGCGACGGCCACGTCAGCGCCGTGCGCTTTGCGCGCCAGGCCCTGCGCGATGGCCAGCTGGTGGCCGCCGGCGGGCACGAGACCTTTGCCGCCGACACGGTGCTGCGCGCCATCGGCCAGCAACTGGACAGCACCTGCCTCGAAGGCGCCGGCCTCACGCTGCGCGCCGGCCGCATCGTCACCGACGACGACGGCCGCACCGGCGCGCCCGCCGGCCCCGGCCTCGCCGAGGTGTGGGCCGGCGGCGACTGCCGCTTCGGCGGCCGCGACCTCACGGTGGAAGCGGTGGAGCACGGCAAGCGCATCGCCGTATCCATCCACGCCGCCCTCTGCGCCTGACCCTGGGAGCCCTCGCATGGCCGATCTGACCACCACCTTCGCAGGCATCAAGAGCCCCAACCCGTTCTGGCTGGCCTCCGCACCGCCCACCGACAAGGCCTACAACGTGAACCGCGCGTTCGAGGCCGGCTGGGGCGGCGTGGTCTGGAAGACGCTGGGCGAAGACGGACCGCCGGTCGTCAACGTCAACGGCCCGCGCTACGGCGCGCTGCTCACGCCGGACCGGCGGCTGCTGGGCTTCAACAACATCGAGCTGATCACCGACCGGCCGCTGCAGCTGAACCTGGACGAGATCACCCAGGTCAAGCGCGATTGGCCCGACCGCGCACTCGTCGTCTCGCTGATGGTGCCCTGCACCGAAACCGCGTGGAAGGACATCCTGGCGCGGGTGGAGGACACCGGCTGCGACGGCGTGGAGCTGAACTTCGGTTGCCCGCACGGCATGAGCGAGCGCGGCATGGGCTCGGCCGTGGGCCAGGTGCCCGAGTACATCGAGATGGTCACCGCCTGGTGCAAACAGCACAGCCGGCTGCCGGTGATCGTGAAGCTCACGCCCAACATCACCGACATCCGCCCCGCCGCGGCCGCGGCCAAGCGCGGCGGCGCCGATGCGGTGAGCCTGATCAACACCGTCAACTCCATCATGGGCGTGGACCCGGCCACGCTGACGATCAGCCCCGCCACCGGCGGCATGGGCTCGCACGGCGGCTACTGCGGCCCGGCGGTGAAGCCGATCGCGCTGAACATGGTGGCCGAGATCGGCCGCGCGCCGGCCACCGCGGGGCTGCCGGTGTCGGGCATCGGCGGCATCGGCTCGTGGCGTGACGCGCTGGACTACATCGCGCTGGGCGCCGGCAACGTGCAGGTGTGCACCGCCGCGATGGTCTACGGCTTCAAGATCGTGCAGGAGATGACCGACGGCCTGGCCAACTACATGGACGACATGGGCTTTGCCACGATCGACGATTTCCGCGGCCGCGCACTGAAGACCGTGACCGACTGGCAGTACCTGAACCTCAACGCCGTGAGCAAGGCGGTGATCAACCAGGACAGCTGCATTCAATGCGGCCGCTGCCACATCGCCTGCGAGGACACCTCGCACCAGGCCATCAGCGCCACGAAGAACGGCCAGCGCCACTTCGAGGTGGACGAGGTCGAGTGCGTGGGCTGCAACCTCTGCGTCACCGTGTGCCCGGTGCCCGAGTGCATCACGCTGCGCACGCTGGCGCCGGGCGAGGTGGACCTGCGCACCGGCGAGCCGGTGAGCGCCACGCCGGCCGACTGGACCACGCATCCGAACAATCCCCTGCGCAAGCCGGTCACGGCTTGAACGCCTGATGCCGCAAGACCATCCCCGCTTGACGCCGCCGGCCCTGCGGCGCACCCTTTGGACCTGCGACTCCGGGAGAGCCCGATGAAACCCCTGCTGATCCGTGGCGGCACCGTCGTCAATGCCGACCGTGAATTCCGTGCCGACGTGCTGTGCGCCAACGGCCGCATCGCCGAGGTGGCGCCCTCGATCGCCGCGCCCACCGGTGCCGACGTGCTCGATGCCGGCGGCCGCTACGTGATGCCCGGCGGCATCGACACCCACACCCACATGCAGCTGCCCTTCATGGGCACCGTCACGCGCGACGACTTCTACAGCGGCACCGCCGCCGCGATGGCCGGCGGCACCACGATGATCATCGACTTCGTGATCCCCGATCCGAAGGAGCCGCTGATGGACGCGTACAGGAAGTGGCGCGGCTGGGCCGAGAAGGCGGCGTCGGACTACAGCTTCCACGTCGCCGTGACCTGGTGGGACGCCAGCGTGCACCGCGACATGGGCCTGCTGGTGCAGGAAGAAGGCGTCAACAGCTTCAAGCACTTCATGGCCTACAAGAACGCCATCATGTGCGACGACGAGACGCTGGTGAACAGCTTCCGCCGCGCGCTGGAACTGGGGGCGATGCCCACCGTGCATGCCGAGAACGGCGAGCTGGTGTACCTGCTGCAGGCCGAGATGAAGGCCCAGGGCATCACCGGCCCCGAGGGCCACCCCTTGAGCCGCCCGCCCGCGGTGGAGGCCGAGGCCGCGCAGCGCGCGATCGCGATCGCCGATGTGCTGAACGTGCCGATCTACATCGTGCATGTGTCCAGCGCCGAAAGCGCCGACGCCATCGCCCGCGCCCGCGCCCGCGGCCAGCGCGTGTACGGCGAGGTGCTGGCCGGCCACCTGGTGCTGGACGACAGCGTGTACCGCTCGCCCGACTTCGCATTTGCCGCCGGCCATGTGATGAGCCCGCCGTTCCGGCCGACAGGCCATTCGCAGATGCTGTGGCGTGGCTTGCAGGCCGGCTATCTGCACACCACCGCCACCGACCACTGCACCTTCTGCGCCGAGCAAAAGGCTGCTGGCAAGGACGACTTCAGCAAGATCCCGAACGGCTGCGGCGGTGTGGAAGAACGCCTGTCGGTGGTGTGGCACGAAGGCGTCAACGGTGGGCGGCTCACGCCCACCGAGTTCGTGGCCGTCACCTCGGCCAATGCGGCCAAGCTGTTCAACATCTACCCGCGCAAGGGCTGTGTCGTCGAAGGCGCGGATGCCGACCTGATGCTCTGGGACCCCGCCGCCAGCAAGACCTTCTCGGCCAAGACCCAGCACTCGCTGGGCGACTTCAACATCTTCGAGGGCCGCACGGTGCAGGGCCTGGCCACGCACACCGTGAGCAACGGCATCGTCACCTGGGCCGACGGCGACTTGCGTGCCGTGCGCGGCGCCGGCCGCTACGTCAAGCGCCCGGCCTTCGGCGCGCAGTTCGACGCGCTCAAGCGCAAGGCCGCGCTCGAAGCGCCTGTTCCGGTCGCTCGCTGAAGGATCTGATGATGGACATGAAAGCCCAACCCCTGCCGGAAAGGCTGCAAGGCCTGCGCATCAACGGCCAGCGCCTGTGGGACAGCCTGATGGAGCTGGCGCAGATCGGCGCCACGCCCAAGGGCGGCGTGTGCCGCCTCACCCTCACCGACCTGGACAAGCAGGGCCGCGACCTCGTGAGCCGCTGGGCCCGCGAGGCCGGCCTGACGGTGACGATCGACAAGATCGGCAACGGCTTCCTGCGTCGCCCCGGGCGCGACAACAGCTTGGCCCCCGTGGTGACCGGCAGCCACATCGACACCCAGCCCACCGGCGGCAAGTTCGACGGCAACTACGGCGTGCTGGCCGGGCTGGAGGTGGTGCGCACGCTCAACGACGCCGGCATCCAGACCGAGGCGCCGATCGAGGTGGCCTGGTGGACGAATGAAGAAGGCTCGCGCTTCGTGCCGGTGATGATGGGCTCGGGCGTGTTCGCCAAGGCCTTCACGCTGGAACATGCCTATGCCGCAAAGGACGTGGAAGGCAAGAGCGTGCACGACGAACTCGCCCGCATCGGCTACATCGGCGAGCAGGAGCCGGGCGACCACCCGATCGGCTGCTACTTCGAGACCCACATCGAGCAGGGCCCGGTGCTGGAAGACCACGACAAGACCATCGGCGTGGTGACCGGCGTGCTGGGCATCCGCTGGTACGACTGCACGGTGACCGGCATGGAAGCCCACGCCGGCCCCACGCCGATGGCGCTGCGCAAGGATGCCTTGCAGGTGGCCACCCGGCTGATGCAGGAGGTGGTGGCCTGCGCGCACCGCCACCCGCAGGCCGATGGCACCAACCATGGCCGCGGCACGGTGGGCATGGTGCAGGTGCACCCGAACAGCCGCAACGTGATCCCGGGCCGGGTGAAGTTCTCGATCGACCTGCGCAACGCCACCGACGCGCTGTGCGACGCGATGGACGCCGACATCCGCGCCGTGGCCGCGAAGCTCAGCGCCGAGACCGGCCTGCCCATCGTGATCGAGCAGGTCTCTGCCTACCCGGCGCAGCCCTTCCACCCCGAGCTGATCGCCGCGGTGGACCGCGCCGCTGAGACCCTGGGCTACAGCCGCATGCCGGCCGTTTCCGGCGCGGGGCACGACGCGGTGTACATGGCGCGGCTGGCACCGGCGGGCATGATCTTCATCCCCTGCAAGGACGGCATCAGCCACAACGAGATCGAGGACGCGAAGCCCGAGCACATCACCGCCGGCTGCAACGTGCTGCTGCACGCGATGCTCGAGCGCGCGGGGGTGGCCGCGGCCTGAAGGCGGGCCGGCCCCCTGTCGCTGGCGCGACATTTCCGATCTGGCCTTCCCTGTACCAGGCCGCTCCAACCGGCTGCTACGCTTTTCGCTCCTACAACCCTAACAATGGAAAGAGGGAGCGATGAAACAAGCACTTGCGGCGGCCGCCGTCGCATTGGCCGTGTCCGGCTGCGCGAGCATTTTCAATGGCCAGGTCCAGACCGTCACGATCCAGAGCGTGCCCGATGCGGCCACGATCTCGGTCACCAATCGGGCCGGTGAAAAGGTGCACACCGGCTCCACGCCGGCCACGCTGAGCCTCAAGCGAGGCGCCGGCTACTTCAAGCCGGAAACCTACACCATCACCTTCACCAAGCCCGGCTTCGAGAGCAAGCAGCTGGTGGTCACGGGCACGATGAGCGGCTGGTACATCGGCAACATCCTGTTCGGCGGCCTGATCGGCATGCTGGCCGTGGACCCGGTGACCGGTGGTATGTACATCTTCCCCGAATCGGTGAGTGGCCAGCTCGCCGCGGCCTCGGCGCCCACGGCCTCGCTGCCCGCCACGCTGCAGGTCGTCTCGCTCGACAGCCTGAGCCCGGCGCAACGCCTGGCCGCGCGGCCGATCGAATCGATCGCCCGCTGATCGGCGGCCACCCGGCCACGCGGCCGGGTGCGGCTCAGCGCAGCGGCACCCGGCCGCTGCCGATGTCCATCAGCAACCGGCTCGCGAGGTACAGGCGCGGCACGATCGAGTCGATCTCGATGTACTCGTCCTTCGCGTGGTAGCCGTAGCCGGCCAGGCCGAAGGCCTCCAGCACCACGGCCTTGCCCGAGCGGCTGGCGTAACCCGCGTCGGTGCCGCCCCCGGTGCCCGGGATCAGCATGAGGCGCCGGCCGTCCAGTTCGGCATAGATCGATTGCGCATGCCTGGCCAGCGCGCGGCTGGCCTCGCCGGCCACGAAGGGCGGGCGGCCGATCTCCAGCGTCACCGTGGTCTTCGTGTCGGGTACCAGGGGCTGGCTCACCTTCTCGTTCAGCGCTGCCTGCAGCTTGGCCGCGGCGTCGCCGGCCGTGAGCCGCACGTCGCCGATGGCCGAGGCCGATTCGGGGATCTGGTTGCGCACCTCGCCGGCCTTGGCGGTGGTCCAGTTCAACTGGGCGCCAGGGATGCCGGTGGCGATGTCACGCGTCTGCAGCAACTGGTGCGAGAGCTCGATCAGCGCGTTGCGACCCAGCTGGGGTGCGGCACCGGCATGCGGGGCGCGCCCCTTCACCTCCATCTGCGCCGTGGCGGTGCCGGCCGCGGCCAGCAGCAGCGCTTCGTCCTTGGCCACCGCCTTGGCCGGCGAAGGCTCGAAGGAGAGCACCACGTCGTGCTCGTCGGCCAGGCTGGCGATCAGCTCGCCCGAGCCGATGGAGCCGATCTCCTCGTCCGGGTTCAGCAGCACGGTGATGCGCTGGTAGTCGCGCCAGCCGGCTTCGCGCAGCAGCGCCAGCGTGTGCAGGATCACGGCGATGCCGCCCTTGTCGTCGGCGATGCCGGGGCCATAGAGCCGGTTGCCCTCGCGGCGCAACGGCTGGCTGGCCAGGATGCCGGGCTGGTACACGGTGTCCAGGTGCGCGATCAGCATCACGCGGCGCTGGCCGCTGCCCTCGAAGCTGGCCTTCACGATGGGCCCGCGCCCGCCGCGCGTGGCCTGCAGGCGTTCGACCTTGCCGCCCAGGGCCTGCAGGCGCTGCGCGGCGAAGTCGGCCATGCGGGTGACGCCCTCGAGCTGCAGGGTGCCCGACTCGATCTGCACCATCTCTTCCAGCGAGCGGATCACTTCAGGCTCCGCGCGCCGGCTGGCGGCCAGCAGTGCGGCATCTGCCGCGGCGCTGGCCGGCGCAGCGGCCAGCAGCATTGAGGTACACAGGGCAGCCGCCAGCCCTGCACTGGCCCAGGGGCAAGCGCGCATCGCAGTTCCATCTCGCAGTGAAGATGGGGCCAGTCTAGGCAGCCGCGGCCGCTGCGGCGTGTGCCAATATCGCCAACCGGCTTGCCGATCCCGCCATGCGCCGCGCCCTGTCAACCTCCCCTGCCGCAACCCTGTCCCCGGCCACCGCGCCGGCCACGCCACAGCCTGCGGGTCAGCGCGCGGGCCTGACGCTGGACGTGCGCCTGCTGTGGCTGCCCGAGGCGCTGCCCGGCACCTTGTTCGCCGCGCTGGATGTGCTGCGCACCGCGCAGGGCCTGCACCGGCTGCGCCAGCCGCGCCAGGCCGCGCCGCTGCGCTGGCGCGTCGTGGGGCCCTCGGGCCGTGCCATCGCAACGCCGTTTGCCGAGCCGCCGCGCCGCGCCGCGCGTGGCCCCGCGCCACACCGCCTGCTGGTGGTGCCCGGCCTCTCGGCCGACGATGCGCCGCACCTGGGCGAGATCGTCGAGCGCCACGCGGCCGCGCTGCAACTGGTGCAGCAACACGCTGCCTCAGGTGGCTGGATCGCCACCTGCTTCACGGGCCTGGCGCTGCCGGCACGGCTGGGGTTGCTGGACGGCCACCGCGTCGCCGGCCCCTGGCCCTACCTGAGCTGGATGCGCCGCAACTACCCGCACTGCGATTTCAGCGGCACCGAGCCGCTGGGCCTGCATGGCCAGGTCTTCAGCGCGGTGGCACCGCCACTGGCCACCGAGCTGATGCTGCGCGTGATCGCCCACCTGCTGGACCCCGACCTCGCATCGGCCTGCGCCCGCGTGCTGCTGCACCAGCCCGAGCGCCAGCAGGCCGTGCCCGCGCTGGCCGAGCGGCAGTGGCTGCAACGCACCTCGGACAGCCCGGTGGCGCGCGCGATGCAATGGCTGCAGGATCACATCGAGCATCCCTATCACCTGAAAGAACTGGTGGCTGCTTCGGCCTGCAGCGAGCGCACGCTGCTGCGCCACTTCCAGCAGGCCACCGGCAAGACCCCCTTGCAGCACCTGCAGCGGCTGCGGGTGGAACGCGCCAAGCTGCTGCTGGAAACCACGCTGCACGGCCTGGATGCCATTGCCGAGGCCTGCGGTTATGCCGACACCGCCTCGATGCGCCGGCTGTTCCGGCGCGAGACCGGGCTGACGATGGCGGCCCACCGGCAGCGCCACGCCTTGCGCGCGCGGCGGCCGCACTGGAAGGTGCGCCGCCCGGCGCGCTGAGCCTGCCCGGCGGTGCCTGCGCAACACCCGCCATGCGCAGGGCACCGGCCCTGCAGCGGGCCGAGCGATGCCCTGCTCCTCGGGCTGCGTGGCACATCCTGTCGCCGATCTACCGGGCTGCCCGCCGCCGCCCCGCCAGACGCACACGCACCGCCGCCGCCGCCTCGCGCAAGGCTGCGACGAAAGGCTCGCGCAGCGGGCTGGGCGCACGCAGTTCCGGCAGCACAAGCCCGACGTGAAACGGCACGCGCACCGACAGCGCTCGCATCTGCAAGTCCGGCCCGGCCAGTTCCAGCGCCGTCAGCGGGTTGACGATGGCCACGCCCAGGCCCTGGCGCACCAGCGCGCACACCGTCACCGCGCTGCCGGCCTCCAGTGCCAGCACACGCTGCACCCGGTGCTGCGCAAACAGCGCATCGAGCTGCTGGCGGTAGGGGTCCTCGGGCGCCAGGCTCACGAAGGGCTGGCCGGCAAAGTCCTGCGGGCGCAGCACGCGGCGGGCCAGCAGCGGGTGGCCCGCCGGCAGCACTGCCACCTCGTCCACCTGCAGCAGCGGCAGCCGCGTGGTGCCGGCTGGGGCCTCGGGCTGTTCGGTCAGGCCGAGGTCGAAGCCCTGCTCGGTGAGCCGCGATTCGAGCAGCGGCGATTCGAGCGCGGTGATCGTGACGCTGGCCTGGGCATGCCGGGCCAAGAAGCGCCGGGTGGCCTCGGGCAGCAGCGCATGCGCCAGCGCGGGCAGGCAGGCCACCGACAGCCGGCCCTCGGCAAAGTGGCGCAGCGAACCCGCGGTGGCGGCAATGCGTTCGAGCCCGATGAACGAGCGCTCCACCTCCTCGCGCAGGGCCAGCGCACGCACCGTGGGCCGCAGCCGGCCGCGCACGCGGTCGAACAGGTTCATCTGCAGCACCTGTTCCAGGCGCGCCAGCTCGCGGCTCACGGTGGGTTGCGAGCTGTGCAGCAGCTCGGCCGCGCGGGTGACGCTGCCGGTGAGCATCAGCGCGCGGAACACCTCCACATGGCGGTGCGTCAGGTTCATGGCCCATATCCGGATTGCATGGATGGCGCACGATACGCTATTTGCCTGAATGCCATGGCGGCGGCATGATGCCGTGATGAACCCGTTCGCCCCCGCCCTGCTGCGCCAGCTGGCGCAGGCCCACGGCACCCCGCTGTGGGTGTACGACGCCGCCACCATCCGCGCGCGCATTGCCGCGCTGCGCGCCTTCGACACCATCCGCTTCGCGCAGAAGGCCAATTCCAACCTGCACATCCTGCGGCTGATGCGCGCCGAGGGCGTGGTGGTGGATGCGGTCTCGCTGGGCGAGATCCGGCGCGCGCTGGCCGCCGGCTACACCGCCCGCGGCGAGGGCGTGCCCGGCATCGTGTTCACCGCCGACCTGATCGACCGCGCCACGCTGGCCACCGTGGTGGCCGAGGGCATCCCGGTGAACGCCGGCTCGATCGACATGCTGCACCAGCTGGGCGCGGCCTCGCCGGGCCATCGGGTGTGGCTGCGCATCAACCCCGGCTTCGGCCACGGCCACAGCAACAAGACCAACACCGGCGGCGAGCACAGCAAGCACGGCATCTGGCATGCCGACCTGCCGCAGGCGGTGGCGGCGCTGCGGGCGCACGGCCTGCAGCTTCAGGGCCTGCACATGCACATCGGCTCCGGCGTGGACTACGGCCACCTGCAGCAGGTGTGCGAGGCGATGGTGATGATGGTCGAGCGCCTGGGCCAGCCGGTGCATGCCATCTCGGCCGGCGGCGGCCTCTCGATCCCCTACCGCGAGGGCGAGCCGCGCATCGACACCGCGCACTACCACGCGCTGTGGGATGCGGCGCGCCGGCGCATCGCTGCCCGGCTGGGCCACCCGGTGCAACTGGAGATCGAGCCCGGGCGCTACTTGGTGGCCGAGGCCGGCGTGCTGCTGGCCGAGGTGCGCGCCACCAAGACCATGGGCTCGCGCTTCTTCGCGCTGGTGGATGCCGGCTTCAACGAGCTGGTGCGCCCCTCGATGTACGGCAGCCACCACGAGATCAGCGTGCTGGCGGCCGACGACGCGCCGCGCGCACCGCGCGCCACCGTGGTGGCCGGCCCGCTGTGCGAATCGGGCGACGTGTTCACGCAGGGCGAAGGCGGCGTGGTGCTCTCGCGCGAGCTGCCCGAGGCCCGGGTGGGCGACCTGCTGGTCTTCCACGATGCCGGGGCCTACGGGGCCTCGATGTCGAGCAACTACAACTCGCGGCCGCTGGCCGCCGAGGTGCTGGTGGACGGCGGCCGCACGCGCCTGGTCCGGCGCCGCCAGACGATGGACGAGCTGCTGGCGCTGGAATCGGTGGGCGACGACGCCTAACGCTGGGTCGACGCGGCTGATTGCGTCGCGTCACGACGCTGCTGCTCCCAGCCGCGGGCGGCATCGAGCAGCGTGGCGAAGGCATCCCCCTGTTCGAGCAGCGCCCGCTTCAGCGGTGCATCCAGCGGCGCCTCGATGCCGGTCTGGTCGCGCGGCATGCGGTCTTCGCGCACGGCGTCCAGCAGGCGCCGGATCTCGCCGGCCGCATGCGCGGGCGTCTGCAGCAGCACCAGGCGCTTGCTCTTGTCCGGGTTGTCGGGCACGTGGCACTGGTCGCACTGCGATTCACGCAGCCGCAGCGCCAGCGCCTTGTAGCTGGCCTCCAGGCGCGGCAGGTAGGGGTTGTCGTTGCGGTACAGGCCGTCGAACAGGCTCACCTTGGGCTGGGTGCGGCCGTTCGTGTCGGTCCACATCCAGCGCCCATCGAAGCTGGGCGCGGCCTGCCAGCGCACGGCCTGCAGCGGCGCGCGCCCGCCATGGGTGGTGAACTGCGCCACCTTGACGATGCCGGCCGAGGGGTCCCACCAGAGCAGCAGTTCACTCGCGTTCTGGTAGGTGGCCCACTTGTCGTCCTCGTGCCAGAACGGGTACGGAAACTGGCCCGGCGACAGGCGGTTGCGGAAGGCCGTGGCCAGGCGGATCTGGAACAAACCCTCGGCGCCCACCCATTGCACCCGGTGCTCGCCATTGAACATGAACAGCGGCAGGTACATGCCGGCCAGCACGTCCGGCGCGAACTGGGTCAGGCCGGTGTCCTTCAGCGCCAGCGAGGCGTTGCGCTGGCGGCCCCAGAGCACGACCTCGTTGAGCCGGCCACGCAGCGGCGCGTTGTCGAACAGCGCACGCCGGCAGGCGTCGAACGCGGTGCTGTCGCCCGGCGCGGCCAGCGGGCAATGGCGGGCCAGCTGTGCGGCCAGTTCGGCCCCGGCCGCCCGCACCGCCTGCCAGGCGGGCTCGGGTGGCTCGGTGGCCGAGGGCTCGGGCAGCTTCACCGCGGCCGCGGTGGCGCTGGCGGCCAGCGCCAGGGCGCCGGCACTGCCGGCGAACACGCTGCCGGCCACGCCCCATGCATGCGCCGTGCGCCGGCGCCAGGCCGGCAGGTTCAGGATCGTCATGACGCGCTCCCTGCTATCCGGCCAGGCGGCCGAAACGGTCGATCACGACCAGGTCGACGTGCTGCGAACCTTCCCGGCTGTGGGGCGTGTAGGCCACGCGGTAGCCGCCCAGGTCGGTGTTCAGCCGGCCCAGCGCGTCGCGCAGCCGCTGCCGGCTGACCGCGCCGCCCTGCGCCGCCAGGCGGGCCGCCTCCACGGCCACGCGGCCGGCGATGTAGCCCTCGAGCGTGGTGACGCCCAGCGTCGCCCCCTTGCCGGCGGTGGCCAGGTCGCGCTGGCACTGGCCCACGACGCCGGTGCCCAGCGCCCCGGGCCGCGGCACGACCAGGCTCATCACCACGCTGCGGCCGGCGCGCGCCACGCCGTCGATCAGGTCCTGCCCGGCAAACGAGGAAGCGAACACCATGCCGCGGAACTGCGCACGGTTGAGCTGCTCCAGGATGGCCAGCGCCGGCCCGGCGTTGGTGGTGAACATCACCGCCTCGACCTTGGCCGCCATGAGCTGGCGCGTCACCTCCACCTGCGCGCTGGCGTTGCGGTCGATGCCGATGGCCACCGTGGGCTTCAGCCCGACGGCGTTCAGCGCGTCGGTCATCGCCGCCAGGTTGGCCTGGGAGGTGTCCTGCAGGTAGACGTAGCCCACGCGCTGGAAGCCGTAGGACTTGATGTAGCCGACGATGCGCCGGTACTCCACGTCGTAGCCGGCCCGCACGTGCACGGCATGCTCGGCCGCCTTGCCGCGGATGCCCATGTTGCCGCTGGCGGTGCCGATCATCGCGATCTGGTGCTGCTGCACCAGGCCCAGGCAGGCTTCCGCGGCGGCGCCGCTGGTCAGGCCCAGCAGGCCGATCACCCCGCCTTCGATCAACTGGCGCGTGTTCGCGACGCAGCGGTCGCGCACGCCACCGTCGTCCAGCGTCTGCAATTCGAACTGCAGGCCACGCGGGCCCTCCTGCCGGTTGGCGGCCGCCAGTGCCGCGGCCACGCCGGCCTGCACGTCGCGCCCGTAGTGGGCCTGTGCACCACTGAGCGATGCCGATTGACCGAAACGCACCCGGCGGTCTTCCAGCGCCCAGGCCCGCGTTGGCAGCGTGGCGAACGCGGCCGCCCCGGCGGCGATGAGCTGGGTGATGAGCTGTCTGCGCTGCATGGTCGCCCGCCCCCGCTCACCCGACCAGCCGGCCGAAGCGGTCGACCGCGATCAGGTCGACATACCGCGAGCCCTGGTTGCTGGCCCCGAAATCGACCCGGTAGCCGCCCAGGTCGCTGCGCAGGCCGGCCAGCGCGTCGCGCAGCCGGGCCCGCGTGGCGCCACCGGCCTTGTGGGCCGCCAGCGCCGCCTCCACCGCGGTGCGGCCGGCGATGTAGCCCTCGAGCGTGGTGATGCCCATGCGGGCGCCGTTGCCCAGCAGCGCCAGGTCGCGCTTGCACTGGGACACGATGCTGACGGCCATCGCGGTGGGGCGCGGCACCACCATGCTCATCACGCAGCTCTGCTTGCGTGCGGTGAGCGTGTCGATCAGGTCCTGGCCGGCAAACGACGAGGCGTAGAACAGGCCGGGAAAGCGGGCCCGCGACATGTGGTCGATGATCGCGGCCACCGGCGCGGCATTGGCGGTGAACAGCACGCAATCCAGGCGCCCGGCCAGCAGCTCGTTGGCCGCCGGCTCGAAGCTGGTGGCATTGCGGTCGATCGTCAGCGCCACGCGGGGTTCGATCTCCAGCAGCTTCAGGGCCTGGTTCATCGCCTCCAGGTTGGCGTTGGAGGTGTCGGCCAGCGTCACCACGCCCACGCGCTGCGCGCCGAAATCCTTGATGTAGCCCACCATGCGGCGGTACTCGATGTCGTAGCCGGCGCGCACATGAAACGCACCCCTGGCCTGGGCCGAGCGAATGCCCATGTTGCCGCTGGCGGTGCCCAGCATCGCGATGCGGGCGTCCTCCACCACCGGCATGCAGGCCTCGGCCCCGGCGCCGCTGGTCAGCCCGACGAGGCCGACCACTTCGCCTTCGGCGAGTGCCATCACGTTCTTCAGGCAGCGTGAGCGCACACCGCCGTCATCCAGGGTCTGCAGCTCGAAGCGCAGGCCGTGGCTGGCCTCCGCGGCCGACGCGGCGGCGAAGGCCGCCGCAATGCCATTGCGCACATCCGCGCCGTAGGCAGCCTGGCCGCCCGTGAGCGAGGCCGATTGCCCGAAGCGCAGCACGCGCGCCCCGCCATTCGCCGACGTGGCCGCGCGGGCCGCGGGCCATGCCGACAGGCCGAGGCCGGCCGCTGACATCGTGTGCAAGAAGTGTCTGCGCTGCATGTCGTTCTCCCTGGTGTGTGGGGGGCCGGCGACCCCATGGGGAGAAGTTCGACTGATCGGCGAACTCGATTGAGCGCGGCTTGCCCCGCATTACCGCTGAATCTTCGTGTTACTGATTTCGATGCCCGCACACAACATCTGACGCAGCTTCACAAGATGTCCTGGTCTGCCAGGTCGGGAAACCTCGACGCCAGGGCGTCGATGCTGCCTGGGTGTCGGGTCGAGATCCTTCGATGACGCTGTTTTTGATGGTTATTGGACAACCACCCTTCCCGCCCGGCCGCCGGCGACGGCCGCGGGTGCGCTGCGCGGGCCGCGCAGGGTCAGGCGCCGCCGAAGCGCAGCACCCACACCCCGCCGGCCAAGGCGGCCAGGCCCAGCGCGAACCAGCGTGTCCGGTGCCTGGCGGCCGCCAGCGCCACCACGGCCTGGGCCAGCCAGCAGCCGGCCAGCAGCAAGCCGGCGGCGATGGCCCGGTTGCCCGAGCCGTCTTCGGGCAAGGGGCCGCTGAAGCCGGGGTCGAGCTCACGCATCCAGCCGTAGCGATGGGCCGGCAACAGCAGCAGGCCCAGCAGGCACGCGAGGTACGCGGCCTGGGCAACCCAGGCCACGGCTCGCACGGCGCGGCTGCGCTGCGCGCTCACATCAACAGGCCGGCAAAGCGGCTGAGGTTGCGCACGATGAAGTCTCCGTAGCTCGTGTTGGTGCGGATCTGCGTCAGCGACAGCCCGCTGCCACGGTTGTAGCGCGCGCCGAGAACCCGGATCGCATCGGTCGTCAGGCCGGGGCGCCCGGTCTGGAGCCCGTCGCGGTCGATCAGCTGACGCAGGTGACGGCCGACAACATCGATGTTGAACACGTCCTGCTCCAGGCAGGTCGCCAGCTGGCGCAGTTGCTCCTGCGTGGTGGTGGCCGGGTTCATGCCGAGTGTCTGCGCGGCCGTGCGAAGCTGCATGCTGACCGCGCCGAACGAGGTGCGTCCCGGCGTGTGGGTGATGGTGAGGTGGCGGTCCATCCAGTCGGGGCCGCTCCAGTCGAATGAACGCACTTCGAACGCCACGCGGTCGATCAGCATCGGGTCGCCGCCGGCCTCGATCCAGCAGACACCGGCCAGCACCTCGGCCGGGAAGCCCTCGCGCAGCGACACGGCCCGGATCTGGGTGCGGTTGTGGCGCACCCAGGCGTCCTTCCAGCGCTGGATGTAGGCACGGCCGCCGCCCAGGCGCTCGGGCCAGGCCTTCCAGCGCATCACATGGAAGGGGCCCCAGTTCGGGGACCCATTGGAGACCTCGCACACCAGTTCGCCCATGCCACCCTCTGCACCTGTGATTGAAGCGGGCGATTGTCGACACGGCAGGCGGCAGCGGCGTCGGCGGCGCCGCTTCAAACTGGGGAGCCGCCGCGCAGGACGCGTGCCGGCGGCCGGCGCAGCGTCAACGCGCCGGCCACCAGGGGAAGAAGAAGTCGGGCATGCCGTCCGACACCTGCTGCGTGAAGCGCGGCGGCCGCTTCTCATTGAAGGCCTGCACGCCTTCGCGCCCGTCGTGCCGGCTGGCATGCAGGATGGCCAGCGATTCCACCGCATGCGCCTGGCGCGGGTGCGGCGCGGCATGGTTGCGCATCATCATCTGGCGCATCAGCGCGATGGCCACCGGGCTGCGCTGGTCGATGTAGCGGTGGGCGAGCTGGTGCGCCTCGGCCAGCAGCTGCTCGTGCGGCACCACGGCCTTCAGCAGGCGGCCGCGCAGCGCCTCCTCGGGCTCCAGGATGTCGGCCGCGTACACCCAATCCAGCGCCTGCTGCAGGCCCACGATGCGCGGCAGGAACCAGGTGGAACAGGCCTCGGGCACGATGCCGATGCGGCCGAACACGAAGCCGATGCGCGCCTTGTCCGACGCGAGGCGGATGTCCATCGGCAGCGTCATCGTCGCGCCGATGCCCACCGCGGGGCCGTTGATCGCGGCGATCACCGGCTTCAGGCAATCGTAGATCGCCAGCGCCACGCGGCCGCCGGTGTCGCGCACCTGGTTCACTATGACAGGGTCGTCCCAGCGCGCCTCCAGCTCGGGCACGCTGGGCGACAGGGATTCGTCCAGGCCGAACACGTTGCCCGCCACCGAGAGGTCCATGCCGGCGCAGAAGGCCCGGCCGGCGCCGGTGACGACGATGGCGCCCACCGCGTCGTCGGCGCTGGCGCGGGTGAAGGCATCGACCAGCTCGTTGGCCATCTCCACCGTGAAGGCATTGAGCTGCGCCGGGCGGTTCAGCGTGAGCGTGAGCACGCGCGCGTCGATCTGCCAGTCCAGGGTGTTGTAGCTCATCGCAGGGCGCTCCATCGGCTTGGGGAGCGGCCAGCATAGGCTGGCCTTGCTGGTGATGGCGGTCACATCGGCGACGCGCGGTGCGCACTAACCTCGCGCCCCTCATGTTCAGCCTCTTCGAGCGGCTGGTCGACCCGTACCCGACCGCTGTCCCCGCCACGCCCCCGCGGGGATTCCTGCCCTTCCTGTGGGCCTGCACCGCGGGCCTGCGGCGTTTCATCGCCGCGATGACGCTGTTCACCGCGGCCATCGGCGTGTTCGAGGCGCTGCTGTTCAGCATGTTGGGCAACATCGTCGACTGGTTGAGCCAGGTGCAGCCGCAGCGGCTGTGGGCCGACGAGCGCGCGCGCCTGCTCGCGCTGGCCGCGGTGCTGGCCGGCAGCATGGGGTTGGTGGCGCTGCAGTCGATGTTCAAGCAGCAGGCGCTGGCCGGCAACTTCCCGATGCGGCTGCGCTGGCACTTCCACCGCCTGATGCTCGGCCAGAGCATGGGCTTCTACCAGGACGAGTTCGCCGGCCGCATCGCCACCAAGGTGATGCAGACGGCGCTCGCGGTGCGCGACACCTGGATGATCGTGTGCGACATCCTGGTCTTCATCGTCATCTACTTCGTCACGCTGGTGGCGGTGGTGGGCGGCTTCCACGCCTGGATGCTGGCGCCGCTGCTGGGCTGGCTGGCGCTGTACCTGCTGACACTGCGCCACTACGTGCCGCGCCTGTCGCGCGTGGCGCAGCGCCAAGCCGATGCACGCTCGCTGATGACCGGGCGCATCACCGATGCGTACACCAACATCGCCACCGTGAAGCTGTTCGCCCATGCGCAGCGCGAGGCGGGCCATGCACGCTCGGCGATGCAGGAGTTCCTGGCCACGGTGCACACGCAGATGCGGCTGGTCACCGGCTTCGAGATCGTGATCCACGGCCTGAGCATGGCGCTGATCCTCGGCACCGCGGGCATGGCGCTGTGGCTGTGGACGCAGGGCGAGGTGGGCATCGGCGCGGTGGCCGCGGCCACCGCGATGGCGCTGCGCCTGAACGGCATCTCGCACTGGATCATGTGGGAGATGGCCTCGCTGTTCGAGCACATCGGCACCGTGCAGGACGGCATCACCACCTTGTCGCGCCACCAGGCGGTGGTGGATGCGCCGGGCGCGCAGGCCCTGCACGTAACGCGCGGCGAGATCCGCTTCGAGGACGTGTGCTTCGACTACGGCGGCGACCAGCCGGTGATACAGCACCTGAACCTGCACATCCGCCCGGGCGAGAAGATCGGCCTGGTGGGCCGCTCGGGCGCCGGCAAGAGCACGGTGGTGAACCTGCTGCTGCGCTTTTACGACCTGCGCTCGGGCCGCGTGCTGATCGACGGCCAGGACATCGCCCGCGTCACGCAGGACAGCCTGCGCGCCCAGGTGGGCATGGTGACGCAGGACACCTCGCTGCTGCACCGCTCGGTGCGCGACAACATCCTGTACGGCCGGCCCGATGCGGGCGAGGCGCAGATGATCGCCGCCGCGCAACGCGCCGAGGCGCACGAGTTCATCCAGGCCTTGAGCGACCCCAAGGGACAGCGCGGCTATGACGCGCAGGTGGGCGAGCGCGGCGTCAAGCTCTCGGGCGGCCAGCGCCAGCGCATCGCGATCGCCCGCGTGATGCTGAAGGATGCGCCGATCCTGCTGCTGGACGAAGCCACCAGCGCGCTGGACAGCGAAGTGGAAGCCGCGATCCAGGCCAGCCTGTACCGGCTGATGGAGGGCAAGACCGTGGTGGCCATTGCGCACCGGCTGTCCACCATTGCCGCGATGGACCGGCTGATCGTGATGGACCGTGGCCGCATCGTCGAGGAAGGCGACCACCGCAGCCTGCTGGCGCGCGGCGGGCTCTACGCGCGGCTGTGGGCACACCAGAGCGGCGGCTTCCTCGGCGAGGACCTGGACGAGGCTGCGTGATCACCCGCTGCCTGCCCGGGCGGTGGATGCGCTAAGGTGAGCCGATGGCACAAGACCTCAGCGGCAAGCGCATCGCCGTCACCCAGGCGCAGGATTTCATGGGCCCGGTGCTGTGCACCGTGCTGGCCGAACACGGCGCCGAGGTGATCGCGCTCACCGTGCCACCCACCGAGGCCGAAGCGATGGACCTGGCGCTGGCCGCGGCGGGGCGCATCGATGCGCTGGTGGCCAACCTCGGCGTGCCCGCGCCCAGCACGCTGGCCGTGCAGGCCGACGACGAGGAATGGCGCGCCACCTTCGCCGCGATGGTGGACCCGCTGCCGCGCATCTGCCGCGCTGTGCTGCCGGCGATGATCACCCGGCGCGCGGGCAAGATCCTGGTGATGGGCAGCGCCTCGGCGCTGCGCGGCATGCGGCGCGCTTCCACCTACAGCGCCGCACGCGGCGCGCAGCTGGCCTATGTGCAGGCACTGGGCGTGGAGGTGGCCGAGCACAACGTGCAGGTCAACGCGATCGCGCAGAACTTCGTCGAGAACCCGACCTACTTTCCGCCCGAGGTGCAGGCCAACCCGCGCTTCCAGGAGCGGCTCAAGCGCGAGGTGCCGCTGGGCCGGCTGGTGGGCGCGCGCGAGGACGCCGAGTTCGCCGCCTACCTGTGCAGCGACGCGGCCAACTGCTTCGTGGGCCAGGTGTTCCCGGTCTGCGGGGGCTGGGTGCAGCGCTGAAACGCGCAGGCACCTGCACATTTTTTCCAGGCACCCGCCGGACGCCGCCAAGCCCTTGATGGGCTTGCGTTTTTTCCGCACTGGCGGGCCGCACCGCATGGGAAAAACGTACTACCGGCATGTCGCCAAGGCCCGGCGCGCTGCTGGCAGACCCGCCGCTTCGCGCCCAAGTGCTTGATTTCAAAGCCTTTCTTCCTGCCGCGCAGGGGCTGGCACAGGCTATGCGTTGAACTGATCGAACACCGAAACCTCCGAAAGCCCCGGTCACCCGAAGCCCAGGAGTCCCAAGCACCCGCTGGAGAAGATCATGACAACGCTGCACACCTTCACGACCCGCACCCCGATGACCACCGCCCGCACGTTCGGACTGCTGGCCGCCGCCCCCTTCATCGGTCTGGTCTTCGTGCTCGTGATGCCCTTCGCCGGGCTCGCGCTGCTCGCCGGCCACGCGCTGAAGGCGATGCTGAAGGACGGTCGGCTGCTGCGCGCCGCCCGCAACATCGCGCTGTTCTTCGCCGCCCCGTTCATCGGCCTCGGCTACATCCTGCTGATGCCGCTGGCCGGTTTGGCCGCCCTGGCCTGGATCGCGCTGCGCACCACGCCCACGGGCGAACACACCACCACGCGCGCCGGGCTGGCACCGCAAGCCGCCTGAGCCTGCGGACACCCTCGCAACACAAGCGGCCGGCTGATCAGCCGGCCGCAGTGTTTTTTAAGCCCCCGCCGCGGGATCAGCAGTCGCCGACCTTGAACTCCACGCGCCGGTCCAGCGCATCGCTGGCGTCGTCGGTGCCGGTGCCGATCAGGTTCTCGCGGAAGCCCACGCCACTGGCCTTGAGCCGGCCGGCCAGCGCCGGCGCCTCGGCTTCCAGCTTGGCGCGGATGAAGGCCGCGCGCTGCGCGGACAGGCGGTCGTTGTAGGCCTCCGAGCCGGTGTGGCTGGTGTGGCCCACCACGTCCATGCACACGCGCGAACCGGCGGCCTGGCGGGCGATCTGGCGCAGCCACAGCGTGTAGGGGCCGCTGATCTTGCTGTCGGACCAGAAATCGGTGCCGCCGGGGTTGAACAGGAACTTCACGCCCAACGACTTGGACGCCAGGCCCAGCGCCACCACCTTGCCGAAGGCCTGCTCGGCCTCGGCCAGGTTGCCCAGCTTCCAGTTCGACAGGTACACACCGTTGAGTGAGCGCATCTGCTCGCCCGCCGGCGTGGCCAGCGCGCTGCGGTACAGGCCGAGTGCTTCCTGGTAGCGCTCGGCGTTGTAGGCGGAGGTGGCTTCCTGGATCACCGCCGCCGCGGTCACCCGCTCGAGGTAGGCGCCATCGGCCGCCTGGCCGGGTGCGGCCTGCGCGGTGCGCAGGTAGCCATCGACCACGCGGTCCTTCAGCAGGATGACCGGTGTGTCGCGGTAGTACGGCGTGGGCGTGGTGTCGAAGCCTTCGTCACGCGCGCGCGACGAGGCCTGTGCCACCACCTGGCCCGTCTTGAGCTCGGTGAGCGAGAGGTGGATCTGGTACGCACCGCGCCCGCTGTCCAGCCGCGTGATCGTGCCCACCGCCAGGTACTGTGCCCGGGTGATGCTGGCCTGCGCGAAGGGCAGCACCTCGAGCAGCGCATGGGTGCGCAGCCGGTCGTTCACCTTCTGGTCGAACTGGCGTGTCAGGGTGGTCTGCTGGCCCGAGGCGGCATCGAGCGAGGGGTCCATCAGCACCGGCCGCCGGGCCGGCTTTTCCAGCCGCGACAGCAGGGTTTCGGGGGGCTTCACCTGCGCGGCCAGGCTGTCCACCGCCAGGGCTACCGCCTGGTCGAGCGAAACCGCGTCGGTGCTGCTGCGCACCACCGGTGCCGGCGGCGGGGTCTGGCAACCGGCGGCCGCCAGCAGCAAGGCGGCCAGCCACACGCCCTGCCAGCGCTGGCCCACACGGCGCAGCGCGTGATGCGGGGCAGAAGGCTGACGGATCATTTGCATGCTCATGTGCCGCACTCCTCTTTGAGAATCCGCCGGTCGGCTGCGGTGAGTGTCTCGCCGATCGACACGCGCTGGATGATGTCCGCACAGCGGGCGCTGTTGGCCGGAATTCTAGGTGTGCCGGTGGGCGGGTTGGGGTGGGTCACCGGGGGTGCCACCGTCTCGGCCCGGCGCTGCGCCGGCGGCTTGGCCAGCACGGGCGCCGGCGGCCGCGGCTTCGGCACGGCGGCCGGCGCTGGGTCGGTGGTCGCCGGTGCTTTGGTCGCGGGTGCGGTCGTCGCGGGTGCGGTCGTCGCGGGTGCGGGCAGGCCCGCCGCGGGCTCGGGTGCCGGCTGCGAGGCCGCGGCCACCGGCGCCACCACCGGCGCCACCACCGGCGCCGAAGCGGCCGGCGCCGGCAACGGTGCCTCCGCAGCCGGCGCCACCACGGCAGGCGCCGCCACCTCCCGGGTGCCGGCGGAAGCGTCGTCAGCGGTGGGCGGGGCCGTGACCCACCAGATGCCCCCCAGCAAGAGCACCAGGCCCACGGCGGCCCCGGCCAGCAGGGCCCAGGTGGGGCGCGCGCGCCGTGGCACGGCGGGCATCGGGCGGGGCCTGGCGGGCGGTGCGGGTGTGGGTGCGGCTGACGGTGCGGGCACGGGCAGCGGCAACGGCGACGACAGGGGCAACGACTGGCTGCGCGTGTGCGGCCGGGTCCAGGGTTCGGCATCGGGCGCCATGCGCGGCGCCAGCACGATGCGGCCGGATTCCTGGGTGGGCTCCAGCGCCATCAGCTTGCGCAGCTCGGCCACGGTTTGCGGCCGGCCTTCGGGCCGCACCACCAGCATGCGGTCCACCGCGCGCAGCAGCCGCTCGCTGTAGCGCCCGGCCAGGCGCTGCGCCAGCGGCACCATGTCGTCGGCCACCAGGCGGGTCACCGAGGCGCGGGGCACCACGCCGGTCATCGCGAAATGCAGCACCGCGCCCAGCGCGTACAGGTCTGTCCAGGGGCCCTGGCCGGGGCCGGGCATGTCGCCGTACTGCTCGATCGGCGCGTATCCCGGCTTCAGGATCACGGTGACGGCCTTGGTCATGTCGCCGATCACCCGGCGCGCGGCGCCGAAGTCCAGCAGCAGCGGCCGGCCCTCGTCGACCAGCAGCACGTTGTCGGGCGCGATGTCGCGGTGGTAGCAGGAGGCCGCGTGCATGTATTCCAGCGCGGCCAGCAGCGGGGTGAGCAGGTCGCGCAGCCAGCGCTCGTCGGGCGCGCGGTCGCTGCTGGCCAGCGCCTCCTTCAGGGTGATGCCTTCGTAGAACGGCATCGCCATGTAGGCCGTGCCGTTGGCCTGCCAGAAGCGGTGCACCTTCACCAGCGAGGGGTGGTCGAAGCTGGCCAGCAGCTTGGCCTCGTTGATGAAGCTGCGCAGCCCGGCGTCGAAGGATTCGGCCGCGCGGGCCGACTTCACCTGCACCTGCATGCCCTGCGCGCGCCAGGCCAGCGAGGCGGGCATGTACTCCTTGATCGCGATGCGCCGCTGCAGCGAATGGTCCCAGGCCAGGTAGACGATGCCGAAGCCGCCTTCGCCGAGCACGCCGCTGATCTCGTACTCGTCCAGCCGCAGGCCCACCGCGAGCTTGTTGCCGGTGACGGGTTCCGCCGCGTCGAGGTCGACGTCGGGCTGCACGGAGGACGGGGCGAACGCCGGGCGCGAATCGTCGTCGGCGGGACGGGCGGCGTTCATCGGCGGAACAGCGGGAACATCCTGGAAGTGTGGCGCAGTTTGGCCGCAGGCTCGACCGCCCGTCTGCGGAGGGGCCTTGGCGCTACAGGCCGCAGCCGCGCAGGATCAGGCCGGCCACGTGGTCGGCCGCGCGCTGGTGGTCGCGCGCCGTGAGCTCGTTGCGGCCCAGCACGGCGCGCACCTGCACGTCGAAGTCGGCGTAGGTCTGGGTGGCGGCCCAGATCGTGAAGAACAGGTGGGTGGCATCCACCGGCGCCATGCGGCCGGCGGCCACCCAGCCCTCGATCACCGCGGCCTTGCGCCGCACCATCGTGCGCAGCTCGGTGCGCATCAGCTCGCCCAGCACCTCGGCGCCGTGCAGCAGCTCGTTGGCGAACACGCGCGAGGCATCGGGCCGCTCGCGCGACATCTGCATCTTGGCGCGGATGTACTGCTCCAGCGCGGTGCGCGGATCGGCCTCGGCCACCAGCCCGTCCATCGGCACCAGCCAGTCGTGCAGCGTACGCGCCAGCACCGCCTGGTACAGCTCGCGCTTGCTGCCGAAGTAGTAGTGCAGATTGGCCTTGGGCAGCCCCGCCTCGTCGGCGATCTGCCCCATCGTCGCGCCGTTGAACCCAGCACGGGCGAACACGCGTTCGCCCGCGCCCAGGATCACCGCCTCGTTGGCCTGGCGGATCAAGCCTTTGGCACCTGCATCGACCACCGTTGCGGCCACCCCGTCGAGGGCCGCCCCGCCGACGGCGGCGGCCCCTCCAGTGGACGCCGCGGAGCCGGCTCTGCCGGTCCGCTGGCGTCGCCCCCCCGGGGGGGAAGCGGCCTGCGGCCGCTTCGGGGGGGGGCTCATTTCTGCGCGGCTTCCCAGACGGCGTGGCTGTAGGCGGCCTTGCCCGGATCTTTCTTGATCACCGGCGAGCTGCCACCGGTGAGCAGCACCTTCACCGTGCGCTCGTAGGCGGCGGGCTCCAGGTAGCCGATCTTGGGCGTGCCGGCGGTGCTGATCAGCGTGGCCACGTTCTTCATCTGCCGCGTCTGCACCGGCAGCGTGGCGCTGCCCGAAGGATCGGCCGCGACGACGATCTTGGCCGCTTCCTCGGGGTTCTTCACCGCGTCGTTCCAGCCCTTGAAGGTGGCCTTCAGGAACTTGGCCATCTTGGCGACGAAGGCCTTGTCCTTGAGCTTGCTGTCCAGCACGTACAGGCCGTCTTCCAGCGAGGCGACGCCTTCCTTCTCGTAGAAAAAGGTGACGAGGTCGGCCTCCTTCACGCCGGCATCCACCACCTGCCAGTACTCGTTGTAGATCATCGTGGAGATGCACGCGGCCTGGTTCTGCAGCAGCGGGTCGACGTTGAAGCCCTGCTTGAGCACCTTCACGTCCACGTCGGGCTTCAGGCCCAGCTTGCCCATCCAGTTCAGGAACGGGTACTCGTTGCCGCCGAACCAGACGCCGAGCGTCTTGCCCTTGAAATCCTTCGGGCTGGCCACGCCGCTGGCCTTCTTGCAGGTGAGCATCAGGCCCGATTTGTCGAACACCTGCGCGATGTTGACCAGCGGCACGCCGGCTTCGCGCGCGGCCAGCGCGTCGGGCATCCAGTTGACGATGGCATCGGCCTGGTTGCCCGCCAGCACCTGCACCGGCGAGACATCGGGGCCGCCGGGCTTGATGGTCACGTCCAGCCCCTCGGCCTTGTAGTAGCCCTTGGCGGCGGCCACGTAGTAGCCGGCGAACTGGGCCTGCGGCACCCACTTCATCTGCACGGTGATCTTGTCGGCCGCCTGCGTGGCCAGGCTGCACAGGGCCATTGCCGCCACCAGGGCGGTCTTGATCGGGAAAGCCTTCATCACTTGCTGCTCCTTTTGGGTGATAGGGACAGGGAACGCATCGCGGGGATCGCCCGCGGGGAGGAAACTCGGGTTCATGCCACCGCCGCGCGCACCGAAGGGTGCCAGAAGGCCACGCGCCGCTCCAGTTGCACCAGCAGCGCATAGGCCAGCGAGCCCGTGACCGAGGCGACGACGATCGCGCCCCACACCAGCGCCATGTTCATGCGCGCGGCCTCGGTGCTGATGCGAAAGCCCAGGCCCACCGTGGGCGAGCCGAAGAACTCGGCCACGATCGCGCCGATCAGGGCCAGCGTGGCATTGACCTTCAGCGCGCTGAAGATGAACGGCATCGCACACGGCAGGCGCAGGTCCAGCAGCGTGCGGCCGTAGCCCGCGGCATAGCTGTGCATCAGCTCACGCTCGATGCGCCCGGCCGCGGCCAGCCCGGCCAGCGTGGACACCAGCATCGGGAAGAAGGTCATCAGCACCACCACCGCGGCCTTGCTGGGCCATTCGAAACCGAACCACATCACCGCGATCGGCGCCACCGCCACCAGCGGCACCGTGCTGGTGAGCGAGGCCAGCGGCAGCAACCCGCGCTGCAGGAAGGGCGCGCGGTCGATCGCCACGCCCACGCCGAAGCCCAGCGCGCAGCCCAGCAGCCAGCCGACCAGCACGGCCTTCAGCACGGTTTGCACGAAGTCGCCGGCCAGCACGTCCCAGCGGTCCAGCATGGCCTGCAGGATGTGCGAGGGCGCGGGCAGCAGCACCCGCGGCACGTCGAACAGCACCACGCCCACCTGCCAGAAGAACACCACCCACAGGCCGAACAGCGCGGCCGTGAGCGTGCCCAGCGCGCGGTGGCCATCGAGCGCGGCCACCTGCTGCACGCTGGCCGCGGCCAGCAGCACCGTGGCGGCCAGCCCGGCCAGCAGCAGCGCCGGAGGGCCGTCGTCGGGCGGCGCCTCGGGCATGGCCAGCCACAGGCCCGCGGCCACCACCAGCGCCAATGCCAGTACGGCCCACAGCCGCGCGGGCACCTGCAGCCTGCGCGCGCCCGTCATGCCACGCTCCGGCTGCGCAGCACCAGCCGCTCGACACCCGCCACCGCGGCGGTGAGCACCAGGCCCAGCAGCGCCGACATCACCAGCGCCGACCAGATGCCCACGGTGTTGCCGTAGTACGAACCGGTGAGCAGCCGCGCGCCCAGGCCGGCCTGCGCGCCGGTGGGCAGCTCGGCCACCATCGCGCCCACCAGCCCGGCGGCAATGGCCACCCGCAGCGACGGGAACAGGAAGGGCAGCGCCGAGGGCAGGCGCAGCAGCCAGAAGGCCTGCAGCCGGCTCGCGGCATAGGTGTGCAGCAGTTCGGTCTCGATGCGCTGCGGCGCGCGCAGCCCCTGCACCATGGCCACGGTGACCGGGAAGAAGCACAGGTACATCGCGATCGTGGCCTTGGGCGCCACGCCACTGAAGCCCAGGCTGCCCAGGATCACCAGCACGATGGGCGCGATGGCCAGCACCGGCACCGTCTGCGAGGCCACGATCCAGGGCAGCAGCGCCCGGTCCAGCGTGCGCGAGTGCACGATGGCCGCGGCCAGCCCCATGCCCAGCAGCGTGCCGAGCACGAAGCCCACCAGCGTGGATTGCGCCGTCACCGCCACGTGGTACAGCAGGTTGCGCGGTGAATCGAGCGGCCAGTCCAGCAGGCTGCGCCACAGGTCCAGCGCCACCTGGTGCGGCGCGGGCAGCACCGGGCGCTGCATCGCCAGCGTGGCGGCGATCAGCTCGCCGGTGGTGTACGCGCCCTTGGGTGCCAGCTCGCGCTCGATGGCGCCGGGCGCATTCAGCCCCACGCTGCCGATGTACCAGAGCAGCAGCACCGCGGCCAGCACGGTGGCCACCGGCAGCAGGCGCTCGCGAAGCTCAGACTTCATCGGCACCGTGACCGTGGGCCAGGCCTTCACGCACCTCGTGCGCCAGGGCCATGAACTCGGGCGTGTCGCGCAGGCCCAGGTGGCGTTGATCGGGCAGGGTGGACGGGATCACCTTCAGGATGCGGCCCGGCCGCGGCGACATCACGACGATGCGGGTGGACAGGTACACGGCTTCGGCGATGGAATGGGTGACGAACACCACCGTGCGCCGCTCGCGCTGCCACAACTGCTGCAGCTGCTCGTTGAGCCGGTCGCGCGTGATCTCGTCGAGCGCGCCGAAGGGCTCGTCCATCATCAGCAGCTGCGGCTCGAAGCCCAGCGCCCGCGCGATCGACACGCGCTGCTGCATGCCGCCCGACAGCTGCCAGGGGTACTTGCGCTCGAAGCCCGCCAGCCCCACGCGCGCCAGGTGTTCACGCGCCACCGCTTCGCATTCGGCCTTCGCGCGGCCCTGGATCTGCAGCGGCAGCATCACGTTGGCCAGCACGGTGCGCCACGGGAACAGCGCCGGCGCCTGGAACACATAGCCGTAGGCACGCTTGAGCCGCGCCTCGTGCGGCGTCATGCCGTTGACGAGCACCTGGCCGGCGGTGATGGGTTCCAGGTCGGCGATCACCCGCAGCAGCGTGGTCTTGCCGCAGCCAGAAGGGCCGATCAGCGAGACGAACTCGCCCTGCGCGATGTCGAGGTCCACCGCCTGCAGCGCGTGCACCGGCGCATCGGCCGCGGGGTAGACCACGCTGGCCGCGCGCACCGAGACGGCCACGTCCTTCGGCGTTGAGGGGATGGCAGGCGGGCTTTGCAGCCTGTCGGGAGCGTTCATCGGGGGTGGGTGAGGGGCGCGACAACCTGACCGGTTGGTCAGATTATTGTGGCCCACGAAGCCAGATCCATGCCATGCAGGCGGGGCCGAATCGCCTCGGGATCAACCCCCATACGGTGCGTGGTGCACCGTGGGAGCTCACGCGGCGGCGGTCGGCCACCAGCCGGCTTGGCGCAGGTCGCGCTCGGCCTGCGCCGCGTCGGTGAAGGGCAGCGCCTGCCAGCCGGCCGCACGCGCGGCCTCGACGTTGGCACCCAGGTCGTCCAGGAACACCAGCTCCGACGGATGGGCCCCGAACTGCTCGGCCGCGAGTTCGAAGATCTCGGCATCGGGCTTGACCATGCGCACCCGGCCGGAATACACGCCACTGCTGAATCGCTGCAGGAAGGCATGCTCGCGGTCCAGGTGCTCGGCATACGGCAGCGGCATGTTCGACAGGTAGTGCAGCGTGCTGCCGGCCGCGTGAAGGCGCTCGAGCAGGTCCACGCTGTCGGCCAGGGGCGCCAGTTCGTCGGGCACCGCATCGATCACCGCCATCACCTCGCCGGGCGCGAGCCCGGTGCGCTGCGCGATCGCGTCGGCCAGCTCGGCCGGCTCGACCACGCCGCGGTCGAACTCCAGCCACTCACGGTTCAGCACCTGCTTCGCCCAGTGGCGCGCCGCGGGTTCGTCCGGTGCGCGCTCCGGCAGCACCTGCCGCAGCAGCGCCGTGGGACGCCAGCGGAACAGCACGCCGCCGAAATCGAACACGATCCTCATGCGCGCAAGGCCTTCAGCAGGCCCGCGGTGGAGGCATCGAGCCCGCTCGCATCACCCGAGGCCAGGCGCGGCAGCAGTTCGCTGCACAAGGCCTTGCCCAGCTCCACGCCCCACTGGTCGAAGCTGTTGATGCCCCAGATCGCGCCGCTGGTGAAGACCCGGTGCTCGTACAGCGCGATCAGCGCGCCCAGCGCGGCGGGGGTCAGCGCATCCAGCAGCAGCGTGGTGCTGGGCCGGTTGCCGGGGAAGCTGCGGTGGCGCGCGATCGTGAGCTTGCCCAGCGCGGCCGAGGCGGTGGGCGCCTTTTCGCCCAACGCGGCTTCGGTGCTCTTGCCCAGCATCAGCGCCTGGCTCTGCGCCAGGCAGTTGGCCAGCGCCTTGGCATGCAGGTCGGCATGTTCGTGTGTGGGCCGCTTCACGGCGATGAACTCCACCGGGATCACGTCGGTGCCCTGGTGCAGCATCTGGAAGTAGGCATGCTGGCCGTTGGTGCCGGGCTCGCCCCACACCACCGGGCTGGTGCCGTAGGGCAGCGGCTGGCCTTCGAGGTCGACGCACTTGCCGTTGGATTCCATCTCCAGCTGCTGCAGGTAGGCGGGCAGGCGCTTCAGGCCCTGGTGGTACGGCGCCACCGAGCGGCTGCCGAAGCCATGAAAGTTGCGGTACCACAGGTCCAGCAGGCCCAGCTGGGCCGGCAGGTTGGCCTCCAGCGGCGCGGTGGCGAAGTGGCGGTCCATCGCATGCGCACCGGCCAGCAGCGCGCGGAAGTGCTCGGCGCCCACGGCGATGGCGATCGGCAGGCCGATCGCGCTCCACAGCGAGTAGCGGCCACCCACCCAGTCCCAGAAGCCGAAGGTGGTGTGGATGCCGAACTCGGCCGCGGCCTTCAGGTTGGTGGTGGCGCCGACGAAGTGGCGGCCGATGTCCTGCCCGCCCTGCGCCAGGAACCACTGCCGCGCCACCGCGGCATTGGCCATGGTTTCCTGCGTGGTGAAGGTCTTGCTGGCGATGATGAACAGCGTGCGCTTCGGGTCCAGCCGGCGCAGCACCGGCGTGATGTCGTGGCCATCGACATTGCTGACGAAATGGCTGCGGATGCCCGGGTGCGCAAACGCATCGAGCGCGGGCACCACCATCTGCGGCCCGAGGTCGGAGCCGCCGATGCCGATGTTCACGACGTCGGTGATGCCGCTGGCGGCGGTGTCGCGCACGCTTTCGGCAAAGGCCAGCAGGCGGTCGAGCACGCCGTGCACCTCTTCGCTGAAGGGGCCGGCGCCGCGCGGCGCGCGCAGCGCCGTGTGCAGCACCGCGCGGCCTTCGGTGGTGTTGATGGGCTCGCCGGCGAACATCGCGTCGCGTCGCGCCTCGAGGCCGCATTCACGCGCCAGGTCGATCAGCAGCTGGCGCGTCAGCAGGTCCCAGCGGTTTTTCGACAGGTCGGCAAACACCTCGGGCGCCTGCAGCGCAAAGGCCTCGAAGCGCTGCGCATCGCGCGTGAAGGCCTCGCGCAGGTCGAGCTCGCGGCCATGGGCCTCGTAGTGGCCACGCAGCGCGCTCCAGGCCACCGTGGTGTCGCAGCGGGGGGTTGTCATCGTTGCAGCTCCCGGATCAGGGTGTCGAGCTTGGCCGCATCGGCCGCGAAGGCACGGATGCCTTCGGCCAGTTTTTCGGTGGCCATCGCGTCCTCGTTCAGCGCGTAGCGGAAGCCGGCTTCGTCGTGGTGCACCGGCGGCAGGGCGGCCGCCTTCGCGGCGGCCGGGTCGAGCCGGCGCACGACAGGCGCGTCGCTGGCCTGCAGCGTGGCCAGCAGCTCGGGGCTGATGGTCAGCAGGTCGCAACCGGCCAGCGCGATGATCTGGCCCACGTTGCGGAAGCTCGCGCCCATCACCTCGGTGGTGATGCCGAAGTGCTTGTAGTGGGTGTAGATGCGCTCGACCGACTGCACGCCCGGGTCGTTGGCGCCGGCGCGCGCGACTTCGTCCCAGGTGGCGCCGGCCTGCTTCTTGGTCCAGTCGTAGATGCGGCCGACGAAGGGCGAGATCAGCTTCACGCCGGCATCGCCGCAGGCCACGGCCTGGCAGAACGAGAACAGCAGCGTCAGGTTGCAGTGGATGCCCTCGCGCTCGAGCTCGCGCGCGGCCTGGATGCCCTCCCAGGTGGCGGCGATCTTGATCAGCACGCGCTCGCGGTGCACGCCGCTGGCCTGGTACAGCCCGATCAGCCGGCGCGCGCGGGCCAGCGTGGCGGCGGTGTCGAAGGACAGGCGCGCATCCACCTCGGTGGACACGCGACCGGGCACCACCTTCAGGATCTCGAGCCCGAAGCGCACCAGCACCTCATCCACGATGTCCACATGCGGCCGGCCGCGGTGCGCCGCCACCGTGTCGGCCAGCAGCGGCGCGTAGTCGGGCTGCTGCACGGCCTTCAGGATCAGCGAGGGGTTGGTCGTCGCGTCCTGCGGCGCGTACTGCGCCAGTTGCTTGAAGTTGCCGGTGTCGGCAACCACGGTGGTGAATTGCTTGAGCTGGTCGAGCTGGTTCATGGCGGGTAGGGCAGGCAGCGGTGGCGCAGGGGCAGGGCCGGCGGGGTGGCCAGCAGTTGGCGTATTAAACCGCGCCCGGCCGGCCTGCTGCCCCCGGCGCGCGAACAAGCTGCACCTGGGTTGACACAATGCAGCCATGACAGCGCCACGCCCCCCCCGTTGGCCGCGGCGAGCCCGTGGCCTGGTGGCGGCACTGGTGCTGTGGCTGCAGGGCGCCGCCGTGGCGGCCACGCTGGTGGTGGGCCCGGGCACCGCGCTGCCCAGCTTTGCACAGGCCATTGCACGGGCCCGCGATGGCGACACCATCGAGATCCTGCCCGGCACCTACCGCGGCGACGTGGCGGTGATCACCCAGCGCCAGCTGACGATCCGCGGCCACGCGCCGCGGCCGGTGTTCGTGGCCGACGGCCGGCACGCCGAGGGCAAGGCGCAATGGGTGGTGCGCAATGGCGACATCCGGATCGAGAACGTGGAGTTCCGTGGCACCCGCGTGCCCGACCGCAATGGCGCGGGCATCCGCTTCGAACGCGGGCACCTGCGTCTGAAGGGCTGTGCCTTCTTCGACAACGAGATGGGCCTGCTCACCGCGGACTCGGCCGAGTCGGCGCTCGACATCGAGGACAGCGAATTCGGCCAGGCGCCACGCGACCGCAGTGCACGCCATCACCTGCTCTATGTCGGCGGCATCGGCCGGTTCAGCATCACGGGCAGCCGCTTCCACAACGGCTACCAGGCACACCTGATCAAGTCGCGCGCCCGCGTGTCCCGCATCGCCTACAACCTGCTGGTCGATGGCCCCGACGGCGAAGCCGCCTACGAGATCGATCTGCCCAATGGCGGCGAGGCCTGGATCATCGGCAATGTCATCGGGCAGAGCGCCAGCACCAGCAACCCGGTGCTGGTGTCCTTCGGCGCGGAGGGCAAGGCCTGGCCGAACAGCGCGCTGCGCATGGCCCACAACACCCTGCTGAGCGACCGCCTGGCCGGCGCCTGGTTCGTGCGCGTGTGGGCCGACAAGCTGCCGCCGGGCGTGCCGGTGGATGTCGTCAACAACCTGAGCGTCGGCATCGGCCTGTTGTCGCCCGGGGCCCCGGGCCGCTTCGAGGGCAACGCCCCGGCCCTGGCCCGCATGCTGGCCGACCCGAACGGTTTCGACTTCCGGCTGGCCGCGAACTCGGTGCTGCGCGGCAGCGGCGTGCCACCGCGCCTGCCCGACGGCACGGACCTCGCCCCCCACGCGCAATTCAGGTGGCCGCTGGGCACGGAGCCGATCGTGCCGCCCACACGCTGGACCCCCGGCGCCTACCAGCCTCCGGCCGACCTGCCACGCTGAATGCCCGAAGCACCCAGCCGGCCACTGCCTGGGCCGGCGGCGGCGCGCCACGGCCGCCTCGATTGACCTGGCCATGAAACACATGCATCATCAAGGTTGAAACTAAGTTACACCACGGCCCTTCCATGTCCTTCGATCTCGTGTTCTTCGGCGGCACCGGCGACCTCACCTGGCGCAAGCTGATGCCGGCGCTGTTCCAGGCCTTCCGCCACGGCAAGCTGCCGGCCGGCGGCCGCATCCTCGCGGTGGCCCGCGACGAGCGCAGCGACGACGAGTACCGCAGCTTCATCAAGGAACGCTTCGTCGAGGTGGACAGCGCCAAGCGCCCCAGCGACGAGGAGTTCGCCCGCTTCGCCGACCTGCTGCACTACCGCCGCATGGACCTGTCGCAGCCCGAGCACTATGCCGGGCTCAAGCAGTGGATCGAGGCCCGCGGCGCCGACACGGTGGTGCTGTACCTGGCCACCGCACCCTACCTGTTCCCGGTGATCTGCGAGCAGCTCGGCACCGCCGGACTGAACGGCCCGCGCGTGCGGGTGGTGCTTGAAAAGCCGCTGGGCCACGACCTGGCCAGCGCGCAGCAGATCAACCGCGTGGTGCGTTCGGTGTTCAGCGAGCACCAGGCCTTCCGCATCGACCACTACCTGGGCAAGCCCTCGGTGCAGAACCTGATGGCGCTGCGCTTCGGCAACGCCTTGTTCGAGCCGCTGTGGCGGCGCGAGAGCATCGCCAACATCCAGATCACGCTGGCCGAGGCCCTGGGCGTGGGCACACGCGGCGACTTCTACGACCAGACCGGCGCGCTGCGCGACATGGTGCAGAACCATGCGCTGCAACTGCTGACGATGATCGCGATGGAGCCGCCCTCCACCAACGACGCGGACGCCATCCGCGACGAGAAGCTCAAGGTCCTGAAGTCGCTGAGGCCCTTCACGCCCGAGAGCGTGGGCCGCGACGTCGTGCGCGGCCAGTACCGCGCCGGCACCATCGGAGGCCAGCCGGTGCCGGGCTACCTGCAGGAGGCCAAGGTGCCGGCCGACAGCACCACCGAAACCTTCGTCGCGCTGCGCACCGAGGTGCAGAACTGGCGCTGGGCCGGCGTGCCCTTCTACCTGCGCACCGGCAAGCGCCTGGCCTCGCGGCATGCGCAGATCGTCGTCAACTTCCGCGAGGTGCCGCACCCCATCTTCCCCGGCTCGGCACGCGCCAACAAGCTGGTGATCAACCTGCAGCCGGAAGACGGGCTGGAGCTGCACCTGCTGGCGTCCAAGGGCAGCAGCCAGGGCGAGATGCTGGCACCGGTGTCGCTGGACCTGGACTTCGACAAGGCCTTCGCCAGCGAACGCGTGGGCGCCTACGAGCGGCTGCTGATGGATGCGATCGCCGGCCGGCTGAACCTGTTCGTGCGCAGCGACGAGCAGGAGCAGGCCTGGCGCTGGGTGGAGCCCATCCTGCACGCGTGGGCCGCCGACCCCAACGGCCCGCGGCCCTATGCTGCGGGCACCTGGGGCCCGCCCGCTTCGAGCGCGATGGTCGCGCGCGACGGCTGCACCTGGGACGAGGAACAGTAGCCCTCATGACCATGCTCGAACGTGTGCGCGCATCCTTGCCGGCCTTGCCGCCGGCCGAGCAGCGGGTGGCCAAGCTGCTGCTGGCCGACCCGCGCAGCTTTGCCGGCCTGCCGGTGAGCGAACTGGCCGACCGTGCCCACGTGAGCAAGCCCACCGTGGTGCGCTTCTGCCGCAGCGTGGGCTACGACGGGCTCACCGACTTCAAGCTCAAGCTCGCGGGCACGGTGAACGAAGGCGTGCCCTACATCCACCGCGCGGTGGACGAGGACGACAAGCCCGGCGACCTGGTGGTCAAGGTGATCGACAACGCGGTGGCCGCGATGCTGAAGTACCGCAACGCGGCGGCCAGCCATGCCATCGAGCAGGCGATCGACGCGCTCGTGGCCGCGGCCCGGGGCAAGCACCGCATCGAGTTCTACGGCGTGGGCAACTCGGGCATCGTGGCGCAGGATGCGCAGCACAAGTTCTTCCGCCTTGGCGTGAACACCTTCGCCTCGAGCGATGGCCACGTGCAGCTGATGAGCGCGACGATGCTGGGCGCGGGCGACTGCGCGGTGGTGATCAGCAACTCCGGGCGCAGCCGCGACCTGCTCGATGCGGCCGACGTGGCGCGCCGCAAGGGCGCGACGGTGATCGTGATCACGGCCAGCGCCTCGCCGCTGGCGCAGTTCGCGCAATCGCACAACCAGGTGCTGCTGGCGGCCGACCACCCCGAGGACTTCGACCGCTACAGCCCGATGGTCTCGCGCCTGCTGCACCTGATCATCATCGACATCCTGACCACCGGTGTCGCGCTCAAGCTCGGGCCGGCCTTGCGACCCGTGCTCCAGGAAATCAAGCGCAACCTGCGCGCCAAGCGCTACGCGCAGCCCGATTCGGCCTGAATTCGCGGCTGCGTCAGCGGCCGATCAGCGCGTCCACGCCGTACAGCTGCGCCAGCTGGCCCAGCTTGGGCGGCGCGCCCACCAGCTGCAGGCGCTTGCCGGCCTCGGTGGCCGTGCGCTGGCACTCCAGCAACACGGCCACGGCCGAGGTGTCCAGCTCCTTCAGGGCGCTGGCATCGAGCACTGGCGCCGGATCGTCGGCGATCGCCTGCTGCAACCGGGCCAGCGCGGCGCTCGCTTCGCCAATCGTCAGCACGGCGGGCAATGCGATCGTGGCCATCAGTTCTTCGTGTTGGCGTTGGTGGCCTTGTTCTTCTCGGCCAGGCGGGTGATCAGCGCATCCAGGCCGCCGCTGCTCAGGTCCTTTGCGAACTGGCCCTTGTAGGCCTCGACGATCCAGAAGCCGCTGACGTTCACGTCGTAGATCTTCCAGCCCTCGCCGTTCTTCTCGAGCCGGTAGTCCAGCTGGATCGGCTCGCCCTTGCCGCGCACCTCGGTGCGCACGACCAGGTCGCCATCGGCGGCCGGCGCGCCCCGCAGCGGCTTGACGTGAACCGATTGCTCCTTCACCTGCGTCAACGCGCCCGAGTAGGTGTTGATCAGCAGGATCTTGAACTCCTCGAGCATGCGCTTTTGCTGCTCCGGCGTGGCCTGGCGCCATTGCGGGCCGACGGACATGGCCGTCATGCGCTGGAAGTTCACGTGCGGCATCACCTTGGCATCGACCAGCGCACGGATGCGGCCCACGTCACCGGCCTGGATGGCCTTGTCGGACTTGACGGCGTCGATCACCTCGTTCGACAGCGTGCGCACGAACACATCGGCCCCCACGGCCTCGGCGTGCACGGCGGGCAGTGCCGCCATGGCCGCCACAAGGCCCAGGGCACGGATCCAGGAGCGTCGCAACATCAGTTCATCCTTTCGGGCAGCCGGGCTGGCTGCGTCACCACAACGCGCGAGCGCGGGGTTCGGTTCACTTGGCCCCGGCCGAGGCCGGTGCGGCCGCGGGCGCCGGCTCGGCCTCGTCTTCCGGCGGATCACCGTCGTAGATCAGGCTGCGCCGGCGCGCCAGGTAGGCATCACGCAGCAGGATGTACTTGTCCAGCGCGATGTCGTCGAGCACGCGCGACGCGTTGAGCAGCTTCACGCGGGTGTTGAGCAATTGCAGCACGGTGCCGCCGTTCTGGTCGCGCACCTCGCGGAAAGCCAGGTTGGAAGGCGAGGCCTTGAAGTCCACCGTCAGAGAGGCGGCGTCGCGCAGCGTCGAGGGCCCCAGCAGCGGCAGCACGAGGTAGGGGCCGCTCTTGAGCCCCCAGCGGCCGAGGGTCTGCCCGAAGTCCTCGGACGAGCGGCGCTCCAGCCCCACCTCGTCGGCCACGTCGAGGAAGCCGAACAGCCCGAAGGTGGTGTTGGTGACCACCCGCATGCCCATGTCCAGCGCCGCGCGCGGCTTGACCTGCAGCACCAGGTTCACGGTGGACCAGGCATCGCCGAGGTTGCCGAACATGTTGTCGATGCCGGTGCGCAGCCACTCGGGCACCACCGCGCGGTAGCCCAGTGCCAGCGGCTTGATCAGCGCGGCGTCGACCACCTCGTTGAACGCGAAGACGCGGCGGTTGAAGCGCTCCCAGGGATCTGCACGCTCGGTGGAGGGCCCGGCATCTTCCAGCGCCGGCTTGCGCCAGGGCACGGTGGAACAACCCGCCAGGCCCAGCATCGCGGCCGCCAGCAGCAGCACCATCAGCAGGCGGCGCATCACTTCTTGCCCCCGTTGTCGGCTCCCGCATCGGCCGCCTTGCTGAACAGGAACTGGCTGATCAGGTTCTCCAGCACCACGGCCGATTGGGTCTGCTTGATCGTGTCGCCGGCGGCGAGGTTCTTCTCGTCGCCACCGGGTTCCAGGCCGATGTACTGGTCGCCCAGCAGGCCCGCGGTCAGGATCTTGGCCGAGGTGTCCTTCGGGAACTGGTAGCCGCGCTGCACGTCCAGCGTGACCACGCCCTGGAAGGTCTTGGGGTCCAGCGAGATCGAGGTGACACGGCCCACCACCACGCCGGCCGAGCGCACCGGTGCACGCGACTTCAGGCCGCCGATGTTGTCGAAGCGCGCTGTCAGCGGGTAGGTCTCGCCGTTGCTGAAGCTGGTGAGGTTGGCCGCCTTCAGCGCGACGAACAGCAGCGCCAGCATGCCCAGCACCACGAACAGGCCGACCAGGATTTCGATGTTTCTTCTTGCCATTGCTTGCTTCCTTCGCGCCGGGCTCAGCGCCCGGTCGAGAACATCAGCGCCGTGAGGATGAAGTCCATGCACAACACCCCCAGCGACGAGATCACCACCGTGCGCGTGGTGGCGTAGGCCACGCCTTCGGGGGTGGCCTCGGTCTCGTAGCCCTGGTACAGCGCCACGGCGGTGCAGATGATGCCGAACACGAAACTCTTGACGACGCCATTGCCCACGTCGCGCCAGACATCGACGCCGTTCTGCTGGATCGCCCAGAAGTTGCCCGCGTCGATGCCGATCAGGCCCACGGCCACCAGCCAGGCGCCCAGGATGCCGATCGCGGAAAACAGGATCGCGAGCAGGGGCATCGAGATCACGCCGGCCAGGAAGCGCGGGGCCAGCACGCGCTGGCGCGGGTCGATCGCCATCAGCTCCAGCGCGGCGATCTGCTCGCCGGCCTTCATCAGGCCGATCTCGGCGGTGAGCGAGGTGCCGGCGCGGCCGGCGAACAGCAGTGCGGTGACCACCGGCCCCAGCTCACGCACCAGCGAGAGGTTGACCACCAGGCCCAGCGATTCTGCGGCGCCGAAGGTGATCAGCGTGTTGTACAGCTGCAGCGCGAGCACGAAGCCCACCGCCATGCCCGAGGCCAGGATGATGACCAGCGAGCGGTTGCCGATGGCATGGATCTGCGTCACCACCAGGCCGAAGCGCCGCAGTGCGGCGGGCAGCGCCGCCAGCAGGTCGACGAAGAACAGCGCCGCGCGGCCCCAGCCGCGCAGCACGTCGAGCGCCCTCGCGCCCAGTTGTGCCAGCCAGTTCATCGGCCGGCTCCGGTGGCCAGGCCAAGCCCGAAATCCTCGGCGATGTCCGGCGCGGGGTAGTGGAACTTCACCGGGCCATCGGGCTCGCCGCGCACGAACTGGCGCACCTCGGGGTCGGTGGAGGCCATCAGCTCGGCCGGCGTGCCCTGGGCCACGATGCGGCCCCCGTTGGCCAGCAGCACCACATGGTCGCTGATGGCCATGCACTCGGGCACGTCGTGCGAGATCACCAGCGAGGTGGCGCCGGTCACGTCGTTGAGCGTGCGGATCAGCTTGGCGGCCACGCCCATGGAGATGAGGTCCAGCCCGGCAAAGGGCTCGTCGTACATGATGAGTTCGGGGTCCAGCGCGATGGCGCGCGCCAGCGCGATGCGCCGCGCCATGCCGCCCGACACCTCGCTGATCTTCAGCGGCGCGGCGCCGCGCAGGCCCACGGCGTTGAGCTTCATCAGCACGATGTCGCGGATCAGCGCCTCGGGCAGATCGGTCATCTCGCGCAGCGGGTAGGCCACGTTGTCGAACACCGTGAGGTCGGTGAACAGCGCGCCGAACTGGAACAGCATGCCCAGCCGGCGCCGCAGGCGGTAGAGCTGCGCACTGTCGTGGGTGTCGATCACCTCGCCGTCGAACACCACGCGGCCGCTGTTGGCCGGGTGCACGCCGCCGATCAGGCGCAGCAGCGTGGTCTTGCCGCAGCCCGAGCCTCCCAGCACCGCGGTGACCTTGCCGCGCGCGAAACGCAGGCTCAGGTTCTCGAGAATGGTGCGACGCTCGTCATAACCGAAGGTGACGCGGTCGATCTCGATCAGGGTGTCGGAGTTCAAGGGGCGGGCGATCGGGCCCGAGGGCCCTGGCGGTTGGCGAAGGGGGCAGTGCCGCGCTGAGGCTGGGGCCTGCAAAAAAGATTGTCGCATGCCGCGTTTTCCCGTACGGACTTGTCCCGATTCGGCGTGGCGAAGCTGTGTTTCCGCCGCGTGGCGGCGTATTGCCGAAACGACGCGGGCCGCACGAGGCGGCCCGACGATCGCTGCGCCTGGACAGGTTCAGCGCGGCAGCGTGCTGGCCCCCATCAGGAACTCGTCCACCGCGCGGGCGGCCTGCCGGCCTTCGCGGATGGCCCACACCACCAGGCTCTGGCCGCGCCGCATGTCGCCAGCGGCGAACACCTTGGCCACGTTGGTCTTGTAGGCGGCATCGGTCTCGGTGGCGGCGCGGGCGTTGCCGCGCGCATCCTTGTCGACCCCGAAGGCCTCGAGCACCGTGGCCACCGGGTTCACGAAGCCCATGGCCAGCAGCACCAGGTCGGCCTTCCATTCCTTCTCGGTGCCGGGCACCTCGACCATCTTGCCGCCCTGCCACTCGACCTGCACGGTCTTCAGGCCGGTGAGCTTGCCCTTGCTGCCGACGAACTCCTTGGTGGAGATGGCGAAGGTGCGATCGCAGCCTTCCTCGTGGCTGGAGCTGGTGCGCAGCTTGATCGGCCAGTACGGCCAGGTCAGCGGGCGGTTCTCTTCCACCGGCGGCTGCGGCATCACCTCGAACTGGGTGACGCTGGCCGCGCCATGGCGGTTGCTGGTGCCCACGCAGTCGCTGCCGGTGTCACCACCGCCGATCACGATCACGTGCTTGCCGTCGGCGCGGATCTGGCCCTTGAGCTTGTCACCGGCCACCACCTTGTTCTGCTGCGGCAGGAACTCCATCGCGAAGTGCACGCCGTCGAGGTCGCGGCCCGGGACCGGCAGGTCACGGCTCTGCTCGGAGCCGCCGGTCAGCACGATGGCGTCGAAACTGGCCTTCAGCTCGTCGGCCGAGACGGTGTCCTTCGCGTCGTTGGTGACCTTGCTGTCGGCCGGCATCGCGCCCACCAGCACGCCAGTGCGGAAGCTCACACCCTCGGCCTTCATCTGCTCGACACGGCGGTCGATGTGCGACTTCTCCATCTTGAAGTCGGGGATGCCGTAGCGCAGCAGGCCGCCGATGCGGCTGTTCTTTTCGAACACCGTCACCTCATGGCCGGCGCGCGCGAGTTGCTGCGCCGCCGCCAAGCCGGCGGGGCCGGAGCCGACCACCGCCACCTTCTTGCCGGTCTTGACCTTGGGCGGCTGCGGCTGCACCCAGCCCTCGGCCCAGGCGCGGTCGATGATGGCGTGCTCGATCGACTTGATGCCCACCGCGTCGTCGTTGACGTTCAGCGTGCAGGCCGCCTCGCAGGGCGCGGGACAGACACGGCCGGTGAACTCGGGGAAGTTGTTGGTTGAGTGCAGCACGCGGATCGCGTTGTGCCAGTCGCCGCGGTACACCAGGTCGTTGAAGTCCGGGATGATGTTGTTGACCGGGCAGCCCGAGTTGCAGAACGGCGTGCCGCAGTCCATGCAGCGCGCGCCCTGGATCTTGGCCTGATCGGCGTTCAGGCCGATGACGAATTCCTTGTAGTTCTTGACGCGCTGGGGCACGGGCTCGTAGCCCTCCTCCAGACGCTCGTATTCCATGAAGCCGGTGACCTTGCCCATGATGCTGATCCTTGTCTTGTGCTCGGCGCGGGTTACTTGGCGGGAACCGACTTGCCGGTGGCCTTGGCCTTGCCATCGCCCTTGGGTTCGCCCTTGGCCTTGGCGATCGTCGCGTCGCTGGCCTTGGCGGCATTGATCTCGCCGAGCGCACGCTTGTATTCGTTCGGGAACACCTTGATGAAACGGCCGCGCGCGTTGGCCCAGTCGTCCAGGATCTCGCGCGCCCGCAGCGAGCCGGTCCAGCGGTGGTGGCTCTCGACCAGTGCCTTGAGCAGGGTTTCGTCGGCCTCGTCCTTGTGCCACAGCGCGCGGTCGAGCGTGGTTTCCTGCTCGGCCCGCGGCAGCACCTTCTCGAGCGACACCATCGAGGGGTTGCAGCGGCGCGCGAACATGCCGTCCTCGTCGTACACGTAGGCCACGCCGCCGGACATGCCGGCCGCGAAGTTGCGCCCGGTCTTGCCCAGCACGACCACGGTGCCGCCGGTCATGTATTCGCAGCCGTGGTCGCCGGTGCCCTCCACCACCGCGGTGGCGCCCGACAGGCGCACCGCGAAACGCTCGCCGGCCACGCCGCGGAAGAAGGCCTCGCCGCTGGTGGCACCGTAGAGCGCGGTGTTGCCGATGATGATGTTCTTGGTGGCGTCACCGCGGAAATCGATGCTCGGGCGCACGACCACGCGGCCGCCGGACATGCCCTTGCCGGTGTAGTCGTTCGCATCGCCGATCAGGTACAGCGTGATGCCATTGGCCAGGAAGGCACCGAAGCTCTGGCCGCCGTTGCCTTCCATCTGCATGAAGATGGTGTGGTCAGGCAGGCCCTCGGGGCGCTGGCGGATCAGCTCGCCGGACAGCATGGCGCCCACCGAGCGGTTGACGTTGCGTGCGTCCTCCATGAACTGCACCTTCTCGCCACGCTCGATGGCGGGCTTGCAGCGCTCGATCAGCTTGACGTCCAACGCCTTGGCCAGGCCGTGGTCCTGCTCTTCCACATGGAAACGCGGCACTTCGGCCGGCACCTGCGGCTGGTGGAACACGCGGCTGAAGTCCAGGCCCTTGGCCTTCCAGTGGGCGATGCCCTTCTTCATGTCCAGCAGGTCGGCGCGGCCGATCAGCTCGTCGAACCTGCGGATGCCGAGCTGCGCCATGATCTGGCGCGCTTCCTCGGCCACGAAGAAGAAGTAGTTCACCACGTGCTCGGGCTTGCCCGAGAACTTCTTGCGCAGCGCCGGGTCCTGCGTGGCCACGCCCACCGGGCAGGTGTTCAGGTGGCACTTGCGCATCATGATGCAGCCTTCCACCACCAGCGGCGCGGTGGCAAAGCCGAACTCGTCGGCGCCCAGCAGCGCGCCGATCACCACGTCGCGGCCGGTCTTCATCTGGCCGTCGGCCTGCACCCGCACGCGGCCGCGCAGGCGGTTGAGCACCAGGGTCTGCTGGGTTTCGGCCAGACCCAGTTCCCAAGGCGTGCCGGCATGCTTGATCGACGACCAGGGCGAGGCGCCGGTGCCGCCATCGTGGCCCGCGATCACCACATGGTCGGCCTTGCACTTGGTGACGCCGGCAGCGATGGTGCCCACGCCCACTTCGGACACCAGCTTCACGCTGACCGAGGCCCGCGGGTTCGCGTTCTTCAGGTCGTGGATCAGCTGCGCCAGGTCTTCGATGGAATAAATGTCGTGGTGCGGCGGCGGGCTGATCAGGCCCACGCCCGGCACGCTGTAGCGCAGCATGCCGATGTACTCGGACACCTTGCCGCCGGGCAGCTGGCCGCCCTCGCCCGGCTTCGCGCCCTGGGCCATCTTGATCTGGATCTGGTCGGCCGACACCAGGTACTCGGTGGTGACGCCAAAGCGCCCCGAGGCCACCTGCTTGATCTTCGAGCGCAGGCTGTCGCCTTCCTTCATCTCGTAGTCGGCCTCGATCACCTTGGAGCCGACCACGTCCGACACCTTGGTGCCGGCGGTGATCTTGATGCCCTTCAACTCGTTGCGATAACGCGCAGGATCCTCGCCGCCCTCGCCGGTGTTGCTCTTGCCACCGATGCGGTTCATCGCCAGCGCCAGCGTGGAGTGGGCCTCGGTGCTGATCGAGCCCAGCGACATCGCGCCGGTGGCGAAGCGCTTGACGATCTCGGCCGCGGGCTCCACTTCCTCGAGCGCAATGGCCTTGCTCGGGTCGACCTTGAACTCGAACAGGCCACGCAGCGTCATATGGCGCTTGCTCTGGTCGTTGATGATCTGCGCGTATTCCTTGTAGGTCTCGAACTTGCCGGCGCGCGTGCTGTGCTGCAGCTTGGCAATCGCGTCGGGCGTCCACATGTGCTCTTCGCCGCGGGTGCGCCAGGCGTATTCGCCGCCGGCGTCGAGCATGCCCTCGAGCACCGGGTCGTCGCCGAAGGCGGCCACGTGGGTGCGCAGGGCTTCCTCGGCCACCTCGAACACGCCGATGCCGCCCACCTGCGTGGCGGTGCCGCGGAAGTACTTCTGCACGAAGTCCTTCTCCAGGCCGATGGCCTCGAACAGCTGGGCGCCGCAATAGGACATGTAGGTCGACACGCCCATCTTGGACATGATCTTCGACAGGCCCTTGCCGATCGCCTTCACGTAGTTGTAGATCGCCTTCTCGGCCGAGAGCTGGCCGGGCAGCGTGGCGTGCAGGTCGGCCAGGGTCTCCATCGCGAGGTAGGGGTGCACGGCCTCGGCGCCGTAGCCCGCCAGCACCGCGAAGTGGTGCACCTCGCGTGCGGAACCGGTCTCGACCACCAGGCCGGCCGTGGTGCGCAGGCCCTCGCGCACCAGGTGGTGGTGGATGGCCGACAGCGCCAGCAGCGCGGGGATCGCCACCTGGTCACGGTTCATGTGGCGGTCGGTGATGATCAGGATGTTGTGGCCGCTCTTGATCGCGTCCACCGTTTCGGCGCACAGCGAGGCGAGCTTGGCCTCGACGCCCTCGCGGCCCCAGGCCAGCGGGTAGGTGATGTCGATCTCGTGGCACTTGAACTTGCCGTTCGTGTGCTTCTCGATCGCACGCAGGCGGGCCATGTCGTCGAAATCGAGCACCGGCTGCGTCACTTCCAGGCGCATCGGCGGGTTCACCGCGTTGATGTCCAGCAGGTTCGGCTTCGGGCCGATGAAGCTGTTCAGCGACATCACGATCGCCTCGCGGATCGGGTCGATCGGCGGGTTCGTCACCTGTGCGAACAGCTGCTTGAAGTAGTTGTACAGCGGCTTGTTCTTGTCCGACAGCACCGCCAGCGGCGAGTCGTTGCCCATCGAGCCGATGCCTTCTTCGCCGGCGGTGGCCATCGGGGCGAGCAGGAACTTGATGTCTTCCTGCGTGTAGCCGAAGGCCTGCTGGCGATCGAGCAGCGATTCACCGAAGGGCCCGCTCTCGAGCGAGCTCACCTCGATGGTGTCGAGCTTGATGCGCACGTTCTCGATCCACTGCCGGTAGGGGCGGGCGATCGCGAACTGGTTCTTCAGCTCTTCGTCGTCGACGATGCGGCCCTGCTCCAGGTCGATCAGGAACATCTTGCCGGGCTGCAGGCGCCACTTCTTGACGATCTTGTTCTCGGGGATCGGCAGCACGCCGGACTCCGACGCCATGACCACCAGGTCGTCGTCGGTGACGATGTAGCGCGCCGGGCGCAGGCCGTTGCGGTCGAGCGTGGCGCCGATCTGCTTGCCGTCGGTGAACACCATCGCGGCCGGGCCGTCCCAGGGCTCGAGCATCGCGGCGTGGTACTCGTAGAAGGCGCGACGGCGCGCATCCATCAGCTCGTGCTGTTCCCAGGCCTCGGGGATCATCATCATCGCCGCGTGGGCCAGCGGGTAGCCGCTCATCGTGAGCAGCTCCAGCGCATTGTCGAAGGTGGCGGTGTCGCTCTGGCCTTCGAAGCTGATCGGGTAGAGCTTCTTCAGGTCGTCGCCCAGCACCGGCGACTTCATCACGCCTTCACGGGCGCGCATCCAGTTGAAGTTGCCCTTGACGGTGTTGATCTCGCCGTTGTGCGCCACGAACCGGTAGGGGTGGGCCAGCGGCCATTCGGGGAAGGTGTTGGTCGAGAAACGCTGGTGCACCAGCGCCAGCGCGGAGACCACGCGCGGATCGGCCAGGTCCTGGTAGTACTGGCCCACCTGGTCGGCCAGCAACAGGCCCTTGTAGATGACGGTGCGGCAGCTCATGCTGGGCACGTAGTACTCGCGGCTGTGCGTGAGCTTGAGCGCCTGGATCGCGGCCGAGGCCGTCTTGCGGATCACGTAGAGCTTGCGTTCCAGCGCGTCGGGCACGATCACGTCGGCACCGCGGCCGATGAAGATCTGGCGGATCACCGGTTCCTTGGCCCGCACGGTGGGCGACATCGGCATGTCGCGGTCCACCGGCACGTCGCGCCAGCCCAGCAGCACCTGGCCCTCTGCCTTGACGGCGCGCTCGAGCTCCTGCTCGCAGGCCAGGCGCGAGGCGTGCTCCTTGGGCAGGAAGATCATGCCCACGCCGTATTCACCGGGCGGGGGCAGTTCGATGCCCTGGGCGGCCATTTCGCTGCGGTAGAACTCGTCGGGCAGCTGGATCAGGATGCCGGCGCCGTCGCCCATCAGCTTGTCGGCGCCCACCGCGCCGCGGTGGTCCAGGTTCTCCAGGATCTTCAGGCCCTGCTCGACGATGCTGTGGTTGCGCTGGCCCTTGATGTGGGCGACGAAGCCGACGCCGCAGGCATCACGCTCCAGGCTGGGGTCGTACAGGCCGCGCTCGGCGAGCGCTTCGATTTCGGGGCGGGATGCAGATCCCTGGACAGCCTCGCTCATGAGCGTGCTCCTTCACAGATTCGGTCGAGCCGGGAGATTACTGCAGCGCAGCAAGCAGCTCAAGGATTTTCGCAAGTGATATGACCCCAATAAATAGATCGGTTCTGATTGACGCAGATAAATAGGGTCATACCAACGTCCGACGGCTTCACCGCGGTGTCGTCCGCGTAAGCACATCCCGCGCCTGGGCGCGGCCGCGCCATCACCCGCGCAGCGCAGCGCCCGGTGGCCGGCCCCGGGGCCGCGGCTGGACCGGGCGCCCTGCGGCCTGGGCCAGCTTCTGCAGGAAAGCGGGGTCACCGATGGCCCAGCCCTTGTGCATGCACCCGGACAACTCCACCCAGCGGGTTGGTGCTAGCCCCTCTTCCAGCAGACGCCGGTAGGCCTGTTCGCGTTCGAACGGCGTGTTGCCCAGACTCCAGTAGGCCGGGTTGTCCTTGACCACGGGGTCACGCAGCAGTCCGACATGGTGCCGGACACTGGACCAGGGGTGATCTGCCGCCTGACCGACGAGCCCGTCGCGCTGCGCCGCGAGGTCGACAAACAGCATGGCCTCCAGCAGGGCTGCGCCTTCCTGGACGATCGTCGCGCGGTAGCGCCCGGCCCACAGCGAACCGCTGCGGCCATGTCGCCGGTTGAAGCCCGCCACGTAGCGGCGGCCCAGTTCCTGGACCAGGCGGCTGAGGCCATCAGCGCTTTCCGGCGTGGCCAGCAGGAGCACGCGGTTGCCAAGCAGGGCGTAGGCATGCACGGCCACCCGCTGCTGGGTGGCCGCATCGCGCAGTGCGGCGGTGAAGCGGCGCGCATCCTCCTCGTCGCGCCAGAGCGGCTGCCCGTCGTGTCCGGGCAGCAGGGCCAGGTGCACGTGCCCCGGCAGCGCAAGACGGCTCAGGCGTGCCATCCCGGTACCCTGCTCTGCACGAACTTCACGGCCCTTCCTGCGCCAGCAGCCCGAAGGCGTCGTGTCCGGTCAAGCGCCGATGCTCGCGCGAAGCGAAACGGTCGGTCATGCCGGCCACGTAGTCGGCCACGGCGCGAGGCAGGTCGGGACGGGTCGCAAAGTCCTCGGGCATCTCGGTGGGTGCCGCCAGGTAGGCATCGAACAGCTCGCGCACCACCGTGCGGGCCGCACCGGTGGTGCGCATCACCTGCGGATGCCGGTACAACGAACGCATCAGCACCTGCTTGAGCGCGCCGATCTCCTCGCGCATCGCCTCGCTGAACCCGATGAGCGGTGGCATCGTGCGGGCCGCTTCCGCATCGGCGGGCGCGGCGTGTTGCAGAGCGGCCGCGCTCACGTCGATGACGTCATGCACCTGTTCGGACAGCATGCGACGGATCACCTCGAACAGCAGCCGCCGGCCCTGAAGGCCTGCGTGGTCACGCAGCGCGCTGTCCAGGTGCCGCCGCACCAGCGGCAGGGGTTCCAATTGGGACAGGCTGAGCAGGCCCGAACGAACGCCGTCGTCGATGTCATGCGCGTTGTAGGCGATCTCGTCTGCCAGGTTGGTGAGCTGCGCCTCCAGGCTGGGCCGGGTGCCTTCCAGGAAGCGACGCGCCACCCCGCCCGGTTCGGTGGCCTCCAGCCGTTCTGCGTCGCGCCTCGAGCAGTGCTTGAGCACCCCTTCGCGGGTTTCGAAGGTCAGGTTCAGGCCGTCGAAGGCGGGATAGCGGGCCTCGAGGCTATCGATCACCCGCAGACTTTGCAGGTTATGCTCGAAGCCGCCGTGCTCGCGCATGCATTCATGCAGCGCATCCTGGCCCGCGTGGCCGAAGGGCGTGTGCCCCAGGTCGTGGGCCAGCGCAATGGCCTCGACCAGGTCCTCGTTGAGCGACAGCCCACGGGCGATGGATCGGCCGAGCTGGGCCACCTCCAGCGAGTGGGTGAGCCGGGTGCGGAACAGGTCGCCTTCGTGGTTGATGAAGACCTGGGTCTTGTAGACCAGGCGCCGGAACGCGGTGCTGTGCACGATGCGATCGCGGTCGCGCTGGAAGTCGTCACGCAGGCGCACCGGCGATTCAGCGTGCCGCCGGCCCCGCGTGCGTGCGGGGTGGCTCGCATACGGTGCCAGGTTCGTGGCCATGGTTTCAGGCTCGGGCCGTGTGGGCGGCAATGACCTCCAGCACCCACTCGTCCGGTGCGCCGCGCATCACCGCGCGGCCCATGCCGTCGATCAGCACAAAGCGGATCTCTCCGGCTTCGGCCTTCTTGTCCACCCGCATCAGCTCCAGCCATCGCGCTTCGGGCATGGCCGGCGCCCGCACCGGCAGGCCGGCACGCTCGATCAGCCGCGTGAGCCGCCGCACGAAGGCATCTTCGACCAACCCGCAGCGCTGCGACAGCGCCGCGGCGAGCACCATGCCGCAGCCCACTGCCTCCCCATGCAGCCATTGGCCGTAGCCCAGGCCTGACTCGATCGCGTGGCCGAAGGTGTGGCCGAAGTTCAGGATCGCGCGCAGTCCGCTCTCGCGTTCGTCCTGGCCCACGACCCATGCCTTGATCTCGCAAGAGCGCCGCACCGCGTGTGCAAGGGCGTCTCCCTCCTGTGCAAGGAGCTCGTCGACGTGCGCCTCGATCCAGTCGAGGAAGGCCGCATCCGCGATCGGCCCGTACTTGATCACTTCCGCCAGGCCCGCCGAGAGCTCGCGCGCGGGCAGGGTGCGCAACAGCGAAAGGTCGCAGATCACCCGCGCCGGTTGGTAGAACGCGCCGATCATGTTCTTGCCCAGCGGGTGGTTGATGGCAGTCTTGCCACCAACCGACGAATCCACCTGCGCCAGCAGTGTGGTGGGTACCTGCACGAAGGGCACGCCCCGCATGTAGCAGGCCGCCGCAAAGCCCGCCATGTCGCCGACCACCCCACCCCCCAGCGCATAGAGCACGGTCTTCCGGTCGCAACCCGCACCGAGCAAGGCGTCGAAGATCAGGTTCAGGGTCACCCAGTCCTTGTGGGCTTCGCCATCCGGCAGTTGGACCTGCAGCACGCGGCGATGGTGCCGCGCGAGCATGGCCGACAACTGCGCGGCATACAGGGGGCCGACCGTCGTGTTGGTGACGATCAGAGCGTCCGCGGACGCTGGCAATCCCGACCAGGAGGCCTCATCGGACAGCAGGTTCTGGCCGATCAGGATGTCGTAGCTGCGCTCGTCCAGAGCGATCGGCACGCGTTGCGGCGACGAAGGTGGCTTGCTCATGGCTGCAAGTGTAGGCGGCAGGCCGGGTGCCACCGCGGCTGGGAACCGCTGGGCAAGCGCGCGCTGCTCGGGCAGGCGGCCCTCGCTCGTGGCCATGACCGCCGGTCTGGGCCTGGGCCAGGCCTGCGCTCAGCTGAGCGGCGGCAGTATGCGGCCGACCGTGGCGGGCACTTGCTGCGGGTCGATCACACCCGCAAGCTCGAGTTGCATCAGGATCATGTTGGTCAAGGTCGAGACCGTCGGCCGGCCGGTCTCGATCACGAACTGAGCGGCCTCGCGGTACAGCGGATCACGTTCGCGGTAGAGCTCACGCAGCTTGCGCAGCGGATCGGCCACCTGGAGCAGGGGCCGCTGTGTGTCGTGCTTGAGGCGGCGCGCCAGCTCTTCGGGTGTGGATCGCAGGTAGATCACGTGGCTGCACGCCGACAGGCACTGCCGGTTGGCGGGCCGCAGCACGGCCCCGCCGCCGGTGGCTATCACGGTGTCTTCGCGATCACAAAGCTCCGCGATCACTTGCTGCTCGAGGTCGCGGAACGCAGCCTCACCGTGCTGCTCGAAGTACAGCCGGATCGGCATGCCGATCCGATGCTCGATCTCTGCGTCCGAATCGATCAGGCGCCAGCCCAGTTGCCTGGCCAGCTGGCGCCCGACGGTGGACTTGCCGCTGCCCGGCATGCCCACCAGTGAAATCGGCTTCACACGATCAGTTTCGATTGGTGCAGAGTGATGCCGCCTGCCGCGTCGAACCTGGTTCTGACACTGGGATCCTCGGACTCGTCTGAGTGCCGTAGGGGCTGGTGACAAAGGGCGGAACCTCGTCGAGCTTGTTCACCTGCGACGCCAGCACCTCCAACAGCCCGAAGTAGTCGGCACGGCCTTCGGATCCAGCGACGCCAGACGCCGAGACAACGAGGTTGAAGTTCACCCATGACCCGATGTTCTGCGGGTATTCCAGCCGCAACACGATCGAGCCACTCGTGTTGGTCTTGTTGGAGCCCTCGAACGACAGCGCGACGTCGGCCTTGCGGGGCTCGAGCGCCGGCCGACCTGCGGGCTGGTTGAAGCTGCCGTTCGCATCTTCACTCTGGCCATTGCTGAAGACTTCGGCCACGCCGTTCCGGTTCACGTCCTCGTTGTCGCAAGTCACCGTGGGGCGCTGCTCCCAGCGCACCGTGCCGCGCACCCACTCGCCCTTGACGTAGGAAAGCAGGTCGACCGAGGCACTCACCTGCACGTCGGCCGCGGCCAGGCCGGCGGAATCGACCACCTGGACCACATAGCGCTTGACGAACTTGAGCCCGGTGTCGTCGATGCCGATCAGGTTGTTCGTGCCGATCGAGACCGACAGCGAATCCGCGATCACCGTGAGCGTCGTCTTGGTTTCGTTCGGGCAGGTGTTGGCCGGGAATTCCCGCTTGTCCCAGCAGGCGCGAACGGTGACGCCGTCGGTCGGGCTGAACCGTGAGCCCGGGACGTAGGACGTGGTCGCGATGCCGGCGGCGTCGGTGTAGACCATGGTGTTGCCGGCGGTGAACGTGCCACCGATCGACTGCTTGTCGCCATCGAGGTCGAAGCGCACGCGCAGGTTCGGCACCGGCTTGTTCTCTGCCGACAGGAACAACGCGCGGATCGTCGTCTGGTTGTTGGTGGTAGGCGTGTTCACCGGCACGACGCTGGGATTGGCCGACACCGAGGCAGACTGCACGTCTGCGGTCACCTCCGGGATCGACCCGGTGGAGAGCACCGTCACCGTGACGAGCTTCTCGACGCCCAGCGCCGAAGCACGGATCGACAGGTCGCCTGATGCGGTCGGAGCGGTATAGGAATACTCGTAGTCACCATTGGCATCCGAGGTGCCGGTGGTCTGCACACCGCCAGGACCGGTGACAACGATCGGCTTGCCGGTGATCGCGTTGCCGTTCACGTCGGTCAGCCGGTACTGCACCTTGCCGGCCTGGCCCGGGTTCACCACCGCTGGCAGAAGGGTGGCGCGAATCTGAGCGCCGATGACCTGAACGCTCAACTTCTTGGTGATCGTGCCGCTCATCGCCGTGACCGTGATCACGCGGTTCGAACGGTCGTCGCCGATGCCCACCGCCGCGGTGACCTTGCCATCAGCGTCGGTCGCATTCGCCGCCACCTTCACCGTACCACCCTGATCCACCGCGAAGCTGACCGGGATGCCAGCCACGGTATTGCGATTGGCATCCACTGCCGTGACGGTGGCCGTCACCGTTTGCGTGCCGGAGTTCGGCAAGGTGGCCGACGACAGCGACATGGTCAGGTCAGCCGCCTTGGGTGTGCCTCCCCCGGAGCCGGCCTCGTTCACCTGGATCTCGGCCGTGCGCACGATGCCGTTGGCGCTGGCGGTGACCGTGATCTTGCGCAGACTGCGGTCGGCGCCGATGCCCACCGTCCCCGTCAGCTTGCCATCGCTGCCGGTCTTCTTGTCCAGCACCTCGATGGTCGCGTTCGCGTCGACAGAAAGTGTGACCGTCACATTGGGCACGGCATTGCGGTTGGCATCGACCGCGGTGACCGTTGCCGTCACGGTCTGGGTGCCCGAGTTCTGCAGGGTTGCAGACGACAGCACCAGTGCCAGGTCGGCCACCGCCGGCGACGGCGCGGGCCCCACAACCGGCGTACCGGCATCGCTGCCACCACCACCACATGCAGCCACGAGGGCGGTCGCCAGGCCGGCGACAAAGACGCGCCACGAGATCATGCGCTTCGCTCCTTGAATACTTTGGTCAGCATCGCTGTCGGCTCATCGGGCCGCAGCGCGTTCGGTCACGATCTTGGGCGTGATGAAGATCAGCAGTTCGGTCTTGTTCGAGACCTTCGATGTGCTGCGGAACAGGTGACCGAGCACCGGCACGTCACCCAGCAGCGGCACCTTGGTGACGTCGTTGCGTTCGTTCTGGGTGAAGATGCCGCCGATCACCACCGTGCCGCCGTTCTCGACCAGCACTTGTGTCTTGGCATGCTTGGTATCGATCGCAAAGCCCGCCGAGGTGGAGCGGCCCACACTGTCCTTGTTGACATCGACATCCAGGATCACCGCGCCCTCCGGTGTGATCTGGGGTGTCACTTCGAGCTTCAGGTTGGCTTTGCGGAACTGGATCGACGTGGCGCCGCTGGAGGTGGCCACCTGGTACGGCAGTTCTTCACCCTGTTCGATGATCGCCTTCACCTGGTCGGCCGTGATGACACGGGGGCTCGAGATGATCTTGCCCTTGCCGTCGGCCTCCAGGGCCGAGAGTTCGAGGTTCAGGAATCGATTGGCCGCAGGGCTGAACAAGGACAAGGCGAAGTTCGCCACCGAAGCGGTGCTGCCGATGGCGTTGCCCAGCGCCGGCAGGTTGACCATCTGCGAATCCGGCACATAGCTGGTGCTCGTGTTCGGCGTCTGCAGGGTCTGCACACCCACGTTGGAGTAGTTGCCACCGATCGTCACGTAGTTGCTGCCACCCACGTTGAAGCCCGGAATGCCGCCCGCCAGGCCACGCAGGTCGGTGGTGCCCAGCTTCACACCCAAGGCGCGCCCGAACTTGTCGTCGGCTTCGACGATTCGGGCTTCGATCAGCACCTGGCGCACCGGGATGTCGATCTTTGCGATCAGTGCCTGGATCTCTTCCAGCTTCGACGGAATGTCGGTGACGAACAGCTGGTTGGTGCGCGACTCGAACATCACGCTGCCACGCGCCGTGAGCACCCGCGTGGCCGAACTGCCGGACGAGGCGGCGCTGCCGCCACTGGAGGTCTGTGTCTGCCCGGTCAGGCCCTTGGCCACTTCCTCGGCCTTGGTGTAGTTCAGCTGGAACGCCTGGGTGCGCAGCGGCTCAAGGTCGGCGATCTTCTTCTTGGCTTCGAGCTCCACCTGCTCCTTGGTGGCCAGTTCGTCCTTGGGCGCGATCCACAGCACATTGCCGGTCTTGCGCACGCCCAGGCCCTTGCTCTGCATGATGATGTCCAGCGCCTGATCCCAGGGCACGTCCTTCAGGCGCAGGGTGACGTTGCCGTTCACCGTGTCACTGGTCACCACATTGAAGTTGGTGAAGTCGGCGATCACCTGCAGCAGCGCGCGCACTTCGATGTTCTGGAAGTTCAGCGACAGTTTCTCGCCTGCATAGCCCGGCCCCTGTGTCAGCTTGTTCGGGTCGACCTTCATCGGACGAACCTCGAGCACGAACTGGTTGTCGCTCTGGTAGGCGCTGTGCTCCCATGCCCCGCGCGGCTCAACCACCATGCGCACGCGGTCACCACTCTGGAAGGTCGAGATGCTCTGCACCGGTGTGCCGAAATCGGTGACGTCCAGCCGGCGGCGGAGGTTCTCGGGCAGGCTCGACCGCAGGAACTCGACCACCAGGCTTTGCCCCTGCTGGCGAATGTCGACCCCGACCTGCGTGCTCGCCAACGCGACGAGCACGCGGCCTGCACCTTCCGGGCCACGCCGGAAGTCGATGTCACGCAGGGCCAGCTGGTCCTTGTTCTGGCTCGATGCAAAGTGCACCGGCTCGTTGGGCGCGGCCGCCATCGCCGGACCCGCCGAGGGCTCGACCACCAGCACCAGGGCCTTGCCCTGCAACTCGGCGCGATAGTTCGCTGCCTGACGCAGGTTGAGCACCAGGCGCGTCCGTTCGCCGGCCTGTGCGATGTTCAAGGAACGCAGGTTGCCCTGGTTCACCTCGACCGCGGACTTGCCCATCGCATTGGCAACGCCGGGCAGATCGATCGCGATGCGCGGCGGTGTCTGCACCGAGAAACCGGTGGGCACCGCGGCCAGCGGCTCGCTCAGTTCCACGCGCACGACCTCGGCACCGGCTTGCTGCGTCGTGGTGATGGACTGGATCGCGTTCTGCGCCATTGCGACCCATGGCGTCAACGCCACCATCGCCAGCGCAATCATCCTGACGCACCACTTCGGCATGTTGCGGTTCTCCTGCTTCTGATTCATCGCGCCTTCTCCTGCAGCTGGAGCGTGCTGGTGCGTTCGATCCATTCACCAGCCGCGTCCTGCACGATCTCGCGCAGGGCCACCTCGGTCTCGGTGATTCGGGTGATCTTTCCGAAATTCTGGCCAAGGTAGTCGCCCACCTTGACCTGGTACAGCAGGCTGTCAACCTTCAGCAGCGCATACTGCCGGCCGGACTTGGGTTCGATCAGGCTGCCCACCATGGTCATGCCATCGGTGGGGTATTGCTCCAGCGCTTCCTTGCGGCGGCTCATCTCCGCGGCCAGCAGCGAATTGGGCTGCCGCGCTTCCTGTTTCAGTGCCACCGTGAGCTTCTGGATACTGAACGGGTCGACCGCCTGTCCACCGTTGTAAGGCGCCGCCTCGAACTTCTTCGGTGCCGTCAAGGGTTGAACGCTGGGCCTGACCGACCGCTTCTGCTGGTCCATCCAGACCGTCAGTTCGTCCTGGTCGGCTGCGCAGCCTGCCATGGCGCCCAGGGCGCACAGCAGCCACCATCGATTGCTGGACCTGGGCATCATTTCTTGGCCCCCTTGGCCTTGGCTTCCGCCTCAGCCTTGGATTTGCGAATCTCCGCAATCTCGTTGACATCGAGATAACGATAGGTGCGCGCGGTGGCCTCCATCGCAAGATTGCCGGTCGCATCCTTTTGCGGCGCGCCGATCGACAGGTTGTGCAGCGTGACGATGCGCGAGAGGTTCGCAATGTCCGCTGCAAACGCGCCGATGTCGTGGTATCGGCCTGTCACCTTGATGGCGATCGGCAGCTCGGCGTAGTAGTCCTTGAGCTCGATCTGGCCAGGGCGGAACAGGTCGATCTGCAGCCCGCGGCCGATGCCGGCCTGGTTGATGTCTGACAGCAGCGCATCCATTTCCGCCTTGCCCGGCAGTTGCTTTTCGAGCTGGGTCACGTATTCCTGGACCTGCTGCTTCTGCTTGCGCAACTCCGACAGGTTCACGGCCTGTGCAAGCTTGGTACGGTATTCGTCCTTCAGCTTGGGTTCGGTGCTGCGGGCGGCCTCCAGTTCGTCGTTCGCACCCGATACCAGGGCGACCCAACCGACGACCAGCATGGCGACGGCTGCGCCCAGCCAGGCGCAGACCTTGGGCAACAGGGGCCATTGGCCCGGCTCGCGGGCATTCAGCCCCTTGAACTGGGAACTCGCCTTGCCAAAGGCACTGGCGACATCGAGATTGGCGGGGCGGGTGGTAGTAGCCATCTCGCCTCCTCAGGTGGCCTTGCGCGGCGCCGAGGCAGCCGTTGAAGGCGCTTGCGCAGCCGGATTGGTCAGCAGCACCCGAACCGAGAAATCGAACAGCCGGCGCTGCTCTCGGCTGCCCGCCGCGGGCGCCAGGGTGACGGCCTTGATTTCGACAAGCTCCGGCCTGCGCAGCCACTGCGACTGGTTCGTGGTGTTGCGCAGGAACTCCGACACGCGCTCGTTGGTCTGCGCCACGCCGGTCACCGTGACCGCGTCTCCGGCCTGCTTGATCGTGGTGAAGTAGATGCCCTCGGGCGTGAGCTTGACCAGTTCGTCGAGCAGGTAGACCGGCACGTTGCGATTGGTCTGCAGGTCCTCGACAGCCTTCTGCCGTGCTTTCAGGCTTTCGATCTCGGCCTTCAGGTTGGCGATGTCCTTGATCTGGACCTCCAGCTCCTTGATCTTGGTGGAGATGAAGGCATTGCGGTCGAGCTGGCTGGCAGTCATCTGCTGCAGCACGACGTACCAGACGCCAGCGGCGCCAATGCCGACCACGGCCGCTGCGCCCAGACCGACGAAAAATGCGCGCTTGCGCTGTCGGCGCCGCTCTTCGCGGTGCGGCAGCAGATTGATCAGGATCACTGCACGAACCTCCGCATCGCGAGCCCGCACGCCGTGAGGTAGGACGGCGCCTCGCGCCGAACCTTGGCCTCACGCACCGCCGACCCCAGCCTCATGTTGTCGAAGGGGTTCACGACCATCGACGCGAATCCGGTGAGCTCCGTCACCCGCTCCTTCAGGCCCGGCAGGGTGGCGGTGCCGCCCGCCAGCATCACATAGTGCACCTTGTGATGCGGCGTGCTGGTGAAGAAGTACTGCAGCGCGCGGCCGATCTCCTGCGACAGGCTGTCGACAAAGGGGCCCAGGATCGCCGAGTCGTAGTCCTCGGGCAGGTCGCCCGCCAGCTTCTTCTGTTCGGCCTCTTCGAACGAGAAGCCGTACTGACGCGAGATCAACTGCGTCAGCTGCGAGCCACCAAAGGCCTGGTCGCGGTCGTACAGCATCTCGTCGTCACGCAACACCTTGAGGCTGGTCGTGTCGGCACCGATCTCGAACAGCGCCACCAGCGCGTCCTTGCCCTCATTGGGCAGCGATGCCACCACGCGCGTCATGGCCAGACGCGACGCATGCGATTCGATGTCCAGCACGAGCGGCTTCAGACCCGCCGCCTCGGCCAGCCCCTGGCGATCCTGCACTCGGTCCTTGCGGGAGGCAGCGATCAACACCTCGACGTCGCCGCCGGAAGTGGTGCTCGGGCCGACCACGCAGAAGTCGAGGCTGACCTCGTCCAGCGAAAACGGAATGTACTGATTGGCCTCGGACTCGACCTGCAGCTCGAGCTCTTCTTCGCGCAACCCTGCGGGCAGCATGATCTTCTTGGTGATCACGGCCGATTGCGGCATGGCCATCGCGACCTGCTTGGTGCGGGTGCCGCTCTTTTGGACAAGTTTGCGCACCGCTTCGGCCACTTCGTCGAATTTCTCGATCTGGCCATCGGTGATCCAACCCTTCTCGAAGGGTTCGGACGCAAAACGCTCCAGCACGAATTCGCCGTTCGCAGCCTGCCCCAGCTCGACGAGCTTGGCGCTCGAGGAGCTGATGTCCAACCCGATCATCGGCGGATGCTTGCGGCCCAGCAGCAAGTCCAAAAAGCTCACGACGGTCTCCCCCAACGGGCGGAAAAAGGGACAGCAATTCTTAAGAAACTACTTCAATGCTAGCAGTAAAGCCGTTGTGCACCAAAGGAATTTCCCCCGGCGACCTTGTAACCTCGTTGCGATTCTCCGACGTTGTGGCCTTCATTTGAAACAAGGCGCTTTCCAGATCTCAAGCCAGTCCAGACAACGGCCGAAGTTGTCCGCCAAGCGCTTTCTATACACTCGGCCGGCTTATGAGTGCCCCTGATCGCGCCGCGCCGGCGCCGAGCGACAAAGCGCCGGATCGCCTGCCCCGGTGGGCCAGGCTGCCGGCCAGAGTGTTGGCCTGGCTGCTCGGACTGGGCGTTGCCGCCCTGCTGGCCGGACTGATGCTGGTGTCCGTGGCGCTGGCTGTGGCCTACCCCAACCTGCCCGAGATCAGCGGCCTGACCGACTACCGTCCCAAGTTGCCGCTGCGGGTGATTTCCTCCGACGGCGTGCTGCTGGGCGAATTCGGCGAAGAGCGGCGCCTGTTCACGCCGATTGCACAGATCCCGAAGGTGATGCAGGAGGCCGTGCTGGCCATCGAGGACGCCCGCTTCTACCGCCACAGCGGGGTCGACTACCTGGGCATCGTGCGGGCCGGACTGGCGCAGTTCAACAAGGCCAAGAGCCAGGGCGCCTCCACGATCACGATGCAGGTGGCACGCAACTTCTATCTGTCCACCGAGAAGACCTTCACACGCAAGATCTACGAGATCCTGCTCGCGCTGAAGATCGAGAGCCAGCTCAGCAAGCAGCAGATCCTCGAGGTGTACATGAACCAGATCTTCCTCGGGCAGCGCGCCTACGGGTTCGCCGCCGCGAGCGAGATCTACTTCGGAAAGCCGCTCAAGGACATCACGGTGGCCGAAGCGGCAATGCTGGCCGGGCTGCCGCAGGCGCCGTCCGCCTACAACCCGATCAGCAATCCGCAGCGGGCCACCCGTCGGCAGCAGTACATCATCCAGCGCATGTACGAGAACGGCTACATCACCGAGGAGCAGGCCGATGCTGCGCGAAAGCAGGTGCTGCGCTATCGCACGCCCGACAGCAGCGGCGTGCATGCCGAATATGTCGCCGAGACCGTTCGGCAACTGATCCACAGCCAATACGGCGAGGAGACGACCACACGGGGCCTCAATGTCCACGTCACGGTCGACGCCGGCGACCAGGCGGTGGCTTACCGCGCCCTGCGGCGCGGCCTGTTGAACTACGAGCGCCGGCAGGTCTATCGGGGCCCCGAGGACTACGTGGACCTGCCGGCCGACCCCAAGGAACTGGATGCCCGCGTTGCCGAGGCATTGGCCGACCATGCCGACAACGACGAGCTGAAGGCTGCCGTCGTGCTCGAAGCATCGCCCCGCAAGGTGGTGGCCGTGCTGGAGTCGGGCGAGACCATCACCGTCACCGGCGAAGGCCTGAAACCCGTGACATCGGGCCTGTCCGACAAGGCCGGGCCCAAGGTCCAGATCCGCCGCGGCGCGGTCGTGCGCGCAGTGAAGGGCCCGAAAGGTGAGTGGGCCCTGACACAGCAGCCAGAGGTCGAGGGCGCCTTCGTGTCGATGGACCCGAACACCGGCGCGATCCGCGCGCTGGTGGGTGGCTTCGATTTCGGCAAGAACAAGTTCAACCACGTCGTTCAGGCCTGGCGCCAGCCCGGATCGAGCTTCAAGCCCTTCATCTACTCGGGCGCCCTGGAAAAGGGCTTCACGCCGCAGACGGTGGTCAACGACGCCCCTCTGTTCTTCGATGCCGGCGCCACCGGCAGCCAGCCCTGGGAACCCAAGAACTATGACGGCAAGTTCGATGGCCCGATGCCATTGAAGCAGGCGCTGGCCAAGTCGAAGAACATGGTCTCGATCCGCATCCTGCAGTCGATCGGCGTGCACTTTGCGCAAGACTGGATCACGCGGTTCGGTTTCGAGTCGGAAAAGCACCCGGCCTATCTCACGATGGCACTCGGCGCCGGCTCGGTGACACCCATGCAGATGGTCAGCGGCTACTCCGTGTTCGCCAACGGCGGCTTCCGCGTCAACCCCTGGCTGATCACCCGTGTCACCGACAGCAAGGGCCGCGTCCTGCTGGAATCTCGCCCGCAGCCCGTGGACGAATCGATGCGGGTGATCGATGCCCGCAACGCGTTCGTGATGACCCAGTTGCTGGGCGAGGTCACGCGCGCGGGCACGGCGGCGTCGGTCTATCAGAACTTCAAGCGGCTGGACCTGTACGGCAAGACCGGCACGACCAACGACTCGATGGATGCCTGGTTCGCGGGCTATCAGCCCAATCTTGCCGCGGTGGTCTGGATCGGCTACGACACACCCCGCAAGCTGGGCGACCGCGAGACCGGTGGTGGTCTGTCACTGCCGGTCTGGATCGAGTACATGAGCCATGCGCTGCGCAAGTTGCCGGTGCAGGAGCCCACGGTGCCCGAAGGTGTCACCCAGCGCGGCAATGACTGGGTCTATGACGAATACGGCCCCGGCGCCGGCGTGAGCAGTGTCGGTCTGGAAGACAAGCTGCCTACCGCACCCAGCGAGGAAGAGCGCCGCGGCATCCTCGATCTGTTCCGCCGCTGATCGTGCGCTTCACAGGTGCATCGGGCCAGACTTCAGGTCGGCTCGAAGCGAAGCGGCTTGCCCGCCTGCTGGCTGGCGAAGCCCGAGAGGGCCTCGAAGAACTCCGTGTCGTCGCGGGTGTCCAGCCAACGCCCATCCAGGTGCCGGTAGTGGTGGCCACCAGCCCGGGCAGCCACCCACAGTTCGTGCAGTGGCGGCTGCGTGTTGACGATGATCTTGCTGCCGTTCGGGAAGCCGAGCTCGAGCAGGCCACCCGTGCGGCTGACATCGATGTCGATCACGTCCTGCTGCAGCCAGGCGTCGGTGGCCGCCTCGATGCCTGTGAGCACCCGGTCGGTCAGGCGGTGGAACTCGTTGTCGCTCAAGGGGGAAACCGCGGTGGCCATGGTCGATAGAATCCAGCGCATGAAGTTGCCGACCAGTGTAGCGAGGGTGCTTGCCACGTGCTGTGCACTGGCTTCGGTGGCGCTCGCCGGTTGTGGCCAGAAGGGCCCGCTCACCCTGCCCTCGGCCTCGGCGCCGCCCGCATCCGCTGCCAGCGCAGCGACAAAGTGAGCACAGGACACTGACCCGCTGCAGCGCAGTGGGTCAGATCCGGCCTTCCGCCACCGCGTGGCACGCCACGCGGATGCCCTGAAACTCGCTCAGCGCCGGCCGCTCCGCCGAACAACGTGCGTTGGCATGCGGGCAGCGGGGGTGGAAGGCGCAGCCGCTGGGCGGGTTCAGCGGATTCGGCACTTCGCCCTGTACCGGCGTTCGCGCCCGCCCCGACATGCCAACGTCCGGAATTGCATCCAGCAGCATGCGTGTGTAGGGATGGCGCGGCGTTGCAAACAGCGCCGAACGGTCCGCCAGCTCCACCAACCGGCCCAGGTACATCACACCGACCTGGTCGCTCACATGCCGCACCACGGCCAGGTTGTGCGAGATGAACAGATAGGTCAGGCCCCGCTCGCGCTGCAGGTCCTTCATGATGTTGAGCACCTGCGCCTGCACCGACACGTCCAGCGCCGAGGTTGGCTCATCGCAGACCAGGAACTCGGGCTTCGTGGCCAGAGCACGTGCGATCGAGATGCGCTGCCGCTGCCCACCTGAGAACTGGTGCGGGAACTTCTCCATGTCGGCCGCGGACATGCCCACCGAAGCCAGCAGTTCACCCACTTGCGACTTCAGGCCCTGGTCACCATCCACCAGACCATGTTCGATCAGGGGTTCGCCGACGATGTCGCGCACCTTCCAGCGCGGGTTCAGGCTGGCATAGGGATCCTGGAAGATCATTTGCATGCGCCGCCGCAACTGGCGCGCGGGCGCGGCCGAAGCCAGCGCCGCCTGGGTCTCCTGACCATCGAAGGCCACCGTGCCGCGGGTGGGTTGGTACAGCCCCACCAGCAAGCGTGCCACCGTGCTCTTGCCGCAGCCCGATTCGCCCACCAGCGCCAGCGTGCGCCCACGCTCGATCGAGAAACTCACGCCATCGACGGCATGGACGAACTGCCGTGGCTTGTGTTCGAGCACGCGGTTCAGCCAGGGGGCCGACACATCGAACACCTTGGCGAGGTCCTGCACCTGCACCAGCGGGCTCACTGGACTCCCCTCCGCACTGCGTGCTCCGGGATTCGTGCTTGGGATCGGCCCGGCGCGCTCATGCCGCACCCCCTTGCGCCAGCAGCCAGCAGGCTGCACGCGTGGCGACACCGGTCATCAGGTCCGGCCGCTCCGAACGGCAACGTGGCATCACCTGAGGGCAGCGCGGATTGAAGGCGCACCCGGGTGGGATTGCTGTGAGGCGCGGCATCGCGCCATCGATCTGCATCAACCGCTCGCGCTCGCTGTCCATCGACGGGATCGACCCCATCAGGCCCACGGTGTACGGGTGCGCGGGCCGATGGATCACATCGGCCACCGGGCCGATCTCCACCACGCGGCCGGCATACATCACCGCCACGCGGTCGCAGGATTCGGCGATCACGCCCATGTCGTGCGTCACCAGCATCACCGCCGCACCATGCTGCTTGGCCAGGCGCTTGAGCAGGCTGATGATCTGGGCCTGGATCGAGACATCGAGCGCGGTCGTCGGCTCGTCGGCCACGATCAGCTTGGGTTCAGCGGCCAGCGCCAGCGCAATCACCACGCGTTGGCGCATGCCGCCCGAGAACTGGTGCGGGTACTGGTCGATGCGATGCTCGGCCGCCGGAATGCCGGTTTCCTGCAACAGCCGGATGGCGCGCCGACGGGCCTCGTCTGCGCCGACGTTCAGGTGGACCTGGATCGTCTCGGTGAGCTGGCGGCCAATGGTCACCAGCGGGTTCAGCGAGGTCAGCGGATCCTGGAAGATCGCGCCGATCTGCCGGCCACGGATCTGCCGCATGCGCTCGTGTGGCAGGTTGTCGATGCGCTCGCCGGCGAGGCGGATCTCACCCGCGGCAATGCGCCCCGGCGGCTCCAGCAGGCCGATGATGGCGGCGCCGGTGAGTGACTTGCCGGCGCCGGATTCGCCCACCACGCCGAGGATCTCGCCACGCGCGATGTCGAACGAAACATCGTCCAGCGCACACAGGGTGCCGCGGCGGTTAGGGAACTCCACCCGCAGGTGGCTCACTTCGAGCAAAGGGGCCGTCATGCGAACAGTCTTCAGCGCAGGCGCGGGTTCAGGGCGTCGCGCAACCAGTCGCCCAGCAGGTTGACCGAGAGGGCGATCATGATCAGCACCACCCCGGGAAAGATCGTGATCCACCACTCGCCCGAGAACAGGAAGTCCTGGCCCACGCGGATCAAGGTGCCCAGCGAAGGCGAGGTCGGTGGCACGCCCACCCCGAGGAAGGACAAGGTGGCCTCGGTGATGATCGCCGTGGCGATGTGGATCGTGGCCAGCACCAGCACCGGCCCCAGCACGTTGGGCAGCACATGGCGGCGCATGATGCGCGCGGGCGACACGCCGATCACCCGGGCGGCCTGCACGTACTCTTTCTGCCGCTCGACCAGTGTCGAGCCCCGCACCGTGCGCGCGTACTGCACCCAGCCGGTGAGCGAGATCGCGAAGATCAGCACCGTGAAGGCCAGCGTGTCGTGCGCATTGGGAAAGACCGCCCGGCCCGCACCATCGATCAGCAAAGCGATCAGGATCGAGGGAAAGGACAACATCACGTCGCACACGCGCATGATGAAACCGTCCACCCGGCCACCGACGAAGCCCGACAGCAGGCCGAGCCCGACACCCACCACCACCGACACCAGCACCGAGGCGAGGCCTACGAACAGCGAGATGCGCGAGCCATACATCAGCGCCGACAGGATGTCGCGCCCCTGGTCGTCGGTGCCCAGCAGGTACTTGGCCCTGCCCTCGGGCATCCAGGCCGGCGGCAGGCGCGAGTCCATCAGGTCCAGCGTGGCCAAATCGAGCGGGTTGTGCGGCGCGAGCCAGTGCGCGAACACGGCGCACACCACGCACACCGCCGCGATGAACGCCGCGATGATCGCGACCGGCGACTGCTTGAAGCTGTGCCAGACATCGCCGTCGAAGAAGCGCGCCAGTGCACCCGGCGCAGCGGCCTGCGCCGCGTTGTGATCGGTCATGGTGTCAATGCCCGCTGGTGCCGCGCTCGATGCGCAGCCTTGGGTCGACCGCGAAGTACAGCAGGTCGACCACCAGGTTGATGGAGACGAAGATCAGTGCGATCAGGCACAGGTACGCGGCCATCACAGGAATGTCGGCAAACTGCACCGCCTGGATGAACAGCAGGCCCATGCCCGGCCACTGGAATACGGTTTCGGTGACGATCGCAAACGCGATGATCGAGCCCAGCTGCAGGCCCGCGATCGTGATCACCGGCACCAGCGTGTTCTTCAGCGCATGGCCGAAGTACACCCGCCGGTCCGGCAGGCCACGCGCACGCGCGAACTTGATGTAGTCGGTGCGCAGCACCTCCAGCATCTCGGCACGCACCAGGCGCAGCACCAACGTCATCGGGAACAAGGACAAGGTGAACGCCGGCAGCAGCAGGTGCTTGAGCCCATCGACCGTCAGCAAGCCGGTCGACAAGGCGCCAATGTTCACCACTTCACCCCGGCCGAAACTCGGCAGCCATTTCAGCGTGACGGCGAAGAACAGGATCAGCAGGATGCCGATCAGGAAGTTCGGCAACGAAACACCCAGCAGCGAGCCCGTCATCACCACCTGCGACATGAAGCTGCCGCGCCGCAGCGCAGCGTACACGCCAAGCGGAATGCCCAGCAGCAGCCCGAGACAGGCCGCCACCGCCGCCAGTTCCAGCGTGGCCGGGAAGCGCTCGACGATCAGCGAAGACACCTTGCGCCCCTGGCGCAGGCTGAGCCCGAATTCACCCTGCGCCGCATTGCCGACAAATCGGGCGAACTGCACCGGGAAGGGTTGGTCCAGCCCCAGATCCGCCCGCAGCTGTTGCCGCTGCTGCGGTGTGGCGTCCTGCCCCAGCAGGTTGGTGACCGGGTCGCCCACATACTGGAACAGCATGAAGGCGATGAACGCCACCGAGACCATCACGACCAGGGCCTGGATCAGGCGGCGAAGGATGAAGGCAAGCATCGAGAGCTTCTGGCAACGGGCGTGGACATCTGCCGCGGCTTGTGGCCCTCGGCACCGCCGCACGCAAGGCTGATCAGCGTGTGGACATGAGTGCGCGATGATCCGCAAATCGCGTGCCCGGCGCAAACGGGAAAACACCGGCGCGGCTCGCAAAAAAAAACCGCCCCGAAGGGCGGTTTGCGCGGACCGGACGCAGGGCCCGGCCAGCCGGATCAGAAGATGTGGCGGATGCCAGCTTCGTAGCCGGTCGAGCTCTTGCCAGCGGCGACGGCCGGGGTGGCCAGGCCGTTGTTGGCCACGGCGCGGGCCGAAGCGCCGTCGTTCGTGGTGCGAGCGTAGGTGCCGTACAGCTGGGTGCGCTTCGACAGGTTGTAGCCATAGCCCAGGGCCAGCTTCTTCCAGTCGTTGTTCTGCAGCGCGCCGTTGCGGACGTCGTAGTTCTTGTACGAACCACGCACTTCGCTCTGGCCGAAGGCAGCCGCCACGCCCAGTTCGATCGTGCGAACCTTGACGCCAGCGCCGGTCTTCTCGTCTTGCCACAGCACCATCGGGGTGACAGCGCCGAAGGTGTAGCGCACGCCGATGGCGGTCGACTTCACGTCTGCATTGTTGGTGCCGCCTTCCGACTTGCCGTAGGAAGCGCGCACGCCCAGGGGGCCGGCGCCGTAGCCGACGTGGAAGCCGAAGTAGCCGGTGGCCTTGTCAGCGCCCGGGGTGGTGGGGGTCACGGCCACGGCGTCGTTCTCGCCGAAGGCGTACATCACCGAACCGTTGAAGCCACCCAGGTTGGCCGGCAGGAAGTACTGCACGCTGTTGTTGGCGCGAGCGGCATTGGCGGTGTTGCCACCGACCAGGGCCGTCGAGGTGTGGGCGTAGGTCTGGCCAACGCCGTTCACGCCGAAGGGCTCGTAGCCGGCGATGGTCAAGAACACCGGGGTGTAGTCGCGGCCGACGCGCACTTCACCGAAACCGCCCATCAGGCTGAGGGTGGAGCGACGCTGGAAGTTCAGCGCGCCGCCGGTGGTGGCGCCGTCGCCGGTGTCGTTGTTCAGTTGGCCTTCGAGCCAGAAGCCGGCCTTCAGGCCGCCACCCAGGTCCTCAACGCCGCGGAAACCCAGACGGCTGCTGTTCAGGCCAGAGTTCGTGATGCCCTTGTTGGACTTGCCGCCACCGGAGACGCGGGCGAAGCCGGCGTCAACGATACCGAACAGCGTGACCGTCGACTGTGCTGCCGCGGCACCCGCGAACAGGCCGAGAGTGGCGAGGGCGAGCAGAGACTTTTTCATTGCAACTATCTCCTAGGTTGAAAGCAAGAGGTCCCGATCCCGTAGAGAACCCGCCCACCGGGAAGGGCGCGGGCCGGTCAGGCCAACCTCCTCATCGGAAGTTGCGGCTATTCCACCAGAGCGCTGCACCGCATGCAAAGAAATGGCCTGAAAAAGCCGCTCACTTGTTGTCTGACAACAACGAGACTCGCAGGGTCGCAAGCGCCCCTTCCACATGGCAGCCGGCCACCAGCGAAGCCTGTTGCGCTATGCTGCCCCGATGAACCGAACGGATGCACTGATCGAGTGCGCAGAGATGGCGCTGCGTACCCTCAGTGGCGGCGTGCGCGCCACTCGCCCGATGCCACAAGGTGACTCGGCGTCCCTGACCTCGCAGGACAAGCGCCTGGCCGGGGCCCTGATGCGGGTTAACCACGTGGGCGAGGTCTGCGCCCAGGCCCTTTATGCGGCCCAGGCGCTGACGGCACGCGATCCGGAGATGCGCAGCCAGATGCGTGACGCGGCACGCGACGAAACCGACCACCTGGCCTGGACGGAACGGCGCCTGGCCGACCTGGGCGACCGGACCAGCCTGCTCAACCCCCTGTGGTTCGCCGGTGCCTTCGCGATCGGCCTGCTGGCCGGCCGCGCCGGCGACCGCTACAGCCTGGGCTTCGTGGTCGAGACCGAACGTCAGGTGGAGCAGCATCTGGCCGGCCACCTCGACCGCCTGCCCGCTGGCGATGGCGCCTCGCGCGCGGTGGTGAGCCAGATGAAGGCGGACGAGGCTCGCCACGCCGACCAGGCCGAGCAGGCCGGCGGCGCCGCCATGCCCGCGCCGGTGCGCTGGCTGATGCGTGGCGCGGCCCGCGTGATGACCCGCACCGCGCACCACATCTGACTGCGCCGTGCGCCGCCACCCGCCAGGCAGCCGGCGGGTGATGGCGGTGGTCAGACCGACACGATGTCGTGGCTGGTGGTGATCTCGGCCGTCTTGCCGAGCATGATCGTCGCCGAGCAGTACTTTTCGTGCGAGAGCGCAATCGCCCGTGCCACGGCCGCTTCGGGCAGGTTGCGCCCGGTCACCGTGAAGTGCAGGTGGATGCGGGTGAACACCTTCGGATCGGCCTCTGCACGCTCGGCCTGGAGCTTCACCCGGCAATCGGTCACCTCGTGGCGGCCGCGCCTCAGGATCAGCACCACGTCATAGGCGGTGCAGCCGCCCGCGCCTGCCAGCAGGGTCTCCATCGGCCGGGGCGCCAGATTGCGGCCGCCGCCATCGGGCGCGCCATCCATCGTCAGCAGGTGGCCGCTGCCAGTCTCCGCCACCATGCCCATGCCGCTGCCGGGCAGCCAGTGGATCGTGCATTCCATCGTGTTCGCCTTTGCCGTTCGGGCCTTGCCGCACCCATCGAGGGCAGTGTGCACCAAGCTCTGGAGCGTCCACCCTAAAGTCCTGGGCGGGATCATATTGCAGCGCAACATCGCACGCGCTAGACTGGCCCGCATCGGATCGTTGCAGCAGCCCCGCCGGCGCCGCACCGATCCGGCCAGTTGTCTCCTCCACCTCCTCCATTGGTGGATTCAGCCCGGGGCCTTACCGCTCCGGGCTTTTTTCTGGGTGGGCGATTTATGATGCCGCGCCGCACAATTTCCCCGTCGCCGCCCGGCGACCGCCCCCGATGGCCCGCGCCGCCCACCCCGACTACCTCAAGAAGATCCTCACCGCCCGGGTGTACGACGTGGCGATCGAGTCGCCGCTGGATGCCGCGCGCAGCCTGTCGCGGCGGGTGGGCAATCATGTGCTGCTCAAGCGCGAGGACCAGCAGCCGGTGTTCAGCTTCAAGCTGCGCGGCGCCTACAACAAGATGGCCCACTTGCCGAAGGAGCAGCTCGCGCGCGGCGTGATCTGCGCCTCCGCGGGCAACCATGCGCAGGGCGTGGCGCTGTCGGCGCGCCGGCTGGGATGCCGCGCCGTCATCGTGATGCCGGTGACGACGCCCAAGCTCAAGATCGACGCGGTGGCCGCGCTCGGCGGTGAGGTGGTGTTGCAGGGCGAGAGCTATTCAGACGCCTACCAGCACGCGCTGGCCCTGCAGCAGGCCCAGTCGCTGACCTTCGTGCACCCGTTCGACGACCCCGACGTGATCGCGGGCCAGGGCACCATCGCCATGGAAGTGCTGCGCCAGCACGAGGGCCCGATCGATGCGATCTTCGTCGCCATCGGTGGCGGCGGGCTGATCTCGGGCGTGGCCTCGTACATCAAGGCCGTGCGCCCCGAGATCAAGGTGATCGGCGTGCAGACCCGCGACTCCGACGCGATGGCCCGTTCGGTGCGGGCCGGCAAGCGCGTGCAACTGGCCGACGTGGGCCTGTTCTCCGACGGCACGGCGGTGAAGCTGGTCGGCGAGGAGACCTTCCGCCTCACCCGCAAGCTGGTCGACGACTTCGTGATCGTCGACACCGACGAGGTCTGTGCCGCCATCAAGGACGTGTTCCAGGACACCCGCAGCATCCTCGAACCGGCCGGGGCCCTCGGCGTGGCGGCGATCAAGCAGTACGCAGCGGCCAACAAGTGCCGTGGGCAGACCTTCGTGGCCATCACCTGCGGCGCGAACATGAACTTCGACCGCCTGCGCTTCGTGGCCGAGCGGGCCGAGTTCGGCGAGCAGCGCGAAGCACTGTTCGCGGTGACGATCCCCGAGGAGCGGGGCTCGTTCAAGCGCTTTTGCGAACTGATCGGCCCACGCGCGGTGACCGAGTTCAACTACCGCATCTCGGACGCCAACCAGGCCCATGTGTTCGTCGGCATCGCCATCGGCAAGCGCGACGAGGCCGACAAGATCGAGCGCAGCTTCCAGCGCCACGGCTTTGCCACGGTGAACCTCACCGACGACGAGCTCGCCAAGGAGCATGTGCGCCACATGGTCGGCGGGCGCTCCGACCTGGCGCAGGACGAACGCCTGTTCCGGTTCATCTTCCCCGAGCGGCCGGGCGCGTTGATGCGCTTCCTGTCGTCGCTGCACCCGGGCTGGAACATCAGCCTGTTCCACTACCGCAACCAGGGCGCCGACTATGGTCGCATCCTGGTCGGCATCCAGGTGCCGCGTGGTGATGCCAAGGCCTTCCGGGCCTTCCTCGACGCGCTGGCCTACCCCTGCACCGAGGAAACCGACAACCCGGTGTACCGCCTGTTCCTGCGTTAGCCCCGAGGCACCGGGGCCAGGGACCTGCTTACACTCGCGCCATGTCGCTCAACCGGTCCCTGATTTCGCCGACCTCCAGCCCGCTGCTCGAGCGTGCGCTGGTCGACAAGCTGGCCCGGCGCGGCGAGGCCGTGGGGGGGTTGGGCGAGCTCGAACCCGTGGCCGTGCGGCTGGGCCTGATGCAGAACACGCTGAAGCCGCGTTTCCGCGAACCGCAGCTGGTGGTCTTCGCGGCCGACCACGGCCTCGCGGTCGATGGCATCGAGCTGCCCCACCAGCGCCAGTCACACGAGCAGGTGCTGCAACTGCTCAGCGCGCAGATGCCCTTGTCGGTGTTTGCGCGCATCCAGGGCCTGGAACTCTCGGTCATCGATTGCGGGCTTGCCAACGAGATGGGGCCCCACGAACGGCTGATGCCCCGCAAGATCGCCCATGGCACGCGCAATGCGCGGGTCGGCCCGGCCATGGCCCTGGAACAGGCGCACGCGGCCATCCGCGCCGGCATGGAGATCGGCGATGCGCTGCGCGGCAACATGGTGGCCTGCGCGGGCATTGGTGTCGGCTCGCACGAGGCAGCCGCGCTGGTGCTGTCGCGCCTGACGCAAAGCCCGGTGCGCGACCTGCTGGTGAGCGGGCCGCAGATGAACGCCGAATCGCTGAACCACCTGCTGAGCATCGTGCAGGGCGCCCAGGCACGGCACCGTGACGTGACCGATGCGGTCGAGGTGCTGGCGGCCTTCGGTGGCTTCGAGACCGCGGTGATGGTGGGCGTGATGCTGGTGGCGGCCAGCAAGCGCCACCTGATCATGGTGGACGGCATGGCGGCCTGCGCAGCCCTGATGGTGGCCTCGCGCATCGCCTCGGCCGTGACCGACTATTGCGTGTTCTGCCGCAGCCACAGCCACCGCGGGCTGGACCAGGCCCTGAACCTGTTCAATGCCACCGCCCTGCTGGAACTGGGGCTCGACAGCCTGGACGGCACTGGCGCCTGTCTGTCCTGGCCGCTGGTGCGCAACGCCGCCGCCCTGTTGACGGAACTGGCCGATGGCGAGGACCCGGGTCCGTCCCGTCCGGCCGCCATCATCGAGGACCTGACGCCGTCGGACCCCTCCGGCAACCCGGAGCCGCGGCACCCGGCCTGAGCCGGAGTCAGTTTGTCGTTGAAGTGGCTTCAGCGCGCGCGTTCGGCGCCGGCACCACGCCGAAGGGCGCCGGCACCTGGCCGGGCGGCAGCGTCCCGGGTGCCGCGGGAGGAAAGCCCATGCGCACGCCCGCCGGAGCCGGCGGCGGCAGCATCGCCGCCGGGGGTGGCGCAGCACCTTCGCCCGGCACGGCCGCCGGCAAGGCGCCACGCGCCGCTTCCGGCACCGCCGGCAGCTCCAGCACCAGCGTCGACGCCCCGCCTGTGGCGGCACCCAGTTCGGCCCGACGGTGGCTCACCGAGCGCAGCACCAGCTCGCCATCCACGCGCCCGCCCACCTGCACGGGCCGCGCGGCGCGGCCGTCCACGGCGATCAGCGCGAGGCCGGCATGCTGCCCGGCCGACGGCGCCACCACGCCGATCAACTTGAAGCGGCTGTCGGCCGCCGCTGCCACGGGCAGCGCTGCGGCCGGCGGCGGCGCCGGTTTGCCGAACAGGCGGGTGAGGTCTGCCGACTGGGGCAGCGACGGCAAGGCCACTCCGGCCTGCGCGGGCACCGGCAGCGCGCGCGCGGTGAGCCGCAGGCCCCAGAACGCGGCGCTGGCAGCCACGGCAGCCCAGATCACGAAAGACAGCAGGCGCGATGTCATCGGGACCACCCGGCCGTTGCGAAGGTCCCGAGTGCGCCGTCGAGGGGCTGCGAGCGAAGTAAGCTGGGGGGCACCATGGGCCGATTATCATTCACCGCTTCGACCCGATTCAGAGTGAACATGCCCCTGCCGACCCCTTTGCCCGTGCACCTTGCTGGCCGTGCTGCGCATGCGGGCCGCCCTTCGCGCGGGCTGCATGCCCTGCGGCGCGGGTTCACGCTGATCGAGCTGCTGGTCGTGCTGGTCATCATCGGGGTGCTGGCCGCGCTGATCGTGCCGAACCTGCTCGACCGCACCGACGACGCCCGGGCCACCGCCGCCCGCACCGACGTCAACAACCTGATGCAGGCACTCAAGCTCTACAAGCTCGACAACCAGCGCTACCCCAGCAGCGAGCAAGGCCTGGCCGCGCTGGTGCGCAAGCCCACGGCTGGCGTGGTGCCGGCCAACTGGCGGCCCTACCTCGAGAAGCTGCCGAACGACCCCTGGGGCCAGCCCTACCAGTACCTCAACCCCGGCGTGAAGGGCGAGATCGATGTGTTCAGCTTCGGCGCCGACGGCCAGGCCGGCGGTGAAGGCAAGAACGCCGACATCGGCTCCTGGCAGTAGGCCACCGCGGGCCGCCGCGCCCGGCTTCACGTTGGTCGAACTGCTGGTGGTGATGGTGCTGATCGGCATCTCGGCCGGTCTCATCTCGCTGGCCTTGCGCGACCCCTCGGCCGCCCGCCTCGAACAGGAAGGCGTGCGCCTGGCGGCCCTGCTCGAGGCAGGCCGCGCCGAGGCCCGTGCGATGGGCCTGCCGGTGCGCTTCGAGCTCGGCAGCCCGGAATCGGGCGAGGCCTTCCGCTTCGTGGGCCTGCCACCCCAGCGCAAGCTGCCGCAGGGCTGGCTGAACGAGGCGCTCAGCGCCGAGATCGTCGGTGCACGCGCGCTGGTGCTCGGGCCCGAGCCGCTGATCGGCCCGCAGCGCATCACGCTGCGCCTGGGCGAACGCCAGCTCACCCTGGCCACCGATGGGCTGGGCCCGTTTGCACCCCTGGCCACCGCCACCGAGGGCACGCCATGACCCGGCCGCGGCCCGGATTCACCCTGGTGGAAGTGCTGGTGGCCCTGGCCATCGTGGCGATCTCGCTGGGCGCGGGCCTCAAGGCCGCCGGCGCACTGACCAGCAACACCCAGCGCCTGGTCGAGGTGACGGCGGCCCAGTGGTGTGCCGACAATGCGTTGACCAACCTGCGTCTCGCGCGCCAGTTCCCAGGCGCGGACACCGAGTTCGAATGCCATCAGCTCGGGCGCGATTTCCGCGGCCAGTTGCGCAGCACACGCACCGACAACGCGAGCTTCCGGCGCGTGGACGCCGTGGTGCTGGATGGCAACGAGCATGTGCTGGTCACGATCTCCACCGTGATGGGGCGGTACTGACCATGCTGCCTCGCCGAATCGACGATTGCCAGGGCTTCACGCTGGTCGAGGTGCTGGTGGCGCTGCTGATCATGGCCGTGCTGGCCACTCTGGGCTGGCGCGGCATCGACAGCATGGCCCGCACGCGCGAGGTGGCGCAGGCGGCTTCCGAGCGCACGCTGCGGCTGGCGGCCATCGTGTCGCAGTTCGAGCAGGACGTGCAGGCCGTGCAGGCGGTCGACGTGGTGCCCAGCCTGGCCTTCGACGGCAACGCGCTTCGCCTGGTGCGCCGCACCGACGCCGGCATGCAAGTGGTGGTGTGGTCGCTGCTGGAAGGCCGCTGGCGGCGCTGGGCCAGTGCGGGCACTGGCCGCGCCGGTGAGCTGCAGCAGGCCTGGCTCGCGAGCCAGCAGCTGCTGGGCAACGAGCCCCAGCAGATCCCGCTGCTCGAGGGTGCCAGCGGCTGGCAGGTCTACTTCTACCGTGACAACGCCTGGACCAATGCCCAGTCCAGCGGCGACCTGGCCACGGCGGTGGCCGACCAGGCCGCCGCCGCGGCAGCGGCCGCCGCGGCCCAGGGCGGCGGCGGCACGGCCGGAACACCCCCGGCAGGCACGCCCCCCGCAGGCACACCGCCGGCTGGCACGCCGGCACCCCGGCGCGAAAAGCTGCCCACCGGTGTGCGGCTGCAGATCGAGCTGCCCGAGGGCAAGCTCACCCGCGACGTGGCCCTGGGCCCGCAGCTGCCATGACGCCCCATCGCCCGCGCGCCACCCTGCGCCAGCGCCCCGCGCGTGGCGCTGCCCTGCTGGTGGCCATGGTGCTGCTGACCCTGGTGGCCACGCTGGCCGCCGGCATGGTGTGGCAGCAGTGGCGGGCGGTCGAGGTCGAGATCGCCGAGCGTGGCCGCAGCCAGATCGGCTGGATCATGAACGGCGCGCTCGACTGGGCGCGCCTGATCCTGCGCGAGGACGCGCTGAACACCCAGCGCCGTGGCATCCCCACCAGCCTGAACGAGCCCTGGGCCACGCCGCTGGCCGAGGCCCGGCTGTCCACCTTCCTGTCCAAGGATGCGGCCAACACCGAGGGCGGGCCCGAAGCCTTTCTCGGCGGCGCCATCACCGACGCCCAGGCACGCTTCAACCTGCGCAACCTGGTGGAGGACGGCAAGGTCACACCGGAAGAAGTGGCGCTGCTGAAAAACCTGTGCCGGCAGGCCGGCTTGTCCGAACAGGTGGCCGAGCAGCTGGCCGAAGGCCTGCAGGCGGCACGCACCGGCACCGACGCCGCTGCGCCGCTGATGCCCATGCGGGTGGACGACCTCGTCTGGCTGGGGCTGGACAGCGGCACCGTCGAGCGGCTGCGCCCGCTGGTCACCGTGCTGCCCCGCCAGACCCTCGTGAACGTGAACACCGCCTCGCGCGAGGTGCTGGCCGCCGTGGTGGAGGGGCTGGATCTGGGCACCGCCGAGCGCCTGGTGCAGGCCCGCCAGCGCACGCCCTTCAAGACCCTGGCCGACGCCCAGGCCCAACTGCCGGCCGGCATCACGCTGAAGGAGACGGTGCTCAGCGTGAAGTCCGATTTCTTCGAGGTGCGTGGCCGCATGCGACTGGACGACCGGGCGCTCGAAGAGCTCTCGCTGATGCAGCGCAACGGCCTGGAAGTGACCGCGGTGCAACGCCAGCGCGTGCACAGCGTGCTGCCCAGCGGGCGTTGAGGGCCGGCAGGTGTCGCGCGCAGCACAACTCCTTGCGATGAGTGCCCTGGCAGCGGCGCGGGCTTTGCCACAATGCGGACCCACCCGAGCCGGCGGCCCCGCATCGGCCACCTGACCATTCACCCCGCCCTTCAGCCAGGCTAGCCTCCTCGACCCCATGTCCATGCTCGTGATCCAGCTGCCGGCCCGGCCGCGTGGCGGCAGCCCAGCGCAGGAAGCGGCCATCGCCTACAGCCATGTGCTCAGCGCCGACGGCCTGGCGGCGGGCACCCAGGGCCGCGCGTCGGCCGCGCAACTGCCGAGGGCCGACACGGTGGTGGCGGTGCTGCCGGCCACCGAGATCGCGTGGCACCGCGTGGACTTGCCGCGGGCACCGGCGGGCCGGCTGCGCGCGGCACTGGCCGGCCTGCTGGAAGAGCGCCTGCTCGACGAAGACGATTCGGTGCACCTGGCCGTGGCCCCGCAGGCCCGCGCCGGCCAGCCCACCTGGGTGGCCGCGCTGTCCAAACCCTGGCTGGCCACGCACCTGGCGGCGCTGGAACAGGCCGGCGTGGCGGTCGAACGGGTGGTGCCGGCGCAGGCCCCGGGCGCAGCCGAGGCACCGCACGGCCACTTCTTTGCGGTGCCGCGCCAGGGCGCCGAACACGACGCCGATCCCCACGAACCCTGGCTGGCCCTGGCCGACGGGCAGGGTGTCACCACCCTCAGCCTGGACGGTGCCCTGGCACGCCGGCTGCTCGGCGCCTGGAAGGAGCAGCCCGTCCAATGGACGGCCGAGCCCGCCGTGGCGGCGGCCGCCGAGCGCTGGCTGGGCACCCCGGTGCAGGTGCGCGGCGAGGCCGACGCACTGCTCGCCGCTGCCCGCTCGGACTGGAACCTGCGCCAGTTCGACCTGGGCGCGCGCAACCGTGGCCTGCGCACGCTGCGCTCGCTGGGCAAGCGCCTGATGAGCCCGGCCTGGCGCCCGGTGCGATGGGGCCTGGCCGCGCTGCTGCTGCTGCAGGTGGCGGGCCTGAACCTCTGGGCCTGGCAGCAGCAGCGCGCCATTTCGCAACGCGAGCTGGCCATGAACGAAATGCTGCGCGCCAGCCACCCGCAAGTGCGTGCAGTGCTCGACGCCCCGGCCCAGATGCAGCGCGAAACCGAACTGCTGCGCGCCGCGGCCGGCCGTGCCGGCGACACCGACCTGGAACCGCTGCTGATGCTGGCCGCGCAGGCCTGGCCCGCCGATCAGGCCCCGGTGCAGAGCCTGCGCTACGAACCCGGCAAGCTCACGCTGGTGGCCCCGGGCTTGAACGCCCAGCAGATCGAGCAGTTCCGCAGCCGTGCCGGTGCCGCCGGGCTGGCGCTGGACAGCAGTGAAGGGCGGCTGACGCTCAGCCGCGCCGCCGCCCCGCGGCCCGCCCCCACCACCGCAAAGGGAGCCTGATGGACGCGCAAGACACCCCGGCCGCCGGCGCCCGTTGGCAGGCCTTGCGTCAATCGATGGCCAGCGCCTGGGGCCAGCGCAACCCGCGCGAGCGCCAGGCCCTGCTGCTGGCCGGTGGCGTGCTGGCCGCCTACCTGCTGTGGGCGGTGGCGCTGGCGCCGGCGCTGCGCACCGTGCGCACGGCGCCTGCCCGGCTGGAGCAACTGGACAGCCACCTGCAGGCCATGCAGCGCCTGGCCGCCGAGGCCCGCGAGCTGCGCGCCACGCCGGCGCTGCCAGCCGACCAGGCCCAGTCTCTGCTGACCGCCGCCGCCGCCCGCCTGGGCGACAAGGCCCGGCTGCTGCCCCAAGGCTCGCGTGCGGTGCTCAGCGTCACCGCGATGCCGGCCGACGAACTGGCCGCCTGGCTGGCCGAAGTGCGCGTGAGCGCCCGCGCCCGGGTGATCGAGAGCCAGCTCAACCGCACGCCGCACGGCATGTACGCCGGCAACGTGGTGCTCGCGGTCGGGGGCGGCTCTTGAAGCGCGCACTGGCCGGCGGCGCCGGCGACCCCCGCGCCTGGCAGCGCGCGCAGAACGCCGCGCGGCGCTGGGCGATGTGGGGCGCGGCGATCGGCCTGGTGTTCGGCGCCGTGTTGTCGGCACCGGCCAGCTGGCTGGCCAGCATGGTGCACAAGGCCAGTGGCGAGCGGCTGCTGCTGGCCGATGCGCGGGGCCGGGTCTGGGGCGGCAGTGCCGTGCTGGTGCTGGCCGGCGGCCCTGGCAGCCACGATGCGCAGGCCCTGCCCGGGCGGCTGCATTGGCGTATCCGCCCGATCTGGCGCGGCCTGCGCATCACCGCCGAGCAGGCCTGCTGCCTGAACGGCAAGCTGCGCGTCGAGCTGCTGCCCTCATGGTCCGGCTTCACGTTGGTGCTGCCGGCCCGGGACACCGCCATCGGCCAATGGCCGGCGCGCTGGGTGGCCGGGCTGGGCACGCCCTGGAACACGCTGCAACTGGGCGGCATGGTCGAGTTGACCAGCAGCGGCGCACGGCTCGAACAGGTGGCCGGCCGCACCCGGGTTGAAGGCGCGCTCGGCCTGCGGCTGATCGGCATGTCCTCGCGACTGTCGCCTCTGGACACGCTGGGCAGCTACCGGCTCGCACTGCGCAGCGATGCCGGCACCGGCGACACCGCCACGCTGACGCTGGACACGATCGACGGCGCATTGCGCCTGTCCGGCACCGGCCAGTGGGCCGGCGCGCGGCTGCGCTTCCGCGGCCAGGCCCAGGCGGCCGAAGGCCAGGAGGCCGCGCTGGCCAATCTGCTCAACATCATCGGACGGCGCCAGGGGGCGCTGTCCGTCATTTCGATTGGATGACCATGTTCCTGCCGCGACGCCCGTCCGCTCTGCCCAGCGCCCGTGCCGGCGCCCGACCCCATGCGCGCCGTGCCCTGTCCCTGGCCTGTCTTGCCGCGGCCGCGCTGGTGCCACCACCGCTGGCAGCGCAGTTCCCGCCGCAGCAGGCCCAGCCGACGCTGCAGCCGGTGCCTTCGGCGGCAGCGCAGGCTGCACCGGCCGCGCGCGGCGGCACGCGGCTGAAGGCCAGCGCGCCGGTGACGCTGAATTTCGTCAACGCCGACATCGAGGCCGTCTCGCGCGCCATGTCGGCCATGATCGATCAGCCGATCATGGTGGACCCACGCGTCAAGGGCACGATCACGGTCTACAGCGAGCAACCGATTCCGGTGCGTGAGGCCTACCTGAACTACCTGGCCGCATTGCGCGGCCTGGGTTTTGCACTGGTGGACAACAACGGGCTGCTGAAGGTGGTGCCCGAGGCCGAGGCCAAGCTGCAGGCCGGCACCGTCTCGGTGGGGCCGGTGGAGCAGCGTGGCGACCAGGTCATCACCCAGGTCTTCCGCCTCAACCACGAGAACCCGAACAACCTGGTGGCGGTGCTGCGGCCGCTGATCAGCCCGAACAACACGATCAACGCGAACCCGGGCAACAGCACGCTGGTGATCACCGACTACGCCGACAACCTGTCGCGCATCGGCCGCATCATCGCCGCGCTGGACCAGCCCGCGGCCAGCGAGATCGAGGTCGTGCCGCTGAAGCACTCGGTCGCCTCCGACCTGGCCGCGCTGGTGCAGAAGCTCGGTGAAGGCACCGCCACCGCCGGCGTCGCGGTGCCTGGCGCCACCGCCACCTCCACCGTGATGGCCGATCCGCGTGGCAACGCGCTGATCATCCGCGCCGCCAACCCCGCGCGCCTGGTGGCCATGCGCACGCTGATCCAGCGTCTGGACCAACCCACCGGCGAAGGCCCGGCCGGCACCATCCACGTGGTGCACCTGCGCAATGCCGATGCCACCAAGCTGGCCACCGTGCTGCGCGCCGCCTTCGGCGGCAGCGGGGGGGGCGGTGCGGGCGGCTCGTCAGGGCTGGGCAGCGCGGCCGCTGCGTCGCCGATGAACACCGCCACCGCCCTCAACGTGGCCGGCGGCGCCGGCGCCGTCTCGGCCGCCGCCGCGGCGCCGGTGAGCGCCTCGGCCCAGCCCTCCACCGGCGGCTTCGTGCAGGCCGACCCGGCCACCAACTCGCTGATCATCACCGCGCCCGAGCCGCTGTACCGCCAGATCCGCACGCTGATCGATCAGCTCGATTCACGCCGTGCGCAGGTGTACATCGAGAGCATGATCGTCGAGGTCTCGGGGGGCGATTCGGTCGACTTCGGCTTCGAATGGCTGGGCGTGCTGGGCGGCAACAGCACCCGCTCGGTGCAGGCGCTGCAGAGCCTGCCCACCGGCAGCGCGCCCGGCATCATCGACATCAACACCAACCTCGCCAAGGGCGGCCTGACGCTGGGCGACGGCCTGAACGTGGGCCTGATGCGCACCGTCAACGGCGTCAGCTCGCTGGCCGCCATCCTGCGCATGCTGCAGAGCCAGGCCAGCACCAACGTGGTCTCCACGCCGAACCTGATCACGCTGGACAACGAGGAGGCCAAGATCGTCGTCGGCGAGAACGTGCCCTTCATCACCGGCCAGTTCACCAACACCGGCACCGCCACCACCAACCCGTTCCAGACCATCGAGCGCAAGGACGTGGGCATCACGCTGCGCATCAAGCCGCAGATCGGCGAGAACGGCGCGATCCGCATGCAGCTCTACCAGGAGCAGAGCAGCGTGAAGAGCGACACCGCCGCAGGCACCAGCAACGCCGGCCCCTCCACCACCAAGCGCTCGATCGAGGGCACCGTCACCGTGGACGACGGCCAGATCCTGGTGCTCGGTGGCCTGATCGAGGACAACTTCACCACCAACCGCAGCAAGGTGCCGCTGCTGGGCGACCTGCCGCTGGTGGGCAACCTGTTCCGCAGCGAGAGCCGCACCCGCAAGCGCACCAACCTGATGGTCTTCCTGCGGCCGGTGGTGATGCGTGATGCCGACAGCGCGGCGCGCTTCTCGCTCGACCGCTACGACCAGATCCGGGCCCGCCAGTCCGGCGCCCAGCCCAGCACCAACCTGCTGCTGCCGATCGACAAGGCGCCCATGCTGCCGCCCACCAGCGAGGCCGCCAAGCCGGTGCCCACTGCGCCGCTGAACCCGCCGCCGCCCGCCGAGCCCAAGGCCCCCTGAGCCCGCCCCGCCATGGCCACCCGCCACCCCCTGCCCTACGGCTTTGCCAAGGCCCACACGCTGCTGCTCGAAGATGACGGCGAGCACCGCGTGCTCTGGGCCGCCGAAACCACGCCGGCCAGCGCGCTGGGCGAAGTGGTGCGCACGCACGACGTGCACCGCTTCGAGAGCGAGGCCGCGGCCACGCTGGGCGAGCGCATCGCCCGTGCCTATGCCGGCGGCGAATCCAGCGCGGCGGCGGTGGTGGGCGAGGTCGAGAGCGCGGTCGACCTCTCGCGCCTGCTGCAGGACCTGCCGGCGGTGGAAGACCTGCTGGAAGCCGCCAACGACGCGCCCATCATCCGCATGCTCAACGCCCTGCTCACGCAGGCGGCCAAGGACGCGGCGAGCGACATCCACATCGAGCCGTATGAGCGCAGCAGCTCGGTGCGCTTCCGGGTCGACGGCACGCTGCGCGAGGTGGTGCAGCTGAACAAGGCGCTGCACGCGGCGCTGATCTCGCGCCTGAAGATCATGGCCGAGCTCGACATCGCCGAGAAACGCCTGCCGCAGGACGGCCGCATCTCGCTGCGCATCGGCGGCCGCGCGATCGACGTGCGGGTGTCCACCCTGCCCTCGGCGCACGGCGAACGCGCGGTGCTGCGCCTCTTGGACAAGACCGAATCGAAGTTCACGCTCGAGGGCCTGGGCATGAGCGGCGAGGTGCTCTCGGCCTTCGACCACCTGGTGCACCAGCCGCACGGCATCGTGCTGGTCACCGGCCCCACCGGCTCGGGCAAGACCACCACGCTGTACGCCTCGCTCGGCCGCATCGACACCAGCACGACCAACATCCTGACGGTGGAAGACCCGGTGGAATACGAGCTGCCCGGCATCGGCCAGACGCAGGTGAACCCGAAGATCGACCTCACCTTCGCGAAGGCGCTGCGCGCCATCCTGCGCCAGGACCCGGACGTCATCATGATCGGCGAGATCCGCGACTTCGAAACCGCGCAGATCGCGATCCAGGCCTCGCTCACCGGCCACCTGGTGCTGGCGACGCTGCACACCAACGACGCGCCCAGCGCGGTGACGCGGCTGATCGACATGGGGGTCGAGCCCTTCCTGCTGAGCAGTTCGCTGCTGGGTGTGCAGGCGCAACGCCTGGTGCGCAAGCTGTGCCCGCGCTGCAAGCGGCAGGACGCACAGGGCCGCTGGCACCCGGTGGGCTGCCCCGAGTGCGGCAGCACCGGCTACAAGGGCCGCACCGGCGTTTACGAGCTGATGGTGGCCGACGAAGGCGTGCGCGAACTCATCCACAACCGCGCCAGCGATGCCGAACTGCTGGCCGCCGCCCGCGCCCAGGGCTACCGCGCCATGCGCGAGGACGGCGAGCGTCTGGTGGCCGAGGGCATCACCTCGCTGGAAGAAGTGCTGCGCGTGACGCGGGACTGACACCGTAAGGTTGCGACATGCCCGCCTACAAGTTCGAAGCGCTCGACGCCGCCGGCAAGGCCCGCAGTGGCCTGGTCGAGGCCGAAAACGCCAAGGCCGCGCGCAGCCTGCTGCGCGGCCAGGGCCTGGTGCCGCTGGCGGTGGAACTGGTGGCCGCGGCGCAGGCCGCGGGCCGCGGCGCGCGTTTCACGCGGCGGGTGTTCAGCAGCACCTCGCTGGCGGTGTGGACGCGCCAGATGGCCGGCCTGGTGGGCGCGGGCCTGCCACTCGAGCGTGCGCTCACCGCGCTGGCCGACGAGGCCGACGACCCGCGCCAGCGTGAACTGGTGGCCCACCTGCGGGCCGAGGTGAACGCAGGCTCCACCTTCGCCCGCGCGCTGGGCACCGCGCCGCGCGAGTTCGACGAGGTCTACCGCGCCGTGGTGGCCGCCGGCGAGCAAAGCGGCGCATTGGGCGGCGTGCTCGAACGGCTGGCCGACGACCTGGAGGAACGCCAGGCGCTGCGTGCCAAGCTGATCGGCGCGGCGCTGTACCCGATGATCGTCTCGCTGATCGCGGTGGTGATCGTGATCTTCCTCGTCAGCTACGTGGTGCCGCAGGTGGCCAGCGTGTTCGTCAACAGCAAGCGGGCGCTGCCGGGGCTCACGGTGGCGATGCTCGCGATCAGCCAGTTCGTGCGAAGCTGGGGCTGGCTGGTGCTGCTGGCGCTGATCGGTGGTGGTGTGTCCTTGTCGATGTCGCTGCGCAACGAGGGCTTCCGCCGCCGCTTCGATGCCGGCTGGCTGGGCCTGCCGGTGCTGGGCCGCCTCTCGCGGGGCTACAACGCGGCGCGCTTCGCCGGCACGCTGGCCATGCTGGCCAACGCTGGCGTGCCCATCCTGAAGGCCTTGCAGGCCGCGGCAGAGACCCTGGGCAACCGGGCCCTGCGCGTGGATGCGATGGACGCACTGGTGCAGGTGCGCGAAGGCGCGCCGCTGGCCTCGGCGCTGGCCGCGAAGAAGCGCTTCCCGGGCCTGCTGGCGATGTTCGCCCGGCTGGGCGAACAGACCGGCCAGCTGCCGCAGATGCTGGACCGCGCCGCACGCCAGCTCTCCACCGAGGTGCAACGCCGCTCGATGGCGCTGGCCACGATCCTGGAGCCGCTGCTGATCGTGGTGATGGGCGCGGTGGTGATGCTGATCGTGCTGGCGGTGCTGCTGCCGATCATCCAGCTCAACCAGTGGGTGAAGTAGAGCTCCCCCAGGCGCGTACGCGCCAGCCCCAGGGCCGCCCGAACGCTGCGCGTTCGTAGGCGCGGCCCGCCTTGGGGCGGCCCGGCGGCGGGCCCACTCGCATGGCCGGGCACGGGCGCCGGCCAGGGCGTCGGTCAGAGCGGGATTTCCACCGCGTCGGTGGCACGCACGAGCACCGCGCCGGTGCTGAGGGTGGCGTGGCGCTGCAGCCAGCGCATCGATTGGGCACGGGCCTGTTCGGCGGCCTCGGGGTCACCGGCGCGCAGCAGGCGCAGCATGCGTTGGCGGTAGAGCTCGGCCAGCTGCAGCGGGGCGCCGGCGCTGTCCACCGCGCCGACGATGCAGCCTTCGGCCTCGCGCAGCCGGTCGGCGCGCTCGAGCAGCAACGCCGCCAGCCACCAGTCGGGGCCGGTGTCGCCGGTGGCGGCCGGCAGCACCTGCTGGCCGAACACCACCGAGCGCAGGATGCGTTCGCCCAGCCGCACCGCGGCTTCGGCGCACGCCTGGATGGCCACCACCCGCAGGTGCAGCAGTTGCCCGATCTCGGCGCCTTGCGGGGCCGGGGGGCCGGGGACCAGCCATTCGTGGCGCTCGACCACGTCGTCCGCATCGCGCAGGCCACGCAGGGCCAGGCCATGCAGGCCGCCCTCGCTGTGCGGCGTGATCGTGGCGTCGGGATGCTCACGCCGCAACTGCGCCTGCAGCGCATGCAGTGCCTCGACCAGGCTGCGGCCCGCGGCCGGCATCAGCGCGATGTGGATGTGAACGTCGCCCTCGGGCTCGAACACCAGCACGCGGCGGCCGTCATCGGCCGCGTGCCAGCCCAGCGGCAGGTCGATCTGGGCCTGGATCGCGGCGCAGGCCAGCGTGGCGCTGCGGGCCGCATGGTCCACCGACATCAGGCGGGGCACCTCGCCGGCGCCGGCCTCCCGCACCTGCCGGTTGGTGGCATGGCCGGGGTCGAAGGATTCGGTGTTGTCGGACAGCGCCGCATCGCCGAAGGCCGGCGCGAGCAGCGACACGTCGATGTCCGGTGCCATGGCGGTGGGGGCCGCAGGCGGCGCCGGCACGGCCATCGGCGCGCGCTGGCCCGGCGGCCACAGCGGCACCGTCGGGCCCGCGGGTTCGTCGAGGCGGAAGGACCCGATCGCGGCCTGCCACAGATCGCCCAGCACGTCGGCCATCGCGGCCGAGGCCGACAGGCGCAGCAGCACCAGCCGGCCACCGTCCTCGAACAAGGCGAAACGCACCCGGGTGACGCCCAGTTCGCACGGCCGCTCGGCCTCGCCCGTCACCGCGGCCAGGCCACCCGGGCCCTGCGCCGCGCCGAGCACGGCCTCGCCCAGGCCCGGCGTGCGCAGGCCCTGCTGGGCCAGCAGGTACAGCGCCCAGCCGCTGAGCGAACCTTCGGCATAGGCGGGCCGCGCGGCCACCGAGAACACGATCGCCGCATGCGGCGCACTCACCGTGGCCAGCGGCAGCAGCTGCGCCGGGTCGGAAAAGTCGGGCGCCTCGTCCGGCAGCGCATGGCTCGGCCACTCTGCCGGCAGGCGGAGGCTGAAGCCGAGGCTGGCTGTGCGTGCCGGAAAGCGGCGCACCGGCGGCGCCGCGGAGGCTGGGGTCATGACTGGCGTGGTGTCGGGAACATCTCCCGCAGCGCGTTATACGCTTGCGAGCGCAGGTGTGGAAACAGTTCGATCAAGGCCTGGTGGACCTGGGCCTCGCGGCTCTGGGGGTTCGGCTCCACGGCGGCCTGCGCGCCGGTGGCGGTGCGGTGGGCAACAGCGGGGTGTGGGGCGGAATTGTGCATGCTCGGGCTCCTGGCGCCGCAGATCAGCGGCCATGGGGTCAGTGTCCCGGCACCACGCATCAGCCCGGCTTCACCAGCGCGAGCCGGCTGTTTCGTTTGTTGCGTGCGCAAGGGGGGAGGCCCGGCTCAGCGGCCCGCGGGTCGGGGGTGTTGCGCGAGCCAGCGGTCCAGCAGGCGGCGCGCCACCAGGTCGGTCGGGTGCGGGCGGGGCTCATCCAGTGCATCGCGCACGGCCTGCACGGCGTTGCGGACATCGGGCACGAGCGCGCCGAACTTGTCGGCCACCGCGATGACACGTTGCGCCTCGGGCTCGAACTCGTCGGCACGCAGGGTGTGCGTGTCGCGCATGCGGCGCCTCAGTTCGCCGGCCAGCATCAACAGGCCGTCATGCACCGGCTCGGCCAGCGCCGCGGCGTCCGGCGGGTCGTTGCTGTCCAGAAAGATCAAGGCCTGGTCGCACCAGGCGGAGCGCAGCATGGTCGCGAGCGCCGCCGTCAGGTCCGGGTGCGCGTGGACCTTCTGCAGCGCGAGTGCGCGGATGTCCGGCGTCTCGAAGCGGGAGGTCTGGTTCATCAGCGACACCAGGTCGCGCTGCGGATCGGCCGCCTGCACCTGTTCACGCACCCAGCGGTCGCGCTCCTGGTGCTCTTCGGTCTGGCGCACCTGGGCGTCCACCGCGCGCTGCTGCTGGTGGGCCATCCACTGCAGCAGCATCAGTGCGCACAGCAGCAGCGACACGGCGCCTACCACCAGCACCGGCAGGCGCCAGGCCCAGGCGGCCTCGCCGCCCGCCGCCGGCCGCAGGCCCGGCCACAGGGCCAGCGCCGCGCCGGCCAGCAGCAGCAGCGGCCAGGGCACGAACAGCCAGCCGCGCACCGGCAGCAACGCCCAAGGCACCTGCGACGGCGGCTCCAGCCGGATGGCCGCCGCCAGGCCGTTGACCAGCACCGCTGCGGCCACGGCCAGCAGCACCACCAGCAACGCGGTGCCACGGCCCAGGCCCAGCCAGTCGAACCCGCCACGCCAGGTGGCGATGCCGTAGGCCAGCCACAAGGCCCCCAGGAACGGCAGGCTGGCCATCGCCACGCCCAGCACGCGGCCGCCATCGCGGCCACTGGCCTGCGACAGGCCCATGCCCATGAGCACCATGCCGCTGAGCAGGGCCACCGCCATCGCCAGGCTGGCGAACAGTTGTCCGGCCAGGTGGCCGATCTGGTGTGTCATGGGTTGCCTCTGCACCGGCGGGTTGCGATGGCGGCATCGTCAGGCACCCCGGTTTCAGGCCGGCTGCCGGGCCGGCTTCATTTGTTTGGTGCCCGGGCGCGGCGCAACAAACGAAACCTGCCGGGGCCGGCGACGAAACGCGCGCGATGCATGGCCTGCCGACACTGGCCCCCATCACACCAACACTTCAGGGCCGACCATGACTCCCGACCAGATCCGTCTCGTGCAATCGAGCCACGCCAGCGTGAAGCCCCAGGCGCGCGCCGCGGCCGATGCGTTCTACCGCCGGCTGTTCGAACTGGACCCCTCGCTGCGGGGCCTGTTCCATGGCGACATGGTGCACCAGGGCGAGCGCCTGATGCAGATGATCGGCGCCGCGGTGGGCCTGCTGGAGCGGCCGGAGACGCTGTTTCCGGTGCTGCATGCGCTGGGGGCGCGCCACGTCGGCTATGGCGTGCTGCCGCGCCACTACGACACCGTGGGCACCGCACTGATCCGCACGCTGGGCGACCTGCTGGGCGATGCCTTCGGCGACGCGCACCGCGAGGCCTGGGCCGCGATGTTCGCGATCGTCAAGCGCGAGATGCTCTACACCGAGGTGCCCTTGTCGATGGCCGCCTGAGCCGCGGCCCCGGCCTGCGCATCGGCGCCGGCGGCCGCCAGCAGCACGGCCAGCGCGCGCAAAAGCTCGGCCTTGCCGAAGGGCTTGTCCAGGCGCGGACAGCCGGTGAGGTCGAGGAACTGCCGCGCATCGGTGGACAGCGTGTCGCCGGTGACGAACAGCACCCGCCGCGCCATCGGCGGATGGCGGCGCTGCACCTCGCGCCACAGCGCCGCGCCGTCCATCTCGGGCATGCGCAGGTCGCTGACGATGGCGTCGAAACGCGCCTCGTCCAGCAGTTCCAGCGCCACCGCGCCCGATTCGGCGCTGGCCACCTCGTAGCCCGCCGATTCCAGCATCTCGCGCATCAGGCCCGCGATGTCGGCCTCGTCGTCGACCACCAGCACCCGTGCGAGCGCCGGCGCTTCGGGCTCGCCGGCCAGTTCGGGGGCTGCGGCCGGCGCGCTGCCGGCCAGTGGCAGTGACAGCAGGAACACGGCGCCCCCATCGGCCGCGCGCTCGAGCCGCAGTTCGCCGCCATGCGCGCGCGCCAGCGAGCGCGACACCGCCAGCCCCAGCCCGGTGCCGCTGCCCTCGGCCTTGGTGGTGAAGAAGGGCTCGAAGACCTTCTCGGCCAGCGCGGGCGCGATGCCCGGGCCGTTGTCCGCCACCCGCAGCCACACCCGTGGCGGCTGGCCATCGGCCGGCGGCGCCAGGCCGGTGCTGACGCACACCAGGCGCGGCCCCGCCACCCCGGCCATCGCCTGCTGCGCATTGACCAGCAGGTTCAGCACCACCTGGCCGATCTGGTCGGCATCCACCTCCACCAGCGGCAGGCCATCGGCCAGCTCGAGCCGCAGCGTGATGCCGTGGCTGCGCCAGGCATAACCCAGCATGTCGGTGGCCGCCTGCACCAGCCCGTTCAAGGCCACCGGCGCGCGCTGCGCGGGCTTGCTGCGCGCCATGTCCAGGAAGGTGCGCACGATGCGGCCGCAGCGCTCGGCCGCTTCGCGGATGCGGGAGGCGTCGGCACGCAGCGCCGGGTCGTCGAGCTTGTCCTCCAGCAGGCCGGCGCGGCCCATCACCACCGCCAGCGGGTTGTTCAGTTCATGCGCCACCCCGGCCAGCAGGCCGCCCATCGTGCCCAGCTTCTCGCTCTGGCGCAGGGCCTCGCGCTGGCGCTCGATCTGGTCCTGGGCGGCGCGGCGCTCGGTGAGGTCGACCATCGAGGCGGTGAAGTGCACCTCGCCATCCAACTCGGTGCGCCACAGCAGCAGCTCGACCGGGAATTCATGCCCATCGCTGTGGCAGGCCAGCAGCTCGACCCGGCGGCCGAGGAAGTTGCGCCGCTGGCCAGCCACAAGCTGCGCCAGGCCGTCGACATGCTGCGCGCGCAACCGCTCGGGAAACAGCTCGGCCACCGGGCTGCCCAGCGCCTGGCTGCGGGTGCGTCCGAACATGGCCTCGGCGGCCGGGTTGAACTCGACGATGCGGCCGCGGGCATCGGCGGCGACGATGGCCGCCAGCGTGCAATCGATGATGGCCGAATTGAGCGCTTCGCGCCGATGCTCGCGCCGCTGCAGTTCGTGCTCGCGTCGCTGCAGCTCGCGCTGGGCGCGGAACACCTCGGTCACCGCGTCCACCCACGCACGCCAGCGGCGTTGCAGCTGCGGCGGCGGTGCATCCGGGTCGGCCGACAACGCCCGCAGGTAGCCCAGCACCCGCAGCGCCGGCGCGACCACCTGGCGCGACAGCCACCACTGCCCGGCCAGGAACATGGCCAGCAGCGCGGCGGCCACCAGCGCGTTGGGCAGCAGGCTGGCCAGCACCGCGCTGCGCTGTGCCGACAAGGGCTGCGCCACCAGCACGGCCCAGGGCATGTCGGCGCGCCGTGCGGCCGCCAGCAGCCAGCCCGCGCCGTGCTGCGGTGGCCCCGGCTGGCGCAGGGCGCGCTCCACCGCCTCCAGCGGCAGGCCCGGTGGCAGGTGATCGGCCAGCGCGGTGCGCAGGGCCAGGCGCGGGGTGCCGCTGCCGGTGGGCCGGCCCACCGGCGGCGGCTGTAGCGGTGCGGCCGAATCGGCCAGCACTTCCGCCTTGTCGTTGACGACCCAGAACCGGCCCGGCGCGGCCTCGGCCCAGCCCGCCAGGCGCTGCTGCAGCACCTCGAGCCGGACATCCACCGTGACCTCGCCCACGTAGGCGCCGTCGATCAGCACGGTTGCGCCATGCGACACCACCGCCCGGCCGGCCAGCGGGCTCAGCCGGGGTGAACCCCACCAGGTGGTGCGCGGTGCGTTGCGCGCCAGCCAGTCGCGCCGGGCCTGCGCGGCCTGGTCGCGCACCGCGGCCATCGCGGTGAGCCCATCGGTGCCCATGGCCGCAACGATGCGGTCGGCCGCCAGCCACGGGTAGCCGAAGCCCGTGTTGCTGCCCGTGCCGGCGTACCAGCTGGCCTCGAAGCCCGGGGCGCGCTGGTGGGCCACCCGCGCCTGCTCGATGAAGCCTGCCGCACGCCGCAGCCAGGCCTCGGGCGGCGCGCTGCCGTCGGGCGCGGCCCACCAGAACTGGCCATGACGCTCGCGCTGCGCGGCGGTGGCGCTGTCGAGCGTGAAGCCATCGGGACGGCCCCGGTGCCAGCGCGGCCCCACGGCCTGGCGCAGGCCGGGGCCGGGATCCGGCGGCTCGTGCCAGCGCGCGACCAGCAATGCGCGCAGGTCGTGCACATGGTCCATCGCCGGCCGCACCAGGTGCTGCAGCTCCGATGCACGCTGCTCCAGGCGCAGCTGCACCGACGCCTCGGCCTCGCGCAGGCGCTGGTGGTACTGCAGCGCGGTGAGCAGCGCCAGCAGGCCCAGCACCGGCAGGGTCAGCGTCCACAGCAGGCGCCGCGCGGCGGCCAGCACGGCCTGGTCGGGCTCGGCCTCGGTGGCCGCCGGCACGGCCTGGTCGCGGTGTGCCGCATCAGGCGGGCTGCGGCGCACGCGCTTCACTGCTGCAGCAGTGCCGACACGCCGGCCAGCAGGTCGGCCTTGGCGAACGGCTTGTCCAGCCGCTGGCAGCCGGTGGCATCGAGGAATTCACGCGCCCCGGGCGAGAGCGTGTCGCCAGTGATGAACAGCATGCGTGCCGCCAGCGCCGGATGGGCCTGCTGCACCTCGGCGCGCAGCGCGGCGCCGTCCATGTCGGGCATGCGCAGATCGCTGACGATCGCGTCGAACCGTGCCGTGGCCAGCAGCTCCAGTGCCACCGCCCCCGATTCGGCCACCGCCACCTCGTGGCCGGCGGACTCGAGCATGTCGCGGATCAGCTCGGCCACCTCGGCCTCGTCGTCCACCACCAGCACCCGCGACCGCTGGGCGCCGGCGGTGTCGTCGTCCAGCGTTGCCGATTCGGTGATCGGCCCTGCCTCGCCCGACAGCGGCAGGCTCAGCCTGAAGCAGGCGCCGCCCAGCGGCGATACCGTCTCGAGGCTGAGGTTGCCGCCGTGCTCTCGCGCCAGCGTGCGCGACACCGCCAGCCCCAGGCCGGTGCCGATGCCCTCGGCCTTGGTGGTGAAGAACGGTTCGAAGATCTTCTCGGCCAGCTCGGGCGCGATGCCATCGCCGCTGTCGGCCACGCGCAGCCATACGCGGGGTTCGCGGTCGTTGCGCGGCCGCTCCACCCCGGTGCTCACGTGCACCCGGCGCACCCGCTGCGGTGTGGTGGCGGTGGCGGCATCGGCGCCACGTTCGGCCGCCGGCGCGGCGCTGCCGGCCCCGGTGAGCGCCTGCTGCGCATTGACCAGCAGGTTCAGCACCACCTGGCCGATCTGGTCGGCATCGGCATTGACCTTGGGCAGCGCCGGCGTGAGCTCCAGCGTCAGCGTGATGCCATGGCTGCGCCAGGTGTAGCCCAGCATCTCGGCGGCGGCCTGCACCAACTCGTTGAAGGCCACCGGCGTGCGCTGCGCCGGCTTGCTGCGCGCCATGTTCAGGAAGGTACGCACGATGCGGCCGCAGCGGTCGGCCGCTTCGCGGATGCGTTGCGCGTCCGAGCGCAGATCGGCCAGCTGCTGCGGCTGCGCGGGGCCGGGCTGCGTGGCCGCCGCGTCGACCATCTGCTCGCACTTCTCTTCCAGCAGGCTGGCCCGGCCCAGCACGATGGCCAGCGGGTTGTTCAGCTCGTGCGCCACGCCGGCGAGCAGGCTGCCCATGGCGCTGAGCTTCTCGCTCTGGCGCAAGGCTTCGCGCTGGCGTTCGATTTCCAGCGCCGCCGCCCGCCGCTCGGACAGATCCACCAGCGAGGCCGTGAAGTGCGCCTCCCCGGCCACGTCGGCGCGCCACAGCAGCATCTCCACCGGAAACTCGCTGCCGTCGGCACGCAGGGCCTGCATCTCGACGCGATGGCCCAGCAGGCGGGGCGTGCCGCCGGCGGCGATGCGGCGCATGCCGGCCTCGTGCCCTTCGCGGAAGCGCTGCGGGATGATCACCTCGGACACGGGCCGGCCCAGTGCCGCCTCGCGGCTGAGGCCGAACATCGCCACCGCCGCCGGGTTGAACTCGACGATGTGGCCGCGTGCATCGGCCGCCACCAGCGCGGCCAGCGCATGGTCGACGATGGCGGACTTGAAGGCCTCGCTGCGGCGCTCGGCCGCACGCGCGGCGCGCTGCTCGTCGAAGGTGCGGCTGACCACGCGGGCCCAGGGTTGCCAGCGCGGCGGCAGCTCGGGCTCGGGCGCCGCGGGGTCCTGCGACTTCTGCTGCAGGTAGCCCATCACGCTGAGCGCGGGCTCGATGACACGCCGGCGCAGCAGCGACTGGGCGTGCATGAACATGCCCAGCAGCGCCAGCGCGATCAACGTGAACGGGGCCAGCCCAGGCAGCATCTGCACCAGCAGGCTGCGGTCGGCCAGGGCCACCACCAGGATCCAGGGCGCATCGGCCACGTCCAGCGCGATCACGCGGTGCCCGGCCAGCGCCACCGCGCGGCCGCCCGAATGGCGTGCCAGCGCCAGGGCCTGCGCGTCCAGGCCGGCGGGCAGGGGCCGCGGCGTGGCGCTGCGGCTGGCGGCTGCGGGAGTGTTGGGCCGCCCGCCACCGCGTTGGCCTGTCTCGCCGCGTTCGGCCAGCACTTCGCCCGCTTCGCTCAGCACCCACCAGGACACGTTTTCCAGCGTGCCCACCGGCTGCGCCGCGGCCACGCGGGCGATGCTGCCGAGCCGGATGTCGGTGGCGACGATGCCGCGGAAGTCATCCCCGTCGTACACCGGCGCCGCGTGGGTCACGCGGGGGCCCTCGTCGCCATCACGCTGCACCGGCAGCCAGTAGGCGCGGCGCTCGTTGTTGGCCTCGGGCCGGCCGCCGGCAAACACCGGCGAGGCGTAGGCGCGGTCCAGCGCCTGCTCCAGCGTCTGCGCGCGCTGGCTCTCGAGCAGCGCCTGGCTCGGCACCCAGGGGTAGCGGGCCATCCAGCGCTCGGGCCAGGCCAGGAACACCGAAGCCGCCAGGTCGGCATGGCGGCTGTGGGCCAGCTCGGCGGTGCGTGACAGCGACTGCATCAGCACCAGGCTCGTGTCCGGCGGCGGCGCTGGCAGCGGCCACAGCAGCTGGGCGCTGCCGGCATGCAGCAGCGGCGGCAGGCCATCCAATGCGTGGCCGTCGGGCGTGGCGGGGGCGTCCGGGTCGGTGCCGGGGCGCGGGCGCATCGCATCACGCAGGGCCCGGTCGGGCGCCGTGGGCGGCGAGACCAGGCCACGCTCGGCCATCACGCGCAGGTCGGCCACATGGTCGCTGGCCACGCGGGCCAGGGCCTGCAGCGACGCGTGCTGCTGCGTGGCCTGGCGCTCGAGTTCGGCCACCACCGCGCCACGCGCCTGATAGGCCTGCCAGCCGGCCAGCACCAGCAGCAGCGCGAACAGCGGCGTCGCGATGACCCAGATCTGGCGCCGGTAGCGCCGCACCAGGTTGTCGGCCGACACCTCGGGCGCGACCCGGTAGCGCCCGGTGTCGTCCAGGCGGCTGCCCGGCGCGCGGCTGTTGTCGTCCGGCCGGGCGGCGGGTGCACGCGCGGCGGCCTCCGCAGGCAGGGCATGCGGCGCGCCGGCCTGCGGCGTGGGCTGCCCCGCTGCCGGCCGCATCAGTGCGGCGCCGGCACGTAGACGTAGCCGACGTTGCGCACCGTCTTGATGACCTCGGGCTTGTCGGGGTTGCGCTCGATCTTGCGGCGCAGCCGCATGATGCGCAGGTCGATCGAGCGGTCGAACACGTCCCAGCCGCGGTTGTGCGCCTGCTCCATGATCTGGTCGCGGTTCAGCGGCCGGTTCGGGTGGCGCGCAAACAGCGCCAGCAGGTCGAATTCGGCCGCGGTGATGGCCACTTCGGCGCCGTCGGCGCCGATCAGACGGCGCTCGTCGATGTCGAGCTGGCAGCTGCCGAAGGCCACGCGACGGCCCGGTGCCGCGGCCAGGGGGGCGGCCGCCACCGCGGGTGCCGCGGTGGCCGGCGCGGCCTGCCCGCCCAGGCGGCGCAGCAGCGCGCGTGCGCGGGCCAGCAGTTCGCGGGTTTCGAAGGGCTTGGGCAGGTAATCATCGGCGCCCAGTTCCAGGCCGACGATGCGGTCCACCGCCTCGCCGGCGGTGGTGAGCATCACCAGGCCGATGCGGGGGTGGGTGTCGCGCATCCAGCGCGCCAGCGACAGGCCGTTTTCGCCCGGCATGTTGACGTCGAGGATGGCCAGGTCGGGCAGCGACTCGGCCACCAGCTGGCGCGCCACCGCCGCATCGGGCGCGGTGCGCACGACGAAGCCGTGGCGGCCGAAGTATTCGGCCAGCAGCGCGCAGAGTTCGGATTCGTCGTCCACCACCAGCAGGCGGGGTGCGGTGTCGGTGTCGGCCAGTGTCATCGTTCGGGTTCCCGGGGCCGGCACCGGCCGTTGGGGATGATAGCCGCGAGGCAGGGAGGGGGTGGCGTGCATGAGGAGGCTCGTGTCACGGGCCGATGGTGCGGGCCCCGGGTTTCAGCGGCACTGCGGTCGCGGGGACCGCAGGTTTCAAATGTTTCAGCAGCAATGCGTAGCCTGGGCCGACGGCGACGGGCCTGGCGGCCGGCGCCGGGGGCGACCCGCGTGCCGCTCGGGCCCGCTCAGGCGGTGAGCAGCGTGGTCGGCACCGTGGCCAGCACGGCCAGCGCCAGCGTGGCGAAGTACAGCGCACCGGGCAGCCGCCAGCGGCGCTGCGCGGGCGTGCCCCGGGGCGTGGGCACCTCGACGGGCGCCAGTGCGCGCGGCAGGTCTTCGGCAAAGGCCTCGCTGCGGTAGACCCAGGCCGGCAGGGCCGTGTCGTCTTCGGCGCCCGTCGCACGCTCGACGGGCAAGGCAGGCATCGTCAGCAGGGTGGTGGACATGGGCGCTCCTCGCAGTGAACACCTGCTCGGTGTGCAGGTTCGGGAGCCAGTGTCGGGCGCGCAGGTTTCAGGAACACTGCAGCGCCGGTAAGCGCGGGTTTCGATTGTTGTGCGTTGCTGCCGCGGCGCGCGCCGCGGCCGCTGACGTTCAGAACCAGCCGTTGAGGCTGAGGTTCAGATAACGCCGCCAGTACCCGGCCCCGCCGTTGCTGAGGCCGAAGCCGTTGCCCGCGCCGCCACCGGCCAGGCGCAGGCGCAGCGAGGGCGCGAGGTCCAACCCCAGCCCCAGCTCCCACTGGTTGGGCGTGCCATGGCTGCGCCGGCCCTCGCCATCGACCTCCAGCGCCGTGCCGAACGCCAGGCGGGCATACACGTCAAAGGGGCGCGCCTCGTGGGTGAGCGTGCTCGTGACACGCACCTCACCATAGCGGCGTGGGTTCCAGTAGCCCCGCGAGGGACGCGTGTCGCTGGCGGGGCGCGAGCTGCCGAACTGCATGCCGTCGACGCCGACCACCCAGCGCGGCTTCATCGCCAAGGTCCATTCGGCGCGGCCGGACAGGCGCAGCCGCACATTGCCATCGTCGAAGCGCAGGGCCGCTGCGGCGGCAGCGAAGCTCCAACGCGCATCGGGCCGGTGGTCCAGGCCGAGGGCCAGCGCATCCACCGTCACCCGGTGGGCCACCGCCATCGGGGTCTCGACCAGCTCGCGCGTGAGTTCGGCGTCCACGCGCCAGTGGTCGCGGGGCAGCCAGGTCAGCCGCAGGGTGGGCGCCAGCGGGGTCCAGCCCGGCAGCGAACTCGCGCGCAGGGCCACGGTGGGCCACCAGCTGCCGCCGTCGTCGGTGGCCTGGCCCAAGCGCCAGCGGTACAGCAGCTGGAACTGCTGGGCCCGCACGGCACCGTTGGCATCGTCGAACTCGACCTGGCGGGCCTGCGCTTCCAGGCTGGCGCCCGGGCGCGGGTGCCAGCCGGCGCCGGCCACCCAGGCCAGCGATTCGAGCCGGTCGCGGTCGATCGAGTGTTCGACGGTGGCGTAGGCATAGGGCGCCAGCTCGCGCGCGATGCGCCAATCACGCAACCACACCGCCTCGCGGTCCGTCTGGCCGGCCAGCAGCGGCGCGGCCTGGTCCTCGTAGCCGGCCCAGCGCCAGGCGCGCGCCAGGTCGAAACGCTCGCCGGCACTGCGGGGTGCGCCCAGCTGGCCGAAGGTGCGCAGGGCCTGGCGATGCAGGCCGCCGAAGTTCTGCGCGTTGGCCAGGGCCCAGGCGCTGTCGCGATCGTCCGGCTGCTCGGCGAGCAGGGCCTGCAGCGCGGCAATGGCCTCGGCATGGCGGTCGTTCCACAACAGCGACAGGGCGAGCCGGCGCCGCAGTGCGCGGTGGCCCCCGGCAGCGGCCGGCAAGGACGCCACCGCCTCGCGATAGGCGGCCAGCGCGCCGGCCTGCTCGCCCAGCGCCTGGCGGGCCTGGGCGCGGCCGTCCAGCGCCTCGGCACGCGCGGCACCGGCCAGCGGACGGGTGGCCTCGGGGGCGAGCTGTTCATCGAACAGCGCCAGCGCGGCCGCCGCGTCGCCGGCCCACAGCGTCTGCCAGGCCAGCGCGGCCAGCACGTCGGCGCGGCGCTGCGGTGCCACCCCCAGCACGCGGCGGTACAGGCGCGCGGCCTCGGCGTTGCGGTCGGCAAAGCCGTTGACGCGGGCCACCTCGATCAGCAGGTCGGCATCGTCGGGCCGTGCCGCGAGCAGTTGCTGGTACACGTCCAGGGCCTGCGCATAGGCGCCACGGTCGGTGGCGGCGCGCGCGGTGGCCAGCGTGTCCGCGGCCTGCAGTGGCGCTGCCAGTGCGGCCAGCAGGGCCGCCAGCAGCACCCCCGCGACACCCGACCGCCCGCGCGGGATCGGCGGCCGCGCGGGCCGCCGGCGTGGTGCGGCAGTCGTCACGAGCCGCTCCCGACCCGTGCGGTGTCCCAGCGGATCGAGGCCTTCGCGGGTTTGCGGAACAGGTAGGGCAGCGCGATCACGGTGGTCAGCGCGAGGAAGGCCCAGTAGAGGATCGGGTAGAACACGGCATAGGGGAAGGACCGCACGATGTCGGGATCGTAGCGGCGGTCGATCAGCGTGCCGGTGAGCAGCTGCACGAGGCAGATGGTGCCGATCGTCATGCCCCAGATGTTGGGGATGGGCGAGGCCCCCACCGGCGGCACCCCCACCGCCCAGGACAGCGTCCACACGCTGGTGAGCATCACGAAGCACACCGCCCACAGCACCGACAGCGAGGATTCGATGTACACCGGCCACAGGCGACGGGTCTTCCAGTTCGTCATCACGTCGGCATGCTTGTGCAGCACCTGCAGCAGGCCGCGGGCCCAGCGCAGGCGCTGGCGGTACAGGCCTCGGTAGGTGAGCGGCACCGTCATCCAGCAGATCGCGCGGGGCTCGTAGCGCACGTCGTAGAAGCGCTTCTGCAGCTTCCAGGTGAGCTCGATGTCCTCGGTGGGCATGTTGGGGCTGAAGCCGCCCACGTCCATCACCGCGCTGCGGCGCAGGGCGGCCACCACGCCCGAGACGGTGACCACCCGCCCCCACACGCGCTGCGCGCGCCGCAGCAGGCTGATGATCGAGGAAAACTCCACCGCCTGCAGCCGCGCCAGGAAGGTCTCGGTGTTGCGCACGCGCGGGTTGCCGGTGACGGCGGCCACGCGCGGCGACTCGAAGTGCGGCACGATGTGGCGCAGCATCGCGGGCTCGGGCGCGGCGTCGGCATCCATGCACATCAGGATCTCGCCGCGTGCGAGCGGCAGCGCATCATTCAGTGCCAGCGCCTTGCCTTCGTTGACGCGCTTGCGCACCACGCGCAGGCGGTGGTCCACGCGCAGCGGCGTCAGCGCGGAGAGGGTGCCGTCGCTGGAGCCATCGTCGATGACGATCACCTCGAACGCCGGGTAGTCCATCGCGAGCATGGCCTTCACCGAGCGGGCGATCACCGCCTGCTCGTTGTGCGCTGGCACGAGCACGCTGACGAAGGGCAACTGCGCGTCCGGCCTGTCGGCGCCGGGCAGGGGCTGGTCTTCCCAGCGCAAGCGGAACACCAGCGCGGTGGTGATCCACATGATGCTGGTGACGATGGGGTAGGCGGCAAAAAACACCAGCGCCCAGCCGTAGGGTGTGGAATGCTGGAACGCCAGCAGCAGTTGCTCGATCACGCGCGCCCCCTCACACCAGCTCCATCGGCCGGGTGGCGCCGTCGGACCGGGCCGCGGTGGGCAGGCGATAGCACTTGACGCCGGCCTCGTCGAGCGCGATCTCCACATACCCGGCATGGGCCAGTTCGGCCCAGTCGGCCTGCACCGGGCGGCCGTTGAAATCCTGCGCATAACGCACCGACACCGGCCGCACCGCGCGGCGCGGGCCCTTGCGCCGGTGGATGCCCACGTTGTGCGCCACCCAGGCCACCGTGACCACCGGCAGCAGCAGTGCGGCCACGATCATCAGGCGCCAGAGGTCGCTCACTTCGTTGGGCCGTTGGGTCACGTCGAACCAGCACCAGCCGAACAGCGCCCAGCCAGCCACCACCACCAGCCCATGCGAAAACGCCCGCCAGCGCGAAGCCAGGCGGGCGGGGCGGTCTGGTTCGGGCAGGGGCGTGGGCTGCATCAGGCGTCCGCGGGGCGCCGCCGTTTTCGTGCCAGCAAGGCCAGCGCGGCCCCCGCCAGCAGCAGCGAGGCAGGCTCGTCCACCGGCTGGCCGGTGCCCACCGTGGGCACGAGGTGCAGCGTGGGCAGCAGTTCCCACGGCGTGGTGCCGCCGCGGTTCCAGCGCAGATCGACCACGCCCACGCCGAGCCGGTTCCACTCACCGAGCTCGAAGCCGTACAAGCCTTCGCTCAGCAGCAGCCCGTCGCCAAAGGTGCTGCGCGCAGGGTCGTTCAGGTAGTCGCGTCCGATCTCATGGCTCTGCCCGCCGGCCCCCATCAGGCGCAGGAAGAAGCCGTCGTCGTTGAGCACGCCGAAGTTGTAGAGCCCGGCCTCGGTGACACGGAACACGCCGCTGAAGCGTGAAGTCCAGTTGTCTTCGTTCGGGCTGTTCGCGTCGAACATCGGCACCACGGTGGCCGGGCCCAGCGACGCGCCGTAGACGCTGTTGAACGGGTTGTTGCCGAAGTTGATGGTGGAGGCCCAGCCCGACCAGCTGTCGATGACCGGCGGCCCGTTGCCGCCCAGCGCCGCGTCCTGCGTGGCCTGCCAGTCGGCCCGGCCCCACAGGCCGGTGCCCCAGCTGTAGCTGCCGATCGCCACGCCGCTGCCGTAGCTTTGTGTCGCCTCGTTCCACAGCACGGTGCTGCCCTGCCAGGCGCTGTCCACCTGGAAGAAGCTCGCCGCCGCGCCCTCGGCGGTGGCGGCCGCCAGGCTGTGCTGCGGTGCCAGCGTCAGCGGCGCGGCCTGCGCGGAAGCGCTGGCCAGTGCCCAGGCGGCCAGGGCGGCCACGGCGGCCAGCCGCCCGCCCTGCCCGGCCATGTGCAGGCGCCCGGCGCCTGTTTGTCCCAACGCGATCATGGTGTCAATCCGTTACTTTTAGCAATGTTTCAAGGATACCGATTCAACGCACCAGGCCGATGCGTCGGGGGATCGACCACCCGTGATGAATTGCACTCTTCCCGACCTGCCAAGCGCTTGACCCCCGCAGACAGGCGGGGCTAGCGACAGTCTGCGCAGCCTCGGCATGATCCCGCACCACGCGCTGGCCCGGCTTGTCGAAGTGCCGCGGGTTCGGCATGCTTATCCGCGGCTGGCCCGCGCCATGCTTTGCTGCAATCAACTTGCCGGACCTTGTGGGAGACATGCATGTCCATCGCCTCCACTGAATCGTCGTCGACCGACCTGGTGCCCGTCGGGCGGCGCAGCAACATCCCGATCGCCAACCTGCGGCCGGTGTACCGCTGCGACGAGGTCGAGCGCCGGCTCACCAAGCTGCCGCCCAAGGAGCACGAGAGCCTGCGCAGCACCTACGAGCGCATGCTCGAGAAGGGCGCCGAGCGCTTCCAGGTCAAGCCCTCCGGCCTGCCCGCGATGGAGCACCTGTACGACGAACTGCCCAATTTCCACGACGCGCTGAACGACATCCGCCGCCAGCTCGCGTTGTGCCACGACAGCCGCGACGCACTGGAGATCACCCCGATGCTGTTGCTGGGCCCGCCGGGTGTGGGCAAGACCCATTTCGCCCGCGAGGTGGCGCAGCTGCTGGGCACCGGCATGGGCTTCGTCTCGATGAGCTCGCTCACCGCGGGCTGGGTGCTCTCGGGCGCCAGCTCGCAGTGGAAGGGCGCGCGGCCCGGCAAGGTGTTCGAAACCCTGGTGGAAGGCCAGTACGCCAACCCGGTGATGGTGGTCGACGAGATCGACAAGGCCCGCGGCGAGCATGCCTACGACCCGCTGGGCGCGCTGTACAGCCTGCTCGAGCACGACACAGCGCGCAGCTTCATCGACGAGTTCGCCGAGGTGGCGGTGGACGCGAGCCAGGTGATCTGGGTCGCCACCGCGAACGACGAGCGGGCGATTCCCGAGCCCATCCTGAACCGGATGAACGTGTACGAGGTGCAGATGCCCGATCGTGATGCGGCACGCACCATCGCGCTGCGCCTGTACACCGGCATCCGCGGCCAGCACGACTGGGGCCGCCGCTTTGCCACCGAGCCGGGCGAGGCCGTGCTCGACCGCATGGCCGAGCTGGCACCCCGCGAGATGCGCCGCGCCTGGATGACGGCCTTCGGCAACGCCAGGCTGGACGGGCGCGACACGATCGAGCTGCGCGACCTGCCCGAGGGCCACGGCAAGCGCTCGCCGATCGGCTTCGTGCAATAAGGTCCGGCGCCGCAGCGGCGGCGCCCGGCCCGCGGTGCCCGGGCGCCGGCGGGCGGGGCGCCCTTCGTATCATGCGCCGCATGCCGCCCCTGCCCGCCGACCGCCTGGTGATCGCGCTCTCCTCGCGCGCCTTGTTCGACTTCGAGGACGAGAACCGCGTCTTCGAGGCCCATGACGACCGCGCCTACATGCAACTGCAGCTGCAGCGCCTGGAGCAGCCGGCGCGGCCCGGCGTGGCCTTCTCGCTGGTGCGCAAGCTGCTGGCCTTCAACCAGCCCGAGGCCACCCGGGTGGAGGTGGTGATCCTCTCGCGCAACGACCCGGTCTCGGGCCTGCGCGTGTTCCGCTCCTGCCAGCACTACGGGCTGCCGATCGAGCGCGGCGTGTTCACCCGCGGCGAATCGCCCTGGCGCTACCTGCGGCCGCTGGCCGCGCGGCTGTTCCTGTCGGCCAACGAGGCTGATGTGCGCTCGGCACTGGACGCCGGCGTGCCCGCCGCACGGGTGCTGCCGCACAGCGCGCGCGCCTCGGACGCCCACCCGCGCGAGTTGCGCATCGCCTTCGATGGCGACGCGGTGCTGTTCTCCGACGAGGCCGAGCGGGTGTACCAGCGCGACGGCCTGGACGCCTTCCAGGCCCACGAACGCAGCCAGGCCGCCACGCCGCTGCCGCCCGGCCCCTTCAAGCCGCTGCTGGACGCCCTGCAGCAGCTGCAGCAGGCGGCCGACCCGGCGGGCATGCGCATCCGCACCGCGCTGGTCACCGCCCGCAGCGCACCGGCCCACGAGCGTGCGATCCGCACGCTGATGGACTGGCACATCGAGGTCGACGAGGCCATGTTCCTCGGCGGCCTGCCCAAGGGCGAATTCCTGCGCGAGTTCGAGCCCGACTTCTTCTTCGACGACCAGACGCGCCATGTCGACAGCGCCGCGCCGCACGTGCCGGCGGGGCACGTGGCGGCGGGCGTGAGCAACCCGGCCTGAACACCATGATCACCCTGTCGCACCGCCGCCTGCCGGGCCGTCCGGCCCGTTGGTTCGCCCTCTGGCTGGCCCTCTGGCTGGCCTTGGCCTGCGCGCCGGCGCGGGCCCAGCCGGCCACCGGCTTCTACCGCTTCCCGGCGCTGCAGGGCCAGCAGCTGTGGTTCACCGCCGAGGGCGACATCTGGCGCGTGGGCACCACCGGCGGCCGCGCCGAGCGCATCACCACCCACCCGGGCTACGAGACCCATCCCGCGGTGTCGCCAGACGGGCGCTGGCTGGCCTTCGTCGGCGCCTACGAGGGCAGCCCCGATGTCTACCTGATGCCCACCACCGGCGGCACGCCGCGCCGGCTCAGCTGGTTCGGCGCCCGGGTGCAGGTGTGGGGCTGGACACCGGACGGCGAGGTGCTGGCCACCGCGCCCGCGGCCAGCGGCGCACCGGACCTGCAGCTCTACGCGATAGCCCCTGCCACCGGCCTGCAGCGCACGCTGCCCGTGGGCCAGGCCAGCGACGGCGCGCTCAGCGCCGATGGCAAGACCCTGTACTTCAGCCGCGGCGGCCTGCGTGGCGACAACGTGCGCGCCTACCGCGGCGGCGCCACCGCGCGGCTGTGGCAGCTGGCGCTGGGCGGCCCGGCCGAAGCACGGCCGCTGCTCAGCCACGAAGCCGGCCACAAGCGGCCGATGCCCTATCTGGCGCGCCAGGGCGGCGTTGCACAGCCGCGGGTGGCCTTCCTGTCCGACCGCGACGGGCGCTTCAACCTCTGGTCGGTGGACGCCGCTGGCGGCGACCTGCGCCAGCACACCCACCACCGCGAGCTCGACATCCGCCACGCGTCGATCGACGATGGCCGCGTCATTTACGCGCTAGGGGCCGACCTGCACCTGGTGGACCTCGCCACCGGCCAGGACCAGCGGCTGGACATCACGCTGGGTGGCGACTTCGACCACCAGCGCACCCGCTGGCTCACGCGGGCGCAGGACTTCCTCAGCCACGTGGCCTTGTCACCCGATGGCCAGCGCGTGGCGCTGACGGTGCGCGGCCGCATCGCCACCGTGGGCGCGGCCGGCCTGCGCCGCGCCGAGGCCGCGCTGCCGGCCGACGCACGCTGCCGCGCGGGCACCTTCGGCCATGATGGCCGCCAGGTGTTCGCCCTGTGCGACATGGCGCCCGCCGACGAGGTGGAAGTCTGGCGCCTGCCCGCCAACGGGGTGGGCTCGCCGGTGCGCATCACCACCGGCGCCAGTGTGCTGCGCCTGCAGCTGCAGCCCTCGCCGGACGGCCGCTGGCTGGCCCACCACGACAAGGACGGACGCCTCTGGCTCACCGCCCTCACGCCGCAGGGCGGCGGCAAGACCGTGCAGGTGGCCGATGCCAGCGCGCTGGACAACGACACGCCGCTGGTCTGGTCGCCGGACAGCCGCGCACTGGCCTTCACGCGCGCCCAGCCGCCCAGCCTGCGCAGCCAGCTCGTGCTGTACCGCCTGGGCGAAGGCGATGGTCCCGGCCGCAGCGAGGTGCTGACCAGCGACCGCTACGACAGTGGCGCCCCCGCGTTCACGCCGGATGGCAAGTGGCTGTACTTCCTGTCCGACCGGCACTTCAGCGCCAGCAACCGCCACCCCTGGGGCGACCGCGACCTCGGGCCCTTCTTCGAGCGCCGCAGCCGGGTCTATGCACTGGCGCTGCAACCCGGGCTGCGCTTCCCGTTCCGGCCCCGTGACGAGCTCTCGATGGGTACCCCCGAGGCCACCGCCACGCGGCAGGCCGCACCGGCCGCATCGGCCACGTCGGCTGCAGCCCCCGCAGCGGCCAAGGCAGGCCCGGCGGCGGGGGCCGCGCTGCCGGCCATCACCTTCCCCGGCCTGGCACAGCGCCTGCACGAAGTGCCGCTGGCGCCTGGCAACTACCTCACGCTGCGCACCGACGGCAAGCGCCTGTACCTGCTGGAGCGCGACAGCACCCCGGAAGGCCGGCGCACCCTGCGCACGCTGGCCATCGAGGACAACGAGCCCAAGCCCGAGCCCTTCATGGCCGATGTGCGGCAGGTCGAGGTCACGCCCGACGGCAAGCGCCTGCTGGTGGTGAAGGCTGGCCCGGGGGCGGCGGCCGGCGACATCCTGCTGCTCGATGCCGGCGCCAAGGCGCCGGCCGAGCTGGCGCGCCACACCGTGCGCTGGGCCGACTGGCCGCTGGCCGTGGAGCCGCGGGCCGAATGGCGCCAGATGTTCGCCGACGCCTGGCGCATGCAGCGCGACCACTTGTACGACCCCGGCCTGCACGGCGTGGACTGGCCCGCGGTGCGCCGGCGATTCGAGCCGCTGGTCGACCGCGTGACCGACCGGGCCGAGCTCAACGAGCTGCTGGCGCAGATGGTCAGCGAGCTCGGCCTGCTGCACAGCCAGGTCGGCACCCCCGACCTGCGCGCCGGCCCCGAGCAGATCACCCTGGCGGGCCTGGGCGCGCGGCTGTCGCCGGTGGCCGAGGGCTTGCGCATTGACGCGCTGTACCGCGGCGACCCGGAGCTGCCGTCCGAGGCCCCGCCGCTGGCGGCCCCGGGCGTGCAGGCGCAGGCCGGCGAGATCATCACCGCGGTGAACGGCCGCAACACACGCGGGCTGCCGGGCATCGCCCCGGTGCTGCGTGGCCTGGCCGGCCGCCAGGTGCTGCTGGACCTGCGCCGCCCGGACGGCAGCACCCGGCAGGCCGTGGTGACGCCGGTGGACGCCCGGCGCGAGGCCGCGCTGCGTTACGGCGACTGGGAAGCCGGCCGCGCCGAACGCGTGCAGCAAGCCGGCGGCGGCCGCATCGGCTACCTGCACCTGCGCGCCATGGGCGGCGACGACATCGCCACCTTCGCCCGCGAGTTCTATGCCCAGCTCGACCGCGAAGCGCTGGTGATCGACGTGCGGGGCAACACCGGCGGCAACATCGACAGCTGGATCATCGAGAAGCTGCTGCGCCGCACCTGGGCCTACTGGCAGCGGCGCTCACCGGTGGGGCTGCCGCCCTACGGCAACATGCAGCAGAGCTTCCGCGGCCACCTGGCGGTGCTGATCGACGAGACCACCTACTCCGACGGCGAGACCTTCGCCGCCGGGGTGCAGCGGCTCAAGCTCGGCACGCTGGTGGGCCGGCCCACGGCGGGCGCGGGCGTGTGGCTGTCCGATCGCAACCGCCTGCTCGACAACGGCATCCTGCGCGCGGCCGAATCGGGGCAGTTCACGCCGGACGGGCAGTGGCTGATCGAGGGCCGCGGCGTCAGCCCCGACATCGAGGTAGACAACCCGCCACGCGCCAGCTTCGAGGGCCAGGATGCGCAGCTCGATGCCGCGGTGGCCCAGCTGCTGCGGCGCCTGTCCGAGCAGCCCTTGCCGGTGCCGCGGGCGCCGGCCTATCCCAGGCCCTACCGGCAACCGTGAGCGGCCAGCCGGGGGCGCGCGCTCAATCGACGGTGTAGTTGCGCAGGCGTGCCAGGTCCAGCACCCGCACGCCGCCGTACTCGATGCGGATCAGCCCCTGCTCGCGCAGCGCATTGAGCGCCTCGTTCACCCGCTGGCGCGACAGGCCCACCAGGTAGGCCAGCTCCTGCTGGGTGATGCGCAGCAGTTCCCCCACGCCCGGGTAGAGCACCGGGTGGAACAGCGCGGCCAGGTTGCGGGCCACGCGCACGTCGGGGTGGCTCTGGCGATCGATCTCCCGCGCGGCGATGAACTGGCCCAGGCGCTCGTTCAACTGGTTCATCACGAAGCGGTTGAACGGGATGCTGCGGTCCAGCAGGCTGGTGAACTCGTCGATCGGCAGGCCCGCGACGACGCTGCGGCGCAGGGCCTCGATGTGGTACCGGTAGTCCTCGCGCTTGAGCAGCGTGCCCTCGCCGAACCAGGCACCCGGCGGGATGCCGGTGAAGGTGATCGGGGCGCCGCCCGCGCCGTCGTTGCTCATCTTCAGCATGCCCTCGATCACGCCGAACCAGTAGGTGGGCGGGCGGCCGATGCGGCAGATGCGGTCGCCCGGCAGCGCCGTGGCCACCATCAGCGTGGCGCTGGCGCGCGCGCGGTCTTCCGGCGACAACACCTTCAGCCACGGGATCGAGTCGAGCTCGGCCGCCGTGGGTGCGCGTGCGCGCTGGCGCAGGCTGGGCGTGATGTTCATCAAGAACTGCGGGTAAGCACCGCCTGGGATGGACCCTAGGATTGTCGTTGGACCGACATCCGGACGTCAAACCAAGGCCTAGCATTCGGCTCCAACCCCGATGCGTCCTGCCTGGCAGGCCATCGACTCTCAGGAGCAGCGGTGCAAACGACCTTTCCCCGCCTGATGCTCGACCATGCGCAGCAGCGCCCGCAGGCGCCGGCGCTGCGCGAAAAGAGCTATGGCATCTGGCAGACCCTGAGCTGGGCCGACCTGGCCACCCTGGTGCGCCAGCTGGCCTGCGGCATGGCCGAGGCCGGCGTGGCCCGCGGCGAGCACGTGGTGGTGGTGGGCGAGAACCGGCCGCGCCTGTATGCGGCGATGCTGGCCGCGCAATCGCTCGGCGCGGTGCCGGTGCCGCTGTACCAGGACGCGGTGGCCACCGAGTTCGTGTTCCCGATCAACAACGCCGAGGTGCGTTTCGCGGTGGTGGAAGACCAGGAGCAGGTGGACAAGCTGCTCGAGATCCGCGAGCAATGCCCCCGGCTCGAGCGCCTGTGGTTCGACGACCCGCGCGGCCTGCGCAAGTACGACGAGCCGGGCCTGGCCGCGCTGGACGCGCTGATCGAGGCCGGCAAGGCCCGCCAGGCGCGTGACCCCGGCTTCTTCGATGCCGAGGTGGCCCGCTCGCAGCCGCAGGACGTGGCGGCGATGTTCTTCACCTCCGGCACCACCGGCAACCCCAAGGGCGTGGTGCACACCCACTTCACGCTGCTGGACCGCGCGAACGCCGGCAAGGTGTTCGACAAGCTCACCGAGCGCGAGGAAGTGCTGGCCTACCTGCCGCCGGCCTGGATCGGCCAGAACATCTTCAGCTACGCGCAGTGGCTGGCCTGCGGCTACGTGGTGAACTGCCCGGAATCGAACGCCACGGTGACCATCGACCTGAAGGAAGTGGGCCCCACCTACTACTTTGCGCCGCCGCGCATCTTCGAGGGCCTGCTCACCAGCGTGATGATCCGCATGGAAGACGCCGGCGCGTTCAAGAAGTGGCTGTTCAAGACCTTCATGGCCGTGGCCCGGCGCGTGGGGCCTGCGCGCATGGACGGCAAGCCCGTCTCGGCCTTCGACCGCCTGCTGTGGCAGCTGGGCGACCTGTTCATCTACGGCCCGCTGCGCAACACGCTGGGCTTGTCGCGCGTGCGGGTGGCCTACACCGCGGGCGAGGCGATCGGGCCGGACCTGTTCACCTTCTACCGCTCGATCGGCATCAACCTGAAGCAGCTGTACGGCTCCACCGAGACCGCGGTGTTCGTGTGCCTGCAGCCCGACAACCAGGCCCGGGCCGACACGGTGGGCGTGCCGATCCAGGGCGTGGAGATCAAGCTGGCCGATTCGGGCGAGATCCTGGTCAAGTCGCCCGGGCTGCTGAAGGAGTACTACAAGAACCCCGCCGCCACCGCCGAGGTGCTCACGCCCGAGGGCTGGTACCACACCGGTGATGCCGGCTTCATCGACGCCGGCGGCCACCTGAAGATCATCGACCGCGCCAAGGACGTGGGCCGCATCGTCGGCGGCCCCAACGACGGCGCGATGTTCGCGCCCAAGTACGTGGAGAACAAGCTGAAGTTCTTCCCGCACATCAAGGAGGCGGTGGCCTTCGGCGACCAGCGTGACCGCGTGTGCGCCTTCATCAACATCGACTTCGAGGCCGTGGGCAACTGGGCCGAGAAGCGCAACCTGCCCTACGCCGGCTACACCGACCTGGCGCAGAAGCCCGAGGTCTACCAGCTCATCCGCGAATGCGTGGAGCAGGTCAATGCCGACCTGGCGCAGGACAAGCTGCTCGCCGGCAGCCAGATCAGCCGCTTCCTGGTGCTGCACAAGGAACTCGACGCCGACGACGGCGAGATGACCCGCACCCGCAAGGTCAAGCGCGGCTACATCAACGACAAGTACCGGGTGCTGGTGGAGGCGCTGTACGACGGCAGGACCGAGCAGTTCATCGAGACCGCGGTGAAGTTCGAGGACGGGCGCACCGGCTCGATCTCGGCCACGCTGAAGATCATCGACACCAAGACCTATCCCGCCATGGGGCAAGCGGCATGAACGCAGAACGCCGGAGCGGGGATGTGATCCTCGACGTGAAGAACATCTCGCTGAGCTTCGGCGGCGTGAAGGCGCTCACCGACATCAGCTTCGACGTGCGCGAGCACGAGATCCGCGCCATCATCGGCCCCAACGGCGCCGGCAAGAGCTCGATGCTCAACTGCATCAACGGCGTCTACACGCCGCAACAGGGCTCGATCACCTTCCGCGGCAAGACCTTCAGCCACATGAACTCGCGCCAGGTGGCTGAGATGGGCGTGGCGCGCACCTTCCAGAACCTGGCGCTGTTCAAGGGCATGAGCGTGATCGACAAC
>JACRAZ010000109.1 GCA_016213205.1 Burkholderiales bacterium
AACAACTGACTCGCTGGCGCTGGTCGCAGCGCGCGAAGCGCGCGGAGATAAATCCGACAGCGCGCCCCGAAGCCGAGAACCGCAGCGAAGTCAGCCGCAGGCTGACCGCCGGATTCGGCCCGCTGCGCACGCGGACCTTGGCGCTTGCGCGCTCCGCACCTCGAACGTCGGCTTTCCGCAACCGACCCCAAAGGCAGCAACGGGCCGGCAGGCGCCACTCATACACGCACCCAGCGCCCATGCGTCGCGGGCCGCGCGAAGCGCGGTGGAGCCCCTGAGATGACCCGCGGCCAACGTGCGCTGCTCATCGGACTGACCGCGATGCTGCTGGCCGGCCTGGTCGACCGGGTGGTGCGTGGCAGCTGGCTGGTGCTGGCCGTCACGCTGGGCCTGGGTGTGGTGCTGGTGGTGCTGCCCCAGGCCGCGCTGTGGCTGGCCAGCGCTGCACGAGAACGGCTGCGCGAGCGGCTCTGGGCGCCGGAGCAGGGCCACCACCATGCCTTTGGTGGCATCACGCTGCGCATCGAGCACGATGCCCACCACAGCTGGATCGCCGGCAGCGACCTGCAGCGGGTGCTCGGCACCCGCGACCGCGAAGACGTGCTGGCCGCCCGCCTGGCCGGCCAGTGGCGCCGCGACGAGCGCGGCGTGCTGATGCTGCGGGTGGACGGCGTGGTGCAGCACCTGGCCACCCGCCCCGGCCGCACCGACCCGCGCATCCAGCGCCTGCGCCGCTACCTCGAACGTGAGGTGCTGTTCCCGGCCGCGCAGCGGCGGGCGCGTCGGTGACAATTCGCCATGGTCACCAAGAAACCCAAGGGCCTCGGCCTCGGCCTCGAAGCACTGCTCGGCCCCAAGGTCAGCGAAGCGGCCGCGGCCGAGCCTGGTCGGCCCAGCACGCTGGCGCTGAACCAGCTGCGCGCCGGCAAGTACCAGCCGCGCACCCGCATGGACGAGGGCTCGCTGTACGAACTGGCCGAAAGCATCAAGAGCCAGGGCGTCATGCAGCCCATCCTGGTGCGCCCGGTGGGGGCCAGCGGCTACGAGATCATTGCCGGCGAGCGCCGCTACCGGGCCGCGAAGCTGGCCGGCCTGAACGAAGTGCCGGTGCTGGTGAAGGATGTGCCCGACGAAGCCGCCGCAGTGATGGCGCTGATCGAGAACATCCAGCGCGAGGACCTCAACCCGCTCGAAGAGGCCCAGGGCCTGCAGCGCCTGATCGACGAGTTCAAGCTCACGCACGAGCAGGCCGCCCAGGCCGTGGGCCGCTCGCGCAGCGCAGCCAGCAACCTGCTGCGCCTGCTGAACCTGGCAGCACCGGTGCAGCAGATGCTGATGGCCGGCGATCTGGACATGGGCCATGCGCGCGCCCTGCTGTCGCTCGAGGCCGCGCAGCAGATCCTCAGCGCCAACGAGATCGCGGCCAAGAAACTCTCGGTGCGCGAGGCCGAGCGCCTGGTGGCCAAGGCCCAGGGTGCGGGGCGGCAGAGCCCCTTGCTGCGCGTCAAGGCCGTCAAGTCGCGCGACATCGTGCGGTTGGAAGAACAGCTCGCCGACGCGCTCACCGCCCAGGTGGAGATCCGCATCCACCGCAAGACCAAGCGCGGAGAACAGGGCGAGGTGGCCATTGCCTTCGGCTCGCTCGACGAGCTCAACGGCCTGCTCGAGAAGCTGGGCGCCAGCGACCGCTGAGCGCGCGTGCACGGCCGCGTCGCGGCAAGTGCACAGGCTGGTGCATCCGCCGCCCGGTGGCGTGCATCACTGCGCAATTCGGCGCATGATGACCATCAACAGTGCAACGCTGTCGGCGGATGCTGATGCATCGGCGTTGAAGCGGTTATACGATCGCACTCACACTGGCGCGGGCCTTGCAAGGCAGCCACCAGAAATGAGCCCGGATGCGGGGCCTTCTCGGTGTCTTGCAGCACCCGGGTTTGCATGAAGCTGGAGACTCGCTGAATCTGACACGTTGTTCTTGACGACCGGAAAGCTCTGATGGAGCCTGGGCCCGTACAGCCGGGACTTCATCAGAACTTCCCTCACCGCCGAAGCGGGCCCCGGCCCGGCCCCTCGGCGCTGTGTCCCGCTCAAGGAGGTCCGCATGGACGTGATCAGCAGTTTCGCCGCCCGCTACGAACGCACCCGCGAAGAGGAGATGTCCCTCGAGGACTACCTCAACGAGTGCAAGCGCAATCCGCTGGCCTATGCCACCGCCGCCGAGCGCATGCTCAAGGCCATCGGCGAGCCGCAGATGATCGACACCCGCAACGACCCGCGGCTGTCGCGCATCTTCGCGAACAAGGTCATCAAGATCTACCCGGCCTTCGCCGAGTTCTACGGCATGGAGGACGCGATCGAGCAGGTCGTCTCCTACTTCCGCCACGCGGCGCAGGGGCTGGAAGAAAAGAAGCAGGTGCTCTACCTGCTGGGCCCGGTGGGCGGCGGCAAGAGCTCGATCGCCGAGCGCCTGAAGCAGCTGATGCAGGACGTGCCGTTCTACGCGATCAAGGGCTCGCCGGTGAACGAGTCACCGCTGGGCTTGTTCAGCGCCGATGAAGACGGCCCCATCCTCGACAAGGAATACGGCATCCCCGTGCGCTACCTGAACCGCATCATGAGCCCCTGGGCCGTGAAGCGGCTCGAAGAGTTCGGCGGCGACATCCGCAAGTTCAAGGTCGTCAAGCGCCACCCCTCGGTGCTCAAGCAGATCGCGGTCTGCAAGACCGAGCCGGGCGACGAGAACAACCAGGACATCAGCTCGCTGGTGGGCAAGGTCGACATCCGCAAGCTGGAGACCTATGCGCAGGACGACCCCGACGCCTACAGCTACAGCGGCGGCCTGTGCCTGGCCAACCAGGGCCTGCTCGAGTTCGTGGAAATGTTCAAGGCGCCCATCAAGGTGCTGCACCCGCTGCTCACCGCCACCCAGGAAGGCAACTTCAAGGGCACCGAGGGCTTCGGCGCGATCCCGTTCGACGGCATCATCCTTGCGCATTCGAACGAAAGCGAGTGGAAGACCTTCCGCAACAACAAGAACAACGAGGCCTTCCTCGACCGCGTGTACATCGTGAAGGTGCCGTACTGCCTGCGTGTCAGCGAAGAGGTCAAGATCTACGAGAAGCTGATCCGCGGCTCCTCGCTCGCCGAGGCCAAGTGCGCCCCGGGCACGCTGAAGATGATGAGCCAGTTCGCCATCCTCACGCGGCTGAAGGAGCCCGAGAACTCGTCTCTCTTCTCGAAGATGCAGGTCTACGACGGCGAGAACCTGAAAGATACCGACCCGCGCGCCAAGAGCTACCAGGAATACCGCGACTACGCGGGCGTCGACGAGGGCATGAGCGGCATCTCCACCCGCTTTGCCTACAAGATCCTGTCGAAAGTGTTCAACTTCGACAGCCAGGAAGTCGCCGCCAACCCGGTGCACCTGATGTACGTGCTCGAGCAGCAGATCGAGCGCGAGCAGTTCCCGGCCGAGCTGGAGCAGAAGTACGTCGGCTTCATCAAGGAACAGCTGGCGCCGCGTTATGCCGAGTTCATCGGCAAGGAGATCCAGACCGCCTACCTCGAAAGTTACTCGGAGTACGGCCAGAACATCTTCGACCGCTACGTCACCTATGCCGACTACTGGATCCAGGACCACGAGTACCGCGACACCGACACCGGCGAGGTCTTCGACCGTGGCGCGCTGAACGCCGAGCTCGAGAAGATCGAGAAGCCCGCCGGCATCGCCAACCCGAAGGATTTCCGCAACGAGATCGTCAACTTCGTGCTGCGCGCGCGCGCCAACAACCAGGGCAACAACCCGGTGTGGACCAGCTACGAGAAGCTGCGCACGGTGATCGAGAAGAAGATGTTCTCCAACACCGAGGAGCTGCTGCCGGTGATCAGCTTCAACGCCAAGGCCAGCGCGGACGAAGCCAAGAAGCACGAGGACTTCGTCACCCGCATGGTGGCCAAGGGCTACACCAGCAAGCAGGTGCGCTTGCTCTGCGAGTGGTACCTCCGGGTGCGCAAGAGCAGCTGAGCACACAGGCCAGAGAACGTCGAGGGACCGCATGCTTCAGCAGATCATTGATCGTCGGTTGGCGGGCAAGAACAAGTCGATCGGCAATCGCGAGCGCTTCATGCGCCGCTACAAGGACCAGATCAAGGAAGCGGTGCGGCGTGCGGTCGATGGCCGTGGCATCCGCGACCTCGAGCGCGGCGAAGAGGTGCGCATCCCGAAGAAGGACCTCTCCGAGCCGGTGTTCCACCACGGCCAGGGCGGCATGCGCGAGGTGGTGCACCCGGGCAACAAGGACTACATCCGCGGCGACCGCATCGAGCGACCCAAGGGCGGGCAGGGCGGCGGCTCCGGCAAGGGCCAGGCCAGCGACCAGGGCGAGGGCGAGGATGACTTCACCTTCGCGCTCAGCAAGGAAGAGTTCATGCAGGTCTTCTTCGAAGACCTCGCCCTGCCGCACCTGGTGCGCACCCAGCTGGCCGAAACGCCGGAGTGGAAGAGCCACCGCGCCGGCTTCACCAGCGACGGCACGCCCAACAACCTGCACGTGGTGCGCTCGATGCGCGGTGCCATCGGCCGGCGCATTGCCATCGGCTCGGGCTCGCGGCGTGAACTGCACGAACTGCAGGAACGCCTGGTCGAGCTCAAACGCGCCGCCGCCGCGGGCGACACCACCGCCGAGCGCGAGATCAAGCCGCTGGAAGAAGAGATCTCGGCCTTGCGCCTGCGCATCGAGCGCATCCCGTTCCTCGACCCGATCGACCTGCGCTTTCGCAACCGGGTGAAGGTGCCGGTGCCCACCAGCAAGGCCGTGATGTTCTGCTTGATGGACGTCTCGGGCTCGATGGACGAGGCGCGCAAGGACCTCTCCAAACGCTTCTTCATCCTGCTGTACCTGTTCCTCACGCGGCACTACGAGAAGATCGACATCGTCTTCATCCGCCACCACACCCAGGCGCAGGAAGTGGACGAGGAGAACTTCTTCCACGCCCGCGAGACCGGCGGCACCGTGGTCAGCAGCGCGCTGGTGCTGATGGAGGAGATCATCCGCGCCCGCTACAACCCCAGCGAGTGGAACATCTACGGCGCGCAGGCCAGCGACGGCGACAACTGGCACCACGACTCCGGCCGCTGCCGCGAGCTGCTGGCCGAGAAGCTGCTGCCCCTGTGCCGGTACTTCGCCTACGTGCAGGTGGCCGAGGAAGAGCAGAACCTGTGGGAAGAGTACTGCCAGCTTGCCGAATCGCAGCCCCACTTCGCGATGCGCAAGGCCACCGAGGCCTCGCAGATCTACCCGGTGTTCCGGGACCTCTTCAAGAAGGAAGGCGCGGCCGCCGCGGCCTGAACCCCACGATGAGCGCGATCCTCACTGCCCCCACCGATCCCGGCCGCGGCCCGCAGCCACTGAAGCGCGCGGCCGAAAAGCTGCCCGGGCCCAGTGACTGGTCGTTCGAGCTGATCGACCGCTACCACGAGGTCATCCGCCACACGGCCGAACGCTACGGGCTGGACACCTACCCGAACCAGCTCGAGATCATCACCGCCGAGCAGATGATGGACGCCTACGCCAGCGTGGGCATGCCGGTGAACTACCGCCACTGGAGCTATGGCAAGGAGTTCATCTCCACCGAGAAGAACTACAAGCGCGGCCACATGGGCCTGGCCTACGAGATCGTCATCAACTCCAACCCCTGCATCAGCTACCTGATGGAGGAGAACACGATGGCGATGCAGGCGCTCGTCATCGCGCACGCGGCATATGGCCACAACAGCTTCTTCAAGGGCAACTACCTGTTCCGCATGTGGACCGACGCGTCGTCGATCATCGACTACCTGGTCTACGCCAAGAACTACGTGGCCGAGTGCGAAGAGCGCCATGGCCTCGAAACGGTGGAGCTGTTCCTCGACTCGTGCCACGCGCTGCAGAACCATGGCGTCGACCGTTATCGCCGGCCGCAGCGCAAGTCGCTCGCGCAGGAACTGGCCGACCGCAAGGACCGCGAGGCCTATGCGCAGCGCCAGGTCAACGACCTCTGGCGCACCCTGCCCAAGCGAGCCGAGAAGGCCGGCGAGCCCACCGAGGCGCGCCGCTTCCCCGAGGAGCCGCAGGAAAACCTGCTGTACTTCATCGAGAAGAACGCGCCGCTGCTCGAGCCCTGGCAGCGCGAGCTGGTGCGCATCGTGCGCAAGGTGGCGCAGTACTTCTACCCGCAACGCCAGACGCAGGTGATGAACGAGGGCTGGGCCACCTTCTGGCACCACCGCATCCTCAACACCATGTACGACGACGGCTACCTCACCGACGGCGTGATGATCGAGTGGCTGAAGTCGCACACCAACGTGGTCTACCAGCCGCGCGTGGGTGACCGCGGCTACTCGGGCCTGAACCCCTATGCGCTGGGCTTCGCGATGTACACCGACCTCAAGCGCATCTGCGAACACCCCACCGACGAAGACCGCCGCTGGTTCCCCGAGATCGCCGGCGCGCCCTGGGTGCCCACGCTGGAGCAGGCGATGCGCAACTACAAGGACGAAAGCTTCGTCGGCCAGTACCTCAGCCCCAAGCTGATGCGCGACTTCCGCCTGTTCGCCATCACCGACGACGAGAAGGAAAGCGAACTCGAAGTCAGCGCGATCCACGACGACTCCGGCTACCGCCGGGTGCGTGAAGCCCTGTCGCGCCAGTACGACCTGGGCTCGCGAGAGCCCAACATCCAGGTCTGGAACGTGAACCTGCGCGGCGACCGCTCGCTGACGCTGCGCCACTTCCAGCACAACGACCGCCCGCTGGACGACGGCGCCCAGGAAGTGCTCAAGCACGTGGCCCGCCTGTGGGGCTTCGGGGTGCACCTGGAAAGCACCAACGGCCGCAACGAGGTCACCAAACGCTGGTCGGTGGGCGCGCCGCAGCAATAGGCCACGCGGCCCCGGCTCAAGTTCGCACCGGCCGCGGTCGATACGACGAGGACCGTCCCCCGGGCCTTCGGCCCGCGGGCCCGCCCTTGCCCGGAGTCCTGGTTTGGCCGAAGCGCCCACACCGTCGCCGCCGCAGTCGCCGCTGCACCGCTTCGCCGCGGCGCTGGCCGCGTTTGGCCGGGCCGTGGCCGGGCCCGACCCCGACACCATGCACCAGCGCGTGCGCTGGGCCATGCTGGCCGTGTTGCTGCTGGTGGGTGCCGTCGTGCTGGCCGGACAGCAACGCACCGAGCAACTGGCTCTGCAGCAGCGCAGCCACATCGACATCCTGAGCCTGGCGGGCCGCCAGGGCCAGAGCACCCAGCAGATCGCGCGGCTGGCGGCCCTGCTGAACACCTTGCCCACCGACCGGCGCGCCGCCGACCAGGCCCTGCAGCAGGCCGTTGCCGAGTCGCGCGCCGGCGCGCTGCAGCTCGACACGCTGATCGACGCCGAGCTCGCCCGCTCCGCCAGTGCCACCGCATTGCTGCAGCCCGCGCAACAGCAGTGGCACGCCGCCCGCGAACGGCTGTGGTACCGCGCCGAAGTCGTGCTGCGCCACCTGGGCGAGCCCGAAGGCCCGCGCCTGGCCGGGCCGATCTCGGCCCTGCAGGCCGAGGTGGAAGGCGCCCTCGCGGCCACGCAGGCGCTGGCCGAGCGGTCCGACCAGGCCGCCCGGGCCCACAGCGACGAGGCCATCCAGGCGGTGCGTTCGGGCGCCGCGTTCATCACCGCGCTGCTGGTCTTCCTGGCGCTCGGCGTGGCCGAGCCCGCGGTGCGTGCCGTGCGTCGCCAGGCGCGCCGCCTGGCCGCGCAGGCCGAGGAGCTGGCCCGCCTGGCACTGGTGGCCGAGCACACCCACCTGGCGGTGACGATCATCGATGCCAAGGGCCGCGTGCGCTGGGCCAACCAGGCCTTCGAGCGCATCACCGGCTTCAGCTCCGCGGCCATGACGGGGCTGCACCCGGTGCGGCTGCTGCAGCCCGGCCGCGCCGCCGTCAACCCGCTGCAACAGGTGCGCGAAGCGCTGGCCAGCGGCCGCGGCGCCCGTGCCGAGCTGCCCTGCCGCAGCCGCGACGGCCGCGACTACTGGCTCGACCTGGACATGCGGCCGCTCACCGATGCCGCCGGCGCCACCACCGGCTTCGTGCTGGTGGCCAACGACATCACCGAACGCGTGTCCCAACGCCTGAAGACAGCGGCCATGCTCGCCACCCTGCCCACCGGCGTGGTGGTGCGCGACGCGCAGGGTGCGATCATCGAATGCAACCCCGCGGCCTGGCAGATGCTGGGCCTGTCGCAGCCGCAGCTGGCCGATCCGGCCCTGCGCCCGCCGCACTGGAAGCTGCTGCGCGAGGACCTCAGCGAGTGCGCGCTGGACGACAGCCCCGGCCCCCGCGCGCTGCGCAGCGGCCAGGGGCTGCGCGGCGAAACCCTGGGGGTGGCCATGGCCGACGGCTCGCTGCGCTGGCTGCTGGTCAATGCCGAGCCGATCACCGATGGCTTCGGCCAGGTGGCCGGCGTCGTGACCTGCCTGACCGACGTGACCGAGCCACGCCAGCAACGCGTGCTGCTGGAGACCACCGTCGCCGCAGCCGGTGTCGGCACCTGGCAGTGGGACATGAGCAGCAACGTGCTCAGCTGCAACGAACGCTTCCTCACGATGCTGGGCTACCGCAGCGGCGAGCTGCCGGCGGAGAACATCAAGCTCGGCTCGCTGGTGCACCCGGACGACGTGGCGCCCCGGCGCGATGCCTTGCGCGCGCACCTGTCCAACCCGTCGCAACCCTTCCACTGCGAACAGCGCCTGCGGCGGCCCGACGGCGAGTGGGCCACCGTGCTGAGCTGCGGCGCGGTGGTCGAGCGCAGCAACACCGGCCGCGCGCTGCGCATGGCCGGCATCCACTTCGACATGACCGAGCAGAAGCAGATGCAGGCCATGCTGCGCCACGCCGCACGCACCGACGGCCTGACCCAGCTGCCCAACCGCGCCGCGGTGTTCGACCGCGTGCAGCAGGTGCTGCAGCGCGAGAGTGAGCAACCCGGCTCCGGGTATGCGGTGCTGTTCATGGATTTCGACCGCTTCAAGCAGGTCAACGACACGCTCGGCCACGCGGTGGGCGACGAGCTGTTGCGCCAGATCGCCCAGCGCCTGCGGCTCACGCTGCGCGCGGGCGATGTCATCGGCCGCAGCGCGCAGCACGAGCACACGGCCGGCCGCATCGGGGGCGACGAGTTCGTGGTGGTGCTCGAAGCGGTGCATGGCCGCGAGGAGGCCTGCATCGTGGCGCGCCGGCTGCTGGATGCGCTGGCCGCGCCCTACCGGATCGGGCCGCACATCGTGCACTCCACCGCCAGCATCGGCATCGTCACCTCCGAGGTGGCGGCCAACGACGCGAATACTGTGATGCGTGACGCCGACACCGCCATGTACGAGGCCAAGCGCGGTGGCCGCGGCCGCTACGTGGTGTTCGACCCCTCGATGCACGAGCGCGTGGCGCATGGCCTTGCGCTCGAGAACGACCTGCGCCATGCGCTCGAGCGCGACGAGCTGTGCGTCGTCTACCAGCCCGTGATCGAGCTCGACGGGGCGCCCGGCTGCACCGTCGAGGCGCTGGCACGCTGGCGCCATCCGGTGCGTGGCCTGGTGCCGCCGGCCGACTTCATCCCGGTGGCCGAGGAGTCCGGCCTGATCGTCGAGCTTGGCCATCGCGTGCTGGCCCAGGCCTGCCGGCAGTTCGCGGCCTGGCAGCAACTGCTGGGGCCGCTGGCCCCATCCACGCTGGCGGTGAACCTGTCCACCATGCAGCTGCGCCATCCGGGCCTGATCCACGAGGTGGGCGAGTGCCTGCGCGACAGCGGCCTCGCCCCCCACCAGCTGCAGCTCGAAGTGACCGAAAGCCTTGCCGCACAGGACGATCTGGCGCGCGAGCGGCTGCGTGAACTCAAGGCCCTGGGCGTGAGCATCGCGCTGGACGATTTCGGCACCGGCTACTCATCGCTGGCCTGCCTGCACCAGCTGCCGGTGGACACGGTGAAGATCGACCGCTCGTTCGTCAGCCAGGTCGAGACCAGCGGCTACCACCGCGCCCTGATCGAAGCCACCATCCGCGTGGCGCAGGCGCTGGGCATGTGCACGGTGGCCGAAGGCATCGAGCGCGTGGGCCAGGCGCAGCTGCTGCGGCAGCTGCAGTGCGACCGCGGCCAGGGCTACCTGTACAGCCACCCGCTGGAGGCCGCCGCGCTGCCGGCCTGGCTGGCCACGCACGCGGCCCGGCCCGAGCGCAGCGCAGCCTGAGCCCGCGCCGTGCCCGGCAGGGCGCCTACAGCGCGAAGATCTTGCCCGGGTTCAGGATGTTCTTCGGGTCCAGCGCCCGCTTCAGCGTGCGCATCATCGCCACCGCGCCGGCACCGGCCTCGTCGAGCAGGAAACCCTGCTTGTGCAGGCCGATGCCATGCTCGCCACTGCAGGTGCCCTCGAGCTTGAGCGCGTGGCGCACGAGCTGGTCGTTCAGGCGCTCGGCCAGCACCCGCTCGGCCGGGATCGCGGGGTCGATCAGGTAGGCGATGTGGAAGTTGCCGTCGCCCACATGGCCGACGATGTAGTAGGGCAGGCCGGCCTCGTCGGCCTCGGTCACCGCCAGCGCAATGCATTCGGCCAGGCGCGAGATCGGCACACAGGTGTCGGTGGTCACGCTGCGACAGCCGGGCTTGAGCTGCAGCGCGGCAAAGTAGGCATGGTGACGCGCGGTCCACAGGCGGCTGCGCTCCTCGGGCGTGGTGGCCCATTCGAAGTTGTCGCCGCCCTGGTCGCGTGCCACGTCCTGCACCACGCCGGCCTGCTGCTGCACGCTGTCGGCCGTGCCGTGGAACTCCATCAGCAGCATCGGCGCCTCGCGCAGGTTCAGCTTGTCATGCCGGTTCACCGCGCGCACGGCGTTCGCATCCAGCAGCTCGCAGCGCGCGATCGGCACGCCGAGCTGGATGACCTGGATCGTCGTGGCCACCGCGGCTTCCACGCTCGGAAAGCTGCACACCGCGGCCGACACGGATTCGGGCTGCGGGTACAGCTTCAGCGTCACCTCGGTGATGATGCCCAGCGTGCCCTCGCTGCCCACCATCAGCCGCGTCAGGTCGTAGCCGGCGGCCGATTTCTTGGCACGCGTGCCGGTGCGGATCACCTCGCCGCTGGCCGTCACCACCTGCAGCGCGAGCACGTTCTCGCGCATCGTGCCGTAGCGCACCGCGTTCGTGCCGGAGGCGCGCGTGGCGGCCATGCCGCCCAGCGAGGCGTCGGCGCCGGGGTCGATCGGGAAGAACAGGCCCGTGTGGCGGATCTCGTTGTTCAGCTGCATGCGGGTGACACCGGGCTGCACCGTCACCGTGAGGTCTTCCGGGTTGATGCGCAGCACGCGGTTCATGCGCGAAACATCGATGCTGATGCCGCCCTGCACCGCCAGCAGGTGGCCTTCGAGCGAGGAGCCCACGCCATAGGCGATCACCGGCACCGCGTGTTCGTTGGCCAGCGCCAGCGCGGCGGCCACGTCCTCCGTGCTCTCGGCAAACACCACCGCCTCGGGTGGCGGCACATCGAAGGGTGACTCGTCACGGCCATGCTGCTCGCGCACCGGGAGTGCGGTGCTCAGGTGATCGCCGAAACGCGCACGCAGCGCTTCGAGCATCGCGGCGGGCACCGGCCGCGGCGCCAACGTCGACAGGTGGGCGGGCAGCGTGGCGTTCATGGCGGTTCCCAGCGAGCGTGAGGATGTGCGGGGATTCTAGGTTCGGGCAAGATGGGCGCCCGCACTGCAGCACAGCGTCCCTCATGGCCAATCGACTCTCCCAGATCGCCACCCGCACCGGTGACGATGGCACCACCGGTCTCGGCGACGGCAGCCGCGTGGCCAAGGACCACCTGCGCGTCCAGGCCATGGGCGACGTCGACGAGCTGAACTCCAGCCTCGGCGTGCTGCTGGCCGAGCCGCTGCCCGACGACGTGCGCGCGCTGCTCGTCACCGTGCAGCACGAACTGTTCAACCTGGGCGGCGAGCTTTCGATCCCCGGCTTCACGCTGCTGAAGGCCGAGGCGCTGGCCCACCTGGACGGCGCGCTCGCGCAGCACAACGCCGCACTGCCGCGGCTGGCCGAGTTCATCCTGCCGGCCGGCACCCGCAGCGCCGCGCTGGCGCATGTGAGCCGCAGCGTGGCGCGCCGGGCCGAGCGGGCGGTGGTGGCGCTGGGCGCGCACGAGGCCGTCAACACCACGCCGCGCCAGTACCTGAACCGGCTGTCCGACCTGCTGTTCGTGCTGGCCCGGGTGCTCAACCGCGCCAACCTCGACGGCCTGGGCGGCGACGACGTGTATTGGCGCAGCGAGCGCCTGGCCAGCCAGCAGGCCGGCCAGGACGACGACGAGGGCGGCTCAACGGGCTGAACGGCGTGCCTTCACCGCGTCGCTCAGCACCTGCAGCACGGTGAGCGAATCGTCCCAGCCGATGCAGGCGTCGGTGATGCTCTTGCCGTACTCGAGCTTGGCCACGTCGTCCTTGCCCGGGGTGAACTTCTGGGCGCCGGGGTTCAGGTGGCTTTCCACCATCACGCCGAAGATGCAACGGTTGCCGGCCGCCATCTGCTGCGCGACATCACGCGCCACATCCACCTGCCGCTCATGCTGCTTGCTGCTGTTGGCATGGCTGAAGTCGATCATCAGGTGGCAGGGCAGCTTGGCGGACTCCAGCTCCTTGCAGGCGGCGGCCACGCTGGCCGCGTCGTAGTTCGGCGCCTTGCCGCCGCGCAGGATCACGTGGCAATCCTTGTTGCCCTTGGTCTCGACGATCGCGACCTGGCCGTTCTTGTGCACCGACAGGAAATGGTGCGGCCGGCTCGCGGCCTGGATCGCGTCGGTGGCAATCTTCAGGTTGCCGTCGGTGCCGTTCTTGAAGCCGATCGGGGCCGACAGGCCCGAGGCCAGCTCGCGGTGCACCTGGCTTTCGGTGGTGCGCGCGCCGATCGCGCCCCAGCTGATCAGGTCGCCGATGTACTGCGGGCTGATCGTGTCGAGGAATTCGCTGCCCGCGGGCACGCCCAGGCGGTTGATGTCGACCAGCAACTGGCGCGCGATGCGCAGGCCCTCGTGGATGCGGTAGCTCTCGTCGAGGTAGGGGTCGTTGATCAGGCCCTTCCAGCCCACCGTGGTGCGCGGCTTCTCGAAGTAGACGCGCATCACGATCTCCAGCGTGTCGGCGTACTTCGCGCGTTCGGCCTTGAGCTTGCGCGCATAGTCCAGCGCGGCGCTGGTGTCGTGGATCGAGCAGGGCCCGATCACCACCAGCAGCCGGTCGTCCTTGCCCTGCAGGATGTTGCGCACGGCGCCGCGCGTGTCGCCCACCAGCTTCTCGATCGAGGTGCCGGCGATCGGGAAAAAGCGGATCAGGTGCTCGGGCGGGGGCAAGGGCGTCACGTCCTTGATGCGCTGGTCGTCGGTCTGGCTGGTCTTTTCGCTCAGCGCGTAGCCGAAGCCACCTTCGTTCGATGATGCGTGGCTGCTGGGGGATTTCGGGGCCATGGCAGGTTCCTGGTTCAACGAGGTTTGGGGGGTGCGGCAAAGTCGCGCGGACAAGAAAAAACCGCCGGGGTGACCGGCGGTTTGTCGAGGTTCGCTGCAGCTTCTTCGGGCTTATGCGCGGGCCTCTCCTCCGCCGGTGCGGTGCGAGAACCAAAAGTAGCCAAAGAAGAAGAATGCGGAACGCATGGGTGCGCACTTTAGCACGCACGAATGGACACCTTCTTTTCCGAACGTGAAGCAGTGGCAGTGAGCAGGTAAATCTCCTCGCACGCGCCGGCACATTGCGCCAGCATCAACCCCGCGTTCACCCCCACGGGAGCCCCACGATGACCACCCTGGAACTGCCGCAACCCACACCGCAGCCGCTGGCCGATCCAGCGCCCTTGCCGGGGCAGCCCCTCCTGCCCGATGGCCTGGCCGGCTGGCTGGCCGCGGGCACCGCCGCCGCGCTCGCGGGCTGTGGTGGTGGCGACGGCGCAGCGCCACCCGAGGCCTTCCTGCAGCGTGAATCGGCCCGTCCCGACCGCAGCATCCTCGCGGTGCCGCAGGCCGCCGGCAGTGCGGCCGCCGCGCCGGTGCCCACCGCCACCGAGCTGTTCGACTGGGCCGAGGCCCACTACGCCGACCTGCTGCCCGGCCACCCCGCCAACCAGAGTTCGCCGCCCTACACCTACCGCTTCTATGCCACCACCGGCAACTACCTGGGCGTGGCCGACAACGTGGTCTACCTCTACGGCCCGGCCTCCGCCGGCGTGCTGCAGAACGTGGGCACGCTGGCCGACTTTGCCCCGCTGGTGCTGGCCACGCGTTACGCCTACACCGATGCCCAGGCGGCGCGCTTCCTGCTGCACGCGACGCTCGCCGCCAGCGATGCCGAGATCGCCAGCGTGCGCGCGCTGGGCTACAACGCCTGGCTCGACCAGGAATTCGCCAAACCGGCCACCAACGCCAACTGGGACTACCTGGTGTCCAAGGGCTACCACACCAACCCCGACGCCGCGGCGGTCGCGATGGGTGTCGATTCGCAGGTCTGGCAGCGCCTGCTCAGCGCCACCGACAGCCTGCGCCAGCGCGTGGCCTTCGCGTTGTCGGAGATCTTCGTCGTCGGCTTCGATGGCGTGAACGGCCCCTACAAGCAATTCCAGCTCGCGGGCTTCTGGGACCTGCTGAGCGCCAACGCCTTCGGCAACTTCCGTACGTTGCTGGAGCAGGTGACGCTGAACCCGGCGATGGGCGGCTACCTCAACACCGCCGGCAACCAGAAGGAAGATGCCGCCACCGGCCGCCTGCCCGACGAGAACTACGCCCGCGAGGTGATGCAACTGTTCACCATCGGCCTGTACGAGCTGAACCCCGACGGCACGCCCAAGCTTGGCGCCAACGGCCAGCCGATCGAGAGCTACACCCAGGACACCGTGTCGCAGCTCGCGCGCGTGTTCACCGGCTGGAACCTCTCGCGGCCGCGCGGCGAAACCGGGCCCGAGTTCATGCGCCGGCCGATGGCGCTGACCGCCACGCTGCACTCCACGCTCGCGGCCAGCTTCCTCGGCACCACGGTGCCGGCCAACACCGAGGGCAGCGCGGCCCTGAAGACGGCGCTGGACACGCTGGCCAACCATGCCAACGTGGGGCCCTTCATCGGCCGGCAGCTGATCCAGCGGCTGGTCACCAGCAACCCGAGCGCGGCCTATGTCGGCCGCGTGGCGGCGGCCTTCAACAACAACGGCCAGGGCGTGCGCGGCGACATGAAGGCCGTGCTGCGCGCGATCCTGCTCGATGACGAGGCGCGCAGCGACGCGGGCCTTGCCGCCACCGGTTTCGGCAAGCTGCGCGAGCCGGTGCTTCGCATGGTGCAGTGGGCACGCAGCTTCAACGCCACCTCGTCCTCGGGCGACTGGCTGGTGGGCAACACCAGCGATCCCGCCACCCGGCTGGGCCAGAGCCCGCAGCGCTCGGCCTCGGTGTTCAACTTCTTCCGCCCCGGCTATGTGCCGCCGAACACGCCCATCGCCAGCCAGACCCTGGTGGCGCCGGAGTTCCAGATCACCAACGAGTCCAGCGTGGCGGGCTACCTGAACTCGATGCAGACGGCGGTCGGCAACGGCCACGCGGACATCAAGCCCAACTACAGCACCGAGCTCACGCTGGCCGCCGACCCCGCCGCGCTGGTCGATCGGCTGAACCTGCTGCTGTGCGCCGGCCAGCTCGGCGCGGCCACGCGCAGCCTGATCGTCAGCACGGTCAGCGGCATGGCCGCCACCAGCAGCACCGACAAGGCCAACCGCGTCTACGCCGCGGTGATGCTGGTGATGTCCTGCCCCGAGTACCTGATCCAACGCTGAGGTGCCCCATGAAGCCCCTGACCTCCTCCGTCGACCTGGCCCGCCGCGCCCTGCTGCGCCGCGGCGCCGCGCTGGGCGCCCTGGGTGCGGCCGCACCGATGGCGCTGAACCTGTCGCTGCTGGCCGATGCGGCCGCGGCCACGGCGCCCGCCGACTACAAGGCGCTGGTGTGCGTGTTTCTCTACGGCGGCAACGACCACGGCAACACGCTGGTGCCGGTGGACAACACCCATCACGCGATGTACGCGTCCATCCGCGGCTCGATCGCCACCCCGCAGTCGGCGCTGGCGGCCACCACGCTGACGCCCGGCACCGCCTTGCCGGACGGGCTGCAGTTCGCGCTGGCGCCGCAGCTCGCGCCGCTGAAGACGCTGTGGGACGCCGGCAAGCTCGCGGTACAGCTCAATGTCGGCCCGCTGATCGTGCCCACCACGCTGGCGCAGTACAACGCCAAGTCGGTGCCCTTGCCCGACAAGCTGATGTCGCACAACGACCAGCAATCCACCTGGCAATCCGATCTCGCCGAAGGCGCCACCTCCGGCTGGGGCGGCCGGATGGGCGACCTGATGCTCTCGGGCAACAGCGGCAGCGTGTTCACCTGCACCTCGGTCACCGGCAATGCGGTGTTCCTGTCGGGCAACACCGCCGTGCAATACCAGCTCAGCAGCAGCGGCGCGGTAGCCATCAAGGGCATCGGCAGCCGGCTGTTCGGCTCGTCCACCGCGCAGGCCACGCTGCGCACGCTGATCACCGGCACCAGCAGCCACCTGTTCGCCGACGAGTACGCGCGCATCACGCGCCGCTCGATCGACGCCGAAGCGCAGGTGACCAGCGCGCTGTCCGCCGCGCCGGCGCTGGCCACCACCTTCCCGGCCACCACATTGGGCAACCAGCTGAAGATGGTGGCGCGCATGTTGTCCGCACGCGCGAGCTTCGGCCTCACGCGGCAGGTGTTCTTCGTCTCGCTGGGCGGCTTCGACCTGCACGACTACCTGCCGGAAAAGCACCCGGGCCTGCTCACCGAGGTGGCCGACGCGATGAAGGCCTTCTACGACGCCACCGTGGAACTCGGCCTCGCGCAGCAGGTGACCAGCTTCACCGCCTCGGATTTCGGCCGCACGCTGTCATCCAACGGCGACGGGTCGGATCATGGCTGGGGCAGCCACCATTTCGTGGCCGGTGGCGCGGTGAAGGGCAAGGCCTTCTACGGCACCGCGCCGGCGGTGGCCGTCAGCGGCCCGGACGACGTGGGCCAGGGCCGCTTGCTGCCCACCACGGCGGTGGACCAGTTCGGCGCCACGCTGGCCAGCTGGTTTGGCGTGACCGACACCGACCTGGCCAGCGTGGTGCCCGGCATCGCCAACTTCAGCCAGCGCAACCTGGGCTTCCTCGCGGCCTGAGCGCGCCGGGCCGCTCCCAAGCGCGAATCCCGGAGCGCTTTGCGCGGAGGGTAGTCCAGTGAGCGCGCGCCGCGGGCCGCTCCGCGGGCACGCCTAGGCCGGGCAGGACTTCGTGCTGGGCGCCGCGCAGCGGTTGGTGTCCTTGCCGAACGGCCCGTCGAACTTGGCGCAGTACAGGCCGCTGTCACACTGCGGCGCGCTGTCGCGGCAGGGCTGGCATTCGCCGCCCTCGCCGTCGCCCACGTCCTGGCAGGAACTCAGCAGCACCGCGGCCGGCAGGGCCAGCAGCGCCAACAACCGTCCGGCAGCACGCGGCCGCCGCATCGAGACCCATTTCATCGCAATCCTCCCTGTGGCAGATCGGGCGGCTTCACGCGCCGCACTGGCTCGATTGTGCTGCCGACGGGCGGGCGGCCAGGCGAGGCCGGGCGTCAGGGGGCCGGGCCGCATCACCCGGCCTGATGAAGTGCGGCGGGCGCGCAACAGGCGCCGCCAGCGCCACGCGCTCAGGCCGTGCCGCCGACCGTCAGGCCGTCGATGCGCAGCGTGGGCTGCCCCACGCCTACCGGCACGCTCTGGCCTTCCTTGCCGCACACGCCCACGCCGGTGTCGAGCTGCAAGTCGTTGCCGATCAGCTTCACGCGCGTCAGTGCGTCGGGGCCGTTGCCGATGATGGTGGCGCCCTTCACGGGGTACTGGATGCGGCCGTTCTCCACCCAGAAGGCTTCGCTGGCCGAGAACACGAACTTGCCGCTCGTGATGTCCACCTGCCCACCGCCGAAGTTGGTGGCGTACAGCCCGCGCTTGATGCTGGCGACGATCTCTTCCTTGGTCTTGTCGCCGGCCAGCATGTAGGTGTTGGTCATGCGCGGCATCGGCACGTGGGCATAACTTTCGCGGCGGCCGTTGCCGGTGGGCTTCACGCCCATCAGGCGCGCATTCATCGCATCCTGGATGTAGCCCTTGAGGATGCCGTCCTCGATCAGCACGTTGCGCTGCGACGGGTGGCCTTCATCGTCCACGTTCAGCGAACCGCGGCGGTCGGGCAGGGTGCCATCGTCGAGCACCGTCACGCCCTTGGCCGCCACACGCTGGCCGATGCGGCCGGCGAAGGTAGACGAGCCCTTGCGGTTGAAATCGCCCTCGAGCCCGTGGCCTACCGCCTCGTGCAGCAGCACGCCGGGCCAGCCGGGGCCGAGCACCACCGTCATCTCGCCAGCCGGTGCGGGGCGCGATTCCAGGTTGGTGAGCGCAGCATTCACCGCCTGGTCGACATAACTCTCGAGCTGAGCGTCCTGGAAGTAGCCCAGCCCGAAACGACCCCCGCCGCCGCCGGAGCCCACCTCGCGCCGGCCGTTCGATTCGGCGATCACGGTGATCGACATGCGCACCAGGGGCCTCACGTCGGCCGCGCGGGTGCCGTCGGCTCGCGCCACCAGCACCACGTCGTACTCGGCGGCCAGGCCCGCCATCACCTGCACGATGCGCGGATCCCGTGCGCGGGCCAGGCGCTCGATCTTCTCGAGCAGGGCCACCTTCTGCGCGCTGTCGAGCGTGGCGATCGGGTCGGTCGGGCCATACAGCGCGCGACTGAGCGCGAGCTTCGGTGCGGCGGCCAGCTTGACCTTGCGGCTCTGGCCGGCCGCGGCGATGCTGCGCACCGTGCGCGCCGCGTCCAGCAGCGACGCCTCGGAGATGTCGTCCGAGTAGGCGAAAGCCGTCTTCTCGCCCGCCACCGCGCGCACGCCCACGCCCTGGTCGATGCCGAAGCTGCCGCTCTTGACGATGCCTTCCTCCAGGCTCCAGCCCTCGTGGCGGGTGATCTGGAAGTACAGGTCGGCGTCGTCGATGCGGTGCTCGCCGATGCAGCCCAGCGCACGCGCCAGCGCGTCGTCGTCCAGGCCGAACGGGTCGAGCAGCATCGCCCGGGCCACGGCCAGGCGTTCGAGGGTGGGTTCGCGCGAGATCATCAGGACCGCCCGGCCGTTCCGAAGGTCCTGAATGCCCCCTTGGGGGGCCGCGAACGAAGTGAGTTGGGGGGCAGCATCACCCGATTCTAGGAGCGTGACCTTCGTCCTGCTTCACGAATGTTTACCCGCATCGGGTCGACCTGCCGGCACCGGGCCACGTTGTTCGGGAGCACCCGGGTCCCTTCAACCTCACACCGAACAAGGACACACGCCATGAGCCCCACCCAGACCCTGATCGCCGCGCTGACCCTGGCCTTCAGCACCCTCGCCGCCCAGGCGCAGACGCCGACCGCCGCCTCCACCCCGCGCGCCGACCAGCGTGAGGCGAACCAGCAAGCCCGCATCGCGCAGGGCGCCGCCTCCGGCGCGCTGACGCCCCGCGAAACCCGCCGCCTCGAACGCCAGCAGGCCGCGATCAACCGGGCCGAGGCCCAGGCCAAGAGCGACGGCACGGTGACGAAGCAGGAGCGCCACCGCCTGCACCACATGCAGGACAACGCCAGCCGCGACATCTATCGCCAGAAGCACGACCGCCAGCGCGCCGCCTCGGCGCCGTCGCGCTGAAGCTGCGCGGGGCGCTCAGCCCGGCGCGGCCTTCAGCGCCAGCGCACGCGCATACAGCGCATTGCGCGGCGCGCCGCTGAGCTCGGCCGCCAGCGCCACCGCCTGCTTCAGCGGCAGCGCCTGCAGCAACACCGCCAGCGCGCGCTCGGCCTCGGCCGGCAGCGCATCGGCATCGGCCACCACCGGCGCGGCCGCATGCAGCACCAGCACGAACTCGCCGCGCCCGCGCTGCGCATCGGCGGCCAGCCAGGCGGGCGCCTCGCCCGCCACGAGGGTGTGGATCTGCTCGAACTGCTTGGTCAGCTCGCGGCACAGCGTGAGCCGGCGCTGCGGCGCCAGCTCGGCCAGCAGCGTGAGCAGCGCATCGATGCGGTGCGGCGCCTCGAACAGCACCTGGCTGCCCGGCAGCGCCAGCACCGCGTCCAGCGCCGCGCGGCGCTCCTGGCCCTTGGCCGGCAGGAAGCCATGGAAGCAGAACCCGGCCGCCCCGGCGTCGCCGGCCACGCTGAGCGCCGCCACCACGCTGCTGGCGCCGGGAATCGGCACCACCGGCCGCCCCTGGGCCACTACCGCGGCCACCAGGGCCGCACCGGGGTCCGAGACAGCCGGCGTGCCCGCATCGCTGGCATAGGCCACACGTTCACCGGCGGCCAGCCGCGCCAGCACGGCGGCCGCCGCGCTGCGCTCGTTGTGTTCGTGCAGCGCGATCAGCGGCTTCTCGAGCCCCAGGTGGTGCAGCAGCCGGCCGGTGACGCGGGTGTCCTCGCACGCCACCGCATCCACCAGGCCCAGCACGTGCACGGCCCGCAGGCTCAGGTCGGCCAGGTTGCCGATCGGCGTGGCCACCACATACAGTGCACCGCCCGGGTGGTGCTGCGCCCCGGCCACGCTGGCAGCAGCAGACAACAAGGAGGGGGGGGCGATGGTCACGGGCAGCAGGCTTTCCGGGCGATGGGGCGGGGCCGCCAGCGCGGGCGATGCGGGCCGGCCGGCCACCAAGCCCGTCGGTGACGCCGCCGAACAGCGGGCGCTGGCCCATCTGCAGGGCCAGGGCCTGCGGCTGGAGTGCCGCAATTATCGGCTCGCGGGCGGGCCCCATGTGCGCGGTGCCGAGATCGACCTGATCCTGCGCGAGCGTGACGGCACCTTGGTTTTCGTCGAGGTGAGGGCGCGCGCCGATGCGCGCGCCGGTGGCGCGGCGGCCAGTGTCACCCTGGCCAAGCAGCGCCGCATCGTGCGGGCCGCGCAGCACTACCTGATGCGGCTGGCGCACTTGCCGCCCTGCCGTTTCGACGTCGTGGCCATCGATGGCGACACGCTGCAATGGATCCGCGGTGCGTTCGATGCGGCCTGATGCCTCGCTCATCCGTGGGAACCGTGTGCCCGCGGGCCTGTCATATCATCCATGACCATGCTCGAGCAGCGCATCCAGCAGCACTTCTTCGAAAGCGCCGACCTTCAGTACCAGTCGGCCGAACTGCTGAGCCGGCCGGTGGCCGAGGCGGTGCAGGCGGTGGTGGCGGGCCTGACGGCGGGTGGGCGGCTCTTCGTCGCCGGCCACGGCGCCGCGGCGGCGCTGGCCGTGATGCTGGCCAGTGAAATGCTCGGCCGTTTCGAGCGTGAACGTCCGGGCCTGGCCGCGATCGCGCTGGGCGCCGATGGCGCCACGATGTCGGCGCTGGCCGCCGACGGGCACTTCGACCAGGTGCTCACGCGCCAGGTCGAGACACTGGGCCAGCCGGGCGACCTGCTGCTGCTGATCGACCCGGTGGGCGACCACCCCGGTCTGCTCACCGCCGCGCAGGCCGCCCAGGGCAAGGACATGACCGTGATCGCGCTCACCGGCCGCTCGGGTGGCGCGCTGCGCGAGGTGCTGGGCGAGACCGACGTGCTGGTGACGCTGCCACACGACCGCCGCGCCCGCGTGCTGGAGCTCCAACTGCTGGTGCTGCACTGCCTGTGCGACGCGATCGATCTGCAACTGCTGGGTGAACAGGATCCCGCATGACCTCTGAAGTTGTGAAGTGCCCGCGCGCCGCGCGCGGGTGGGCCGTGGCCGCGCTGGCGGGGGCCCTGCTGTCGGCCACGCTGCTCAGTGGCTGTGCCGGCCTGGTGGTGGGCAGTGCCGTCGTCGGCGGGCTGATGATCACCGACCGCCGCACCTCCGGTGCGCAGGTGGAAGACCAGGCCATCGAGCTGAAGGCGATCAATCGGTTGCAGGCCGCGGTCGGCGACCGGGGGCACGTCAACGTGACCAGCTACAACCGCATGGTGCTGATCACCGGCGAAGCCGCCACCGAGGCCGACCGCGCTGCTGCCGAGCAGGCACTGAGCCAGATCGAGAACGTGCGCTCGATCGTCAACGAACTCGCGGTGATGCCCCCCACCGCGCTGAGCTCCCGCTCGGGCGACGCGGTGCTGACCAGCAAGGTCAAGGCCAGCTTCATCGATGCGCGCGACCTGCACGCCAATGCGTTCAAGGTGGTCACCGAGCGCGGCGTCGTCTACCTGCTGGGCCGTGTCACCGAGCGTGAATCGCGGCGCGGCAGCGAAGTGGCGCGCGCCATCCCCGGCGTGAAGAAGGTGGTGCGGGTGTTCGAGATCATCAGCGAGGAAGAGCTCGCGAACCTGCAGCCCCGGGAACCCGAGAAGAAGTGAGCCGCCACGCGGCAGCAGCGCCCTGCGCCGCGCCGCGCGCGCCTACTTCAGGCGCCTGATCAGGCTGGAGGTGTCCCAGCGCCCGCCGCCCAGCGCCTGCACGTCGGCATAGAACTGGTCCACCAGCGCCGTCACCGGCACGCGCGCGCCGTTGCGGCGCGCCTCGTCGAGCACCAGGCCCAGATCCTTGCGCATCCAGTCCACCGCGAAGCCGAAGTCGAACTTGTCGTCGACCATGGTCTTGCCGCGGTTGTCCATCTGCCAGCTCTGCGCGGCGCCCTTGCCGATGACCTCGAGCACCTGGTGCATGTCCAGCCCCGCGCGCTGGCCGAAGGCGATGGCCTCCGACAGGCCCTGCACCAGCCCGGCGATGCAGATCTGGTTCACCATCTTCGCGAGCTGGCCCGCGCCACTGGGGCCGACCAGCGTGACCGCGCGCGAAAACGCCAAGGCCACCGGCTTCATCGCGTCGAAGGCCGCCGTGTCGCCGCCGCACATCACCGTGAGCAGGCCGTTCACCGCGCCGGCCTGGCCGCCGGACACCGGTGCATCGACGAACGCGACACCCTGCCGCTGGCCGGCCGCGCAGAGCTCGCGCGCCACCTCGGCCGAGGCCGTGGTGTGGTCGACGAACACGGCGCCCTGGGCCATGCCGGCGAAGGCCCCGTCGCCCCCCTGCACCACCGAGCGCAGGTCGTCGTCGTTGCCCACGCAGGCAAACACGAACTCGGCACCGGCCACCGCCTCGCGCGGGGTGGGCGCGGCCCGGCCGCCGTGTTCGGCCGCCCAGGCCTGCGCCTTGGCCGCCGTGCGGTTGTAGACGCTGACGGCATGCCCGGCCCGCGCCAGGTGGCCGGCCATCGGGTAGCCCATGACGCCGAGGCCGAGGAAGGCGACGCGTCGCGATGGTGTGGGGTCGTAGGTCTTCATGACCCGAACCCTACTACACGATGGTCAGGTGCTCGGTGCCGGCTGACAGATCCTTGTTGCGCGCCCGCACACTGTGCAGCTTGATGCTCAGGCGCAGGTCGTTCACCGAATCGGCGTTGCGCAGCGCGTCCTCGTAGGTCACCTGGCCCGCCTCGAAAAGGTCGAACAGCGCCTGGTCGAAGGTCTGCATGCCGTGCTCGCGCGAGCGCTTCATCAGCTCCTTGAGCTCGCTGACCTCGCCCTTGAAGATCATGTCGGACACCAGTGGCGTGTTCAGCATGATCTCCACCGCGGCGACCCGTCCCTTGCCCTCTTCGCGCGGCAGCAGGCGCTGCGAGACGATGCCCTTCAAGTTGAGCGACAGGTCCATCAGCAGCTGTGCGCGTCGCTCTTCCGGGAAGAAGTTGATGATGCGGTCCAGCGCCTGGTTCGAGCTGTTGGCGTGCAGCGTGGCCATGCACAGGTGGCCGGTCTCGGCAAAGGCCACCGCGTGCTCCATGGTCTCGCGGTCGCGGATCTCGCCCATCAGGATGACATCGGGCGCCTGGCGCAGCGTGTTCTTCAGCGCGTTCTCCCAGCCGTCGGTGTCCAGGCCCACCTCGCGCTGGGTGACGATGCAGTTCTTGTGTGCGTGCACGAACTCCACCGGGTCTTCCACCGTGATGATGTGGCCGAAGGAGTGCTCGTTGCGCCAGTCGACCATGGCCGCCAGCGAGGTGCTCTTGCCCGAGCCGGTGGCGCCCACCATGATGACCAGCCCACGCTTGGTCATCGCGATGTCCTTCAGGATCTGCGGCAGCCCGAGCTGGTCGATCGTGGGCAGCGTTTGCGGGATGGTCCGGAACACCAGCCCGATGTTGCCCATCTGCATGAAGGCATTGACGCGGAAGCGGCCGATGCCCTGCGGCGAGATCGCGAAGTTGCACTCCTTGGTCTTCTCGAACTCGGCGCCCTGCTTGTCGTTCATCACCGCGCGGGCCAGCGCCAGCGTGTGCTGGCCGGTCAGTGGCTGCGGCGAGACCTTGGTGACCTTGCCGTCCACCTTGATGGCGGGCGGGAAATCGGCGGTGAGGAACAGGTCGGAGCCATTGCGGGTGACCATCAGCCGCAGCAGGTCGTTGACGAACTTGGATGCCTGGTCGCGTTCCATGGTGAGGGGGTCTCCCGGTTCATTGCGGGGCCAGCAGGGCCGACAGGCGTGCGCCGGTCTGGCGCAGCCGCAGCGACAGCCGCCGCGAAATCGAGGCCAGCAGCGCGGCCGCGAGCGCCGCGTCGTCGGCCATCAGGCGTTGCAGCGCCATGCTGTCCAGCACCGCCAGCGTGCAAGGGGTGAGGGTGCGGCATGCGCAGAAGCGGGGGCCGCCATCGAGCAGCGCCATCTCGCCGAGCAGGTCGCCTGCACGCGCCTCGTACAGCCGGCTCACGCCGCCACCGGTGTGCTGGCGCTCCATCGCCACCCGGCCTTCGAGCAGCACGATGAGGAAGTCACCGCCCTCGTCCTGCTGGATCGGCGTGAGCCCGGCGGCCAGCGCGGCGCCCTGCAGCACCGTGGCCAGCCGTGGCACCGCCGCGTCGCCGATGGCCGCCAGCGCCGCATCGCCGCGCCACAGCCGCACCAGCTGGCTCGCGGCCTCGGCCGCCGGCACCGGCTGGGCCTTCAGTGCCGCGGCCCGATCGGACCAGATGACCGGCGGCGCGGGCACGTCTTCCGGCGGCAGCAGGCTGGTGGCGAGCGTGGAATCCACCGCGGCGGGCTCCGGGGCACGACGGCCTCTCAGGCGGCTGAGCAGTGTCTTCACGGCGATGCGGTGGGTTCGAGGGCGGCAGGGCTAGCCCGGGAAGTTCTCGGGGAACTTGGCTTTTGCGCGCGCCTCCATCGGCGCGACGACATTGCGCCGCACCAGGTCGGCCAGGTTCTGGTCCAGCGTCTGCATGCCCAGGTTCTGGCCGGTCTGGATCGACGAGTACATCTGCGCGATCTTGTTCTCGCGGATCAGGTTGCGGATGGCCGAGGTGCCGATCATGATCTCGTGCGCCGCGACGCGGCCCGAGCCGTCCTTGAGCTTGCACAGCGTCTGCGAAATCACCGCCACCAGCGATTCGGACAGCATCGCCCGCACCATTTCCTTCTCGGCGGCGGGGAACACGTCGACGATGCGGTCCACCGTCTTGGCCGCGCTGCTGGTGTGCAGGGTGCCGAACACCAGGTGGCCGGTCTCGGCCGCGGTGAGCGCCAGGCGGATGGTCTCCAGGTCACGCATTTCGCCCACCAGGATGGCGTCCGGGTCCTCGCGCAGCGCCGAGCGAAGTGCGTTCGAGAAGCTCAGCGTGTGCGGCCCCACTTCGCGCTGGTTGACCAGGCACTTCTTGCTCTCGTGCACGAACTCGATCGGGTCTTCCACCGTCAGCACGTGGCCGTACTCGTTCTCGTTCAGGTGGTTGATCATCGCCGCCAGCGTGGTGCTCTTGCCGGAACCGGTGGGCCCGGTGACCAGCACCATGCCGCGCGGCTTGAGCGCGAGGTCGGCAAACACCTTGGGCGTGTTCAGCTGCTCGAGCGTGAGGATCTTGCTGGGAATCGTGCGGAACACCGCACCCGCGCCGCGGTTCTGGTTGAAGGCATTGACGCGAAAGCGCGCCAGGCCCTGGATCTCGAACGAGAAATCGCACTCCAGCGTGTCTTCGTAGTGCTTGCGCTGGGCGTCGTTCATGATGTCGTAGACCATGCTGTGGACCGCCTTGTGGTCCAGGGCCTCGACATTGATGCGCCGCACGTCGCCGTGCACCCGGATCATCGGTGGCAGGCCGGCCGACAGGTGCAGGTCCGACGCCTTGTTCTTGACCGAAAACGCCAGCAGCTGGGTGATGTCCATTGGGGGTGCTTGGGGTAGGCTCAGGCCATTATGACGAGCGTTATCGACAACTTACAACAAGTCCGCAGCCGGATCGCAAGCGCTTGTGCCGCCGCGGGCCGGCCCGTGCAGGCCATCACGTTGCTGGCCGTCAGCAAGACCTTCGGGCCCGAGGCCGTTCGTGCGGCGGTGGCGGCCGGCCAGACGGCGTTTGGCGAGAACTATGTGCAGGAAGCGCTGGACAAGATCGCGGCGCTGGCGGATCTGCGCGCACAGCTGCAGTGGCACCTGATCGGCCCGCTGCAAAGCAACAAGACGCGCCCGGTGGCCGAGGCCTTCGACTGGGTGCACTCGGTGGACCGGTTGAAGATCGCGCAGCGCCTGTCCGAGCAGCGGCCCGCGACGCTGGCGCCGCTGCAGCTGTGCCTGCAGGTCAACATCAGCGGCGAGGCCAGCAAGAGCGGCCTGGCGCCGGCCGAGGTGCCGGCGGTGGCGCGCGCAGTGGCCGGCCTGCCGCGCATCACGCTGCGCGGGCTGATGGCCATTCCCGAACCCGCGCCCCACGCGGCCGCCCAGCGCGCCCCGCACCGGGCCTTGCGCGAGCTGATGGCCGCGCTGGGCGACCAGGGCCTGGTGCTCGACACCTTGTCGATGGGCATGAGCGCCGACCTGGAAGCGGCCATCGCCGAAGGCGCCACTATCGTGCGCGTGGGCACCGCCATCTTCGGCGGCCGGCCGCAGGCCCGCGCTTGAGCGCCGGCACGCCGGCTCAGAACTTGGGCGCCTCGACGGTGTCGTTGTCCTTCGCTTCGCACTGCATGCGCAGGCGGCCCATCGACGCACCCTCGCCGTCGCGCAGGTCGCCGTCCAGTGCCGCCGTCTGCCGGTTGACCGCGATGCGGATGGCATGCAGCTTCTTCAGGTCAGGGTTCCACACGAACAGCTCGCCACGCAACCAGTCGTGATACAGCACGCTGCCACGCACCGGCGCATTGACCAGCAGGGTGTAGAACTGCGGCGTGGTCTCCAGCCGCAGGCGCTGGCCGGTGGGCACGATGTCGGAGTTCTGCACCATGGCCAGCTGGCTGTTGCGGCGCAGCGCCAGGTCCACATGGGCGGCGTGCGACTTCCCGCCGATCTCGACCTTGCCCTTGCAGTTCAGGTAGACACCGAACTCCTGTGCAGCGGCCGGCCCTGCCGCCAGCGCCGCCGCCAATGCGAGCCAGGGCCTCACTTCTTCTTCGCCTTGGCGTCGACGGCCTTCGAGGCCGGCGTGCTGCCGCCAGACACCCCGAGCGTGCCGCCTTCGCCCAGACCGCCCTGCACGGTTTGCGCCTTGTACTGGCGCAGCGCGACGACCATCTTGTTGTAGGCGTCGACAAAGGCCGAGCTGACCAGCCGGCCTTCGTCGGTGCGCGAATAGGCGCTGCCCCCCAATGCCCCGCCCGAACCGATGCCGATGCCGCCCAGGCTGAAGTTGGTGTTCTTCGAATAGCCCTCGGCCGCGGCAAGCCGGACGGTGCTGCGGATGTCCACCAATGTCAGCACGGTGCCGACTTCGCTGGTGCTCACTGCCGCGGTGCCCGCCACCACGCCCAGCGCCCCCGGCAGCAGCCGGCCGATGCCCCCCACCCGACCACCCTGGTTGCCCTGGTTGTTCATCACGATCTCGGGCTTGAGCAGGTAGTCGGCCACCACCTGCTGGCCCTTGCCCCGCGTATCGCTCTCGCGCGCCTCGTCGCCACGCGCGCGTGCCGTTTCGGCCGCGATGCCACGTTCACCGGTGCCACGCTCCACCACCACGAAGCAGTTCGACTGCATCACCAGCATGCTCAGCAGCGGCGCCGTGGAGCCCAGGCGAGAGCCGTAGTAGCGGTACCAGGGTGAGCCCAGGTCTTCTTCGATGCGCAGCACGCCCAGCGGTGCGCCGCAGCGCTCGAGGTGTTCACTGCTGCCGGTGGCGGTGCTGCCCGCCGCAGCACCGGTGGTTGGCGAGGCGCTGCCGCCACCCACCGTGGGTGTGGTGGCGGGGCATCCCGCCAGCACGAGGGCCGACGCCGCCACCAGCGCGGCACGCGCCGGCCAGGACGCGGCACGTCGGCAATCAAAGGTGGTGGCCACGAGGCTCTTCATGACGGGACTCCCTGGTCGAACGTGAACAAAACGCCGATGCTGCCAAAAAAGGGTCGGCGGCGCCAGAACAAATCAGCGATGCACCACCTTGGGTCCCGGTGGCGAAAAGCGGCCTCAGATCGGCAGCGCCGTCTGGTTCTTCACCTCTTCCATCACCGTGTAGGTGCGGGTCTCGCGCACGCCGGGTAGGCTCCAGATCACCGAGGACAGCAGCTCGCGGTAGGCGTTCATGTCGGCCACCCGGGTCTTGATCAGGTAGTCGAAGCCGCCGGCCACCAGGTGGCACTCCAGGATCTCGGGCCGGGCCTGCACCGCGGCCTTGAACATGGCCATCACGTCGGGCGCGGTGCGGTCGAGCAGCACCTCCACGAAGACCATCATGCCCGCGCCCAGCTTGGCCGGGTTCAGCCGCGCCTCGTAGCCCAGGATGTAGCCTTCGCGCACCAGCCGCTTCACGCGCTCGAGCACCGCGGTGGGCGACAGGTGCACCGCCTCGGCCAGCTTGAGGTTGGAGATGCGCCCGTCCTTCTGCAGCACGCGCAGGATGCGGGCATCGATCTTGTCGATGCCGCGGTGCTGGGGGGGGAGGCTGTCGTCCATGCCTGGGTCTCGCATGAGCGGTGATTGTCGGCGCGCGCCGCCGGCGTGCCGGCGTCAGGGGTAGAGCCCGCGCTCGGCGCGTGCCGTGAGGATGCGCTCGCAGGCCACCGCGAAGGTGGCCGTGCGCAGCGTGATGTGGTGCTGGTCGGCCGTGTCCCAGATGCGGCGCAGCGCGCCCACCATGATCTTGTCCAGCCGCAGGTTGATCTCGTCCTCGGTCCAGAAGAACGAGCTGAAGTCCTGCACCCACTCGAAGTAGCTCACCGTCACGCCGCCGGCGTTGCAGATCACGTCGGGCACCACCAGGATGCCGCGCTCGGCCAGCACGTCGTCGGCGCTGGGCACCGTGGGGCCGTTGGCGCCTTCGAGCACCAGCCGGGCCTGCAGGCGTTGCGCGCGCGCGGCGGTGATCTGGCCTTCCAGCGCGGCCGGGATCAGGATGTCGCAGGGCAGGTCCCAGAAGGCTTCGTCGTCCACCGCCTCGGCCTCGGCGAAACCGGCCACGCCGCCGGTCTCGCGCACGTGCGGGATCAGCACCGCCAGGTCGAAGCCGCGGCCGTTGACCAGCGTGCCGCTGTGGTCCTGCACCGCAACGATCTTCGCGCCGGCCTGCACGAACAGCTCGGCCGCCGCCGAGCCCACGTTGCCGAAGCCCTGCACCGCCACGCGCGCGCCCTCCAGCGGCAGGCCGATGCGCCGCGCCGCCTCGCGCCCGGTGACGAACACGCCGCGCCCGGTGGCCTTCACCCGGCCGAGCGAGCCGCCCAGGTGGATCGGCTTGCCGGTGACCACGCCGGTGGCGGTGGCGCCGGTGTTCATCGAATAGGTGTCCATCATCCAGGCCATCACCTGCGCGTTGGTGTTGACGTCCGGCGCCGGAATGTCCTGCTGCGGACCGATGATGATGCCGATCTCGCTGGTGTAGCGCCGCGTCATGCGCTCCAGCTCCTTGACCGACAGCCGCTTCGGATCGACCCGGATGCCGCCCTTGGCGCCGCCATAGGGCAGGTTCACCGCGGCGTTCTTGATGCTCATCCAGGCCGAGAGCGCCATCACCTCTTCCAGCGTCACGTCCGGGTGGTAGCGCACGCCGCCCTTGCCGGGCCCGCGCGACAGGCTGTGCTGCACCCGATAACCCTCGAAGTGCGCGACCGTGCCGTCATCCAGCTCGATCGGCACGTCCACCACCAGCGCGCGCTTGGGCCGCTTCAGCGATTCAGCCCAGCGGGCCAGCGGGCCGAGGTAGGGCGTGACCCGGTCGACCTGCGACAGGTAGGTGCCCCAGGGGCTGTCGGTGGTCGGGTGAACGTAGGAAAGAAGGCTCATGGTCGGTTCCTGTTGGGAGGGTCGGTGCGCAGCGCCCGCAGCGCTCGCCTCATGGGCTTGCCAGGGGCTGCTGGGCGCGCAATGTAGGCGTGCCGCCCGGGCTTGCGGGGCCTCATGCGTTTCTTGCATGGGGCCTGCGCTGCGCCGCATGGCGCACCGGGCACTCGCCTCGCGTCGATACACTGCATGCATGGTGCCCCTCTGCTCACTTCGTTCGCGGCCCCCCAAGGGGGCGTTCGGGACCTTCGGAACGGCCGGGCGGTCCCGATGAACGACACGACGCTCGACACGATCGCCTTCATCGGCGGCGGCAACATGGCCAGCGCGCTGATCGGCGGCCTGGTGCAGTCCGGCCGCGCGCCGCAATCCATCCTGGTGGTCGACCCCGGGGCCGAGCAGCGCCAGCGCCTCGAAGCCCGCTTCGGCGTGCGCACGCAGGCCGCGGCCGATGCCACGCTGGCCGGTTGCTCGTTGCTGGTGTGGGCGGTGAAGCCGCAGCTCTTCAGCACCGCCGCCGCGCCCTGCGCCGCCCATGTGGGCCAGGCGCTGCAGCTCAGCGTGATGGCCGGCATCCGCTGCTCGGCCATCGCCCAGGCCCTCGGCCAGCCGCTGGCGCAGGCGCGCATCGTACGCAGCATGCCCAACACGCCGGCGCTGATCGGCCGCGGCATCGCAGGGCTCTATGCCACGCCAGCGGTGCGGCCGGAAGACCGTGCACGGGTCGACCAGGTGCTGCAGCCCACCGGCGCGCTGATGTGGCTGGCGCAGGAGGCGGATCTCGATGCCGTCACCGCGCTCTCGGGCTCGGGCCCGGCCTATGTCTACTATTTCGTCGAGGCGATGATGGCCGCCGCCGCCGAGATGGGCCTCACGCCCGAGCAAGGCAAGCAACTCGCGCTGGCCACCTTCGACGGCGCCGCGGCGCTGGCGCAGCAATCGGACGAGCCGCCCGCGGTGCTGCGCGAACGTGTCACTTCGAAGGGCGGCACCACCTACGCGGCGCTGCAGGCCATGCAGGCCGATGGCGTGGGCCCGGCCATCACGCGGGCCGTTCGCGCCGCCCAGCAGCGCGCGAAGGAACTCGGCGACGAGTTCGGGGGCTGATTCAGCGCAGCGACAGGTCCAGCGCCACCCCGGCGAACACGGCAAACCCCACCCAGTGGTTGAGCCGGAAGGCCTTGAAGCAGCCCTCGCGCGTGCGGTGGCGGATCAGGCCGTAGTGCCACAGCGCCTGCGCCGCAGCCACGCCGATGCCCAGCAGGAACAATGTGCCCAGCCCGAGGCTGCGGCCCAGCGCGGCCCAGCTCGCGAGGTAGATCGCGTAGAAGGCCATCACGCCGGCCACGTCGAAGCGGCCCAGCGTGATCGCCGAGGTGCGGATGCCGATCTTCAGGTCGTCGTCGCGGTCGACCATCGCGTACTCGGTGTCGTAGGCCAGCACCCAGAACAGGTTGCCCGCCAGCAGCCACCAGGCATGCGGCGGCACGGCGGCCGGCACCGCGGCGGGGCTCCAGTCGCGCGCACCCAGCACGGCCGAGAAGGCCATCGGGATGCCCAGGCTGAAGGCCACGCCCAGCACCGCCTGCGGCATCGAGACGAAGCGCTTGGCGTACGGATAGGCCAGCGTCACCGCCAACGCGCCGAACGAGAGCCAGATCGTCGGCGGGTTGGTCGTCAGCACCAGCGCAAAGGCCAGCAGCGCGAGCACCGCGCCCACCGTCAGCGCCTCGCGCACCGGCAGGGCACCGCTGGTCACCGGGCGCTGCGCGGTGCGCTTGACGTGGCGGTCGAACTCGCGGTCGGCCACGTCGTTGATGCAGCAGCCCGCGCTGCGCATCAGGACCGTGCCGAGCCCGAACACCACCAGCAGGTGCCAGCCCGGGTAGCCATCGTCGGCGATCCACAGCGCCGACAAGGTGGGCCACAGCAGCAGCAGCCAGCCCGCGGGTCGGTTCCAGCGGATCAGGTCCAGGTACAGCGGCAGCCGGGGCCACGAGCGGGACAACAGGCGGGCGATCATCGGGCCCGGATTGTGTCACCCGGCCCCGTGCGCCCGGGCGCTGGCCCGCCCGGGACTTAAGCTCTCGGCCTCCAGGAGCCCGCGACGATGAACCCCCTGCTCGACCTGCATCCCGAAGTGGCCGCCGCGCTGGCCGCCGGCCGGCCCGTGGTGGCGCTGGAATCCACGATCATCTCGCACGGCATGCCGTGGCCGCAGAACCTGGAGACGGCGCTCGCGGTGGAGGCCGAGGTGCGTGCCCACGGCGCGGTGCCGGCCACCATCGCGGTGATCGGCGGCCGCGCCCAGGCCGGGCTCACGCAGGCCCAGATCGAGACCCTCGGCCGCGGCGGCCCGGCGGTGGCCAAGCTGAGCCGGCGCGACCTGGCGCTGGCCGTGGCGCAGGGCCGCACCGGCGCCACCACGGTGGCCGCGACGATGATCATCGCGGCGCTGGCCGGCATCCGCGTGTTCGCCACTGGCGGCATCGGCGGGGTGCACCGGGGCGCGAGCGCCAGCTTCGACATCTCGGCCGACCTGCAGGAACTGGCCCGCACACCGGTGGCGGTGGTGTGCGCCGGTGCCAAGGCCATCCTGGACCTCGGGCTCACGCTGGAGTACCTGGAAACCCACGGCGTGCCGGTGCTGGGCTACCGCTGCGACCGGCTGCCCGCGTTCTTCACCCGCGACAGCGACTTCGCACTCGACCAGCGGGTGGACGACGCCGCCGCCATCGCCCAGGTGATGCAGGCGCAGTGGGCGCTGGGCCTCGGCGCGGGCCTGGTGGTGGCCAACCCGATCCCGGCCGAGCATGCGCTGCCGCGCGAGGTGATGGACCGCGCCATCGCCCAGGCCCTGGCCGAAGCGCAGCAGCAGGGCGTGCAGGGCAAGGCGGTCACGCCGTTCCTGCTGGGCCGCGTCAATGCCCTCACCGGTGGCGACAGCCTGGCCAGCAACATCCAGTTGGTGCTGAACAACGCCCGCCTGGCCGCCGCGGTGGCCGCGGCCTTTGCGGGCCTGGTCCCCTGAGCCGGCCCCAGGCACTGGCCAAATCTGCGCCAAACGCCACAGCTTCCGGACACCGATGCGCAGGAAACGAGCGCAAACTTACAAGCAGAAACGGGTGTGGAAAGCCCCGTACGCCAGGGAACCCTGCCATGAAGCACTTCACGCAGTTCATCCAGATGATCCGTGCGGCCTGGGACGGCGACAAGCACACCTGCGCCGAGCAGGCGCTGCAGCTTGCCGTTCGGCTGGAAAGCGAAGGCGACTCCGCCCACGCCCGCATGCTGCGCTTCACCCTCGCCGCCCTGCAAAACCGCGAGCAGGCGGCCGCGCCCAGGGAAGCAGCACTCGAACAGGCCCTCGCACCGCCCGCGCCCCGTCAGGACAGCAGCGGCGAGGACAACCGCGTCGAGCTGACCTTCGGCGAGTGGGAGCACGAGGCCCAGTCCCAGCACTGACGCCCCACCCCGGGCTGGCATTGGCGGCCCCTTGCGCGCCTCGCGGCCGGTGCGTGGTGCCGCCGGACGGTCCCCACGCTGGCATCATCGGCCTTCATCGCTTGAGGAGGCCTCGCCATGCCCCATGTCTTCAATTTCGGCCGCTTCTCGGCCGACGGTTCCGCACCGCGCCGGGTGCCCGAGCAGGCCGTGCGCATCGCGCTGCTGGGTGACTTTTCCGGCCGCGCCCACCGCGGCGAGCTGCGCACCGGCGACGCACTGGCGCGCTGCAAACCACTGCGGCTGGACGTGGACACGATCGATCGCGTCATCGCCGGCTTCGGCACCCGGCTGCAGGTTCCGCTGGGTGCCGGCAGTGTGGAGCTGCAGCCGCGCTCGCTCGACGACCTGCACCCGGATGCCCTGTTCGACCATCTGGGCGTGTTTGCCGAACTCTCGCGCGTGCGCCAGCGCCTGGCCCAGCCCGCCAGCTTTGCCGCGGCGGTGGCCGAGGTGCAGCAGTGGGCCCACCAGGCCGACTGGCCTGCCGAGCCGGAGCCGGTGCACTTCGCGCGGGGCAACACCGTGCCGGTGGACGGCAAGCTCAGCGATTTCGCGCGCTTGACCGGCCGCACCGATGCACCGCCGTCACCGCCCAGCGCCATCGAAGCGCTGGTGCGCCACGCCATCGCGCCGCACCTGGTGCAGGCCGCCTCGCCGCAGACCCCGGCCTGGATCGCCATCGTCGACCAGGCCCTCTCGGCCACCCTGCGCGAGCTGCTGCACCACCCCGACTTCCAGTGCCTGGAAGCCGCCTGGCGCTCGCTGGACTTCATCGCCCGGCGGGTGGAAACCGACGAGTCGCTGCAGGTCGTGGTGTACGACATCAGCGCCGAGGAGTTCGCCGCCGACCTCAGCGCCACCGATGTGCTGGAGAACACCGGCCTGTACCGCCTGCTGGTGGAGCAGCCGGTGCTCGACGCGCACCAGGGCCCGCTCTCGGCGCTGATCGGCCACTACGGCTTCGAGATGACGCCGCCGCACGCCGAGCTGCTGGGCCGCATGGCCCGCATCGCCGCGCGCGCTGGAGCGCCCTTCATCGCGGCGATGGGCCGCGATGCCATCGGCGCCTCGCCCGACACCCTGCATCCGCTGGTGGCCCAGTCCTGGCAGGCGCTGCGCGACCTGCCGGCGGCGCGCTACCTCGGCCTCGCGGTGCCGCGCTTCCTGCTGCGCAACCCCTACGGCAAGCGAAGTGACCCGATCGAGCGTTTCGCGTTCGAGGAATTCGACCCGCAGGCCGGCCTGCAATCGCTGTTGTGGGGCAACCCCGCGCTGCTGGCCGCGGTGCTGCTGGCCGAGCACGCACGCAGCGCCGGCTTCGACGAGGCCCCGGGTGACACGCTCACCTTGGGTGATATGCCGTACTTCGTGCACACCGATGCCGACGGCGAACCGGTGGCACTGCCCTGCACCGAGCGCCAGCTCACCGAGCGCACGGCCACGGCACTGCAGGTGCTGGGCCTGATGCCGGTGCTGGCACGCCAGGGCCGGCCCGATGTTCGGCTGGGCGGCTTCCTGTCGGTGGCCGGCACGGCCCTGTCCGGGCCCTGGAGCCGCATGCCGCTGCCGCCCGAGCCGCTGGTCAGCCCGGCGATCACGGCCGTGCGCGGCTCGGCCCCGCTGCCCGCGGCCGACGAGGCCGAGCTCGATGCGCTGCTGGCCGACCTGAAGCGCCAGTCCGAGGGCGGCGCCGCGCCGGCCGGTGCCGCGGCCACCGCGCCAGGCAGCCCGGGCGCCCGGCGCGGCGGCCTGGACTTTTCCATCCTGCTGTCCGACCTGGGCCACAAGGGCTGAGACCGAGCGTCCACGCCGGCCCCCCGTGCTGGCCATGGCCCCAGGCTCCCTGGTGGCATGCGGTAGACTGCGCGCCCTTTTTGCGTTCGGACGTCGGCGATCGGTATGGTGCCAGGGGCATGGCGTACAGGCCTCAACAGTGCGGGATTCATCCGCCTTCTCGCTGAACTGACGGCCATCGACGTACCGGGCTCGACCCAGACCGTGGCCGAACGGCTGGGGGCCTGGCTGGAATGGACCGATGCCATCCCGTTGTCGGCGGCGCTCGCGGCGCCGGCCCGCGGCATGGCCCGCACGCCGCCCGCGCCCGGCGTGTTTGCACAGGCCACCGAAGCCTGCCAGCGCGTGCGCGCCGAGCTGCGCCAGGCCATCACCGCCGATGCCCTGTTTGCAGCGACCGCAACGCAAGGCCACGACTACCCGACCTACCGGCACCACCATGCCACGCACCAGCGCAAGATGGCGGCGCGCATCGGCACCCTGCGCGCCGACCTGCGGGCCATGCTGGCCCGCAGCTCCGTTGCGCTCGGCCGGCTGGCAGCCCTGGACGCCGTGATGGACGAGATCCTGGGCCCGCGTGAGCGCAGCCTGCTGGCCCGCGTGCCCTCGCTGCTGGAAAAGCGCTTCGAGCACCTGCGCCAGGCACTGCCGCCGGCCGAGTGGCCCGTCGTGTTCGGCCAGGACATGCGGAACCTGTTGCTGGCGGAGCTGGCGCTTCGATGTCAACCGGTCGAGGGGCTGCTGGCCGCGCTGGACCCGCAAGCCCCCACCCACAAAGAGCCGCAATGACCAGAACACTCTCCCGGGCCGTCTTCGTTGCCGGCCTTCTCGCGGTGGCCTGGGTGGGCGCCGGCTATGTCGGCTCCAGCCCGCTGGCACTGGCGGTCACGCTGTTGATCGCGACCTTCTACCTGGCGGGGGGGCTGGAGCTGCACCGCTTCGACCAGGCCACCGCCGGCCTCGCGCAGGCCCTGGAGGCCGTGCCCGATCCCCTGCCGCGGCTGGCCGACTGGCTGCCCCAGGTGCCTGCGGCACTGCAGAACCCGGTGCGCCTGCGCATCGAGGGCGAGCGCGTCGGCCTGCCCGGCCCGGCCTTGACGCCCTACCTCGTGGGCCTGCTCGTGCTGCTGGGCATGCTGGGCACCTTCCTGGGCATGGTGGTCACCCTCAACGGCACCGTCATCGCGCTGGAGAGCACCACCGACCTGCAGGCCATCCGCGCTTCGCTGGCCGCTCCGGTCAAGGGCCTGGGGCTGGCCTTCGGCACCTCGGTGGCGGGGGTCTGCGCGTCGGCCCTGCTGGGGCTGGTGTCGGCGCTGTGCCGGCGCGAGAGGCTGCAGGTGTCGCAGCGGCTGGATTCGCGCATCGCCACCACGCTGCGCGGCTTCTCGCTCAGCCACCAGCGCGAGCAGACCTTGCACACGCTGCAGCAGCAGGCGCTGGCCGCGCCCGCCCTGATGCACCAGCTGCAGGCCCTGATGGGCCAGATGGACCGGCAGCACCAGGCCCTGGGCGAACGCCTGCTGGCCGGCCAGGAGGGCTTCCACCGCCACGCCGAGGCGGTGTACACGGGGCTGGCCACGTCCATCGACCGATCGCTGAAGCACAGCCTGGCCGAGAGCGCCCGCCTGGCCGGCGCCACGATCGCGCCCGCGGTCGAGGCCACGATGGCCGGCATCGCGCGCGAAACCAGCGTGCTGCAGGCCCACCTGGCCAGCGTGGTGCAGCAGCAGCTGGACGGCCTGTCCGCGCGCTTTGCCACCACCATGGACACCGTGTCCGACGCCTGGCGTGATGCGCTTGCGCAGCAGGAACATCGCGTGGCCAGCCAGGCCGCGGCGTTGCAGGCCACGCTGGCCACGCACGACGAGCAGCGGTTCACGGCCTGGACCGAATCCCTCGCCGCCATGGTGGCCCTGCTGCAGCGCGAGTGGCAGCACACCGGCATCCAGACGCTGGGCCAGCAGCAGCAGATCTGCCAGGTGCTGGAGCAGACCGCACGCGACATCGCCGTGCAGGCCGACACGCATGCGCGCACCACCCTCGCCGAGATCGCCGGGCTGATGCAGGCCGCATCGCAAGCCCCCCGGGTGGCCGCGGAGGTGATCGGCCAGTTGCGCCAGCAGCTCTCCGACAGCCTGCTGCGCGACAACGCCCAGCTCGAGGAACGCGGCCGCATGATGGCCGCGCTGGGCAGCCTGCTCGAGGCGGTGCAGCACACCACCGGCCAGCAGCAGGCGGCGGTGGACGCGCTGGTGAGCAGCGCCGCCACCACGCTGGAGCGCGCGGGCACCCGGTTCACCGAGCAGGTGGCCTCCACCACCACCGAGCTGTCGGCCGTGGCGGGGCAGATCACCGGCAGCGCGGTCGAGGTGGCGAGCCTGGGCGAGGCCTTCGGCCATGCCGTGCAGCGCTTCAGCGAATCCAGCAGCGAACTCACCGCACACCTGCAGCGCATCGAGGCCGCGTTGGGCCGGTCGATGGCGCGCAGCGACGAACAGCTCGCCTACTACGTGGCCCAGGCACGCGAGATCATCGACCTCAGCCTCGGCGCGCAGAAGCAGATCGTCGATGAGCTGCAGCAGCTGGCCACCCGGCAGACGCTGGCCGCCGGCGAGCCCGCCTGATGGACGAGCTCGACGCCGGCATCGAGACCAGCACGCCCGTGTGGGCCGTGTTCGGCGACTTGATGGCGGGCCTGCTCGGGGCCTTCGTGCTGATGCTGGTCTGCGTGCTGGGCGTGCAGCTGGAGCTGGCCACACGGCTGGATGCCGAGGTGAAGCAGCGCCAGCTGGAGGAACAGCGCCGCCTGGCCCTGGAGCGTGCGCTGGCGGTGCCCCTGGCCGCGGGCCGGGTCACACTGAACAACGGCCGCATCGGCATCAGCGGCAGCGTGCTGTTCGCGCTGAACTCCGACCAGCTGCAACCCGAGGGCCGGCAGTTGCTCAAGACCCTGGCGCCCCCGCTCGCGGCCTACCTGCGCCACCGCGACGAACTGCTGATGGTCAGCGGCTTCACGGATGACAAGCCGCTGCGCGATGGCAACCGCCAGTTCGCCGACAACTGGGACCTTTCCGCCCAACGCGCGTTGACGGTGATGCGCGCGTTGATGGACGAAGGCCTGCCCTCCTCGTCGCTGTTTGCGGCGGCCTTCGGCCCCGAGCAGCCGGTGGCTTCCAACGCCGACGCGAAGGGCCGCTCGCAGAACCGGCGGGTGGAGATGGCGCCGGTGCCCCGGTGGTCCAGCACGGCACCGAAGCCCCGTGAGTGACACCGAGTTCGGCGCCAGCGCACAGGCCATGGCCGACACGCCAGACCCGGTGGCGACCCTCGCCGCCTGGCGCGCGCGCGGCGAGGACCGGCACGACCCCGTGCGCTTCCGGTTCCTGGAGGCCCTGGCCCGGCGTACGGCCGGCCATGCCGGCGAGGCCAGGCGCGTGCTGGACCAGAAGCTGGCCCTGGCGATGCAGGCCTATCGCACCCTGCCGGTCCGTGCCGAGGCCGAACCCCGCCACACGGCAGGCGCACCGCCACCGCCGCCCACTGCGGCCGCGAGCCCGTTGGCCGAGTTGCTGCGCCGCTTGCAGGCGCAGCCCGACGACACGGCAGCGCCCGCCGAGCTGCGGGCCTTGCGTCTTCACGGCAAGTCCTGGTCGCGCCTGAGCGCCGAGCGGCGCCTGGTGCAGGCGCACGCCACGGCGCCCGGCAATGCCGGCCCCCTGCACTCGCACACCCTGATGCTGCGCGCGCTGAACCTGATGCGCACGCTGTCGCCGGACTACCTGAGCCACTTCCTGTGCCATGTGGACGCCCTGTTGTGGCTGGACCAGGCCCACGGCGGCGACCTGCTGACACCACGGGATGTGCTCAGCACCCAGGCCCCGGCCCGTGGGCGCAGAGCGCCCCGGGGGCGCTAACCGACCCGGCCCCGCGCCGCCGGCACGACGCTCAGGCGCGTCGCGCCGCTTCGATCGCGGCGATGTCGATCTTCGTCATCTGCATCATCGCTTCGAAGGCACGCTTGGCCGCTGCAGGATCGGGGTCGGCGATCGCCGCCATCAACGCGCGCGGCGTGATCTGCCACGACAAGCCCCACTTGTCCTTGCACCAGCCGCAGGCGCTGGCCTGGCCGCCATGGCCGATGATCGCGTCCCACAGGCGATCCGTCTCCGCCTGGTCATCCGTGGCCACCTGGAACGAAAACGCCTCGGTGTGCCTGAAGGCCGGGCCCCCGTTCAGCCCCAGGCAGGGGATGCCCATCACGGTGAACTCCACCGTCAGCACATCACCCTCCTTGCCGGCCGGATAGTCACCGGGCGCCCGATGGATGGCGCCAACCGCGCTGTCCGGAAATGTCCGGGCATAGAATTGCGCGGCCTCAAGCGCCGTGCCATCGAACCAGAGACAAATCGTGTTCTTGCTGGCCATCATCGTTGTCCCCTCCAGGGCTGGGGTGTGCGCCGCGCCGGGCCACGGCAGTGTCACACGTCGATGTTCGCCGCCCGCAGCGCGTTGCTCTCGATGAAGTCGCGCCGCGGCTCCACCTCGTCGCCCATCAGCATGGTGAACACGCGGTCGGCCTCGATCGCGTCTTCGATCTGAACACGCAGCAGGCGTCGCACGGTCGGGTCCATCGTGGTTTCCCACAACTGTTCGGGGTTCATTTCGCCCAGGCCCTTGTAGCGCTGGCGGCCCACGGCGCTTTCGGCCTGGGCCATCAGCCAGGCCATCGCAGCACGGAAGTCGGCGACCTTGTGCTCCTTCATGCGCTCGCCCTCGCCGCGGCGCACCACGGCTTCGGCGCCCAGCAGGTCCTTGAAGGTGAGGCCAGCTTCCTTGAGGGCCGCGTAGTCCGCGCCGTGCACGAAATCCTGCGTGATCACGCTGCTCTTGATGTTGCCGTGGTGGCGGCGGCTGATGCGCAGCAGGTGCTTGTCGGTGCGGGCATCGAACTGCGCCTCCACCTCGGCGTCGTGCAGCGCGCCCTTCAACGCCAGCGCTGCGGCCTCGGCCTGCGCTGCCGTGTCCAGGTCGAGCGTCAGGCCGTTGGCAATGGCGCGCAGCGCTTCCAGGTCCATCCAGTTGCCCAGGCGGTCCATCACGTGGGCCGCCAGCACGTACTTGCGCGCCAGTTCTTCCAGCACGCTGCCATTGAGCAACGGGCGGGTGCCGCTCACGCCGTCGGGCAGCACCACTGCGCCGTCGAGCGCCACCTTCAGCAGGTAGGCGTCGAGCTCGTGGCCGTCCTTCAGGTACTGCTCCTGCTTGCCCACCTTCACCTTGTACAGCGGCGGCTGCGCGATGTAGATGTGCCCGCGCTCCACCAGCACCGGCATCTGCCGGTAGAAGAAGGTCAGCAGCAGCGTGCGGATGTGGGCGCCGTCCACGTCGGCGTCGGTCATGATGATGATGCGGTGGTAGCGTAGCTTGTCGACGTTGAAGTCTTCGCTGCCGATGCCGGTGCCCAGCGCGGTGATCAGCGTGACGATCGAGTCGCTGGACAGCAGCTTCTCGTAGCGCGCCTTCTCCACGTTCAGGATCTTGCCGCGCAGCGGCAGGATCGCCTGGAACTTGCGATCACGCCCCTGCTTGGCCGAGCCGCCGGCGGAGTCGCCCTCCACGATGTAGATCTCGCACATCGCGGGGTCCTTCTCCTGGCAATCGGCCAGCTTGCCGGGCAGGCCCATGCCGTCGAGCACGCCCTTGCGACGCGTCATCTCGCGGGCCTTGCGCGCGGCCTCGCGGGCCCGCGCGGCCTCGACGATCTTGCCGCAGATGATCTTCGCGTCGATCGGGTTCTCGAGCAGCCAGTCCGTGAGCAGCTTGCTGACGATCTCTTCCACCGGGCCGCGCACTTCGGACGATACGAGCTTGTCCTTGGTCTGGCTGCTGAACTTGGGCTCGGGCACCTTCACGCTCACGATGCAGGCCAGGCCCTCGCGCATGTCGTCACCCGCGATCTCGACCTTGGCTTTCTTCGCGAGCTCGTTGTCCTCGATGTACTTGTTGATCACGCGGGTCATCGCCGCGCGCAGGCCCGTCAGGTGGGTGCCGCCGTCCCGCTGCGGGATGTTGTTGGTGAAGCACAGCACGCTCTCGTTGTAGCCGTCGTTCCACTGCATCGCCACTTCAACGCCGACGTTGGTGCCCTGCTCGCTGACCTTGTCGCCCAGCGCATGGAAGATGTTCGGGTGCAGGACCTTTTTGCCCTGGTTGATGAACTCGACGAAACCCTTCACGCCGCCGGCATAGGCGAAGTTGTCTTCCTTCGCGTTGCGCTCATCGACGAGGCGGATCTTCACGCCGTTGTTCAGGAACGAAAGCTCGCGCAGGCGCTTGGCCAGCACGTCGTAGTGGAAGTCGATGTTGCTGAAGATGGTCTCGTCCGGCAGGAAGTGAACCTCGGTGCCGCGCTTCTCGGTGTCGCCGATGATCTTCATCGGGCTCACCTCGAAGCCTTCGCGCATCTCGAGCACGCGGTCCTGCGGCACACCCTTGGCGAACTCGATGAAGTGCACCTTGCCCTCGCGCCGCACCGTCAGGCGCAGCCACTTCGACAGCGCGTTCACGCAGGACACGCCCACGCCGTGCAGGCCGCCCGAGACCTTGTAGCTGTTCTGGTTGAACTTGCCGCCGGCGTGCAGCTCGGTCAGCGCGATCTCGGCCGCACTGCGCTTGGGCTCGTGCTTGTCGTCCATCTTCACGCCGGTGGGGATGCCGCGGCCGTTGTCGATGACGGAGATCGAGTTGTCGGAATGGATCGTGACGATGATGTCGTCGCAATGGCCGGCCAGTGCCTCGTCGATCGAGTTGTCGACCACCTCGAACACCAGGTGATGCAGGCCGGTGCCGTCGGACGTGTCGCCGATGTACATGCCCGGGCGCTTGCGCACCGCTTCCAGGCCTTCGAGGATCTGGATGCTGCCCTCCCCATAGGCCACCGAGGCTTCCGCGCCGGTGGACGCCACCTGGCCTTCGGCCGAGGGGATGGCACGCTGGGTCACGCCGTGTTCGTCGGGCTGGTTCGGGGGGGTCGGGTCGCTCATCGCTGGGTCTCTTCACGCTTGGCCGGCCATCGGTCGGCGGGCCCTCAAAAAACACTGAAGCGGGCACCGGGCCCGCTGTGCGTTCGCTCACCGGCCCGGGGCACGGGCCGGCCCGCCGGCATCAGATGCGCATGGGCATCACCACGTACTTGAAGCCGGTCTGTTCCGGCACCGTGATCAACGCGCTCGAGTTGCTGTCCTGCAGTTCGATCTTGACCATCTCGTGGTTGATGTTCGCCAGCACGTCCATCAGGTAGGTGACGTTGAAACCGATCTCGATGGCGTCGCCGGCATAGTCGATCTCGATCTCTTCCTTGGCCTCTTCCTGCTCGGCATTGCTGGAGGCGATGCGCAGCAGGCCGGGCTCGATGTTGACCCGCACGCCCTTGAACTTCTCGGAGGTGAGGATGGCCGCGCGCTGCAGGCTGGCCAACAGGGGCACCCGGCCCAGCACCACGGCGTTCTTGTGGTTCTTCGGGATCACGCGGTTGTAGTCGGGGAACTTGCCCTCGACCAGCTTGGTGACGAACTCCATGCCCGAGAACATGAACTTGGCCTGGTTGCCGGCAAACCGCATCTCGATGGGCGTGTCTTCGTCCTTCAGCAGGCGCTGCAGCTCGAGCACCGTCTTGCGCGGCAGGATCACCTCCTGCTTGGGGATCTCGTTCTCGAGCTGGGCCTGGGCCAGGCCGAGGCGGTGGCCGTCGGTGGCCACCAGCGTGAGGGTCTTGCCTTCGGCGACGAAGAGGATGCCGTTCAGGTAATAACGGATGTCGTGCACGGCCATCGCGAAGTGCACCTGGTTGATCAGCGTCTTCAGCGTCTTCTGCGGCACCGCGAAGGCGGGGCCGAAGTCCACGGCCTCGTTGACGAGCGGAAAGTCGTCCGCCGGCAGTGTCTGCAGCGTGAAGCGGCTCTTGCCACCGGTGAGGGTGAGCTTGCTCTGTGCCGCCGACAGCGTGACCACCTGGTCCGATGGCAGGGTGCGCAGGATGTCGATCAGCTTGCGCGCCCCCACGGTCGTGGCGTAGTTGCCACCGTCGCCGCCGAGCTCGGCCTGGGTGCGCACCTGGATCTCGAGGTCGCTGGTGGTGAGCTCGAGTGCGCCGCCTGTCTTGCGCAGCAGCACGTTGGCCAGGATCGGCAGCGTGTGCCGGCGCTCCACGATGCCCGCCACGGATTGCAGCGCGTCGAGCAGTTTTTGTTGTGGAGCTTTCAGAACAATCATGTCTTCCTCTTTGAACTTGGTGGTTCTAGTAGGGGCGCCGTGCGGCTGTGGAGAACGCTATTTTCGCCTGCAATTTCAAGGGTTTAGCCGAGAACGAACCCTGTGGGCCGCCGAACCGGAGCTCGGCTGGAAACCGATAACAACTTCCCTCGCGGCCGGTGGCCTGTGGATGACAGGGTGCTTGTTCGAAACTTGTCCACACCCTTGTGCCTTGACAGCGCTCAACCCTTGAGGGTCTGTTCGAGCACGTGCAATTGCTGGTTGAGCTCGCTGTCCTTGGTGCGGTCGCCACCGATCTTGCGGACCGCGTGCAGCACGGTGGTGTGGTCGCGGCCGCCGAACAGCTCGCCGATCTCCGGCAGGCTTTTCTGGGTGAGTTCCTTGGCCAGGTACATGGCGATCTGCCGTGGCTTGGCAATGGAGGCCGGGCGCTTCTTGCTGTACATGTCGGCGACCTTGATCTTGTAGAAGTCAGCCACCGTCTTCTGGATGTTCTCGACCGAGATCTGCCGGTTCTGGATCGACAACAGGTCCTTCAGGGCCTCGCGGGCCAGCCCGATGTTGATGTCCTTGTGGCTGAACCGGCTATAGGCCAGCACCTTGCGCAGCGCGCCTTCGAGCTCACGCACATTGGCGCGCACGTTCTTGGCGATGAAGAAGGCCACGTCCTCGGGCATCTCAGTGCCTTCGGCCAGGGCCTTGCGGATCAGGATCGCGACACGCATTTCCAGCTCGGGTGGTTCGATGGCCACCGTCAGCCCGGCATCGAAGCGGCTGGTCAGGCGTTCGTCGATGTCGACCAGCCCTTTCGGGTAGGTGTCGCTGGTCATGATGATGTGCGCGCGCTTGGCCAGCAGGGCCTCGAAGGCGTTGAAGAACTCCTCCTGCGTGCGGTCCTTGCCGGCGAAGAACTGCACGTCGTCGATCAGCAGCAGGTCCAGCGAGTGGTACTTGGCCTTCAATTCATCGAAGGTCTTGCGCTGGTAGTTCTTGACGACGTCGCTGATGAACTGCTCGGCATGCAGGTACAGCACCCGGGCGTCCGGCCGGTCTTTCAGCAGGGCATTGCCCACCGCATGGATCAGGTGGGTCTTGCCCAGGCCCACACCGCCGTAGATGAACAGCGGGTTGTACATGACGCCTGGCGCACCGGCCACGTGCAGCGCCGCAGTTCGCGCCATCTGGTTGGCTCGGCCCGCGACCAGCGTGTCGAAGGTCAGTGCCGTGTTGAGGCGGTGCGTGGTGGCGGCTGGCGGCGGCGTGACGCCGGGGCTCGCCTGGGCCGGACGCACACTGGCGGTCGAGGCCATGGCCTGCCCGTTCAACAGGGCGGCAGCCCGCATCGGCTGCGAGGCAATCCCCGGCGGACGGGCGGGCGGCAGTTCACGCGGTGCAAGCATCAGTTCCAGCCGCACCGGCTTGCCTGCCAGTTCGCTCAGCACGCCCTCGATGCGGCTCGCGTATTGCGAGCGGATCCAGTCGAGCTTGAAGCGGTTGGGCACGCGCACCGATGCCACCGCACCATCACTGCCGTGATCGGAGATCTCCGCGGCGGGCAATGGACGGATCCAGGTATTGAATTGCTGTTCGGGCAGTTCGGTCGCGAGGCGCTCGCAACCACGCTGCCAGAGGTCAAGGCTCATTGTGGACAAGTTCTTCTCAGAGCGGCGGCATTGTAGGCCTCCTCGGCCGCCAGGATCGCTGTTATCCACAGTTTGTCGCGCCGGGTCAAGACCGGCGCCAAGCCGCAGGTTGTGGTGCAAGTGTTTGACCCGAAAGGGTGTTTTTGCTCTAATAGTCGGTTTCCCCAACGCCTTGAGAGAGGCACAGGCCTTCGCGGCAGCGGGCACTCGGCGCATGTGAGTGCGGCAATGCTGCGAGTCGGCCACCGGGGAGCCCTTGCCGTGACCTGGGGTCTTGACGGACCCACTGGCCGGAGCCCCGCCCCCGAGGAAGCATCATGAAGCGCACCTATCAGCCGTCCAAGATCCGTCGTGCCCGTACCCACGGGTTTCTCGTCCGCATGAAGACCCGCGGTGGCCGTGCCGTCATTGCCGCTCGTCGCGCCAAGGGCCGCAAGCGCCTGGCGCAGGTCTGAGAACCGGCCTCGCTGCCGTGCAACACGGCAGCGACCACGACCTGACAGCGGGTCCAGAAGCGCGCACACATGGTCGGACGCCTGTTGCGAACGGCCGACTTCGAACGGGTGCTCGCGAAAGCGCCGTGCTCACGGAGTGCTCACTTCGCCGCACATCACGTGGCGGCGGCCCCCCTGTTGCCTGCGAAGGCAACTGTCCAGACGACATCAACAGACTTATCCACAGATGGTGCACCAATTGGCGCACTGCCTGTGGATGACTTGGGCGGCGGGCACTGGTTGGGCACCGTGGTGCCCAAGCGCCACGCGCGTCGTTCGGTCACGCGCAATCTGCTCAAGCGCCAGATGCGTACCGTGATGGACGAGCAGGCGGCGTTGCTGCCGCCGGGCCTGTGGGTGCTGCGGCTGAAGGCGCCGTTCGATCCACGCCAGTTCGGCAGTGCGGCGTCCACAAGCCTGAAGCACGCAGCGCACGAAGAACTGCAGACCATGCTGCAGCGTGCGGCGCGCGCTGCACCGCGGCCGACGGCGGGCTGAGCATCATGTTGTCCCGCCTCGCCCTGCTGCCCCGCAACCTGCTGCTGCTGCTGGTGCGCGGCTACCGTTTCTGGCTCAAGCCCTGGCTGGGCAATGCCTGCCGCTTCGAGCCCACCTGTTCGGCCTATGCGCTGACGGCACTTCAACGCCACGGCGCCGCCGCCGGCAGCTACCTGGTGACAGCGCGCATCCTGCGCTGCCATCCCTGGTGCGACGGCGGGCTCGATCCGGTGCCCGACACACCGCCTCCCCTGTTCACCCGCCTTCTTCCGAAGAACCGCCCATGACCGATATGCGCCGCACCATCCTGTGGGTGGTGTTCACTGCCTCGCTCGTCCTGTTGTGGGACGCCTGGAACAAGCACAACGGCCAGCCGTCGATGTTCAGCCCGGCACCGGCGCGGCAGGTTGCCGCCGGCGCCGCGCCACCAGCCTCCGGGGTGCCCGCCGCAGCCGGCGTCGCGGCGGCACCGGCGGCCGCTGCCAGCGCGGTGCCTGCGGGCGAGTTGGTCACGCTCACGACCGATGTGTACAAGGCCACGCTCGACAGCGTGGGTGGCCAGCTCGTGGGGCTGGAGTTGGTGAAGCACAGCGACACCGAGGACCGCCAGCGCCGGATGGTGCTGTTCGACCGTGGTGCCCAACGCACCTACCTTGCACAAAGCGGCCTGATCACCCTGCAGCCCGGCGTGGCCCTGCCCAACCATCTCACGCCGATGTCGGTGCTGCCTGGCGAGCGCAGTCTGAAGGAGGGTGCGAACACGGTCTCGGTGAGCTTCGAGTCGACCGACGTCGGCGGTGTGCGGCTGACCAAGACCTACACCTTCACACGGGGCCAGTACACCATCGGCGTCAAGCACGAGGTGCGCAATGGCTCCGCCGCTGCCGTGAAGCCTGAGCTGTACCTGCAGCTCGTGCGCGATGGCCATGTGCCGGCCGGCAACATGTTCATGGCACCCACGGCCTTCACCGGGCCGGCGCTCTACACCGAGGCCAGCAAGTACCGCAAGTTCGAGTTCAAGGACATCGAGAAGGAAAAGCTCGAAGCCAGCAAGAAGGGTGAGGCGTTTCACAGCGTCGAGAAGGCCGACAACGGCTGGATCGCAATGGTGCAGCACTACTTCAATTCGGCCTGGATCGTGCCGAAGCAAGGCCCACGCGAGTTCCGTACCGACAAGGTGGCCGAGAACCTGTACTCAGTGGCGATGGTGCTGCCGCTCGGGGAAGTGGCGGCCGACGGCAAGGTCGAGCACGAAGCCACGTTGTTTGCCGGCCCGCAGGAAGAGAAGAAGCTCGAGGCGCTGGCGCCGGGGCTGGACCGCGTCAAGGACTACGGCATCTTCTACATCATTGCGGCACCCTTGTTCTGGCTGCTCAATGCGCTGCACGGCATGCTCGGCAACTGGGGGTGGGCGATCGTGGCGCTGGTGGTGCTGCTGAAGATTGCGTTCTACTGGCTCAATGCCAGCGCGTACCGCTCGATGGCCAAGATGAAGGCCATCAACCCCCGCGTGATGGAGCTGCGCGAGCGCTACAAGGACAAGCCGCAGCAGATGCAGCAGGAAATGATGCGCATCTACCGCGAGGAGAAGGTCAACCCGATCGGGGGCTGCCTGCCGATCTTCGTGCAGATGCCGTTCTTCATCGCGCTGTACTGGGTGCTGCTGTCCACCGTGGAGATGCGCGATGCGCCGTGGATCGGCTGGATCACCGATCTGTCGACCAAGGACCCGCTGTACATCCTGCCCTTGCTGATGACGGTGTCGACGATGTTCCAGACCTGGCTGAACCCGACCCCGGCCGATCCGGTGCAGGCCAAGATGATGTGGATCATGCCGCTGATGTTCAGCGTGATGTTCTTCTTCTTCCCCGCCGGCCTGGTGCTGTACTGGTTGACGAACAACATCCTGGGCATCGCCCAGCAGTGGTTCATCAACAAGCAGATGGGCGCCAACTAGCCGGCGCGCACACGGCGCGCGGCTCGGCGTGACATCGGCCACGGTGAGCCCGGGCCGGTGCGGCCCGGGCCCTCATGGCGCCAGCCGGCGCGACGAACAATCCAGCAACGGGCACGCGGCCGACGGCCACTCGTCGGCGCAGCGCCCGTACCGGTCAATGCGGGGCCGGGCCGGTGCACACCACTGGCCTCGGGGCGTTGAACAGGCAGGCCAGACCGGCCGGCCTGGCGCCCCACCCCGCGCCATCTCGTCCAGGGCAGGGCCGCGGGGCAGAATGCCCGGGTGCTACCCCGCCACCAGGACCCCATCGTCGCCATCGCCACCGCGCCCGGGCGGGGTGCCGTGGGCATCGTGCGGGTGTCCGGCCGGGGGCTCGCACCGCTGATCCAGGCGCTCTGTGGTCGCGCGCTGCAGCCACGGCGGGCCCACTTCGGGGCTTTCCTGGCCGCCGACGGCCAGCCCATCGACCAGGGCCTGGCCATTCATTTCCCGGCCCCGCACTCGTTCACCGGCGAAGACGTGCTCGAACTGCAGGCCCACGGCGGGCCGGTGGTGCTGCAGTTGCTGGTGGCCCGGTGCCTCGAGGCCGCGGCCACGCTCGACGCTGAGGGGCAGCCCAGCCTGGCCGGCCTGCGCCTGGCCGGGCCGGGCGAGTTCACCGAGCGCGCGTTCCTCAACGACAAGATCGACCTGGCGCAAGCCGAGGCCGTGGCCGACCTGATCGAGGCCAGCACCGAAGCCGCGGCGCGCTCCGCCGGCCGCTCGCTGGCGGGCGCGTTCTCGCGCGAGATCGATCTGCTGCGCCAGCGCATCATCAACCTGCGCTTGCTGGTGGAGGCGACGCTGGATTTTCCCGAGGAGGAGATCGACTTCCTGCAGCGCGCCGACGCCCACGGCCAGCTGGCCGCCATCCTGGGTGCGCTGGATGCCGTGCTGGATCGCGCACACCAGGGTGCGCTGTTGCGCGAGGGCCTGCAGGTGGTGCTGGCCGGGCAACCCAATGTCGGCAAGAGTTCCCTGCTCAATGCGCTGGCCGGTGCAGAACTGGCCATCGTGACCCCGATCCCCGGCACCACGCGCGACAAGGTCAGTGAAACCATCCAGATCGAAGGCGTGCCGCTGCACGTGATCGACACCGCCGGGCTGCGTGAACATGCCCACGACGAGGTCGAGCGCATCGGCATCGCGCGCAGCTGGGACGCGATCGGCGAGGCCGATGCGGTGATCTTCCTGCACGACCTGACGCGGCGCGGCCAGCCCGATTACGAGGCCGCCGAGGCCAGGATCGCCGAACGCCTGCAGGCTGGCGCGGCACTGCGCCTGCTGCATGTGCACAACAAGGCCGACGCGGTGGCCACCGTGACGGTGCCTGCCGGCGAGATCGCGCTGTCCGCGCGCCAGGGCGAGGGCCTGGCGGCGCTGCGCCAGGCGCTGCTGCAGCGCGCCGGCTGGCACGCCTCGCCCGAAGGTGTCTACATCGCCCGCAAGCGGCATGTGCAGGCCCTGTCGCGCACCCGCGAACACCTGCTCGCCGCCGCTGCGCACGCCCAGGCAGCCGACACGGCGCTGGAGCTGTTTGCCGAGGAGCTGCGCCTGGCGCACGACGCGCTGGCCGAAATCACCGGTGCGTTCACCAGCGACGATCTGCTGGGCGAGATCTTCGGGCGATTCTGCATAGGGAAGTAACAGGGCTTCCTAGAGGGTTCTACGGAATCTTCGGTTGACGTCTAAGTCGTTGTCATAAAACGGTTTGATGGTCCTACAATGTCCACTTGGACCCAAGCACAGCCGACGGGTTGCGGGTCCAAGTCCGGGTCCATGTTCAGCCTTGGACCCAGGCAGATTGTCAACTTGGACCCAGCGAGGCACCGATGGCACTCACCGATACCGCCCTGAAGGCACTCAAGCCCAAGGACAAGCCCTACACCGTGGCCGACGACCGCGGGTTGTACGTGGAGGTGTTCCCTACCGGCGGCATCGTCTGGCGCTGCCGATACCGCATCGCAGGCAAGCGTGAGAAGCTGACGCTGGGCAAGTACCCCGCGCTGACGCTGAAGAACGCGCGCATCAAGCGCGACGAAGCGGCCCAGGCTGCAGCCATGGACAAGTCGCCCGCCAAGCAAAAGCAACTTGCCAAGCTGGCCGCGGCCGATGCAACCACGGTGGCCGAGTTCGGTGAACGCTTCTTCCGCGAGATCGTGGCCAAGGACCGACAGGACACCACCATCCCGCGCCGCTACTTCGACAAGTCCATCGTGCCGGCCATCGGCGCCAAGCCGGTGCGCGACGTGACCACCGAAGATGTGCGCGCCATCGTCTGGAGGAAGAAGGACGAGGGTTTTGACGCTGCGGCCGGAACCATCCGCGGCGTGCTCAAGCGCCTGTTCGACTACGGCATGACGGCTGGACTTGTGAGCGTGAACCCGGTGTTGGCGCTGCCCATGCGTCACGTCCACAAGGCCAAGGCACGCGACCGGGCGCTGTCGCCTGACGAAATCCGCCGGTTCCTGCTATCGGCGTTCGAATCGAACATCCGGCGCCAGTTCAAGATTGGGCTGCACCTGATCTTGCTGACGATGGTGCGCAAGTCGGAACTGCTGCTGGCCCGCTGGGCGCATGTGGACTTCGAGCAAGCCGAATGGCATATCCCGGCCGAACACTCCAAGACCGGTAAGCCGCACATCGTCTTCCTGTCGCACCAGGCGCTGGCGCTCTTCAAGGAACTGCAGATGCTGGCCGGTGGCAGCGAACTCGTCATGCCGGGCAGAGGTAGCCTGACGAAGCCCTTTGCCCACAACGCCATCAACAGCGCGCTGAAAGTGGCACTGGCAGGGCAAGACATTCCCGCATTCACCATTCACGACCTGCGACGCACCGCGTCCACGCTGCTGCATGAAAACGGCTGGGCGTCTGACGTGGTGGAGAAGGCCCTGAACCACACCATCGGCGGCGTGCGAGGCGTCTACAACCGCGCGGAGTACGAAGCGCAGCGGCGCGAGATGCTGCAGTTCTGGGCCGACTACATTGAACAGTTGCTGGCCACCGGCAAGGTCATCCTGGGGCGGTTCAAGCAAGTAGCGTGAGTAGCACCGTTGCAGACCTGATGCTGAGGATGCCTTCCGTGGAAAGCGCGGGACACGTCCAAGTCGTCTGGCCTAGTCAGACCTGATCGGCTCCAGCAGAGCCGGGCGCCCCAATGCCTGAGTCCGCGCCGTGCAGCGCAAGGACGCCTCGAATCAGAAAGTCCTTGAGCACGTTGTCCGCCTTAATCTTGACCTTGAACGGCGGCAGTAAACCGCCCTGGATGCGCTCAAAGTAGGCCTTGGCCAAGGCCAAGTCCACGGTAGCTCGCAGTTCGTCGAAGCGACCGTACTCGTTGAGGTTGGCCTCAGTCACATGCGCGTCAACCAGGACGGCGAGCTTCCCGGCATCCACACCCAGCGTTGCGACGATGGTTGCGAAGTCCTTGTTCTTCGCCCTGGCCTTGTAGTCGACCAAGTAGTCCCGGAAGGTCCGATCGGGATCGATCTGCACATCGCCGCGTTGGATGTCGTGCAGGAAGATCTCTGCGAACTTCTGGTCCTCCTGCGAGAGCGACGTGAACGACCGATGCAACTCAGCCAAGGTCGCCTCTTTGGATGGCCCGTCGCCGCTCTGCAACTCCTTGAGGTACTTGGCAAAGCGCGAGTTCATGTAGTCCGCGTCGATCTTGCCGGTGTCGATCTCGGTGATGTGGCTGTCGATGTCGAAGGGGATGCTCTCGCCGGCACCGCCGCCGCCTGCCCCCAGCTCCTTGTAGCGCTGCAGGAGCGTCAGGTACTGCAGCTTCGTGATGGTCACCGCAATTGCCTGCATGGGCTCGGTATCGAACTCGTAGACCGACTTGTCCCATGTGAAGCCCTGGATCTTCGCGGCCTCCAGGATGGCGCTGAACCGGTTGAACTGCTTGGCGAAGGCCGCTCGCGCCGTCAAGTCGTCGGGCAACTTGGCGAAGCCGGCGATGCCTGCCGCGCCGAAGATGGCGCTGATCTCGGTGAAGCAGTCGTTCAAGCGCTCGAGGTTCCGGGGCAACTGGTCGGCAAAGAGGCCGATGGGCTTGTCGCCGGAATACAGCTTCACCGCAGCATCCACGTTGCGCTTCATCGTGTGCGGCTTGCGGTAGTAGCGGATCGTGCCAAACGGCTTGTCTGGCCCGAACAGCCGGTTGGTGCGTGAGAACGCCTGGATGATGCTTTCGTACTCCAGCAGCTTGTCGCAGTACAGCGTGTTGACCCACTTCGAGTCGAAGCCGGTGAGCATCTGGTTCACCACGATCAGCAGATCCAGCCGCTTTTCAGGTTCAGCCTCGACACGGATGTAGGGTGCCTTGTGGGCCAGGCGCGCAGCCAGGTCCTTCTTGAAGTTCGCATGGGTTCCCATGTCGAACTTCTGCCCATAGGTGGCGTTGTAGTCCTTGATGATCTCTTCCAGCCCGGCGGCCTTGAAGGCCGGATCGGTACCAACGGTGTCGTCATCGCTGATGTGCGGATCGAAGAGCGCGGTGATCTTCAGCGCGGGGCACTGCGTCTTCATCAGGCGGTAGTAGGTGATCGCCTCGGCGATGCTGCTGGTGGCCAAGATAGCGTGGAACTTCCCGCCCTGGCTCAGCACCACCCAGTTGTCGGCGATGTCCTTCAGCACGGCGTGGCGATGCTCGTCGCGCTCGTACTGAGCGTTCGGCAAGTAGTCTTCAATGCCTCGCTGGTATTCACCGGCGCCGTCGCGGTGGCCAGCCATCGGCACGTCGTTCACGTACCGGTTGAAGGCCTTCTTCTTGGCCGGGTCCGCCAGCGCCTCAGCCACGGTCGCCGCCTTGGCCTTCTCCAGCGCCACCGCCTGCCGCACGTCACGGTCGCGGTAGGTCAGAACCTGGTAGGGGTCGAAGCCCAGCACGTTCTTGTCGCGGATGCCGTCGGCAATGCTGTAGCGGTGCAGTTCGTCCCCAAAGACATCTGTCGTGGTGTTGTCCTTGCGAACGTTCTCCTTGTGGATGGGCGTGCCGCTGAAGCCGAAGAACACCGCGCCCGAAAAGCTCGCCTTGATGTCGGCCAGCATGTCGCCGAAGGTGGAGCGGTGGCACTCGTCCACGATGAACACGATGCGCTTGCCGCGCATGGCCTCCAGGTCGTGTACCTTCAAGCCGTCGGCGTCGTCCGTGATCCGGCTCATCTTCTGGATGGACGTGACGATCAGCGTGTCCGCAGGCGCGGTGCTCTTCAGCGTTCTGACGAGCACCCCCGTGTTCTCGGTGGCCTGCACCTGGGTGCTGTCACCAGCAAAGTCGCGGTAGGCCTTCAGCGTCTGCGTTCCCAGTTCCACCCGGTCCAGCAGGAACACCACCTTGTCGGCGTCTTTGGAGTTGGCGATGAGCTGGGCCGATTTGAAGCTCGTCATGGTCTTGCCCGAGCCCGTGGTGTGCCAGATGTATCCGCCCAGGCGGTTCGGGTTCTTCCAGTCGGTCTTGGCCACCTTGTCGGAAATGGCGTGGGCGGCGTAGTACTGGTAGCTGCGCATCACCTTCAGCACGCCGTCCGCCTCGTCGGCCACGGTGTAGAAGCCAATCAACTGGTGCGCCATCGGGATTGACAGCAGGCTGGAGGTGAAGCTCTTCCAGTCGTTGATGGGCTCGTTGTTGAAGTCGGCCCAGTGGAAGGCGTAGTCCTTGTTGAACTTGCCGTCTGGTCCGGGGTTGGCGAAGTACAGCGCCTCCCCTGGCTCCATGGCCACAAAGATCTGAACCAGCGAGAACAAGCCGCTGAACACGCCTTCGCGTGCGTACTTCTGGATCTGGTTGTAGGCCTGGCTGACCGGCACACCGCTCTTCTTCAACTCGATGTGGATCACTGGCATGCCGTTGATCAGCAACAGCAGGTCGCCCCGGCGGTCGTGTTGCACCTCAGACCCGCGGGCGTAGCGCGGCTGCTGTGCAATCTGGTAGCGGCTTTGTCCGGCGGCAATCTCGTGCCGGTCGTAGACCTTCAGGCTCACCTCTTTGCCAAAGTGCAGCGTGTCGGCCGGGTTGTCCCGCGTGATGGACACCGTCTTGCCGTTGATAAAGCCATTCAGCTTCAGTGGTGTGCGCAGGGCGACGATCTGCTCCATCACCTGCTGCATCTCGCCGTCGGTCAGCGGCACCTCGTTCAGCCTGTCCTTGCCGCGGTTGTTCTCGAAGAGGATCTGCTTCCAGTTCGCCAGCAGATCGGCTTCGCTGGGGCACTTGATGACATCCAGTTCCCCCCAGCCGCGCTGGCGCAACTCGTGCATGACAGCCGTTTCGAATTCGGATTCTTTGGCGAAGGTGGTCATAGATAGGGGGCAACCTCAGGCGAACATGCTTTTCTCGCAGGCCCACTTCAACTGCTGCACCTTCTTGATCTGGTGGGAATGCAGAAGAATGAGCTCGTCGACAGAACGGAAAAAGGCGGAGATTCGCATTTGCTCGTGCAACTCCGGGAAGCATATGGAAACTGATGAAATGTCTGCCGCCCTGACATGCACCACGGTCTTCCCTTGAGCTCTCCGGGCCAAGTCGCATTTGGGCTGCCCACTCGAGAGAGCGAGAGCCAAGAAATACGGATCCAACCTGTCACAAGGGTTGATGATATTCAGATCACCACCGATGATGACTCCTCCTTGAAGAAGCGCGGAAGCTCTAGCGATATCCTCAGAGGTCTCTCCGGAGGCGGGCACTATCACCTCGTTACCTTTGCTCTTGATCGCGCCCTTCCGATCATCAACAAACGTGTCCACCTGAGTGATGGCAGTTTGATAGTCCGTATAGAGCCTGCCGTAAAGCACGATGGGCGTGCCTGACGCCTTGAGCTCACCTTTGGAAAATCCAGACCCTTTAGCGAAGGTCCCGAGTCTCCTCATTTCCTCAGTGGACCAAGCTCCTGTGAATCCGCCGAAACGAACCTCCGGAACGTTGGTCCCAGGCTGAGGAAAAGTCTTCTCAATCATCGCCACCCTCAGCGCAAGCAGTTTCTCGTACCTGCAGCGATGAAGGGAAGAAAGCTGATCGATATTTCGAAAAACCTGGGCGATACGATTCTGCTCCTGAATATCAGGGAGCATGACAGTCCGCTTCTTCCAATCGTCGGCATCGAAAAACAGCTTCTCAATATCCACGCCATACGAGCTCAGAAAGAACTTCCGACGCATGGCTGGCAGACTCGCAAGGATGGTGAGGAACTCTGAGAGGAGCTTCTCGCTGTCGACGGCGGTCAGATACTCATTCGACACAATGGCGCCATCCAGGGCCGGCGGCACGATGCCCGTCGCCCCGTGGACCACCTGACGCTTGGAAATGACGAAGTCCCCCGCCTTGAGCTCGGCGTAGTTCTTCACCAGGATCTCGCGCCCCAGCAGGTGGCCACGAGAGACGACGCCTTCGTTGCGTCGCTTGACCGTGATGAGCTCGTAGCGTTGGTCGTCTTCAAGCACGATAGGTCGACGCTTCTCGGCGAGTACGTCGCCAATCTTCTCTTCTGCCCACGGTTCGCTATAGGCCTTGAACCGAATGCGTGGCACGTTGCGAGTAGTCTGGTCCGCCATGTCAGATCCCTGCCAATAGTGTTTTCAGCTCTTGGATGCCCTTGAGGTCAAATTCGCCGCCATCCAGCTCTCCTAGCATGCCAGCCAAGGCTTCCTCGGCATGCTGGATGTCCCGCGCGTTGTCGGCATAGGTGATCCTGTACTTCTCAACCAAGGCTTGCAGCTTGGCGATCACGCCATCCATTACGGAGCCAGGCAGGCGGTGCAGTTCATCCACCATTGGCGCAATCCACTTGTTGGCCAGCAGTTCATGCACTTGGCCATCAGTCAGTGACTCAATGGTCGATTTGGTCTTCTGATGAAGTGCCGCAGCTTGCTCTCTCTGAAGGTCTTTGAGGTCCTTCTCCTCATCGAGCAGCGCAAGCGCTTTGATCAACTTGGCGGCAAAAGTGTCGTCGGCAAAGTGGAATTCGCATTGAAGCTCGACGATTCGAGCTTCAACTTTCGGCTTTCCGAAGGTGCCGTCCTTGTTCGCAGGGATCTTTTCCCAGTTGACCTCTTGGTGCTTGGCAATAAATGCCAACTTATCTTGCTTGGAAGCGCTCGCTGCAACAATGTCAAGATATGCCTGCAAGGCTTTGATCTCGTCCGTGACTATCTCGCCCAACTGATCCTTGAGCTCGTTTTTGACCTCGGCGATAGCGAACTTCTCGTTGGAGCCGTTAAGTACCGAGTATTCCCCATCCGCTTCCGACAGGCTTTCGATGATTTCTCCCAGAGTTGCGCTGATTTCATCCAGCCTCAACCCGGACTGACGAAGTGCATCCAATTCCGCCGAGAAGTGGGTCCGTTGAACCAGCTCAAAAGGCAAGATGCGACCCTTCCAGCCCTCCTGCACCTCGACTTCCTTGCCGTCCTTCTTCTTGACAACAAAGTTCGGATCGACCACACGCGAAGCGTCAAAGCCCTCGGTCTGGAGAACTTCCAGATCTACCGAGATGGGCTGCCAGTGGTCGTCGAGGACCTGATAGGCCTGGTACTTGTCAATGAGGGCCACCGTGCCGACCTTGTCCAAGCGCGCAAACAGCTCGTCGCAGATAAGCGCCTCCTGGCGAGGAACCTGCAGCGTGAGCATCTTGCCGATGAGCTCGCCGTGCAGCCAGGGCTTGAAGCCGTCGAACGCACGGGTGAAGGCCTCACCGAACTTCGTCACTTCAGGGTGCTGCCGCACCGCTGCAGCCAGGTCATCCACCTTCGGCTGAGCGTAAGGCGTGCCGTCCAAGGTGAACAGGGCATCACGTAGGTTGGGGAAGGCCTGCCAGTAGTCGCCCAGCGCATCCATCTCGCTAAGCGGGATGCCGCCGAACATGGAGGCGTACAGATCCCAGCTTTCGGGTGGCTCGGACGAATCGACGTACCGCGGGATGTTGAGGTTGTAGTCGTTGGCCTCGCCTTGCAGCTCGGTCTTGGGCACCAATCGGCTGAAGCCGGGCACGGTCGCGCGGGCGGTCACCACATCGGTGATCTTCTTGATGTCGCAGGCGCGGAGCTTGTTGTTCTTGCCCTCTTTGGCGAAGCCCTTGGAGGCGTCCACGAACAGCACGTCGCTGCCTTCGCGCTTCTGCCTGAGCACGAGGATGACGGTGGGGATGCCGGTGCCGAAGAAGATGTTGGACGGCAGGCCGATGATGGTTTCGAGGTGGTCGTTCTCGATCAACTGCTTGCGGATGGCGCCTTCCTCACCGCCACGGAACAGCACGCCGTGCGGAAGCACGATGGCCATGATGCCGTTGGGCTTCAGGTGGTACAGGTCGTGCAGCAGGAAGGCGTAGTCGGCCTTGGACTTGGGGGCCACGCCAAAGCGGGCGTAGCGCGGGTCGGTGTCCTTGTGCAGCGGGTCCCATTTCTGTGAGTAGGGTGGGTTGGACACCACCGCATCCAGGTACAGCGGGTTGTAGCTGTTGACCGGGTCTTGCTCGTCGAAGTACGGCCAGTCGTCTTCCAGGGTGTCGGCGTTACGCGTGACGATGTTGCCCGGCAGGATGCCGCGCATGACGAGGTTCATGCGCGTGAGGTTGTAGGTGTTCTCCTTCAGCTCTTGGGCGTAGTACTTGATGCCGTCTTTGTCGCCCATGTGCTTGGCGATGGCCTGGCCAATGTTGAGCAGCAGCGAGCCCGAGCCGCTGGTGGAGTCGTAGATCTGGATGGTTTTGCGGTCCTTCAGGTGGCTCGCGATGACCTCCGACATCAGAACGGACACCTCGTGCGGCGTGTAGAACTCGCCCGCCTTCTTACCCGCATTGGCCGCAAACATGCCAATCAGGTACTCATAGATGAAGCCGAGCACGTCATAGCCCTGCTTGCCATCCATGGGGATGTCTTTGATCAGCTGGAGAAGCTTGCTGATCGCGCTGGTCTGCTTTGCTGCCGTGTCGCCCAGCTTGCTCAGGCCCGTTTCCAGCGTCTTGAAGATACCCTCGAACAGGCGCTTGTGGTTCGGGTGGATCAGCCGGCTGAAGGCTGAGAGGGCTTCGCGCACATCTGCGACGTCGAAGTCGCTGGTTTGGTCCAGCCAGGTCGAGAACAGGTGCTTGTGCGCGATGAAGTAGCCCAGGTTCGACTTGAAGTGGTCGACGGTTTCCGCGTCCTCCTCCGTCACCGCGCTGAAGTCTTCGCCCGTAAAGCCCTCGGCCGCGGCAAAGGCAACCAGCTTGTCGGAGAGGTACTTGTAGAAGATGAAGCCAAGGATGTAGTCCTTGTATTCGTTGGCCTCGATCTTCGAGCGCATCTGGTTGGCGGACTCCCAGATCTTGGATGCGAGCTGCTGCTTGTTCATGTTCTCATTGGCCGGGCTTCAGGGGTGGCGTACGCGGTGCCGATTGGGTGGCGAGGCGCGTCACCCGCTCTGCAGGGTCGAGTGTCGGTGGCCCGCTTTGTACATTAACTTCCTATGGTGTCCGCTGCGGGGACACGGTTGAGGGCCAAATGTCTCGCCAATACTCGAGCAAGGACTTTTTCCGCCAGATGCCGAACGCACTGCTGGCCCGCTACTTTCACAGCCGGGGCCTGCTTCCCGAATTGGACTTCGGCGCCATGCCCGAGGGCAAGCCCGAGGCGCTGTTCGAGTCCTGGGCCGCGTTGACCGATGTCCAGCGCAGCGCCGCCGAGGCCGACTTCCGCGACATCGTGGCCATGTGCGACCGCAAGGGCTGGCTGGCCATAGTGGACGAAGCGCGCTGGCAGCTTGAAGACCAGCCCGAGGCGCTGCAGGCCTTCATCGACACTCTGGCCGCGCTGGACGACCACCACGCGCGGGCGATGGTGGCGTTTCTGGACCACCCGGAATGCTGGAAAGGCGCCACGCGCTTTCACCATGCCGACGGGCTGACGCACTGGCGCAAGCGCAAGAACCTGCCGCGCGTGCAGGCGGCGGTGGACAAGGCCAGCGTGGCGCGACTGGCCGAGCTGATCAAGCACTACTTCCGCCAGGCCGACGGCCGGGGCCGGAACTGCGTGGTGGAGGCCTACCGGCGCGGTACGCGCGACTATTTCTTCGCCTTCCCGGAAGACCACGCGGAACGCAGCATCGAATGGGTGGATGGCGAGTTCAACCCGCGCCCGCACAACCCGGCCTTCGAGATCGTGTTCGTCTACAGCCAGACCGACGGCACGCTGGACCTGAACTTCCGCGGCGGGCGCAGCGCCATCACAGCGCTGCAGGGTATGTTCGCCCAGGCTATCCTGAAGCTGGACGAGTTGCCGCCAGACCCGAAGGACGAACGGGTGTACGACCTGGCGCCGCTGACGAAGCCGGGCTTCCAGTTCACGCACCCGGTAGGCTGTGGCGTGGGCACGGTGGTGGTGAAGAAGCTGCGACTGTCGTCCCGCGTGCGGGCTGGCGACAAGATCACTGTGGAGGCCGACGGGCATAGCAACCGTGAGGCGGTGCACGAGCTGCTGGCGCAGGTGGGCCAGTCGGTGCCGCTACACCTGTACAACGTGACGCAGGTGGAGCTGGCGGCTACGGTCTTCGTGGCCGAGGGCAAGCCGCCGAAAACGGTGAACATCCGCATCACTCACCCGAACTCGTGTTCGCTGAAGTACGACGAGATCGACCTGAGCCTGCGCCAGATGCTGGAGGCCTCGGGTATCGAGCCGCTGACCCCAGCCCCGGCAGCCAATTCGGATGCGGGGGCGCCACTGGCCCCGGCGGTTGCGGCGGGCTGAAGTGGCGCCGCTGACATCGGCAGCGGCCTTGGCGGAGTTGCTGGCGCGCCTGGGTGCCGCACCTGGGCGAGCGCTGGTCGTCAGCGCCGATGAGCTGGAGCAATGGCCGCCCGATGCGTTGCGCGCACTCAAGGCGCACGCGGTGCTGCGACCGGGTAAGCCGGGCGACACCGCCGTCTGCCCGGGGTGCGAGCAGGCCTGCGTGATGCCGGTGCAGCAGCGCATGCGGCCGGGCCTGCCGGCAGCGGCTTTCATCGTCTGCGACCGGCGCGACGACATCGGGCGGGTGCCGCTGGCGCCGGCACATCTGGAGCGCTGGCGGGCCGATGGCCATACGCTGGGTGATGCGTTGGCTGTGCTGCTGGGGTCCGGCGCTTGCCATCCGGTGCCCGCCGTACCGTTCACGTTTCGCGTGGGTCGGGTTGCGGGCTTGGTCGACAAGGCGCCGGTGCAGTTTCGCTTCGATGACCTGGGCCGCGCGCTGGTGGAGGTGGCCGGGCATGTGTTGGACCTTGCCGCGGTGCTGGCCATCCAGGGCGGCAGGCTGGTGCTGGATACCCGGCATCTTGGCCGATGCGCCGATGCGCCAACCAGTGGCGCAGCACCGACGGCCGAAACAGCAGCACAGCGCACCACGCGGCTGCTGGACCGCAAGGCGGCGCTTCAACAGCGAGGGGTGAAGTCCTTCCTGCAAGTCCTGGCCGAGGAGGAAGGCGTCTCGGTGTCGATGATCAAGCGCATCCTGGGCCGCGCGGTGCAGGCCGAAGACGTGTCCCTGCCGGGCTGGGCGGCCCCGGTAGCACCGCGTGCGGGTGTCTCGCCCAGCAGCAAGACCAAGCGCTGACGAGGGTCGCTGCGCAGCGCGGCGAGACACGTTGCAAGGCACCCCGGTGCCTCGTTCCCACTGGCACCCATCGACCAAAGAGGTGCCAGCATGTTGAACACGCTCCTGAGACTTCCAGCCGTCAAGGCGCAGTGCGGCTACAGCCGCAGCACGATCTACCTGCGCATGTCGCAAGGCTTGTGGACCAAGCCGGTGAGCCTCGGCGCGCGGGCTGTGGCCTGGCCGGCGGGCGACGTGGCGGCGTTGAACGCGGCGCGCATCGCGGGCAAGAGCGACGAGCAGATTCGCGCGCTGGTGCTGAAGTTGGAGGCCGGGCGCCAGTCCGCTTCGGACCTCCCTGCGGTGACAGCGCAGGTGTAGGCGATGCCAGCCACCCGGCCGAATCCGCGCCTGGTCAAGATCCACCGCAGCTATACGGTGGACGAGATCGCCAAGCTGTTTGGTGTGCACCGCAACACGGTGCGGGCCTGGATTGCCCGCGGCCTGCCGACCATTGATGAGCGCCGCCCGGTCTTGGTGTTGGGCAGGCACCTGGCCGCCTTCCTGCGCGCGCGCCGGACCGCCAACAAGCGGCCCTGCGGACCGGGCGAAATTTACTGCCTGCGCTGCCGCGAGCCGCGGCGGCCGGCCAGCGGCGCGGTGCGCTACCACCCGCTGACACCTACCCGAGGCAACTTGGTCGGGCTATGCGGGTGCTGTGGCGCCGGCCTGAACCGCCGCGTGAGCCTGGCCAAGTTGCCGCTGTTCTTGGGCGATTTGTCTGCGGCGATGCCGCTGGCGCAGGAACACATAGACGAGAGCCCGCAACCCAGCCTGAACAGTGACTTCGAGCAGGACAGACCAGACCATGCGAACGCATCACCCTGACAACGAGCGGATCAAGCGCCAGTACTTCGTGTTTCTGAAGGAAGCAAAGGGGCAAAGCGAGGACTCGGTGGACGCGGTGGCACAGGCCATTGCCCGCTTCGAGGCCGACACCCAGTACCGCGACTTCAAGGCCTTCCACTTCGAGCAGGCGGTAGCCTTCAAGCGCCGGCTGGCCGACCGTGACAGCCGGGCGACGGGCGACAAGTTGAGCAAGGCCACCCAGTACGCCACGCTGGCGCACCTCAAACGCTTCTTCCAGTGGTTGGCGTTGCAGCCGGGTTATCGGTCGAAGTTGCGGTACTCAGATGCCGAGTACTTCAGCTTCTCCGACAAGGACTCGCGCGTGGCCAAGGCCAGACGAACGCGCCCGGTGCCAACACTGGAGCAGGTCAAGCACGCGATTGCCACCATGCCGGTGGGTAGCGTGATCGAGCGGCGCAACCGGGCCTTGCTGGCGTTCGCGCTACTCACAGGTGCCCGAGACAGCGCACTGGCAAGCATGAAGCTCAAGCATGTGGACCTGGCGGCCGGCAGCGTGTTTCAGGACGCGCGTGAGGTGATGACGAAGTTCAGCAAGACATTCACAACCTTCTTCTTTCCGGTGGGGGCTGAAGTGCGGCAGATCGTGGACGACTGGGTGCAGTACCTGCGTCGCGATCTGCTGTGGGGGCACGACGACCCGCTGTTTCCCGCTACCCGGGTGGAACTGGGCACCCTGCTGCACTTCGAGGCAGTGGGACTTGAGCGCAAAGCGTGGTCGACCGCCGCACCCATCCGCGCCGTCTTCAAGAGCGCCTTCGAGGCGGCAGGGCTGCCGTACTACAACCCGCACAGCCTGCGCAGCACGCTGGTGCACCTTGGCGAGCGGCTGTGTCAAACCCCCGAGGAGTTCAAGGCGTGGAGTCAGAACCTCGGCCATGAGGGGGTGTTGACGACCTTCTACAGCTACGGATCGGTCGCGCCGCCGCGGCAGAGCGAGATCATTGCCCAGCTCGGAAAAGCCGAGGCGGGCGGAGGGCGCGATCCCGGAGGCGTCGTGAGCGCGTTGGTCCGCACGCTCAAGGCGCACGGCGCAATATCATGAGCCGGTGGGCTGGCGACAGGGGGTCAAATGCGCAAGGCTCTTGATGAACACGGACGCGCCTGGGTGCTACCGGGCACCACCGCAGCGATGAAGACGCTACTGACAGAGTACGGCCGGCGATCTGGCGCTTGGCCGTCTCGGGCGGTTCAGGAGGCTTTCTGCCGGCACGGGCAGGTGGACCAGTTGCGCATGCTGGTGCTGCGAGGTGCCGAAGGGGAGTGCGTCAACTTGGCGGCGCGGGCGCTCGAACTGGGACCGATGCCACCAGCGGTGCGACATCTGCCCCAACCCCTGCAGGGGCGGCCCAATCCGGAACGGGTGCGCCAGCAGTTGGATGCTGTCCAAGCCAGACTTGACGCAGAGTGCTTGAGCGCGCTCGCCGCCGAGGCCGAAGTGATGCGACGTAGCGGTTACCTCGATTGACCATGCCTGGTGTCAATCGGGTAGCCTACGCCGCAATCGAGCCGAGCCTGTCGCGCTAGGATTGCGGGTCCAAGTTCGGGTCCAAACGCTCAGGCGACAACACAGAAAGCGAGCATTTGTGCGGCCTGCAGCCGGTTTTCTATGTTTTGCATAGAAGTGAGCCCATCCTGATAGGCTCGGGCCCGCTGCCCCCGCGTGCCATGCCCCACACCGACCCTTCGCCGACCGATCACGTCTACAACGCGGCGGGCGGCTTCATCTTCACCAGCAGCCGCATCGAGTCGCCGGCCACCGAACGGCCCTCCGCAGTGCTGTTGCTCAGCGCCTGCGGCCGCCCCTTCGAGCTGCTGCTGGGCCCGCGCACCTTGTGGCTGCAGGCGGCGGTGGTGCGGCCGCGGGTGCGGCGCGGCCTGCGCGCGCGTGGCGTGGCGCTGGTCAGCGTCAACGTGCATCCCACCCACGCGGCGTATCGCAGTTTCCTGTCGCTGCGGGGCGACGGTGTGCTGCCGCTGCCGCGCGGCGCCTTCACGCAGCTCGATGCCGAGCTGGCCGCCGCCGGCGCCGGGGCCCTCGACCGCACGCAGGGCGTGGCGCTGTTCACGCGCTTGGTGGACACCACCCACGCCCTGCTGCCCAGCCAGCTCGCGCCGCACCCGGATCGCGCCGCGCTGCTGGCCTGGCTGCAGCAGCACCCGCAGGCCTCGCTCGGCGAACTGGCCGCGGGGGTGGGCGTGTCCTACCACCGCATGTCGCACCTGTTCACCGACGCGGTGGGCCTGCCCTTTCGCGGCTGGTGCAGCTTCGAGCGCATGGTGCGTGCCGCGCGCGCGTTCGACGCGACCGACACGCTCACCGGCATCGCCCACGAGGCCGGCTACACCGATTCGGCACACCTGTCGCGCACGTGGCAACGGGTTTACGGACTTACCCCAAGCTCGCTGCGCAACGGCAACTCGGTACAAGCACTTTCCTGAGGCCCCGCCAAACATCGACGATTCCGATTCAAGAACGAGGAGACCGTCCATGCGCGACACTTTCAAGCTCAGCCTGCTCGCCAGCGCCACCGCGCTGATGCTCACCGCCTGTGGCGGCGGCGACGACGCCCCGCCGCCGGTGCCGGAGGAAACCCGGGTCCAGGACAGCCGCAGCAGCTACGTCCCGAAGGCCGCGAGCACCTACGCCGATTTCGAGACCAGCGCCGCCGGCAAAGAGAGCTTCAAGGCCCTGGCCGGCGCCACGGTCGAGACCGATCGCTGGACCGGCGTGCTCAATGGCGCGTCCTACCGCGTCGAGGTGCCCAAGAACTGGAACGGCCGCCTCGTGATGTACGCGCACGGCTACGCCGGCGTGGGCAACGAGCTGACGATCACCACCCCCACCGCGCTGCGCGGCTACCTGATCGCCAACGGCTACGCCTGGGCGGCATCGAGCTACACGAAGAACTACTACGACGTGCGCGTGGGCGTCGAAGACACCAACGCGCTGGCGCTGGAATTCGTCAAGATCGCCGCGGCCAACGGCCGTACGCTGGCCGCCCCGGGCAAGACCTTCATCGTCGGCCACTCGATGGGCGGCCACATCACCGCGGCGGCGATCGAGGACGAAGCTTTTGCCACCGCACGCAACAAGGTGAAGTACGACGGCGCCGTGCCGATGTGCGGCGTCACCGGCGACACCGAGCTGTTCGATTACTTCGGCGCCTACCAGGCCGCGGCCCAGGCACTGGCCGGCATGCCCAAGTACCCGACGGCGAACTTCGCCGACATTGCCGCGCTCGTGCGCAGCCAGCTCTTCACCACCTTCTCCACGGTGCCCACGGCGCAGGGCATGAAGCTGCGCGAGGTGGTCAAGAACCTCACCGGCGGCGAGCGCCCGATCTTCAACGAAGGCTTCGCCAACACCGGCCTGCAGACGGTGGTGTGGGGCACCTTCGGTGGCGACGGCACGATCAACGGCATCCTCAACAAGCCGGGCATCGACACCAACCGCTTCGTGCTGCAGTTGGACAACAACCCGGCCGTCTCGGCGGAAGAGGATGCGCTGAACAAGGCCATCGTGCGCTCCACCGGCCAGCCCGATGCCAACCGCCTGCGCACCGATGGGCTGCGCTGGATCCCCAAGGTCAACGGCGAGTTCAAGATCCCCGTGGTGTCGCTGCACACGCTGGGTGACATGTACGTGCCCTTCCACATGACACAGATCCACCGCAATCGGGCCGCCGCCAAGGGCAACGGCAACTGGCTGGTGCAGCGCGCGATCCGTGCGCCCAGCCACTGCGACTTCACCTGGGCCGAGCAGGTCACCGCGTTCCAGGACATGGTGAAGTGGGTCGACCAGGGCGTGAAGCCGGCCGGGGACGATGTGCTGACGGCCGCCACCGTGGCCAACCCGAACTACGGCTGCACCTTCACCAACAACACCGCGAGCCCGGGCGAACCCACGGTGGCCGGCACCGCCGTGGCCACGCGCGCCTTCATGCCGGCCTGCAAGTGACGGGCTGACACCCCAGGGCCGGGGGCGGGCGCCACGCGCCCGCCCTCAGCCCTTGAGCAGCTTTTCCTCGGCCAGCGACAGCGGCTCCGGCAGCCCGGAGATCACCAGCGTGTCGCCCGCGGCCAGCACCAGCGAGTCATCGCCGGGCACCACCTGGCCCGAGGCCTGCCGCACCGACACCACCCGCACGCCCACCGCGTGCAAGGCCAGGGCGGCGAGCGGGCTGCCGATGCAGGCGGCGGCCATGGGCAGCGAGATGCTGGCCAGGCGCTCCTGCTGCAGTTCCTCGGCGGTGTCGTCGTCGCTGCCGTGGAAGTAGCCGCGCAGCAGGCTGTAGCGCGCGTCGCGCGCATCGCGAGTCAGGCGGATCACCCGCCGCATCGGCACGCCCACCAGCGCCAGCGCCTGTGCGGCCAGCATCAGCGAGCCTTCGATCGCCTCGGGCACCACCTCCGTGGCGCCAGCCGCGCGCAGCTTCTCCAGGTCGGCATCGTCGATCGTGCGCACGATCACCGGCACGCTGGGCGCGTGGTCGCGCACCAGGTGCAGGATCTTCAGCGCCGAGGGGGTGTCGTGGTAGCTCACCACCACCGCGCTGGCGCGGGCCAGGCCGGCGGCCATCAGGCTGGGCAGACGGGCCGCGTCGCCGAACACCACGCTCTGCCCCGCGGCGGCGGCCTGGCGCACGCGGTCGGGGTCCAGGTCCAGTGCCATGTACGGGATGGCTTCCTTGTCCAGCATGCGGGCCAGGTTCTGGCCGCTGCGGCCGTAGCCGCAGATGATCACGTGGGCCTCGGTCTTGATGGACTTCTTCGCGATCGAGGTCAGCTGCACCGACTGCAGCAGCCATTCGCCGCGGTGCAGGCGCATCACGATCTCGTTGCTGTACATCACCACGAAGGGCGTGGCCAGCATCGAGAGCACCATGCTCGCCAGCACCGGGCTCATCCAGCGCGCGGCCACCAGGCCTTCGTCGGCGCCCAGCGTCAGCAGCACGAAGCCGAACTCGCCGGCCTGCGCCAGGTACAGGCCGGTGCGGATGGCCACGCCCGGCGTGGCCTTGAAGGCGTAGGCCAGCAGCGCCACCAGCGCCGCCTTGGCCACCACCGGCAGCGTGGTCAGCAGCAGCACCAGCAACCACTGGTCGAGCACCGGTCGCCAGTCGAGCTTCATGCCGATCGTGATGAAGAACAGGCCCAGCAGCACGTCGTGGAAGGGCCGGATGTCGGTCTCGACCTGGTGCTTGTATTCGGTCTCGGCGATCAGCATGCCGGCGACGAAGGCGCCCAGCGCCAGCGACAGGCCGGCATGCTCGGTGAGCCAGGCCAGGCCCAGCGTCACCAGCAACACGTTCAGGATGAAGAGCTCCTCGCTCTTGCGCCGGGCCACCAGCGTGAGCCACCAGCGCATCACGCGCTGGCCGCCCACCAGCAGCAGCGTCAGCAGCACCGTGGCCTTGAGCACGGCGAGCGCCAGCACATGCGCCATGTCGCCCCCGCTGTCGCCCCCGCTGTCGCCCAGTGCCGGGATCAGCACCAGCAGCGGCACCACGGCCAGGTCCTGGAACAGCAGCACGCCCATCACGCGACGGCCATGCTCGGTTTCGAGCTCCAGCCGTTCGGCCATCAGCTTCACCACGATGGCGGTGGACGACATCGCCATCGCCGCCCCCAGCGCCACCGCGCCCTGCCACGACAGCTGCCACCGGATGCCCACCCACGCGAAGGCCATGGTCAGCATCACGTTGCCCAGCACGGCGCCGGCGATCGTGAGCGTCACCTGCGACAGCCCCAGCCCGAACACCAGCGTGCGCATGCTGCGCAGCTTGGGCAGGTTGAACTCGAGCCCGATCACGAACATCAGGAACACCACGCCGAACTCGGCGAGGTACTTCACGCCCGCGGTGTCCTTGGCCAGCGCCAGCGCGTTGGGTCCGATCAGCACGCCCACGGCCAGGTAGCCCAGCATCGGCGGCAGCCGCAGCAGCCGGCATGCCACCACACCCAGCACGGCGGCGATCAGGTAGAGCAGGGCAAGTTCGAGCGTGGTGGCCATCGAGATCTGGCGCCGTTCAAGCCGCCTGTCGTGCGGCATGGCTCCTAGAATGCCTCGATCGTAAGCGACGCCCCTCGATCCTCCCTTGACCGAAGGCGTCAGCGCCGCCCTCCCAGACCGCACGCCATGACCCAGCACCGGCCCTTCGACCCCCAGCGAGCGCTGGCGCTGGCCGCCGAAACCTTCGAGATCGAGGCCGCCGCCTTGCTGGCCCTGCGCGCGCGCCAGGGCGACGGCTTCCCGCGTGCGGTGCAGGCCATGCTGGCGTGCCGCGGCCGCGTGGTCGTGATGGGCATGGGCAAGAGCGGGCACGTCGGCCGCAAGATCGCCGCCACGCTGGCCTCCACCGGCACACCGGCCTTCTTCGTGCACCCGGCCGAGGCCAGCCATGGCGACCTGGGCATGGTGACGCCGGGCGACGTGGTGCTGGCCATCTCCAACAGCGGCGAGAGCGACGAACTCGCCGCCATCCTGCCCACGCTGCGCCGCCTGGGTGTCACGCTGGTGGCCATGACGGGCCAGGCCGGCTCCACACTGGCGCGCCACGCCGACATGGTGCTGTCCAGCGCGGTGGACCAGGAGGCCTGCCCGCTGAACCTGGCCCCCACCGCCAGCACCACGGCACAGATGGCCCTGGGCGATGCACTCGCGGTGGCCTTGCTCGACGCGCGTGGCTTCCGCGAAGAGGATTTCGCCCGCTCGCACCCCGGTGGCGCGCTTGGGCGCAAGCTGCTGGTGCACGTGGCCGACCTGATGCGCACCGGCGATGCCCTGCCCTGCGTGCACGAGGATACGCCCTTCCTCGAGCTGATGCGCGAGATGTCGGCCAAGGCATTGGGCGCCGCCGTGGTGGTGGATGCGCAGCGCCGCGTGCTGGGCATCTTCACCGACGGCGACCTGCGGCGCCAGGTTGAAAAAGGTGCCGACCTGCGGTCGCTGAACGCCGGCGCGGTGATGCACCGCAGCCCCCGCACGATTCGCGACGATGCCTTGGCCGCCGCCGCGGCCGACCTGATGGAAGCGCACCGCATCACCGTGGTGCTGGTGGTCGACGCGCAGGGCGTGCTGGTGGGCATGGTGTCCATTGGCGACCTGATGCGCGCCAAGGTGGTCTGAGCGTGACGCAGGACGCCGCGCGCCCCGCACTGCTGTTCCCGCCCGAGCTGCTGCTGCGTGCGCAGGGCCGCGGCCTGGGCATGAAGGCGGCGATCTTCGATGTCGATGGCGTGCTGACCGACGGCCGGCTCTACATCGGCGAGCACGGCGAGGCCTTCAAGGCCTTCCATGCGCTCGATGGCCATGGACTGAAGCTGCTGGCCCAGGGCGGCATCGAGCCGGTCATCGTCACCGGGCGTGATTCGGCCGCGGTGCGGCGCCGGGTCGCCGACCTCGGGCTCGCCCGCGCCTACTTCGGCGTGGCCGACAAGCTCGCGGTGGCCGACCAGCTGTGCCTCGAGCTGGGCATCGACTGGGACGAGCTTGCCGTGATCGGCGACGACTGGCCCGACCTGCCGCTGCTGGCCCGCGCCGGCTTTGCGTGTGCGCCGGCCAACGCGCATGCCGAAGCACGCGCACGGGCCCACCATGTCACCACCGCGCGGGGCGGCGAGGGTGCTGCGCGCGAGTTCTGCGACCTGCTGCTGATGGCCGCCGGCCGCTACGCCGCGCTGCTGCAGGGCCACCTGACGACGCTGGACGGCCGTTGACCAGCCCCGGGCCACGCCCATGAACGCCGTCACCCCCTCGCCCGAGCTGCACCTGCCCGATCTGCCCGAGGTGCCGCTGAGCCTCGGCCCGGTGGCTGCGCCCGCCGGACGCCGCGCGCCCATGCCGCTGGGCCTGCGGCTGCGCAACTGGCTGTCCTCGTACCTGCCGCTGCTGCTGATGGCGCTGCTGGCCAGCTCCACCTGGTGGCTGGTCAAGCACACGCCCGCACCACCGGGGCCACCCGGCGAGGCGGTGCGGCGCACCGAGCCGGACTACACGATGAACGGCTTCAACATCACCCGCTTCGACGCCAGCGGGCGCTTCGCGCTGCGCATCGAAGGCGAGGTGCTGCGCCACTACCCGGACACCGACCGCTTCGAGATCGAGGCCGTGCGCATCCACGCGGTGGCGCCGGACGGACGCGTCACCGACGCTGTGGCCCGCCGCGCGCTGGCCAATGGTGATGCGAGCGAGGTGCAGCTGATCGGCGGAGCCCAGGTCATCAGCCAGGTCCAGGGCGGCGATACGCTGGAAATCAACGGCGAGTTCCTGCATGCCTTCCTTCGCTTCGAGCGCCTGCGCTCGCACCTGCCGGTGCGGGTGCGGCGCGCGGGCGACGAGACACGCGCGGCCGGCATCGAGTACGACCACCTCACACGCCAGCTGGTGCTGCAGGGCCCGGTGCGGTCGGTGCTGCGAGCGGACGCGCGCGCGGGGGCGCCGGCACGCACCACGAAGGGGGCGCGATGAACCGCCCGCGGCCCCGTCACGCAGGCAAGCGGCGCGGGGCGGGCCCAGCCGGGGCCGGCGGGGGGACCTCATGAGCACGACACCGCCGCCACTGGCCTTCATCACCGGCGCGTCCAGCGGCATCGGCCAGGCGCTGGCGGCGCACTACCACCGTGCCGGCTGGCGGCTCGCGCTGGTGGCGCGGCGCAGCGCCGAGTTGCAGCAATGGGTGCAGTCGCAGGGCATGGACTCCGGCCGGGTGCAGGTGCTGGGTGCCGACGTGCGGGATGTGTCGGCCATCCTGGCCGCCGGACGGGCCTGCCTGGCGCAGCAGGGGCTGCCCGACGTGGTGATTGCCGCGGCCGGCATCAGCATCGGCATGGACACCGCCGACGAAGGCGACCTGGCGGTGATGCGCGCCACCTTCGAAACCAACAACCTCGGCATGGCGGCCACCTTCCACCCCTTCGTCCAGCCGATGTGCGAGCGTGGCGCGGGCCGGCTGGTGGGGGTGGCCAGTGTCGGCGGCATCCGTGGCATGCCCGGCCATGGCGCCTATTGCAGCAGCAAGGCGGCGGTGATCAGCTACTGCGAGAGCCTGCGCGGCGAGTGCCGGCCCTTCGGCGTGAAGGTGGTCACCCTGACACCGGGCTACATCGACACCCCGCTGACGCAGCGCAACCGCTACGTGATGCCGTTCCTGATGTCGCCCGAGGCCTTTGCCCAGCGGGCCAGCCGCTGCATCGAGGCCGGCGACAGCTACCGGGTGATCCCGTGGCAGATGGGCGTGGTGGCCAAGCTGCTGCGCCTGCTGCCCAATCCGCTGTTCGACCGCTTGTTCGCCGGCAGGCCGCGCAAGCGGCGGCAGCACGAGTGAGCCCGTCGCGCGGCCCCGACGCGGCGCGCTGGGCGTGCGTGAGCGGCCGGGCGGCCATGACAAATGACAAAGGGCGCCCGAGGGCGCCCTTGTTCATGCGGGTGATGCGGGTTCAGTAGCCCTGGCTGCCACCACCGTAGCCGCCACCGCCGCCGCCGCGCGGGCCGCGACCGGTGCCGTAGGGGCTGCGGCCACCGCCGCCGCCACCACCACCACCGTAGCCGCCACCACCACCGCCGCCGCCGTAGCCGCCGCCACCACCGCCGCTGCGACCACCGCCGCCGCCGCCATAGCCGCCACCCCCGCCACCGCCGTAGGGGCTGCGGCCACCGCCGCCGCCGCCACCGAAGCCGCCCGGACGCTCTTCACGCGGACGCGCCTCGTTGACCACCACGGCGCGGCCTTCGAGCGGCTGGCCGTTCATCGCGTTCATCGCGGCCTGGGCTTCCGCGGGCGACGACATCTCGACGAAGCCGAAGCCCTTCGAGCGGCCGGTTTCGCGGTCCATCATCACCTTCGCGGAAGTGACCGTGCCGAACTGCGAGAACGCGGTCTGCAGCGATTCGTCACGCACCGAGTAGGCGAGGTTGCCTACGTAAAGCTTGTTTCCCATGAGGGGAAGCTCCTTCTGACTAGAACAATAACCATGTGGAGCTTCTACCCAGCGTGAACCAATCAAGCTAAAGGCGCCCTCACCACACACACGGGGCGGACACGGGCTGGGGACCCAGACCGCCCCGCGGCCATTATGGGCACAAACATCTGCGCCCTGCCAGACATGCTGGGGAAGGGCTAACCCGCAAGTATCATGAGTGTTGTCATGCGGGTACAACCGGTCGCTCTTTCTCCCTTGCAGGCGCTCAACCTGGTGCTGACCAGCATCGACGCGGTGCGCAATGCCCGTGCGCAGTGGCTGCTGCTGGCCTCGATCGCGATCACCGGCCTGCTGCTGGCCCAGTTGCGGCGCGCGCTGGTGCTCGAATCGAGCCTGGGCGCGGGCTCGCTGGCCCTGCTGGCCTTCGGGGTCACCTTCTACGGCAGCAATGCCGTCGGCCTGATGATGATGGACGACGCCCGCGGCCGCCCGGCGCGCGAACCGCGCCAGGCCCTGGCCGATGCGCTGCGCCTGGGGCACCGGCTGCTGGGCGTGGTGGCCTGTGTGCTGCTGCTGTTCGGCCTGCTGCTGGGCGCGGTTGGCGGCCTGCTGTGGGCGGCGCAGCTGCCCCGCGTGGGCAACGCGGTGCTCACCGGTGCGGTGGCGCTGGGCGTGCCGGTGCTCGGGCTGGGCGCGCTGGTGATGGTGGGCGTGGTGGGCCCGCTCGCGGCGCCGGCCGTCTGGTGCGGCCTGTCGGTGGGCGCGGTGCTGCGGCTGCTGTGGCGCGAACTCACCCGCCGCCTGCCGCAGGTGGTGATGCTGTCGGCGGCGGTGAGCCTGCTCAGCGCCGCGGTGGCGGGGCTGGTGAGCTTCATCGTGCTGGCCGGGGGGCGCATGCTGCTGGCGCTGGCGGCCTGGGTGCCGGGTTACGAGCTGGCACCACAAAGCCTGATGGCGGCGCTGTTCGGCCAGGGGCTGCGCACCGCCGGGGCGGCCGCCACGGCGCCGGTGGCTGCGGCGCACACCGGGGCCGGCATCGTGTTTGCGCTCGGGCTGGTGTTGCCCGGCGTGGTGTACCTTCGCGGGCTGTGCGCGGTGTACCTCGCGGTGCAGCCGCCGGGCGAGCCGGCCGACCCGGGGGATGCACCGCCGCCGGCGGACCGGCCCGCTGCCGCGCCGGCACCGGCCGTGGCACCGGCGCCGGAGCAGGGCGCGGCCGCGGCCGCCGTGCAGCCCGCGACGCCCGGCCCCTGACCCTGCCGCCCCACGCCTCCCAACGCCCCGCCGCCCCATGGACCTGCTCAAACCGCTGATCGCGTTGCTGGCCATCGTCAACCCGATCGGCGCGGTGCCGTTCTTCCTGGCACTGACGCAGGGCCTCACGCCCGAGGCGCGCCGCCGCACCATGCGGGTGAGCGCGTTCTCGGCGTTCTGCGTCATCGCGGTCAGCGGGCTGGCGGGGCTGAAGATCATCGAGTTCTTCGGCATCTCGATCGCCTCGTTCCAGGTGGGCGGCGGCGTGCTGCTGCTGATCTCGTCGCTGCACATGCTCAACGCCCAGCCCGCCGAAAGCCGGCCCGACGACGTGGACGAAGGCCACGCCAAGGCCGATGCGGGCGACAGCATCGCCGTGGTGCCGCTGACGATTCCATTGCTCACCGGCCCGGCGACGATCTCGACCATGGTGATCTACGCCGAGAAGACCCGCAGCCTGCTGGAGCATGCGGTGCTGGTGGGCTACGGCGTGGTGATCGGCGCGGCCACTTTCGTGGCCTTCCTGGCCGCCGGGCGCATTGCCCGCGTGCTGGGCCGCACCGGCATCAACGTGATGACGCGGCTGATGGGCCTGATCCTGGCCGCGATGGCGGTGGAGCTGCTGGCCGACGGGATGACCAAGCTGTTCCCCATCCTCGCCTCGCCGGCGCTGCGCTGATGGCGGCGCAGCCCGAGCGCGCGGCACCGCCACGCATCCTGCTGCTGGAAGACGACCCGGCCATCGCCCGCACCGTGGCCTTTGCGCTCGAGCGCGAGGGCTTCGTGGTCGATCAGGAGCTGCTGGTGGGCGCGGCGCGGCAGCGGCTGGCACGCGCCGCCCCGGCGCTGGCCATCCTGGACGTGGGCCTGCCCGACGGCAACGGCCTCGCGCTGTGCCGCGAACTGCGCGCCTCGCCGCAGCCGGCGCTGGCGCGGCTGCCGGTGCTGATGCTCACCGCGCGCAGCGAGGAGATCGACCGGGTGCTCGGCTTGGAACTGGGCGCCGACGACTACATGGCCAAGCCCTTCAGCCCGCGCGAGCTGGTGGCCCGGGTGCGGGCCCTGCTGCGCCGGGCGGGCCTGCCACCGGCCGACACCGAACCCCCGCCCCGGTTCGCGCTGGACGAAGCCGGCCAGCGCGTGTGCTTCGCCGGCCAGCCGCTGCCGTTGACGCGGCTGGAACACGGCCTGCTGCGCGCGCTGCTGGCCGCCCCGGGCCGCATCCTCAGCCGCGAGGCGCTGCTCGCCGCGGTGTGGGGCCCGCACAGCGAGGCCGAGGACCGCACGGTGGACACCCACGTGAAGACCCTGCGCGCCAAGCTGCGAGAACTCGCCCCCGGGCTCGAGCCCATCGCCACCCACCGCGGCCAGGGCTACGAGTGGGTGCTGCCCACCCGGCGTTGAGCACCGCGCGCGCCTGCCACCATGCACCTTGGCCTGCGCCTGCTGTTCGGCTTCTTTGTCATTGCGGGGCTGGCCGGCTTCTTCGTGCTGCGCGTGTTCCTGGCCGAGGTGAAGCCCGCGGTGCGTGAAGTCACCGAAGACGTGCTGGTCGACGCCGCCCACCTGCTGGCCGAGCAGGCCGCGGCCGAGCTGGCCGCGCTGCCGCCCGGCGCCACGCTGCAGCAGGGCGCCTTTGCCGACGCGGTGAAACGCTACCGGGCGCGGCCCATCGATGCGCAGATCTGGGGCCTGCACAAGCGCAGCCTGGACTTCCGCCTGTACCTGACGGATGCCACCGGCCGCGTGGTGTTCGACGACGGGCCGGGCGAGGCGCTGGGCGCCGACTATTCGCGCTGGCGTGACGTGGCCCGCACGCTGCGTGGCGAGTACGGCGCACGCTCCACCCGCGACCAGCCGGGCGACGAGCGCAGCTCGGTGATGTACGTGGCGGCGCCGGTGCTGCACCAGGGCCGCACGATCGGCGTGCTCACGGTGGCCAAGCCCTCGCAGACGCTGCAGCAGTTCATCGACCGCGCCGAGCGCAAGATCCTGGTGGCCGGGGCCTGGCTGCTGGGCCTGTCGCTGGCCGTGGGTGTGGCGGTCACGCTCTGGACCGTGGGCTCGGTGCGCCGGCTGCGGCGCTACGCGCAGCAGGCCCATGCCGGCGAGACCCCGCAGCCCGCGCCCGCGCTGCCGGGCGAGCTGGGCGAACTGGCCCGCGCGATGGGCGCGATGCGCGAGCGGCTGGACGACCGCAGCCATGTCGAGCAATCGATGCGGGCGCTGACGCACGAGCTCAAGAGCCCGCTCACCGCCATCGGCGGCGCGGCCGAGCTGCTGCACGACCCGCTGCCCGCGGCCGACCGCGAGGCCTTTGCGCGCCAGATCGGCGAGCAGGTGCAGCGCCTGCGTGCGCTGGTGGACGAGCTGCTGGAGCTGTCCAAGCTGGAGAGCCTGCGCGCACCGCCGCGGCGGGCGCCGGTGGCGCTGGCGGCGCTGCTGGAGGCGCTGCTGAGCGACCAGGCGGCCACGCTGCGCCAGCGCGGCCTCGTGCCCCGCTGGCTGGCGCGCGACGAGGCCCCTGTGCCGGGTGATGCGGACCAGCTGCGCCTGGCCTTGTCGAACCTGCTGGCCAACGCGATGGCCTTTGCGCCGGAGGGCTCGGGGCTCGAGATCACCGTGAAGGCGCTGCCGCATGAAGTGAGCGTCACCCTGCGCGACCAGGGTCCGGGCGTGCCGGACTTCGCGCTGCCGCAGCTGGGGCAGCGCTTCTTCTCGACCCCGCGCCCGGTGGACGGCCACAAGGGCAGCGGCCTGGGCCTGGCCATCGTGCGGCAGGTGGTGCTGCTGCACCACGGCCGGCTGCACTTTGCGCAGGCCCGGCCGGGGCTGGCGGTCACGCTGGTGCTGCCGCGCTGACGCGCCGGCTTCACCTCCGCTTCACACAGCCCGCGCGGGCTTCACCATCGCCCCGCAGCATCGAGCCCATCCACACCGAAGGAGGGTTCATGAGGTATCCACTGCTGGCGAAGTTCGTGTCGATCGGCTTCGTGCTGGCGTTGATGGCGCTGGCGCTGATGCGCATCGGATTCCTGGTCGACGAGCGGCGCGAGCGCCAGCGCGAGGCGGTGCGCAGCGTCGAGCAATCACACGCCGGCGAGCAGACGCTGATGGGCCCCTGGGTGCAGAAGCAGTGTGTCGAAGAGTGGGATGTGGCCACCGGCGAAGGCAGCAACCGCAAGCTCAGCGTGGAGCGGCGCCAGCAGGTGCTGCGCCTGGTGCCCGACCGGCTGGTCGCCGGCGGCCAGCTGCGCAACGACGTGCGCCAGCGCGGCCTCTACCGCATCAACACCTACGGCGGCCCGCTGCAGCTCGATGCCAGCTGGGCCGCGCTGCCGGCGCTGGAGCTGCAGCGCGAGCGCAGTGATTCGCGCTGGCAGTGCGAGCCCGCGCGGGTGGTGGTGGCCATCAGCGACGTGCGCGGCGTGCGCGCGGCCCAGCTGATGCTGGACGGCCGGGCGGCAGCGCTGCGCGCCGGCACGCACAGCGCCACCTACCCCAGCGGCCTGCACGCCGAACTGCCAGCGCAGCGCGCGGCGGGGTCGTCGCTGCAGGTGGCGCTGAAGCTCGACCTGGCCGGCACCGGGCAGCTGTCGTTCGTGCCCGCGGCCGAGGCCACCGAGTGGAAGCTGGTGTCGGACTGGCCGCATCCCTCGTTCGGCGGCCGCTTCCTGCCCAGCCAGCGGGCCGTCTCGGCCGGCGGCTTCGAGTCCACCTGGCAGGTGTCGGGCATGGCCACCGCGGCGCCGGCGCAATTGCAGCAGGGTGTGCCGCTGTGCCGCGCGGCGGCAGCCGCCGGCCCCTATGCCCACGCGGCGGAGGACACCACCGGCCCGCGGTGCCTGGACACCCTCACGGTGGCCTTCTTCGACCCGGTGAACCCCTATGTGCTGAGCGACCGGGCCATCAAGTACGGCCTGCTGTTCGTGGTGCTCACCTTCGTGGCGGTGGCGCTGGTGGAGGTGCTGTCGGGCCGGCGCGTGCACCCGGTGCAGTACCTGCTGGTGGGCCTGGCGCTGAGCCTGTTCTTCCTGCTGCTGCTGAGCCTGTCCGAACACCTGGCCTTCGAGCGCGCCTACGCGGCGGCGGCGGGCGCCTGCGCCACGCTGCTGGCCTACTACGGGGCGCACATGCTCGGCCGCTGGCTGGCGGGCGCGGCGTTCGGCGCCGCGATCGGGCTGCTCTACGGCCTGCTGTACCTGCTGCTGCAGATGGAGCAGAACGCGCTCGCGGTGGGCTCGGTGGGCCTGTTCGCGGCACTCACCGGCGTGATGGTGGCCACCCGCCGCATCGACTGGTATGCGCTGTTCGACGGCTGGCGAAGCGGCAATCCCGGGGTCACGACCTGAGCCGCCCCCCTACAGCCCTGCGGTCTGGTCCCCCGAGGGGGATCAGTCCGGCCGGGAGCGGCCCGGTCCGGACGGGCCCGCACCGCTTAAGCTCGGGGCATGCACAGCCTTCCCACCTATGACTACATCGTCGTCGGCGCCGGCACCGCCGGCTGCCTGCTGGCCAACCGGCTGTCGGCCGACGCCGACAAGCGGGTGCTGCTGATCGAGGCCGGTGGCAACGACGATTACCTCTGGGTGCACATCCCGGTGGGCTACCTGTACTGCATCGGCAACCCGCGCACCGACTGGCTGTACTACACCGAGCCCGACCCGGGCCTGAACGGCCGCAAGCTGCGCTACCCGCGTGGCAAGGTGCTCGGCGGCTGCTCCAGCATCAACGGCATGATCTACATGCGTGGCCAGAGCCGCGACTACGACGCCTGGGCCGCGGCCTGCGGCGACGAGGCCTGGCGCTGGGACGCCTGCCTGCCCCACTTCCGCCAGCACGAGGACCACTGGCGCGGTGCCGATGCACAGCACGGCGCCGGCAACGAGTGGCGGGTGGAGCGGCAACGCCTCTCGTGGGAGATCCTCGACGCGTTCGCCGCCGCCGCGCGCCAGGCCGGCATCCCGGCCACCGACGACTTCAACCGCGGCAACAACGAGGGCGTGGGCTACTTCGAGGTGAACCAGCGCAAGGGCGTGCGCTGGAACGCCACCAAGGCCTTCCTGCGCCCGGTGCAGAAGCGGCCCAACCTGCAGGTGTGGACCGGCGCCCAGGTGACGCGGCTGATCGTCGAGCCCGGCGAGGGCGGGCCGCGCGTCACCGGGGTCGAGGTGCACCCGGCCGGCGGCGGCGCCCTGATCGCCGCGCGCGCCACGCGCGAGGTGGTGATGGCCGCCGGCGCCGTGGGCACGCCCCAGATCCTGCAACTCTCGGGCATCGGCGCGCCGGCGCTGCTGCAGCAGCACGGCATCGCGGTGCAGCATGCGCTGCCGGGCGTGGGCGAGAACCTGCAGGACCACCTGCAGATCCGCGCCGTGTTCCAGGTCGAGGGCGTCCGGACGCTGAACACCATGGCCCGCTCGCTGCTCGGCAAGGCCCGCATCGGGCTCGAGTACGTGATGCGCCGCAGCGGCCCGATGAGCATGGCGCCGTCGCAGCTGGGCTGCTTCACCCGTTCGGCCCCGGGCTACACCTGGCCGAATGTGGAGTACCACGTGCAGCCGCTGTCGCTGGACGCGTTTGGCGAGCCGCTGCACGGCTACAACGCCTTCACCGCCAGCGTGTGCAACCTCAACCCCACGTCGCGCGGCCACATCCGCATCCGCTCGCCGCGGCCCGAGGACGCGCCGGCCATCATGGCCAACTACCTGTCCACGCCCGAAGACCGCCAGGTGGCCGCCGATTCGCTGCGCCTGACGCGCCGCATCGCCACCCAGCCGGCGCTGGCCAAGTACCGGCCGCAGGAGGTGAAACCCGGCCTGCAGTTCCAGAGCGACGAAGACCTGGCCCGCCTGGCCGGCGACATCGGCACCACCATCTTCCATCCGGTGGGCACCTGCCGCATGGGCCGCGCCGACGACGAGATGGCGGTGGTCGATGCCCGCCTGCGCGTGCGTGGCCTGTCGGGCCTGCGCATTGCGGATGCGAGCGTGATGCCCAGCATCACCAGCGGCAACACCAACGCGCCCACGCTGATGATCGCCGAGCGCGCGGCCCACTGGATCCGCCAGGCAGCACGTTGACCGGCCGCCGGCCCCCCAGGACATGGGGCCGTCTGTCGCGTGGGCGCAGCATGACGGGTAATCCCGGAATGACGCTGCCCGGGCCGCTGCCTACATTGCGCCCACTCGGCGGCACGCGGACGCGATCCCGGCGCCGCCCGGGGGGACTGAGGAGACAGCAAGAGTCAAGTCGAACGAACAGTCGAACAAAGACAAGGCATCGGCAAAGGCCGCGCGTCAAGACAGGGGCGCAGCGGCCCGACGCGGGGCAGAATTGCATGGCGCCGGGTGATCCCCGGCGCCTTTTTTCTGTCCGCTTGCCGCGCGGCGCGCCCCTGGCGGCCCGGCCCACCGCTCCATGCTCGAACTGGTTCTCGTCACGCTGGCATCGGCCCTGGCCGGTTTTGTGGATGCCGTGGTCGGCGGCGGCGGGCTGGTGCTGGTGCCGGCGCTGTTCAGCGCCTTTCCCAGCGCGCCGCCGGCCACGCTGTTCGGCACCAACAAGGCCGCCGCGGTCTGGGGCACGGGCTGGGCCTGTGCCCAGTATTTCCGGCGTGTGCAGCTCAGTGTGCGCTCGCTGCTGCCGGCCGTGGCCTGTGCGCTGGCAGGGTCATGGGCCGGCGCGGGGTGGGTGTCGCGGGTGGACGCGGCCGACCTGCGGCGCGCGCTGCCACTGCTGCTGATCGGGCTGCTGGTCTACACGCTGGCGCGCAAGGACCTGGGCCGCCACCACGCGCCGCGCTGGCAGGGGGCGCGGCAGGCCGCGGTGGCCGGCGTCATCGGCGCGGTGGTGGGGGTGTACGACGGCTTCTTCGGCCCTGGCACCGGCAGCTTCTTCGTGTTCCTGTTCGTGCGGGTGCTGGGTTACGACTTCCTGCACGCCTCGGCCGCGGCCAAGCTGCTGAACACGGCCACCAACGCGGCCGCGCTGCTGCGCTTCGGGCTGGCCGGCCAGGTGTGGTGGCCCCTGGGGTTGGCGCTCGCGGTGGCCAACGTGGCGGGCAGCCTGCTGGGCACCCGGCTCGCGCTGCGCCACGGCGCGGGCTTCGTGCGGGTGATGTTCGTGGGCGTGGTCAGCGCGCTGGTGCTCAAGACCGGCTACGACGCTTACCTGCGCTGACACGACAAATACGGGCCGCTCGCCCCATCATTTCCGCTTTCAGGGGGGCTGGCGTGCCGCTACCCTCTGGCCGGCGTCCCGTGTTCCATGTTTCCTGCCCCCCGCGCCCGCCGGGCCGGCGTTCCTGAGGTACCCCCATGTCCGTGAATCCGCAGTTGCGTTCCCTCGACATCGACATCCCGTCCAAGCCGGACACGCTGGTGCGGTTGTCGCTGCTGATGGCCGACGAGGACGTGAACCTGCAGGCCATCGGCGCGCTGGTCGAGGCGGACATGGCGCTGGCCGCCTCGGTGATGAAGGCGGTGAACTCCTCGCTCTACGGCCTGAAGGGCCGGGTGCAGAGCGTGCAGCAGGCCGTCACCTACCTGGGCACGCGCGAGATCGCCGGCATCACCTTCGAGATGGGCCTGCGCGCGGCCTTTCCGCCCGCGCCCGAACTGGACCCGATCTGGTCGCGCGCCACCCGGCGCGGCCTGCTGATGGGCCGCCTGGGGCAGGCGCTGGGGCTCGATGCCTGGGGCGCCCATTCGGCCGGCCTGTTCGAGGAATGCGGCAAGGCGGTGCTGTTCCGCCACGCGCCGGACCACTACCGCGCGATGCTGCGCGCCGCGGGCAACGATGCCGAGCTGTGCCAGCTGGAGCACACCGGCTTCGGCGTCAGCCACGACGCGCTGGGCGCCGCCCTGTGCGAAAGCTGGGGCCTGGGCGCCGCGGCGGTGGCCAGCGTGCGCCACCACGTGCAGGCGCAGGCCGACGCCGACCTGCAGGCCGTGCCCGAGAACCGGCGCTCGGTGCTGGCGCTGTCGGTGCTGTCCGGCGCGATGATGAACCAGCCCGACATGGTGGACGCGGTGGCCGCGAAGCTTGCGCCCCAGGCCGACATCGACGCCACGCTGCTGCTGCGCTCGGCGCGCCGCATCGAAGAGCAGCTGCAGGCCGCCACCGAACACGGCCGCTAGGCGCGGCCGCCCTTGCGTGGCCCCGAAACCGGGGCCGGCCGAGCCGTGAAATCCACGTCACCCAGGAAAGCCCCCTTGGCCGCTTGGGGTGCGCGCGGCTACCCTGCGCCGCGTCGCCAACCCAAGCGTGGAAAGAGTCTCGCCATGAACACCACCGTGTCAGCCGACAAGCTGGCCCTGCAGCGCCTGTACCACTGGGAAAAGACCAGCCCCAACCGCACCGTGTTCACGCAGCCGATGGGCGGGGGGGTGCTGAAGGAGTTCACCTGGGCACAGGCGATGGACCAGACCCGTCGCATGGCCGCCCACCTGAAGAAGATGGGCCTGGAGCCCGGCGACAAGGTGGCGCTGCTGTCGAAGAACACCGCCTGGTGGATGATGGCCGACTGGGCCATCTGGATGGCCGGCGGCGTCTCGGTGCCGCTGTACCCCACGCTGGCCGCGGGCACCATCCGCCAGATCCTCGACCACAGCGAGGCCAAGCTGCTGTTCATCGGCAAGCTCGATGGCTGGGATGGCATGAAGCCCGGCGTTCCCGCGGGCCTGCCGTGCATCACCACGCCGCTGGCGCCCAAGGTGGACGCGCCGACCTGGGACGACATCGTCGCCAAGACCCAGCCGCTGGCCGGCCAGCCGGTGCGTGATGGCGACGAGCTCTGCACCATCATGTACACCTCTGGCACCACCGGCATGCCCAAGGGCGTGATGCACAGCTTCGCCACCTTCGCCTGGTCGATCGAGGCCGGCCTCAAGCGCATCCGCCTCGACCCCGGCGCGCGGGTGCTGAGCTACCTGCCGCTGTCGCACGTGGCCGAGCGCACGCTCATCGAGCACGGCCTGCTGGCGGTGAACCTGCACGTGTACTTCGCCGACAGCCTGGACACCTTCGCGGCCGACCTGCAGCGCGCACGGCCGAACGCCTTCTTCTCGGTGCCCCGGCTGTGGGTGAAGTTCCAGCAGGGCGTGAGCGCGAAGATGCCGCCCGAAAAGCTCAAGCGCCTGCTCAAGATCCCGATCATCCGCGGTCTGGTGCGCAAGAAGATCCTCAGCGCGCTGGGGCTGGACCAGTGCGTGTTCGCCGCCGGCGGTGCCGCGCCGATGCCGCCCTCGCTGCTGCAGTGGTACGCCGACCTGGGGCTGCCCATCGTCGAGGTGTACGGCATGACCGAGAACTGCGGCGTCTCCCACGCCACGCTGCCCGGCCAGCCGCGCCCGGGCACCGTGGGCCTGCCCTACGAGGGCGTGCACTCGCGCCTGGACCCGGCCAACGGCGAGATCCAGGTCAAGAGCGAAGGCACGATGCTGGGCTACTTCAAGGAACCCGAGCTCACCCGCGAGAGCTTCACCGAGGACGGCTGGCTGCACACCGGCGACAAGGGCCAGCTCGATGCCGAGGGCAACCTGCGCATCACCGGCCGGGTGAAGGACCTGTTCAAGACCAGCAAGGGCAAGTACGTGGCGCCCGCGCCGATCGAAGACCGGCTGGTCATGCACGCCGCGATCGAGGCCTGCTGCGTGACCGGCGCCAACCTGGGCCAGCCGCTGGGCATCGTGATGCTCAACCTCGACGCCGCGGCCAAGGTGCGGGACGCCTCGGCGCGGGCCGAGCTCGAGAAATCGCTCGCCGCGCACCTGAAGTCGATCAACGCCACGCTCGACCCGCACGAGCAGCTCGACAGCCTGGTGGTCGTCTCCGAATCCTGGACGGTGGACAATGGCTTCGTCACGCCCACCTTCAAGGTCAAGCGCAACCGCGTCGAAGAGGTTTACGCCGCGCACTACGACAAATGGGTCGGCTCGCGGCGCGAGGTGATCTGGGCCACCGGCGCCTGAGCAGGCCCCGCTGCGCCGCGGCGGGGCTCAGCCCGGCGCCAGCCCGTCCAGCCAGCGGGTGAGCAGTGCGCTCACCGCCGCGGGCTGCTCCAGCGTGAGCAGGTGGCCGCAGTGCGGCAGCACCGCCAGCGTGGCCCCCGGCACCGCGGCGGCGATCTCGTGTGAACACTCCGGTGGCGTGAGCCGGTCATCCGCGCCGCAGGCCACCAGCAACGGGCAGCCAATGGCGGGCAGCAGCGGCCGGCTGTCGGCACGCGCGATCATCGCGCGGTTCTGCCGCACCAGCTGTTCGGCGCCGGCGCGGCGCACCATCGCCAGGTAGTCGGCCACCAGCGCGGCATTGCCCAGCTTCGAGGCATGGAAGGCAAAGGGCAGGTTCGCGCGCAGCACCTCGTCCATGCGACCGGCCTCGAACAGCGCGATCGCCTGGGTGCGCAGCGCCACCATCTCCGGCGTGTCCGCCCGTGCCGTGCTGCCCAGCAGCGCCAGGGCCTGCACCCGCTGCGGCGCCTGGCGCAGCACCTCCAGCGCCAGGATGCCGCCCATCGAGGTGCCGATCAGCACCAGCGGCCCCGCGTGCTCCGCCAGCAGCGCCGCGGCCATCTCGGGCAAGGTGGGAAAGCGAGCGTGCACTTGCGTCACATGCGCCGGGCCATAAGGGGCCAGCGCCGGCAACAGGCCGTGCCACAGGGCGTCGTCGCTGGCCAGGCCGGGCAACAGGATCAGGGTGGGCATCGGGCCAGTGTGCCAGCGCGCCGCCGCTGCCTTATGCGCTGAGCGCCTTTGCTTAGCGCAAATCATTCGTTTGCCGGGCTGAGCGGTTGCCCATAATTCGATTTCCTCATAAGGCCGGGCGGATGCCGTGAACTTCCAGCAATTGCGATCGGTGCGCGAAACCGTGCGCCAGGGTTTCAACCTGACCGAGGCGGCGGCCACGCTGCACACCTCGCAGCCGGGCGTGAGCCGCCAGATCCGCGAGCTGGAGGAAGAGCTGGGCATCGAGATCTTCGTGCGCGCCGGCAAGCGCCTGACCGGGCTCACGCCACCGGGCGCCACCGTGCTGCCGATCGTCGAGCGCCTGCTGCAGGAGGCGGCCAACCTCAAGCGCGCCGGCGACGATTTCGCGCGCAGCGGCACCGGCACGCTGACGATCGCGGCCACCCACTCGCAGGCGCGCTATGCGCTGCCGGCCGCGGTGCGCGATTTCCGCGCCAGCCGGCCGCAGGTGCAGCTGCACCTGCACCAGGGCTCGCCGCAGCAGGTGGCCCGCCTGCTGCTGGATGGCGAGGCCGACATCGGCATCGCCACCGAGGCGCTGGCGCAGTACGAGGAACTGCTGGCCCTGCCCTGCTACCGCTGGACGCACAGCGTGGTGCTGCCACCCGACCACCCGCTGGCGCAGGATGCCGATGCCGGCCGCCCCCTCACGCTGCAGCGCCTGGCCGCGTTTCCGCTCATCACCTACGAGGCCGGCTACACCGGCCGCGCCCACATCGACGAAGCCTTCGCCCGCGCCGGCCTGGCGCCCGAGGTGGTGCTGGTGGCAATGGACGCGGACGTGATCAAGACCTATGTCGAGCTGGGCCTGGGCGTGGGCATCGTCGCGGCGATCGCCTACGACGAAGACCGCGACCGGCAACTGCGCGCCATCGACGCGCGCCACCTGTTCGCCGCCAACATGACGCGGCTGGCCATCCGCCGCGGCAGCTACCTGCGCGACTACGTGTACGAGTTCATCACCACCTTCGCCGCGCCGCTCACGCGTGAGCGGGTGCAGCACGCGCTGGCCGCCATGCCGGGGCAGGACCCGAGCCTGTGAACCGTCGCCGGGCGCCGGGTCCGGCCCGCGTCTACTTCGAAAGCATCCAGGCCGCAGTTTGCTGCACCACCGCGCCTTCGATGCCGTTGAAACCGTGGTACGCCTGCGCCGCGCAGGGGTCGCCCTGGCTTTGCCCGCCGGTGAAGGGCAGCACGGCCTTGCGCGGCGCGTTGCTCAGCCTGCCCATCAGCGCCGGCACATGGGCATAGGCGCACAGCGCGCAGCCGTCCTGCTCGTGGTGCACCACCAGCACCGGCACGCGGATGCGGCCCAGCGGCATCTCGGGCACCGCGCGGCTCTTGTCGTCGCTGAGGATGGTGGCGCTCAGCACCAGCCCGTCCGGCCCTTCGGCACCCTGCAGCTCGGTGGTCACATAGGCCGCCGATTGCGTGCCGCGGCTGGTGCCCACCAGCCACACCGGCGCCTTCGACTGTTCGCGCAGCCAGGCGATCACCGCCTTCAGGTCGGCCGCATGCTCGGGCTCCTGGCGGAAGCCGCCGAGCCAGGGGGCGCTCTGCCGGTCCGACGGTGCGTCGACCACCGCCACCATCAGGCCTTGATCTGCCCATAGCGCACGGGTGCGCACGAGGAAGTTGCCCTCGCCCCATCTCATCGAGCCGTTGGGGTACATCTGCAAGCCGCCGTGGCCGCCGGCCAGCAACACCACCGCGGCCTTCGGCGCCGGCGGCGTGAGCACCAGCATGCGCTGTGTCACGCCGGGCCGGGTGGGCAGGTTCACCACCTGCTGCGACACCTGGGCCAGGGCGGGTGCCACGAGCCCCAGGGCCAGCAGGGCCCAACAGCGCTGCATCCAATGCCGCATCACGCGTCTCCCGCAGTGTGAACAGACCATAGGCGCCACCGCCTCGCTTGCGTTGACACGGCGCAACGCCAGGCTGCCGCCCTATAGTGGACCACGACGATGAGGAGAGCGCGCTTGGCCTTCGACGAGTACGAACAGCACGACGCCCTCGGCCTGGCCACCCTGGTGCGCAGCGGCGCGCTGAGCGCCGAAGAACTGCTGGACGCCGCGCTGCAGCGCATGGAACAGCGCAACCCGGCGCTCAATGCGGTGATCGTGCGCACCGAGGAATACGCGCGGCGCGAGCTCGCCTTGCGGCGCAGCGCCGGCACCCACCGGGAAGGCGTGTTCGCCGGCGTGCCGGTGCTGGTGAAGGACCTGCTGGCCAGCGTGCAGGGGCTCACCACCTGGCAGGGCAACCGCCTGTTCCAGGCGCGTGCACCGGCGGCCCCGCACGACAGCGAGTTCATCCGCCGCCTGCGTGGCACCGGCGCGCTGATCGTCGGCAAGACCAACACGCCCGAGTTCGGCCTCACGCCCTACACCGAGCCCGAGCTTTGCGGCCCGAGCCACAACCCCTGGGACCTGGCGCGCACCACCGGCGGCTCCAGCGGCGGCTCGGCCGCGGCAGTGGCCGCCGGCCTGGTGCCGCTGGCCACCGGGGGCGATGGTGGCGGCTCGATCCGCATCCCGGCCTCCTGCTGCGGCCTGTTCGGGCTGAAGCCCACCCGCGGCCGCGTGCCCAGCGGCCCGGACCTGGGCGAGCTGTGGAGCGGCTTCGCCATCGAGCACGGCCTCACCCGCTCGGTGCGGGATTCAGCCGCACTGCTCGATGCGGTGGCCGGCATGGACAGCGGCGCGCCGAACGCGGCACCGCCACAGTACCGGCCCTTCCTGGACGAGGTGGCCACCGAGCCCGGCCGCCTGCGCATCGGCGTGAGCACCGAGCCCTGGCTGGGCCATGCGGTCGAGGCCGATTGCGTGCAGGCCGTCGAACGCAGCGCCGGGCTGCTGCGCACGCTGGGCCACGAGGTGGCCGAGACGCGGCTGACGATCGACCGCCAGTCCTTCAACGAGGCCTTCCTCACCGTGCTGGCGGCCAATGTGCGCAGCGAGATCGAGGCCAGCGCCGCGCTGCTGGGCGCACCGATGCGGCGGCGCGACTTCGAGGCCACCACCTGGGCCCTGGGCCTGATGGGCCGGGCCTACAGCGCGGCTGAACTGATCAGTGCGCAGCGCCACCTGCAGGCCCTGGGCCGCCGGATCGGCCGCCACTTCGAAACCCTGGATGTGCTGCTCACCCCCACGCTGGCGATGCCGCCACCGCCCATCGGCGCGCTGCAGCCCACGGCGATGGAGCGGCGCCAGATCGCGCTGCTGAGCACGCTGAACCTGCCGCGCCTGGCGCGTGCGCTGGGCGCGCTGGGCCAGATGGCCGACAAGGTGTTCGACTTCATTCCCTACACGCCGGTGTTCAATGCCACCGGCCAGCCGGCGATGTCGGTGCCGCTGCACTGGAACGCCGCCGGCCTGCCGATCGGCGTGCAGTTCGTCGGCCGCTTCGGCGACGAGGCCACGCTGTTCCGGCTGGCCGGGCAACTGGAGCGCGCGGCGCCCTGGTTCGACCGCCGGCCGCCCGTTCCCCAACCTTGATGGAGCTGCCATGACACTGCCCCGTTCGATGCACTGCACCACCCTGTCGGGCGCGTTGCTGGCCGTGTTGCTGCTGCTGCTGCCGGCCACCCCGGTGCAGGCGCAGGGCCTGGTCATCCGGGTGGCCATGGACGGCTGGGAGGGCGAATGGACGCAGCGCGGCCTGCTGCCGGTGTGGGATGCGGTGTGGACCAAGGGCGGCGAACGCGTGACGGCCTCGCTCGCCGGCTCGGTGCGCAACGGCCGCATCGACCTGCGGCGCACCGCCTCCAGCGACGGCGTGCTGTGCAGCTACAGCGGCCGCGTGGAGGCCGATGGCCACAGCATCACCGGCACGCAGGATTGCCCGGGCCACGGCGCCACCGCCTTCAGCGGCAGCCTGTGGGGCCCGGGCTTCGGCCGCGGGGGCCCGAAGCCGGCACCGGCCAGCGGCATGCGCTACCGGGTGGAGAACCTGGTGTACGGCCAGGCCGAAGGGGCCACCCCGTCGCGCGGCCCGCGCGAGTTCATCGTCGACTTCGCGCGCTGCACGGTGCACGACGCCAACGAGAACACGGCCCAGGGCTGGCTGGCGGTGGACAAGGTGCTGTGCCAGGCGCAGCGCCGGCTGAACTTCCGGACCCAGGCCACCGACGGGCCGGCGATCGAGTACGACTGGCTGCTGCTCGAGGGCGGTCAGGCGGTCTCGGGCGCCTGGCGCCAGGGGGCGGCGTTCGGCGCTTCGCTGGTCAACCGGGTGGGCGGCGAGCCGGGCTGGCGGCAGCGCTGACGCCTGGGGCGGCGATCAGATCGCCGCGGCCGGGTCGTCCTGCACCTGCTGCACCTCGGCGCCCTGCACGAAGCGCGTCACGCGGCGCGGTTTCAGCCAGGCGCGGCTGCCGGTCCGCAGGGCCAGGCTTTGTGCCATCTGCTGCCAGCGGGCGCGCGGCAACTCCACGTCGACATAGCTGCCGTCGTCGCGGCGGAACTCCAGCCGCGTCACCGCGCCCAGCGTCAGCGTCTGCGCCAGCTCGGCGGGCCAGGTGTCGGGCTCGGGCTGGCCCAGCACCTCCAGGTCGTGCGGGCGCACGTAGTGCACGTCCTCGGCCCCGGTGGCGCCCCCGGGGCCGCGGCCCAGGCGGCCGTGGAACAGGTTCACGTCGCCCAGGAACTGCAGCACGAAGGGCGTGGCCGGGTGGTCGTACACCGCGTCGGGCGTGCCCACCTGCTCGATGCGGCCTTCGTTCATCACCACGATGCGGTCGGCCACTTCCATCGCCTCGTCCTGGTCGTGGGTGACGAACACGCTGGTCACGTGCATCTCGTCGTGCAGCCGGCGCAGCCAGCGGCGCAGCTCCTTGCGCACCTTGGCGTCCAGCGCGCCGAAGGGCTCGTCCAGCAGCAGCACCTTGGGCTCCACCGCCAGCGCGCGGGCGAGCGCGATGCGCTGGCGCTGGCCGCCGGAAAGCTGGTGCGGGTAGCGGTCGGCGATCCAATCGAGCTGCACCAGCTTCAGCAGCGCGTGCACCTTGCTGCGGATCTCCGCTTCGCTGGGCCGGGTGGCGGCGCCTGAACCGGGCTTCGCCCGGGTGGGCCGCACCCGCAGCCCGAAGGCCACGTTCTCGAAGATCGTCATGTGCGCGAACAGCGCGTAGTGCTGGAACACGAAGCCCACCTGGCGCGCGCGCACGTCGGCATGGGTGGTGTCCTCGCCGTGGAACAGCACGCTGCCGGCATCGGGCACTTCCAGCCCCGCGATGATGCGCAGCAGCGAGGTCTTGCCCGAGCCCGAGGGGCCGAGCAGCGCCACCAGCTCGCCATCGGGGATGTCGAGGTTCAGGTTGTCGCAGACGACGGTGTGGCCGAAGCGCTTGTGCAGGTTCCGTACTTCGATGCCCATGGGGTTCCTAAGCCTTTACTTACTCGGCCCGATCGCCGGCTTGCCGCTTCTGGGCCTTCACGCGCTGCTCGACCAGGTACTTCAGCACCAGCGTCACCAGCGCCAGCAGGGCCAGCAGCGAGGCCACCGCGAATGCGGCCGCGAACTGGTATTCGTTGTAGAGGATCTCGATGTGCAGCGGCATCGTGTTGGTCTGGCCACGGATGTGGCCCGACACCACGCTGACCGCGCCGAACTCGCCCATCGCCCGCGCGTTGCACAGGATCACGCCGTACAGCAGCGCCCATTTCACGTTGGGCAGCGTCACGCGCCAGAAGATCTGCCAGCCGTTGGCGCCCAGCACGCGCGCGGCCTCTTCCTGCTCGGTGCCCTGGGCCTGCATCAGCGGGATCAGCTCGCGCGCCACGAACGGGAAGGTCACGAACACGGTGGCCAGCACGATGCCCGGCACCGCGAAGATCACCTTCAGGTCGTGGTCGCGCAGCCATTCGCCGAACCAGCCCTGCAGGCCGAACACCAGCACGTAGATCAGGCCCGAGATCACCGGGCTCACCGAGAACGGCAGGTCGATCAGCGTGAGCAGCAGGTTCTTGCCGCGGAACTCGAACTTGGCGATGCACCAGGCCGCGGCGATGCCGAACACCAGGTTCATCGGCACCGAGATCGCGGCCGCGATCAGCGTGAGCCGGATCGCCGCCAGTGCATCGGCCTCGACGATGGCGGCCAGGTACACGTCCACGCCCTTCTTGAAGGCCTCGGCGAACACGATCGCCAGCGGCACGAACAGGAAGAAGCCGAGGAAGGCCAGCGCCACGCCCACCAGCGCCCATTTCACCCAGGCGGGTTCGGTGGTGGCCGAGCGCAGCGGGCGCGGTGCCACGGCGCGGGGGGCGTGCGGGGCCAGCGGCAGGCGGGCGGTGGCGGGGGTGTTCATCGGCACTCAGCGTCCCTGGCGGCGGCGGGTCCAGGCCTGCAGCGCGTTGATGGCCAGCAGCAGCACGAAGGCGGCCACCAGCATCACCACCGCGATGGCGGTGGCGCCGGGGTAGTCGTACTGCTCGAGCTTGGTGATGATCAGCAGCGGCGTGATCTCGCTGACCATCGGCATGTTGCCGGCGATGAAGATCACCGAACCGTATTCGCCCAGCGCGCGGGCGAAGGCCATCGCAAAACCGGTCAGCAGCGCGGGCGTGAGGATCGGGAAGATCACTTTCGTGAAGGTCTGCCAGCGGCTTGCGCCCAGCGTGGCGGCGGCCTCCTCGATTTCCTTGTGCACGTCTTCCAGCACTGGCTGCACCGTGCGCACCACGAAAGGCAGGCCGATGAAGGTGAGCGCCACGAACACGCCCAGCGGCGTGAAGCTCACCTTGAAGGGCAGGAACTGCCCGATCCAGCCGTTCTGTGCATACAGCGCGGTGAGCGCGATGCCGGCCACCGCGGTGGGCAGCGCAAAGGGCAGGTCCACCAGCGCGTCGACCACGCGCTTGAACGGGAACTCGTAGCGCACCAGCACCCAGGTGACGATCAGGCCGAACACCGCGTTCACCAGCGCCGCGGCGAGCGAGGCACCGAAGGTCAGCCGGTAGGAGGCCAGCACGCGCGGCGCGCTCACCGTGTCCCAGAACGCGGGCCAGCTCATCGTGGCCGTCTTCAGGAACGCGGCCGAGAGCGGGATCAGCACGATGAAGCTCAGGTACAGCAGCGTGAAGCCCAGCGCCAGGTCGAAACCGGGCAGCACGCTGTGGCGCTGGAGCAGGGTGCGGCGCAGGAACATGGCGGTGGGCGGGCGTCAGCGCTTCTTGGCGCGGGCGATGATCTGGTCGTACAGCGCGCCGTCGTTGAAGTGCTCGGCCTGGGCCTTCTTCCAGCCACCGAAGACCTGGTCCACCGTGAAGGTGCTCACCTTCGGGAAGTCCTTCGCGTACCTGGCCAGCACCTTGGGGCTGCGTGGGCGCAGGTGGTGCCTGGCGGCCACTTCCTGGCCTTCTTCGGACCACAGGTGCTTCAGGTAGGCCTCGGCCTGTTTGCGCGTGCCGCGCTTGTCCACCACCTTGTCGACCACCGCCACCGGGTTCTCGGCCAGGATGGTGCGGCTGGGGATGACCACCTCGAAGTCACCGCCGAACTCACGCTGGATCAACGGCACCTCGCTCTCGAAGGTGACCAGCGCATCGCCCAGGTTGCGTTGCGCGAAGGTGGTGGTGGCACCGCGCCCACCGCCATCGAGCACCGGCACGTTGGCGAAGATGCGCTCCACCAGCGCCTGCGCCGCCGCCGGCGACACACCGGCCTGCAGCGCCGCGCCCCAGGCCGCCAGGTAGGTGTAGCGGCCGTTGCCCGAGGTCTTGGGGTTGGGCACGATCACGCTGATGCCGGGGCGGCCGAGGTCGCTCCAGTCGCGGATGGCCTTGGGGTTGCCCTTGCGCACCAGGATCACCGAGATGCTGGTGGTGGGTGCGCTGTTGTCGGGCAGGCGCTTGGCCCAGTCGGCCGGGATCAGGCCGCCCCTGTCGTGCAGGATGTCGATGTCGTTGGCCTGGTTCATCGTGATGACGTCGGCCTCCAGCCCCTCGGCCACGCTGCGCGCCTGGCGGCTGGAGCCGCCGTGCGACTGGTTCAGTGTCAGCGCCTCGCCGGTGGTCTTTTTCCAGTGCGCGGCGAAGACGGCGTTGTAGTCCTTGTAGAACTCGCGGCTGACGTCGTAGCTCACGTTCAGCAGCGTGGTCTGGGCCTGTGCGGGCGCAAGCAGCAGGGCGCCCAGGCAGGCGCTCAAGCAGGTGGTCAGCAGGGTGCGGCGGGTCGGGGTCATGGTGCAGGCTTCAGTGGGTGCGGACACGGTCGCGCGGCGCGTGGCCGTCGTGCGGACGCGGATTCTGGAAGGCGGCCTGTCGCCGGCCAACGACGGATTTCGCCATTGCTAGCGCGAAAGCCGCATAAGGCCGCCGACGCGCAGGGGAGGCGCGCCAGGGCGCGTGGCGGCCCTACCTGCGGGCGTACACCTTGTCGAAGCTGCCGCCGTCGGCGAAGTGCGCCTTCTGCGCCTTGGCCCAGCCGCCGAACACCTCGTCGATGGTGAACAGGTTCACCTTCGGGTATTGCTTGGCGTACCTGGCTGCCACGGCCGCGTCGATCGGGCGATAGTAGTTCTGGCCCGCGATGTCCTGGCCCTCGGGGCTGTACAGGTATTCCAGGTAGGCCTGCGCCACCGCGCGGGTGCCACGCTTGTCGACCACCTTGTCCACCACCGACACCGGCGGCTCGGCCAGGATGCTGAGGCTGGGCGCCACGATGTCGAACTTGTCCGGCCCCAGCTCCTTCAGCGCCAGCAGCGCTTCGTTCTCCCAGGCCAGCAGCACATCACCGATGCCGCGTTCGACGAAGGTGGTGGTCGAGCCGCGCGCGCCGGTGTCCAGCACCGGCACGTTGGCCAGGATCTTGCCGACGAACTCTTGCGCCTTCGCGTCGGAACCGTACTTCTTCAGCGCAAAACCCCAGGCGGCGAGGTAGTTCCAGCGTGCGCCGCCCGAGGTCTTGGGGTTGGGCGTGATCACGCCGATGCCGGGCTTGACGAGGTCGTCCCAGTCCTTGATGCCCTTGGGGTTGCCCTTGCGCACCAGGAACACGATGGTGCTGGTGTAGGGCGCGCTGTTGTGCTTCAGGCGCTTCTGCCAGTCGGCAGGGATCAGCTTGGCCTTCTCGGCCAGCTCGTCCACGTCGTAGGCCAGCGCCAGCGTCACCACGTCGGCCTCCAGCCCGTCGATCACGCTGCGTGCCTGCTTGCCCGAGCCGCCGTGGCTTTGCTTGATGGTCACGGTGTCGCCGGTCTTGGCCTGCCAGTGCTTGGCAAAGGCCTTGTTGAAGTCCTGGTACAGCTCACGCGTGGGGTCGTAGGAGACGTTCAGCAGCGTGATGTCTCGCGCCAGCGCCGGCAGGCTGGCCAGCGTGAGCACGGTGATGATGGCCAGCCGGCGGCCGGTGGGGTGTCGCATGGTGAGGCATGTGTCGGGTTGACGGGGATGCGCCATGCTAGGCAGCACACCCGCGTCCGCGAACGAAGCATTGCGACTGAGCTCATGCGCAGAACGCGCAAGCCGATGCCCCCTGCGTCAATGCCGCGGGCGGGTCAGGCCGACGGGGCCGCCCCGGTCGGCCTGTTCCCCCTGAGGGACCAGCCCGCAGGGCTGGAAGGGCCATCTCAGTCCTCATCCACCACCGGGTTGCGCAGCAGGCCCAGGCCCTCGATCTCCACCTCCACCGTGTCGCCGGCCTTCATCCACAGCGGCGGCTTGCGCGCCATGCCCACGCCGGCGGGGGTGCCGGTGATCAGCATGTCGCCGGGCTCCAGCGTCATCACCTCGCTGACCGTGGCGATCAGCGTGGCCACGTCGAACACCATGTCGCAGGTGTCGGACGATTGCACCACCTGGCCGTTGAGCCGGGTCTCGATGCGCAGCCCGCTGCCGCCGGCGGGCAGTTCGTCGGCGCTGACGAAGGCCGGCCCCACCGGCGCGGTGGCGTCGAAGTTCTTGCCCGCCGTCCATTGCGGCGACTTGAACTGGTAGTCCCGCACCGAGGCCTCGTTGCACACCGAATAGCCGATCACGTGGTCCAGCGCCTGCGCCTTGGTGATGTGGCGCCCGCCACGGCCGATGAAGACCACCATCTCGCCTTCATAGTCCAGTTGCTCGGAGCAGCGCGGCCGCTGAATAGGCTGGCCATGGCCGGTGAGCGTGGTGGCAAAGCGCGCGAACAGCGTCGGGTAGGTGGGCTGCTGGAAGTTGCTTTCCTGCGTGTGGTCGCGGTAGTTCAGGCCCACGCACAGGATCTTCGGCGGCCGGGCGATCGGCGGCAGGTGGGTGATGGCCCGCGGGTCCAGCGGCCGGCCGTGCTGGTGCAGCAGCGTGGCCGCCTCCTGCAGCGCCGGCATGCCGCGGTGCAGCAAGGTGAGCAGGTCGGCCGGCAGGCGGTGGCGCTCGGCCGCGGGTAGCGCGAGCAGCTCACCCTGGTGCTGCAGCGCCAGGCCGTGGAGGCCGGGATCGCCGGCCTCGGCGTAGTGGACAAATCGCATCGGCGGGCTCCGGAAGCTGGGGCGGGTGCGCAAGCGTAGCGCGGCGCGGCGTGAAAGCCTGTGCGCGCACGAGGCTTCCTGCGTTGCCGCATGGCGCAACAGGGGCCTGCCGGTGTAGTGTTCGGGCTGCTGGCGCATGCGGCGCCGGCGCTGACACGCCCGCCCGATGCTGCCCTCCTGCCCGATCGCCTGGTTCCGTGCCCCTGTGTCCTGGCTGTGCGGGGCCGTCCTGGCCGCCTGCGCACTGCCCCCCGCCGCCGCACAGGGGGCGGGCACGGCCGCGCCGCCCGTGGGCGCGGTGGTGCAGACCCCGGAGCTGCGCGCCGAGCTGGTGGTGCATGCGCCCGAGGGCCTGGCGCCGGGCCGGCCGATGTGGCTGGGGCTGGCGCTTCAGCACAGCCCGCGCTGGCACACCTACTGGCTGAACCCGGGCGATTCGGGCCTGCCCACGCGGCTGAACTGGACGCTGCCCCAGGGGGTCGAGGCCGGGCCGATCGCCTGGCCCCTGCCCGAGCGGCAGCGCTTCGGCCCGCTGGTGAACTACGGGTACGACGGCGAGCAGCTGCTGCCGGTGGCGCTGACGCTGCCCGCCGGCTGGCGGGCCGACACGCGGCCGGTGCGCCTGCGGGCCGACTGGCTGGTGTGCGCCGAGGTGTGCCTGCCGCAATCGGGCGAGTTCGCGCTCGAGGTGCCGGCCCCGGGGCCGCAGACCGCACGCGCCGCGGCCTTCACGCAGGCGCTGGCCGCCGTGCCGCGCGCGGCCGCGGGCCTGGATGCGCAGGCGCGGGTGGACGGGCCTGCGGTGGTGGTGGACGTGGCCGGCCTGCCCGAGGCGCTGCGGGGCAAGCCGCTGCAGCTGTTTGCCGAGCAGCCCGGTGTGATCGACCATGCCGCCACGCCCACGCTGCAGTGGCAGGGTGATCGGCTGCGCCTGCGCCAGGCCTTGTCGCCCCAGCGCAGCGAGAGCCCGGACTCCCTGGCGCTGGTGCTGGCGGCCGACGGCACGGCCGGCGCGGTGCGCCTGGCCGCGCCGGTGGTGGGCGGCTGGCCTGCCCCGGGCAGCACCGGCGGCGCGGC
>JACRAZ010000004.1 GCA_016213205.1 Burkholderiales bacterium
CGCCGGCGGCCGCGGCCTCCGCTGCGGCGGGCAAGGCCCCCGCGCCCAAGGTGCAGCAGGTCGAGATCACCGGCAACATCGCGCCCGACAGCAATGCCGAGCGCCGCCGTTCCACGGCCTCGCGCATCGTGGTCGGCCGCGAGGAGATCGACCGCATGGGCGACGGCACGCTGGGCGAGGTGCTCAAGCGCCTGCCCGGTGTCACGATGGGCGGCGCACCCGGGCGCGGCGGGCAGATCCGCATGCGCGGCATGGGCGGCGGCTACACGCAGATCCTGATCGACGGCCAGCGCATGCCCTTCGGCTTTTCGCTCGACTCGATCGCGCCGGAGCAGATCGAGCGCATCGAGATCATGCGCGCGCCGGTGGCCGAGCATGGTGCGCGCGCGATCGCCGGCACCATCAACGTGGTCATGCGCGAGGACTTCAAGCGCAAGGCCAACGACCTGAAGTTCGGCGGCGGTGCCGAAGGCCCGCGCGGGCAGTTCGGCGCCAACTGGATCTACAGCGGCCAGAACGACACGCTGGGCTACAACCTCACCGCCACCGTGTTCCGCCAGCAGTTCGGCAACGACAACAGCAGCCACTTGGTCGAGACCGACGCCCAGGGCAACAAGACGCTGGAACAGTTCGGCCGCTCGGTGGGCACCGACACCCGCGAGGGCGTGTTCATGACCTCCCGCCTGCAGTTCCGGCTGGGCCCCGGCCACACGCTGGACCTGCAACCCTTCTTCAGCGGCACGCGGGTGCACGGCCGCAGCGACAGCACGCTGGACCGGCCACTGGGCCGCGTGCCCGAACCCTACGACCATGCCCGCAGCGACACCGAATCGCAAACCCGGATGGCGCGCCTGAACGGCACCTGGTTGCTGCCCACCGCCAGCGGCGGGCGCCTGCAGCTGCGTTTCGGCAGCATGCTGGCGCACAACGACAGCGTGACGCGCCGCGACGAGTTCGACGCGCTGGGCACCAGGCTGCGCGACCGTTTCGACGACGGCTCACAGCGCGACCTGTCGCTGGACACCAGCGGCAAGTTCTCGCAGCTGATCGCCGATGCGCACAGCTTCTCCGCCGGCTGGGAGCTGCAGCGCGGCCAGCGCAACGACCAGCGCCGCACGCTCACCAACGGCGTGCCGGTGCTCACCGAGTTCGGCGACAACCTGGAGGCCACCACGTTGCGCGCCGCGGCGTACGCGCAGGACGAATGGGAGTGGAGCAAGACCTTCTCGTTCTATGCCGGCCTGCGCTGGGAAGGCATCCAGACCCGCAGTGACTCGCTGGAGGAGCCCGTGCGCAACCGCAGCAGCGTGCTCACGCCGCTGGCCCACATGGTGTGGAAGTTCCCCGACGCGCCGCGCGACCAGCTGCGCCTGAGCCTCACCCGCAGCTACCGGGCCCCCAACACCTCACAGCTGATCGCGCGGCCCTCGATCTCCACGCTGTACGCCGACCTGGGCAAACCCAACGAGCCCACCAGCCCCGACCGTGCCGGCAACCCCCGGCTCAAGCCCGAGCTGGCCTGGGGTCTGGACCTGGCGCTGGAGCACTACCTGGCGGCCGGCGGCATCGTCAGTGGCAATCTGTTCGTGCGCAGCATCGACAACCTGATCCGCACGGTGCGCACGCTCGAGACGGTCAGCTACGCCAGCGTTCCGCGCTGGGTGGCGCGGCCGCAGAACGTGGGCGGCGCGCTGTCCGCCGGGCTGGAGCTGGAGGCCAAGGCCCGTGCCGCCGACCTGTGGGCCACCGAGCTGCCGCTCACCTTGCGTTCCAACGCCAGCCTGCTGTGGTCGCGTGTGGACGGGGTGCCGGGGCCGAACAACCGGCTCGACCAGCAGCCGCGCTACACGCTGAACCTGGGCGCCGATCTGCCGTTCAAGGGCCTGCCGCTCACCGTGGGCGGCAACCTCAACTTCACGCCTTCGTTCGTGGTGCAGCAGATCGATTCGCAGGTCTACCGCCAGGGCGTGAAGCGCGTGGTCGATGCCTATGCGCTGTGGCGCTTCAACCCCGGTGCCAGCGCGCGGCTGTCGATCGCCAATGCCTCGGCGCGCAGCTTCGACACCGGCAGCACCACGCTGCTGGACGACGGCAGCACGCAGACGGCCGACGGCGTGGCGCGCAGCTACACCACCGCCACCTTGCGCTTCGAGCTGAGGTTCTGATCCCACGCGGCGGTCACCAGCCGCTGCACCACCTGCGCCAGGGGCGTGTGCGGCACCGGGCCGATCAGCGCGCGCAGCCGGGTCTCGTCCAGCCGGTGCGGGCGCTGCCACAGGTAGCGCATCTCGCTCAGCGCGCGCATCATCGGTGAGAACGGCGCCGCCAGCCGCAGCGCCCACCACGGGAAGGCGCGGGCCTGCAGTGGCCGGTGCAGCGCGGCCTCGAAGGCGGCCTGCAGCTCGGCGCCGGTGAGCGTGAGCCCGGCGTAGTGCAGCACGGCGTGCCGCGGCAGCGCATCCGGCCGCTCGGCCACCCGTTCGGCAACCTGCACGAACACCTGCGCCAGGTCGGGCAGCCAGGCCCAGGCATGGGGCAGGTCCTGCGGGCCCATCTGGGTGATGCGGCAATCGGGCAGGCCCTTGCCGATGGCCAGGTCGATCCAGGTGCCCGTGCCGCCCAGGAAGTCGCCGGCACGGATCACGATGCTGCGCGCCCGGCTGGCGGCCATCGCCGCCTCAAGCGCGATGCGTTGCGCGGCCTTCGGCGTGTTGGCGACGAACGGCGTGCTTTCGGTCAGCACGGCCGGCAGCTCGCGGCCGAAGTTGTACACGTTGCCCGGCAGCATCAGCGTGGCGCCACTGGCCTCGGCCACGCGGATCACCGCGTCGGTCAGCGGCGGCAGCAGCGTGTCCCAGCGCGCGTAGTCGGGGTTCAGCGCATGCACGATCAGGTCCACGCCCTGCGCGGCGCGGGTCATCGCCGGCAGGTCCAGCGCATCGGCCTGCAATGCCTGCACGCTGGCCGGCAGCGGCTGGCGCGGCGCCTGCCGGGCCTGGGCGGTGACCTGCCAGCCCGCGCTGGCAAAGGCCTGCACGGCAGCGCTGCCCAGGCGGCCGTTGGCGCCCAGCACCAGCACGCGCCGGCCGGGGGGGTGTTGCTGCGAGGGGAGGGTGGTCATCGGGGGCCTCGGGGCGTGGGTTCAGGGTGCCGCCATGGTGCCGGCCCGGCGCGTTCATCGGAAGACGCATGCATGCATGGCTTCCATTCACAATTGCATATGGCCGCAGCCTTCGACCCCAACACGATCGACTGGAACCTGCTGCGCGCCTTCGTCACGGTGATCGAGCATGGCTCGCTCACCCGTGCCGCGCAGCGCCTGGGCGCGAGCCAGCCCACGCTGAGCCGGCAGATCGCCGCGCTGGAAGCGCAGATCGGTGCGCCGTTGTTCGAGCGCGCCGCGCGTCGCCTGAAGCCCACGCCGCAGGCCCTGGCGCTGGCCGAGCCGGCGGCACGCATGCTGGCCGCCGCGCAGGCCATGGCCCATGGCGCGGCCAGTGCGTCGCACCAGCTCGCAGGCACGGTGCGGCTCACCGCCAGCGAGGTGGTCTCGGCCCATGTGCTGCCGCCCATCCTGGCGCGGCTGGCCAGCCAGCACCCCGAGATCCAGATCGAGCTGGTGGCCAGCAACCGGCTGGACAACCTGCTCGAGCGCGAGGCCGACATCGCGGTGCGCATGCTGCGCCCGGCCCAGGGCACGCTGATCACGCGCCATCTGGCCGATTGGCCGCTGGGCTTCTTTGCCCACCGCCGGCTGCTGGCCAGGCGCACCAAGCCCACGCGCGACAACCTGCTGCAGCAGCGCTGGATCGGCTTCGACCAGCAGATGCAGCTGATCGAGGGCTTCCGCGCCGCGGGCTTCGAGGTCGACCGCTCGTTGTTCGGCTTCCGCTGCGACAACCAGATCGTCGATTACGAGGCCCTGCGCGCCGGTCTGGGCATCGGCATCGCGATGCTGCCGCTGGCCGCGCGCGAGCCGCAGCTCGTGCGCGTGCTGCCCGAGATCGAACTGCCGGTGCTGCCGGTGTGGCTCACCGCGCACCGCGAGCTGCGCGCGAGCCGCCGGCTGCGCCTGGTGTTCGATGCGCTGGCCGAGGGCCTGCTGGCCTGGGGCCAGGGGGCGCCGGGCTGAGAAGCCCCAAAGAAGCCAACGCCGAAGACCTGATCGGCGCGACGGCAGCAACGCCGTTCAGTTTCCCGTGGCGGCGGCTGATGCGCCTGCGCCTGCGCCGGCTTCGCTTGCGCGCTGCGGCGCCGCGGCCGGTCCGCCATGACGCACCGGCTCCGATTCGTGCTGGCCGGCTGCCAGATCATCGTCGGGCAACGCGCGGTCGAATCCCTTCGCGGCCATCACCTGATAACGGTGGCTCCATGCCTGCAACTCGCGCAGATAGGCACCGCGCGCATCGGGCGTGTCCGGGCTTGCGCCAGTCCAGTCGGCAAACTCCGATGGCGCCGGCCCGGGCCGGGCAAGCGGCCAGTCGGTCAGCCGCACCCGCATGTAGCCGATCCCGCGCTGCTCGAACATCCACGTCGTCGCGACGGTCGGCCCGGTCGTCGACAACGCCATGCGGCGCAGCGCTGCCGTCACCCCATCGTTGACAGGCGTCGACTTGCGCCGGCTGTGCGCGGACCAGCGCGTGACACCGCAGGACCGCAGCAGACCGCTCGACGGGACGTCGAGCCTGAACAACACATCCGTTCGCTCGCAGTCGGCGAGGTCGATCCAGTTCGACTGGGTCGTCGCCGTGCGGTTCACGGTGACCTCGAGCATCGCCGCCAGCCGCGCCCCGGCCAGCCGGGCAAATGCGAGCGAGGTCATCTCGACACGGCCAGCCTCGCTTGGATGATCGGCCGTTGCCACCGCGACCCACTCGCCGGGCGGCAGCACCACCTGTTTGCGCGAGCCGATTCGTCCAACAGTCAGGACGCCGGGGCCCGTGAAGCGATCTCCTGGCTTGAACGACACCGCGGCGCTGTCGGGCACCTCCGGCTCCCCCGCCAGCGCGCGCTCCAGTCGCATTGAATCGTCGTCTGCGGCCGGTGGCGGCCCGGCCTGCCCTGCCGGGGCTGCGGCGGACTTCACCGCGCGTTCCAGGGCCTCGATGCGCGCATCGCTGAAGGGCCGCGTGCGCAGGTAAGTCGGCACACTGGGCGGCACGGAAGCCTCGGACATGCGCTCCCAGAACGCGAAGTATTCGGCCGCCGTGATGCCGTGGGGCTGCAGCAGCCGCAAGGCCAGCCGATCGGCGGCAATCAGCGCACCATCCCCTGGCGACTGCACGCCTGTCTCGACGTTCGTGCCTGTGTAGTCGCGCACCTTCGCCAGCGCACCGACCACACCGAGCAGCCCGGGTGCACCGGACAACGCAGACAGTGCATTGCCGCCGCGCATGGCTGCCGGCGCGCTGCCCAGCACGACATGCGCCGCCTCGTGCGCCAACACCATCAGCAGCTGCTGCCGCGACAGCGCCTCCAGCATCGGCAGCGTCACGTGAACCGAATTGCCCTCGGCGCCGGCATAGGCGTACCGGCTGTCGACCGGCACGAACAACATGCCGCACACGGGCACCGCACGCACGTCGATCAGGCTCGACTGCGCGCCGCGCCACAAGGTGTAGCGGCGTTGCGGATCAGTCGCCAGCGCTTCGGACATCCGCCGCGCATCGGCCACTGAAAAGGCGCGGAACTCGCCCATCGGTGCGAGCGCCGGCCCACTGCCGGCCGCCGGTGCGACGGGCCCCGGCGTCAGCCGATCACCACGCTGCACGCCGGCGGCGGCAAAGGGTGTGCCGGCCTGTTCCGACAGGAACACGAATTCGCCCGGCCGCGCCTGCGTCTGTTTCAGCAGCTGCTCGCGCAGCCGGTTCGCGGGTTCGTACTGCAGCGGTTGTTCGGCAACCGGGAACGGCTCCGGGCCGAAGCTCCAGCGACGGTACTGGACCGGGCACTCTGGCTCGAGCGCTCGCGCCAGCTCGAACAGGCGCGACGCGGCTTCGCCAGCGATGCCGTGCGCGTACACGTAGCGTTCGGCGCTGAGCGGTGGCGTTGCCGCGTGCGCGGTCGGCCCCATCGCCACCATGGCCAACGCGGCGGCGGCGCGCAGCACGGTTCCTCGGACTGCCATGTTTGATGTGCCTCCCACTTCACAACGCGCCTCACTTTATGGATTCGGCTGCAGGCCTGTCATGTCCGCCGGTCGGGGACGCCGACGGCCCGTGACGAACTGCCGCCGCGAACGAGGCGCCGCCGCCACGGTCGGCGGTTGCCGCGGCACGGCCGTTGCCCGCCGCGAAGCGGCCCTGGCCGCAACTCAGGCCGTGATGGCCGCGCTGTCGGCCCGCACGCCATGTCCCGGGATGGCTGGATGCGCCAAGCCAGGCTCATGCGGAGCAGAGGGGCCCGCACCACGGCGACGGATGCCGCTTGATCGCGGCAAACGTCGACGTGTGAGGCCTACCGCCCGCCGCTGACATCCAGGATCGCGCCGGTGGTGTAGCTGGCCTCGTCCGACAGCAGCCACGCAATCGCCGCGGCGATCTCCTCGGCCCGCCCGGGCCGGCCCATCGGGATGAGGCCGGCCGAGGCCTGCGCGCGCTGCGCATCGCCGCTGGCGGCGTGGATCTCGGTCTCGATGATGCCGGGCCGCACCGCGTTCACGCGCACGCCCTCGGCCGCCAGCTCTCGCGCCAGGCCGATCGTGAAGCTGTCGATGGCACCCTTGCTCGCCGCGTAGTCGACGTACATCGCCGGCGAGCCCAGCACCGAGGCCACGCTGGAGAGGTTGACGATCGCGCCGCCCGCGCCGCCGTGGCGCGTGCTCATGCGGCGCACGGCCAGCTGCGAGCACAGCAGCGTGCCCAGCACGTTGGTGTCGAACATGCGGCGCCAGCGGGCAAGGTCCATCTCGTCCAGGCGCGCCTTCATCGCCACGATGCCGGCGTTGTTGACCAGCCCGCCCAGCGGCCCGAGCTCGGCATCGATGCGCGCGAACATCGCCCGTACCGCGGCCTCGTCGGCCACGTCGGCGGCCACCGCGATGGCGCGCCGCCCGAGGGCGCGCACGCGCCCGGCCACGGCCTCGGCCGCGGCGGCGTCACGCTGGTAGTTGATCGCGATGTCGTGGCCGCGCGCGGCCAGCAGCAAGGCGGTGGCGGCGCCGATGCCGCGCCCCGCACCGGTGATCAGCACGGTGGATCTGCTCATTTGACGACCCTCCGGTCACTGTGTGTCCACCTCCCCGAGGGAGGGCGCACTTCCTTCGGAACGGCCGGGCGGAAGTGCTGATGCGGCGATTGTGGCGCTTGGGTACAGTCGCGGCTCCTTCGCACCTTGCCCTGCACCATGAGCCTGCGCCGCCGCACCCTGATCGCCTCGTCCTCCTTGCTCGTGGCCCCGGTCTGGGCCCAGCCGGCGGGGCTGGAAAAGACCAGGCTCACGCTGGCCGTGGGCGGCAAGAACCTGCTGTACTACCTGCCGCTCACCATTGCCGAGCAGCTGGGCTACTTCAAGGCCGAGGGCCTGGAGGTGCACATCGTCGATTTCGCCGGCGGCTCGCAGGCGCTGCGTGCGCTGGTGGGCGGCAGTGCCGATGTGGTCAGCGGTGCCTTCGAGCACACGGTGAACATGCAGGCCAAGGGCCAGCGCCTGCGCGCGGTGGTGCTGATGGGCCGCGCGCCGCAGATCGTGCTGGGCGTGAACCCCAAGACCATGGCCGGCTTCAAGACCGTGGCCGACCTCAAGGGCAAGAAGATCGGCGTCACCGCGCCCGGCAGCTCCACCAACGTGATGGCGAACTTCGTGCTCGCGAAGGCGGGCCTGAAGCCCAGCGATGTCAGCATCATCGGCGTGGGCGCCGGCAATGGCGCGGTGGCGGCCATGCGCTCGGGCCAGATCGATGCCCTCGCCAACCTCGACCCGGTGATCTCGCTGCTCACGCGCAGCCACGACCTGAACATCGTCTCCGACACCCGCGTCGTCGCCGAGGCGGACAAGGTGTTCGGCGGCCCCATGCCCGCGGCCTGCCTGTACCTGCCCCAGGCCTTCATCGACAAGCACCCGAAGACGGTGCAGGCGCTGGTGAACGCCATCGTGCGCGCCAACAAGTGGATCCAGGCCGCCGGCCCGGGCGACATCATCAAGGCCGTGCCCGAGGCCTACCTGCTGGGTGACCGCGCGGTCTACATCGATGCCTTCCTGGCGGCCAAGGGCGCCTTGTCGCCCGACGGCATGATCCCCGATGCTGGGCCCGACACCGCGCGCCGCGCGCTGGCCAGCATCGATGCCGAGATCGCCAAGGCCACGCTGGACCTGAAGGCCGTCTACACCAACGACTTCGTCAAGGCGGCGCTGGCCAAGTATCCGAAAGGCTGACCCCACCGGGCGCTGCCTGCATGCGTTGACCTGAAGCAAGCCGCCGCCCGGCCGCCTTGGGCAATCTGGCTGCGGATGAGCAGCCATGCCGCTGCGGCGGGAGGGTAGCGACGATGCGGAGCAGAGTGTGGATGGCCGCGGCGGCCGTGGCGGCGCTGGCGTGGGTGCCATCAGCGCCTGGGGGGCTGCTGGACGACTTGAAGGAGGGCGCGCGCGTCCTGGCGGGCAAAGGCGGCACGACCGAACAGCGCGATGTGCTGGGCGAGATGGCGCGCGTGGCCGGGTCGCTGCAGCAGGAGCTCAAAGCCCTGCAGCCGTCTCCGATGTGGCAGCAGGTGCTGCACGCCGATGCGGCATCGCTGCAGGTCTTCGTGGCGCCTGAGCGCCTGCTGCTGGGCCAGGTGCAGTTGAGCAATGTGCTTGCGGCGCCCGAGCTGGGGCCGGTCAGCCTGGTCGACACGCGCCAGGGCACGCTGTTGTGGCAGTTCACGCCCCCGCCGATGCCGGGCGCGACCTGGCAGTTGCTGAGTGCCCAGCCCTTGCTGCTGGCGGCCACCCAGGCCCGGAAAACCCTTCTGCAGGCGCTGGACATGGCCAACGGTGCGGCCCTGTGGAGTCGCTCGTTCGACGGGTCCGTCGGCCTGGTGGTAGACCAATCCAACAGCAACGTGTTGGTGGCCGAGGGAGGACGCGTCAGCGCCCTCGGCCTGACCGATGGCCAGCCGCGGTGGACCCGCGGTGGTGTGGCCGCCGCGCCAACCGGCACGCGGCTGTGGCTGCTCGAGGGCGGCGTGCTGGTGGCCGGCGCGCGCCTGCACTGGCTCGATGCCCGCAGTGGGGGGCCGCGCTGGGACGCCGAATTGGCGTCCGGCGACGATGCGCCGCCACAGGTGCTGCCGCTGCCCGCCGGCGCGCTGGTGGAAGACCGCCAGGGCGTGCGCCTGCTGGCGTTGGCGGATGGTCGGGCGCTGTGGGGGCCACGGCCGCTGGCTGGTGCGGTGACCGCCTGGCTGCCCAGCACCGATGGCCGCCAGGTTTGGGCCATCGCGCGCCAGGCGCGCACGATGCGCGTGGGGGCGCAAGACATCACCGTGCATGCCGACACGCTGCATGCGCTCGCGCTCGCCGATGGCCAGGAAGCCTGGCGCCATGCCGCGGCCGGCGAGTTGGGCAGCAGGCCGCTCGAGGTGGGCGACGCGGTGTGGGTCAGCGGGCGCGGCAGCTTGCTGCGCCTGGCGCGCGGCGACGGTCGCCTGCTGGGCACCAGCCCGCTGGGTGGCAACGCCGGGTTCGTGGCGATGCCCTGGCCCGCGCCAGACCTGCTGGCGTACCGCGGTGGCCAGGTGGTGCTGATGCGCGACACCGGCACCGACGCCGTGGTGGCGGCTTTCGACGCTGGCAATGGCCAGCTTCGCTGGCAGCAGACGACTCAGGCGGCGCAGGCCGCCGCGCCATGGACGTTGCAGGCGGAGACGCGTCAAGGGTTGCAGGCGCTCGGCGCGTTGGCGGTCTACGAGCGGCGTCAGCAGGCGTGGTGGCGGGATCAGCTGACCATCAGCGGCAACCACGACATCCCGTATCAGCAACGGCAGCCCGGGTCGCAGAACCTGGCCACAGGCTTTCAATTCGCTGCGGCCCTGCTCAACCTCAGCGCCGCGGTCGAGCGCGGGCTGGCCCGCGATGCCCAGGCCGCGCTGGTGGAGCGCAAGCAGATCGAGCTGGCCCATGTGCTGCAGATTCGCCAGTCATTGGCCGGCGGGCGATTCTGGGTGCGTCAGGACCGGACACGCGGCGATGCCGCCGTGATCGTCGACCTCGACACCGGCCTGCGGCGCGACATCGTCCACTCGACCTTCAACTACGGCATGAACAGCTATGGTCTCGTGCTGCCCGGCCTGCTGGCCAGCGACGACGGGGGCACGCTGCTGGCCGTTGGCGCGGGCCTCGATGCCGCCCGGTTCGAGCGCTATGTGAAGTTCAAGTTCGGACTGCCCTATCCGTCGCTGCTGAAGTTCGACCTGCGGGCGATGCCCTGGCGCAGCGTGGCCGCCGACAACGCAGCCCTGGTCGATGCAGCCGGACGTGGCGATCTCGCAGCCATGGAGGGCCTTGCGAGACGCGGGGCCTCGCCCGACTCGGCGCCGAACCCGACCGGTCGCAGCGCGCTGGGGTACGCCGCTGAGCAGGGGCGCACGGAGGCGGTGCGCTGGCTGCTGGCGCAAGGCGCCGATGCGAAGGTCTGGCCGGCCGCGTCCACCTGGTCGCCCATCGAGCTCGCCGCCATGAATGGCCACGCCGAGGTGGTGCGCCACCTGCTGCAGGCCGGCGCGCCGCAAGGGCGCGCGCTGGAGCGCGCCACGGAGTTCAAGCGCATCGAAGTGGTCGAGGTGCTGAAGGCGGCAGCCGAGCGGCGCTGAGCCCCGGCCGGCGCGGCCAGGCAATGCTGCGACACTCAGACCATGCCGCCGCCTGCCTCCGCTTCCCCGCTCGCCCTCGCGCTGCAGGATGTCGGCTGCACCTTTGTCGCCCGTGACAGCCCGGGCCAGCGCTACACCGCCGTGGCCGACGTGTCGCTGCGCGTGGGCGCGGGCGAGTTCGTGTCGGTGGTGGGCCCCACCGGCTGCGGCAAGAGCACGCTGCTGAACGTGGCCGCCGGGCTGCTGGCGCCCAGCACCGGCAGCGTTGCGGTGTTCGGCCAACCGCTCGTGGGCATCAACCGCCGCGCCGGCTACATGTTCCAGACCGAGAGCCTGATGCCCTGGCGCAGTGCGCTGGCCAACGTGATGGCGGGGCTGGAGTTCCGCGGCCTCGCGCCGGCCGAGGCGCGCGCGCAGGCCGAGCAGTGGCTGCGCCGCGTGGGCCTGGGCGGCTTCGGCGACCGCTACCCGCACCAGATGTCCGGCGGCATGCGCAAGCGCACCAGCCTGGCCCAGGTGCTGGTGCTCGACCCGGACATCATCCTGATGGACGAGCCCTTCTCGGCGCTGGACATCCAGACCCGCCAGCTGATGGAGAACGAGGTGCTGGCGCTGTGGCAGGGCGACGGCGAGGCGCGCGCGCGCAAGGCGGTGCTCTTCATCACCCACGACCTGGACGAGGCCATCGCGATGAGCGACCGCGTGGTGGTGATGAGCGCCGGCCCCGCGTCGCGCCCGATCGGTGAGTTCACGATCGACCTGGCGCGCCCGCGCGACGTGGCCGAGGTGCGCAGCACGCCGCGCTTCATCGAGCTGCACAAGGCGATCTGGGCCGTGCTGCGCGACGAGGTGCTCAAGGGCTACCAGCAGCAGCTGCAGGCCAAGGCGGGTTGAGCACCGTGTGGCAGGTCATCAAACCCAACCCGCGCAACCTGCGCCTGTGGCAGGTGCTGCTGCTGGTGGCCGTGTTCGTGGCCTGGCACCTGCTCACCACGCCGGGCCTGGTGCCGCCGATCTTCTTTGCCGACGACCGCCAGGCGGCCTTCTTCTTCGGTGAGCCGCTGAAGGTGTTCTCGCGCATCTGGCGCTGGTTCGTGGCCGATGCCGACATCTACCCGCACCTGGGCGTCACGCTCGTCGAGACGGTGCTCGCCTTTGCCATCGGCGCGCTGGCCGGCCTGGGTGGCGGCCTGTGGCTGGCGTTGCAGCCCATGGCCTCGGCGCTGCTGGAGCCCTACGTGAAGGCGATGAACGCGATGCCGCGCATCATCCTGGCGCCGATCTTCGCGGTGTGGTTCGGCCTGGGCATCGCCAGCAAGGTGGCGCTGGGTGTCACGCTGGTGTTCTTCATCGTGTTCTTCAACGTCTACCAGGGCGTGAAGGAAGTGAGCCCGGTGGTGCTGGCCAACGCACGCATGCTGGGCGCCAGCCCGCGCCAGCTGCTGCGCCACCTCTACCTGCCCAGCGCCACCAGCTGGGTGTTCAGCTCGCTGCACACCAGCGTGGGGCTGGCCTTCGTGGGCGCGGTGGTGGGCGAATACCTGGGCTCGGCCAGCGGCGTGGGCTACCTCATCCACCAGGCCGAGGGCGTGTTCGACATCAACACCGTGATGGCCGGCATCCTGGTGCTGACCGGATTTGCGCTCGCGCTCGATGCCGCGGTGGGCCGCATCGAGCGTCGGCTGATGAAGTGGCAGCCCCGCAGCGGCGAGACCGAGCGGCACTGACGCCGCGGGCCGCGCGCTGCCGGGGACATTGCGCGCCAGCGCGGCACCGGCCTGTTGCCAGAATGGCGCAGACAGACGGCGGGCGCCGCATTACGATGCCTGCCCGACCCCGAACCGCCATGGCCGCGCCTGCCCCGTCTCCGTCGCGCCGCAGTACCCCGCCGTGCCTGCCTGACCGTGCAGGAGCGCAGCGTTGACGCCGCGGCGGCGCACGGTCGCGTGGCTGGCGGGCGCGGCGGGCGTGGTGGGCCTGGCGGGCACGGCCGGCTGGCTGGCCCGCCGGCGCGACGATGGTTCACTCGAACGCGTGCGCCGCGCCGGCCTGCTGCGTGTGGGCTACGCAGTGGAGGCTCCCTACGCGATGCTGGGCCCGGGCGGCGAGGTCACCGGCGAATCACCCGCCACCGCGCGCGAGGTGGCGCAACGGCTCGGGCTGCCGCGCATTGAATGGGTCCAGGTGGCCTTCGGCGAGCTGATCCCCAGCCTGCTCGAGCGCCGCTTCGACCTCATTGCCGCCGGCCTGTTCGTCACCCCGGAGCGCGCACGGCGGGTGCGCTTTTCCGACCCCACGGTGCGCGTGCTGCCCGGCCTGCTGGTACGCCGCGGCAACCCGGCGGGGGTGAAGGGCTACCGTGAACTCGCGGCCCGCACCGATGTGCGGGTGGCCGTGCTGGCCGGCTCGGTGGAGCAGCAGCGCCTGCGCACGCTGGGACTGCCCGCGACGCAGACGGTGGTGGTGCCCGATGCGCAGGCCGGGCATGCCGCGCTGGCGGCCGCCGCGGTGGAGGTGCTGGCGCTGTCGCTGCCCACCGTGCGCAGCATCGCTGCGGCCAGCCCCGAGCGGTTCCAGGCCCTGGACGATGCACCACCCCCCGGCGGTTCGGCGGCGCACGATGCCGATGTCGTCGCGTTCGCCTTCCACCCCGACGATGCGGCATTGCAGCGCGCCTGGAATGCGGCGCAGTCCGGCTGGGTGGGCGGGGCCGAGCACCTGCGGACGGTGGCCCGCTTCGGCTTCGGTCCGGCTGAACTGGCATCGGCCCCGCACGCCGGCGAGCCCCCGCGGCCATGAGGCCCCCGGTACTCCCGTGAACCCACCGGGCCGACCATGAACCCGCACGACCGCCCGCCGCCCGCCCTAGCGGGCCCCCGGACGCGCGCAGTCCGCTGGGGCGCCCCGAGCGGCCGCGCCTGGCTGTGGATCACCATTGCCTCGTCGCTGCTGGTGTGTGCGTGGATCGCCGGCCTGAGCCACTACCAGCACAGCCGCCTGGTGCAGGCGACCACGCTGGTGCGGGAACTCGGCCGCGCGGGGGACGACCTGTCCGACGGCTTCCTGCACCTCACGCTCGGGCAGCAGCCCGATTCGGCCTGGCAACGCGAGCAGGGCCTGGCATTGCTGCAGCAGGCGCTGGCCAGCTACCAGCGCAGCGCCAGCGCCCTGGGGCAGGCCGGGCTGCAGGCGCCGGACCTGCGCCGCCAGATCGAGCAGTTCCAGGCGCTGCTGGTCGCAGCGCAGCAAGGTGGCGGCCCGTCTGCCGCACAGGCGCTCGCGCTGCGGCTGGCGATGCGGCAGCTCACCGACAGCACCGCGCAGATGGACAAGGCCATGCGCGCCGAGATCGCCCGCCTGTCCGACCGCCTCGACCAGGCCTACCTCTGGAGCCTGGGCCTGGCGCTGCTGCTGATGGGCGGCGTGTGTGTCGGCGTCTACCAGGCCGACCGGCTGCGCACGCAGGCCGAGTCGCAGGCACGGTCCACGCTGCTGGCGCTGAGCGAGGGGGTCATCGTGTTCGACCCCCTGGGCTGGCCGCTGGACGCCAACCCGGCGGCCGAGCGCATGCTGGGGCTCGACCTAGCGCAGATGCGCAGCACCCACCTGGCCGTGCCCGGCGTGCGGCTCGGGCCCGATGGCGCGCCGTTGGCGCCGCAGGCCTTCCCGCTGGCGCAGGCGCTGGCCACCGGCGAGCCGCAGTTCGACAAGGTGGTGGGCCTCACGCAGCCCGATGGCCGCGTCAAGTGGCTGCAGATCAACGCGCAGCCGGTGCGCGACACCGCGGGCCAGCGCGTGGTGGCCGCGGTGCTCTCCTTTGCCGACATCACCGAGCGGCGGCGCATCGACGAGGAACTGCGCGGCTACCGCGAACACCTGGAGGAACAGGTGGCCGCGCGCACGCAGGCCCTGCAGCAGGCCGAGCTGCTGGCGCGCACCATCGCCGACAACATGCCGGGCCGCGTCGTCTACTGGGACACCGAGTTGCGCTGCCGCTTCGCGAACAAGGTGTTCTTCGACTGGCACCGCATGCGCCCCGAGGACGTGATCGGCCGCCACCACGTGGAGCTGTTCGGTGCCGAGTCGTTTGCCCGCATCGAGCCGCACGTGCGCAAGGCCCTGGCCGGCATGCCCAGCAGCTACGAGCGCGAGGATGCGTGGCCGTGGCGGCCGGAGCCTTCGATCAGCCACGTGGAGTGCGTGCCCGATGTTCAGGATGGCCAGGTGCGCGGCTACCTCGTGCTGGCCACCGACATCACCGAGGCGCGCCACACCGCGCGGCGGCTGCAGCAGCTCAACGACGAGCTCACCGTCGCACGTGACCGGGCCGAGCTGGCCAGCCGTGCCAAGAGCGCCTTCGTGGCCAACATGAGCCACGAGATCCGCACCCCGATGAACGCGATCATCGGCCTCACCCACCTGCTGCAGCGCGACCACCCGCGGCCCGAGCAACGTGATCGTCTGGCCAAGGTGGCCGATGCGGCGCAGCACCTGCTCGAGCTGATCAACGACGTGCTCGACCTCTCCAAGATCGAGGCCGGCAAGCTCACGCTGGAGCAGGTGGACTTCGCGCTCGACAGCCTGGTGGCACGCAGCGTCGCGATGGTGGCCGAACGCGCGCGGGACAAGGGCCTGGAGCTGGTGGTCGACACCGACCACATGCCCGCGCTGCTGCGCGGCGATCCCACCCGGCTGCAGCAGGCGCTGGTGAACCTGCTGTCCAACGCGGTGAAGTTTACCGAGCAGGGCTCGGTCACGCTGCGCGTCAGCCTGCGCGAGAACAGCGCGCTGGGACTGCGGGTGCACTTCGAGGTGTGCGACACCGGCGTGGGCATCGCACCCGATCGGCTGGACAGCCTGTTCCGCGCCTTCGAGCAGGCCGACAGCTCCACCACCCGCCGCTTCGGCGGCACCGGCCTGGGGCTGGCCATCACGCGCCGGCTGGCGCTGCTGATGGACGGCGAGGTCGGGGTCGACAGCAGGCCTGGCGCCGGCAGCCGGTTCTGGTTCAGCGCGCGGCTCGGCCATGCCCAGCAGCACCTGGCGACCTCACGCGATTCACTGTTGAGTGAACAGCGCGCGCTGCTGGTTGACGACCTGCCGGTGGCCCGAGAGGCCCTGGGCGACATGATGCGCCGGCTCGGCCTGCGCACCGACGTGGCCGCCTCCGCCGCAGACGGGGTGGCGCTGGCCGAGGCCGCGCAGGCCGCCGGTGACCCCTACCGCGTGGCGGTGATCGATTGGCTGATGCCCGAGGTGGACGGGCTGGCGTTCGTGCGCCGCCTGCGCGAGCGCCTGCACCCGGCCCCGCAGTGCCTGATCGTCACCGCCCAGGCCGATGCCGACCTGCCCGCCCGTGCCCGCGCCATGGACATCCGGCATGTGCTGGGCAAGCCGGTCACCATGTCGGCCCTGCACGATGCGGTGCTGGAGCTGCTGGTCGATGCCCAGCCGCAGGCGCGGCTGCCGTCGCCGGTGGCCGCGGCCGCGGCGGCCGAACAGACGCTGCGCGCCCGCCACGCCGGCGCGCGGGTGCTGCTGGCCGAAGACAACGTGATCAACCAGGAAGTGGCCCGCGCGCTGCTGCTCGACGTGGGCCTGCAGGTGGATGTAGCCAGCAACGGCCGCGAGGCCGTCCAGCGGGTGCAGCGGCAGCCCTATGCACTGGTGCTGATGGATGTGCAGATGCCCGAGCTCGACGGGCTGGACGCCGCCCGTGCGATGCGGGCGCTGCCGCAGGCGGGCCGCATGCCGATCCTGGCGATGACGGCCAATGCCTTCGGCGAAGACCGGGCCGCCTGCCTGGCCGCCGGCATGAACGACCACCTGGCCAAGCCGGTGGACCCGACGGCCCTGTATGCCGCCTTGCTGAAGTGGCTGCCCGTCGGCGGCGCGTCCGGCGCGCCAGGCGGGGCCGACGCAGCGGCCGCCCCGGCGCCCGTGGACGCCGCCCGGCCTTCCGGCGTGAACGCGCTGGCCGGCATCGACGGCCTGGATGCGCCGCTGGGCCTGCGCCTGTGCGGCAACCGATTCGAGATGTACCGCTACATGCTCGGCCGCTTCGTGCAGCTGTACGCCGAAGGCCTGGCCCCGCTGGCCGGTGGCGAGACGGGGGGCGACTGCGTCGCGCTGCGGCACGTGGCGCACTCGCTGCGCGGCGCGGCGGCCACCATCGGCGCGCAGCAGATCCATGCGCTGGCCGGTGCGCTGGAGCAGCGTTGTGCGGCGCAGGCCGCCGCCGACGGCCGGCTCACGCCCGAGATCAGCGAGGCCATGCGCGAGCTGCAGGCACGGCTGGCCAGCCTGGTGGCCAGCCTGGACGAACGGCTGGCCGGGGCGTGACGCAGCGCGCCCGCGCGGCGTTCAGCCGATGCGGTAGACGTCCAGCTTCACCCGCGTGGCCTCGCGCTCGCCCACGGCCAGCGCCAGCACCTTGTTCAGGTGCAGCCAGGCGGGTGCGCCGGTGGTGAAGCGCATCACGGTGCGGAAGAAGTACAGCTCGCGCGGCACGGCCTCGCCCCGCGCGAGCCGGGCCATCACCTCGGGCGGGGCATGGCGCAGGCCGTCGCTCTGCACCTCGATCAGGCCGCCGTCGTCGGCACGGATCACGTAGTGCGCGGCGATCTCCAGCACGCCATCGGCCCGGTTGAGCTGCCAGTCCACCCCGCCCTCGACCAGCGTGCCATTGAGCTCCGGTCCCTGCACCGTGCCGCCACCCAGCGGGACGTAGCGGCGCTCGCCGTGCTTGGCCTGGCCCAGGGTCACCAGGCCTTTCACGTCGCACAGCACCCGGGTCATCGGCAGCAGCGCGGGTGGGGCGGGCAGGGGCTGGGGCATCGGGTGTCTCCGGGCGGTGGGCGAGGCAGCGTCGGGTCAGTCCTATGGACGGGTTGCCGGGGGCTGCCTAGCATCATGCCAACGCCGGTCGCCTCGGGCGCCGGCGCCGCGTCATCCCAGAGGATGACGCCTGCGTCTGCACCCACCCGCCCCGCCTTGCGCCTGCTCCCACCTGCCCCACCGGTCTGCATGAACCACTGGTCGCTTCCCCTGGCCGACGCCGGCCCCCAGCACGGGCTCGGGGCCGTGATCGGCGCCATCGGCCGCAGCGACTTCGCCTGCGCCGGCCTGCAGGGGCTCAACGCCGCCGGCCTGAAGGCCGCGTCCTGGTCGGTCTACCAGGTGTGGCGCGAGCGCCTGCCGGTGTTGCACCTGTCCTCCAGCGTGGGCGTGGCCGACGCCACCCAATCCTGCTTCCGCGCCTACCACGACGGCCTCTACCGCATCGACCGCAGCTTCGACACCGTCGCCCCCGGCCATGCCGCGGTGCTGCGCATGCATGCCGACGAGGCGCCCAACACCGCGCATCGCGAGGCCATCTACCGCCGCCACCGGGTGCTGGAGCGGCTGTCGGTGGTGCAGCGCGGCGACGATGGTTCGCTGTTCGCGGTGAACCTGTACCACCACGAGCACCAGGGCCGCTTCAGCGAGGGCGAGTGCGCCGGCTTCGCCTCGCTGGCGCCGCTGCTGCTGGCGGCCGTGCAGCGCCACCTCGCGCTGCTGCCGCAGCCCGCGGCGGGCCCGCGCGAGGCGCTGCGCGCCCGGTGCCCGGCGCTCACCGAACGCGAGCTCGATGTCTGTGAACGCCTGCTGCGCGGCTGGAGCTATGACGGCATCGCCGCCGACATGGGCCTGTCGGTCGCCACGGTCAAGACCTACCGGGCGCGTGCCTTCGAGCGCCTGGGCATGCACTTCAAGAGCGAGTTGTTCGCCGCCTTCGTGCCGGCGCACTGAAGCGTCGCACCCTGCCTCGGCCTGTCAGCTTCTGGGATGACAGGCCGGCACCGGGCCGCACCAGACACTGCGCGCTGTTCCAACGGAGTCCTGCCGATGTCAACCCGCCGCCCCGCCCTTGCCTTGTTGGCCGCCCTGATGCTGGCCCCCGCGATGCTTCCCGCCACCGCGCTGGCCCAGGCCTGGCCCGACAAGCCGATCAAGCTGGTGGTGGGCTTCCCGCCCGGCACCGGCCCCGACGTGGTGGCCCGCACCATCGGCCAGAAGCTCGGCGAACTGGCCGGCCAGCCGCTTGTCGTCGACAACCGGCCCGGTGCCGGGGGGCAGATCTCGGCCCAGCAGGTGGCCAAGGGCGCTGCCGACGGCACCACCTTGCTGCTGGCTGAAGTGGGCATGATCAGCATTGCGCCTGCCGCGTTCCGCAAGCTGCCCTATGACCCGGCCAAAGAACTGGTCGGTGTGGCAGAGGTGGTGCGTTCGGACTTCGTGCTGGTGGTGCCGCTGAAATCGGCGGCCAAGACGGTGGCCGAATTCGTGGCCGCCGCAAAGGCCAAGAATGACAAGGTGGACTTCGTCACCTTCGGGCCGGGCACGCCAGGCCACTTTGGTGCCGAGGTGTTTGGCGACCAGGCCGGGTTCAAGGTGGAGCCGCTGCACTTCCGCTCCACCGGCGATGCCGTCACGGCCATCATCGCCGGCGACGCGCAGGGGGCATTCGTCAGCACCGCGCTGGCGATGGCGCAGGTCAAGGGCGGCAAGCTGCGGGCCCTGGCCACCACGGCGGCGCAGCGCTCGCCGCTGCTGCCCGAGGTGCCCACTTTCACCGAAGCGGGCTTCCCGAAGATGGACTTCTCGGCCTGGTTCGCGATCATGGTGCCCACCGCCACGCCAGCCGCGATGCTGGAGCCGATGAACCAGAAGGTCGTGGCTGCGGTGAAGTCGCCCGAGGTGCGCGCCAAGCTGCAGGAGGCCGGCTTCACCGTGACCGGCACCAGCCGGGCCGACACCGAGCGCATGCTCAAGGCCGAGGCTGCCCGCTGGGCGGCCGTGGTCAAGGCCACCGGCTTCACCGGAGACTGATTCGCCCACCCCCGAGGCGCTGCCGGGGGCCACGCTGGCGGACCGGCAGAGCCGGATCCGCGGCGTGCACTCGGGAATGCCCCGTCTCTCCGGTTCAGGCCCGGTTCACTTCGAGACCGGGAAGTTGAACTCGGCGCCCTTGCCGATGCTCTCGGGCCAGCGCTGCATCACGCTCTTCTGCTTGGTGTAGAAGCGCAGGCCTTCCTCGCCGTAGGCATGCGTGTCGCCGAACAGGCTGCGTTTCCAGCCACCGAAGCCATGCCAGGCCATGGGCACCGGGATCGGCACGTTGATGCCCACCATGCCCACCTGCACCCGGCGCGCAAACTCGCGGGCGATGCCACCGTCGCTGGTGAAGCAGGCCACGCCGTTGCCGTACTCGTGCTCGTTGACCAGGTGCACCGCCTCGGCGAAGTCCTTCGCGCGCACGCAGGCCAGCACCGGGCCGAAGATCTCTTCACGGTAGATGCGCATGGCCGGCGTCACATGGTCGAACAGCGTGCCGCCGGTGAAGAAGCCGCCCTCCAGTCCCGGCACCGTCAGGCCGCGGCCGTCGACCACCAGCTGCGCGCCTTCGGCCACGCCCTGCGCCACATAGCCTTCGATGCGGTCGCGCGCCTCGCGGGTCACGATCGGGCCCATCTCGGCGCGCAGGTCCATCGGGTCCATCACCTTCAGCGCCCGGGCGCGTTCGGCCAGCTTCGGGATGATCCTGTCGCCGATGTCGCCCACCAGCACCGCCACCGAGATCGCCATGCAGCGCTCGCCGGCCGAGCCGTAGGCCGAGCCGATCAGCGCATCCACCGCCTGCTCCAGGTCGGCATCGGGCATCACCACCATGTGGTTCTTCGCGCCGCCCAGCGCCTGCACGCGCTTGCCGTGCTGGGCGCCGGCCTGGTAGAGGTAGTGCGCGATCGGCGTGGAGCCGACGAAGCTGAGCGCCTTCACGTCCGGGTGGGTGAGCAGGGCGTCCACCGCCACCTTGTCGCCCTGGACCACGTTGAACACGCCGTCCGGCAGGCCGGCCTGCTTCAGCAGGTCGGCCATGAACAGCGAGGGCGACGGGTCGCGCTCGCTGGGCTTGAGCACGAAGCTGTTGCCCGCGGCCAGCGCCAGCGGAAACATCCACAACGGCACCATGCACGGAAAGTTGAACGGCGTGACACCGGCCACCACGCCCAGCGGCTGGCGCATCGTCCAGTTGTCGATGCCGGTGGACACCTGCTCGGTGTAGTCGCCCTTGAGCAACTGCGGTGCGCCGCAGGCGAACTCCACGATGTCGATGCCGCGCGAGACCTCGCCCTGCGCGTCGGTGAACACCTTGCCGTGTTCGGCGGTGATCATGGCCGCCAGCGTGTCGCGGTGCTGATTCAGCAGCTGCAGGAAGGCATTGAGCACCCGGGCGCGGCGGATCGGCGGGGTATCGGCCCAGGCCGGGAAGGCGGCTTTCGCGGCGGCGATGGCGGCGCCGACCTCGTCCACCGAGGCCAGCGCCACCTGGCGTGCCACGCGGCCGCTGGCGGGGTGGTACACGGGCTGCTGGCGACCGCTGGTGCCGGGCACGCGGCAACCGCCGATGTGGTGGCCGACGTCGGTGGTGGCGGTGAAGGCTTCGGGGGCTCCCATGGGTGTCTCCTCGGGGTGATGGCCAGGCGCTGGAAGCGGCCAGTCTAGGCGCCACGACAGCGGCCCGCTAGTTGGCTCGGGCTGGATTCATTGTTCAGAATAGCGAACAATGCCTGGCCGGAATCTCAAACAACCCACCATGGACCATCGCCGCGTCGAAACCCTCTGGTCCCACGTGCACTGGCTCACCGTGCTGGGCCAGGCCGGCAGCTTCACGGCGGCGGCGCAGCGCCTGGGGGTCAGCAAGGCGGCGATGAGCGCCCGCATCGCCGAGCTCGAGCGTGCCGCCGGCCTGCCGCTGGTGCTGCGCACCACGCGCAGCGTGCGCCTCACCGAGGCCGGGCAGCAGCTGGCCGACGCGACGGCCGGCGCCTTCGAGACCATCGGCACCGCGTTCGCCGGCATCAAGGACCTGGCCGCCGCGCCGCGCGGGCGCTTGCGCATCACCGCGCCCGTGGCGCTGGCACGCCAGCAACTGGTACCTCGGTTGCCGGCCTTCCTGCGTGCCCACCCCGAGCTGCGCATCGAGCTCGACCTGTCCGACCGCCTGCTGCCGCTGGCGCAGGAGGGCTTCGACCTGGCGATCCGCCACACCCACGCGCCGCCCGAGACACACGTGGCCTGGACCCTGTGCCGCACCGAGGCGCTGCTGGTGGCCAGCCGGGCCTACCTGCGCCGGCGCGGTACGCCGCGCCAGCCGGCCGAGCTCGCGGCCCACGAGTGCCTGCACTACCTGCGCCCCGGTGAAACGCCCGCCTGGCAGCTGGTGCCCCGCCACGGCCCGGCGGGCGCCAAGCTCACCGTGCCGGTGGCCGGCTGCTTTGCGGCCAACAACAGCGAGGCGTTGCGCGAGGCGGCGCTGGGCGGGCTGGGCATCGCGCTGCTGCCGGACTTCAGCGCCCAGGCAGCGCTGGCCGCCGGCAAGCTGGTGCCCGTGCTGCCGGACTGGCAGCCGGTGGGCAACTTCGGCGAGCACCTGTATGCGATCCGGCCCTACACGCCGTACGTGCCGCGTGCGGTGCAGGCGCTGGTGGCCTACCTGCGCGAGGCGTTCAGGCCGGGCTTCGGCCCGGCATGATCCATCAAGCCGGGCTTCGGCCCAGCCCGATCCATCAAGCCGGGGCTCGGCCCGGCCCGATCCATCAAGCCGGGGCTCGGCCCGGCGTGGGCGGCGCAACACCAGGCAGCGCCAGGGCCCAGGTCTCCCAGGCCGTGTCGTGCTGGCCACCGAGCGCGCGGTACAGCTGCTTGGCGCGTTCGTTGTCCGGCAGCACCAGCCACTGCAGGCGGCCGGCGCCCAGCACGCCCGCCTGGTGCTGCACCGCGCGGAACAGCGCCGCCGCCAGCCCGCGGCGGCGGTGCGCGGCGTCGACATACAGCTCCTTCAGCACCACGGTGGGCCGCAGGTCGAAGGTGAAGGGGGTCAGCAGCCACACCGCGTGGGCGCACAGCGCCCCGCTGTCGTGCTCGGCGACGAAGGCACCGAACTGCGGCGGGGCCACGCCACCGAGGCCGCGGGCCAGCAGCGCCGGGGCGTCGACCGTGAAGCGGTCGAGATAACCCTCGAAGTGCGCGAGTCCGCGCATCAGCCGCAGCAGGGCGTCCGCGTCGGACGCCACCGCCGGCCGCACCCGGTAGCCGGGGGCCGGCCGGGCTTGCATCAGGCCTCGACCTTGGCAAGCGTGAAGCCCTCGTCCAGCCAGCCGGTGATGCCGCCGGGCATCACCTTCACCGGCCGGCCCAGGCGCGCCAGCCGCACCGCGCCGCGGAAGGCGCCGTTGCAGTGCGGGCCCGCGCAGTAGGTGACGAACAGCGTGTCGGCCGGGTACTCGGCCATCTTGGACTCGACGATCTTGCCGTGCGGCAGGCTCACCGCGCCGGGCACATGGCCGGCGGCGTACATCTCGTGGCTGCGCACGTCCAGCAGCACGAAATCGGCCTTGCCTTTGCTCATGACGTGGTGCACGTCCCAGCAGTCGGTCTCGAAGGCGAACGCCGACTGGAAGCGTTCGAGGGCCTGGGCGGCCGGCGCGGCCGGCACTTCGCTGACGAGGGAAGCCATGGTCAATCTCCTGGGGGTTGGTTTCGGTGGCAACGGGGTCCAGTGTGGCTGCGGGACCCGCTGCGAACCAGTGGCCATTGCGGCGATGATCGGTAAGATCGCGCCATGGCGCCCCCCAGTTCACGTCGTTCGCAGCCCCTGGCGCAGGCATGCCCTGCGCTTTGCTTGCGCAAAGGGGCACTCACAACCTTCGGAACGGCCGGGCGGTTGTGATGACCGAACACCTCGTCGCGATCCTCGCCTACGACCGGCTGTGCACCTTCGAGTTCGGCTGCGCGGTCGAGCTGTTCGCGCTGGAGCGGCCCGAGCTGGGCGTGCCCTGGTACCGGTACGCGGTGTGCGCGGCCGAGCCGGGCCCGCTGCGCGCGATGGGGGGCATCCAGGTGCAGGCGCCGCGGGGGCTGGCCACGCTGCGGCGGGCCGACACCATCGTGGTGCCCGGCTGGCGCGACGCCGACGAGGTGCCGCCCGAGCCCTTGCTGCGTGCGCTGCGGCTGGCCCATGCACGCGGTGCGCGCGTGTGTTCGATCTGTTCCGGCGTGTTCGTGCTCGCGCATGCGGGTCTGCTGTCGGGGCGACGGGCCACCACCCATTGGCGTTATGTGCAGAAGCTGGCCGCACGCTTTCCGGACATCGATGTGGACGCCGCCGCGCTGTACATCGACGAAGGCCAGGTCATCACCTCGGCCGGATCGGCGGCCGGGCTGGACATGCTGCTGCACCTGGTGCGGCGCGACCATGGGTCGCGCGTGGCCAACCAGGTGGCGCAGCGCCTGGTGCTGTCGCCGCACCGCGAGGGCGGGCAGGCGCAGTTCGTGCCGCGGCCGATGCCCACTGCCGACGACAGCGCCGTGGCCCGCCTGATGGACTGGCTGCGTGCGAACCCGCGCCTGGACCATACGCTGGCCTCGATGGCCGCGCAGGTGCACCTGAGCGTGCGCACGCTGCAGCGGCAGTTCAAGCAGGCCACGGGCCTCTCGCCGCTGGACTGGCTGATCGGCGAACGCCTGGGCCTGGCGCGCGAGCTGCTGGAAAGCCACCCGGGGCTGGACATCGAGGCGGTGGCCGAACTGGCGGGCTTCGGCTCCACCGAATCCTTGCGCCACCACTTCCGCCTGCGGGGCCTGCCGGCTCCCACGCGCTACCGCAGCGAATTCAGCCTGGCGCGCTGAGCCGGTGCCGCCGGGCGGGGGGCAAAAAAAAGGCCCGCCGATCGCTCGGCGGGCACTGGAAGTCCTCAAAAGAAAGGACGTCGTTGGGACCGTCACGCGGGGCGGGCGGGTTCGCGCGCCTCGCGTTGTGACTGCGGTACTGCGTGCAGCAACACGTGCGGGCACTGTGCCCAAGCCGTCGGGGGTGGGCCATCCCTAGAACCTCAGCCGATGTCGCATGCCGAGGGAGAACGCGTGCACTCCGTCACATGCCGTCGACGGCACAGCGGGCCGCGGCCAGGTCCCAGAGGGCGGAGCCGCAGCTCTTGAACAGCACCGGGCCCTGGTCCTGCCGGGGCGGCCGCTCGGCCAGCGCCATGCAGCCGGCCAGGTCGAGCCCGGCCGCGATCAGGTCGCCGCCCTCCTGGCGCGCGGCGCTGCTGTCCAGCACCACCTGCCCCCGGGCGGCGATGTCGCGGGTGAGGGCGGGGTCGAGCTCCAGCATCTGCGGGGTGAAGGCGCCGATCGCGGCGACGAAGGCATCGTCGCGCACCTGCCCATGCAGGCACACCGCCTGCGCCGGCGTGGCGGTGACGACCAGCGGGCAGCGCGCCAACGCCACCGGCAGATCGGTGGCCACTTCGGCGAAGATGCCGCGCTGGTGCAGCGCCTGCACGAAGGCCTGTGCCGACGAAGGCGTGCGGCCACGGACCCAGACCTCGTCGATGCCCATCGCCTCGGTGAAGGCCGTCACATGCGCCAGGGCCTGGGTGCCGGTGCCCACCACCAGCAGCGGCCCCACCGGCTGCGGCGCCAGCTGCCGTGCGGCGTACAGCGTCACCGCGGCCGTGCGGCGCGCGGTGACGGTGGGCCCGTCCAGCAGCGCCAGGCGCTCGCCGGTGCTGGCGCGCAGCACCAGCACGTCGCCCTGGATCGCCGGCAGCCCACGCGCCGGGTTGCCGGCGGCGTAGGTGATCAGCTTCATCGCGGCCAGGTCGCCGCCGGCGGCGTCCAGCCAGGCCGGCATCACGAACCAGTGGGTGCCGGGTGCCAGCGGCAGCACCCAGCGCTCGGGGGCGTGCACACGGCCCGCGGCCAGGTCGGCCAGGGTGCGCTCGATGGCGCGCACCAGCGCTGGCCAGGGCAGGGCGCGGGCGGTGTCGGCAGCGTCGAACAGCGTCATCGGGGGTCGGTGGGAAGTCAGGCGCCCATCATAGGCAGGCGACAATGCCGCACATGATGGCCCCCCCACACGCCCACCCGGCGCCCCGCCCGTTGAGCGAGGCCGAGCTCGAGCACCTGCAGTCCCTGCTCGATCAGCTGCCGCCTGGCCACGAGGCGCTGGACGTGGTGATGCTCGACGGCTACCTCTGCGGCGTGCTGCTGCAGCCCCGGCCGGTGCCGCAGGCGCAGTGGTTGAAGCACGTCGTCGACATCGACGGCCGGCCCGCACCCGCCGGCTACCCGCTGGACGCCCTGCACGCGCTGGTGCTGCGCCGGCATGCCGAGCTCAACCGCGCGATCGAGCGCCGCGAATGGTTCGACCCCTGGGTGTACCAGCTGGACGCCGCGGCCAGCCCGTCGGAAACCGTGCTGCCCTGGGTGGCCGGTTTCGCCACCGCGATGGACCTGTTCCCGGCCCTGATGGCGCGCCACGAGTCGGCGCTGCTGGAACCGCTGGCCACGCTGTACCGCCACTTCGACCCCGAGGACCTGGAAGACGCGGACGAACTGCTGGCCGAGATCGAGACGCTGGAGCTGCCCGAGAGCCTGCCCGAGGCGGTGGAAGACCTGGTGCGCATCGTGCTGCTGATGGCCGACGTGTCGCGGCCACGCGTGGCCGCCCCGCCCGGCGCCGGCCCGCGCCGGGGCCCGCCGCCGCGACGCGCCAAACCCGCGCCGCGGCGCTGAGCCGTCTCAGAGCTTGAGAGGCTTTCCCATGCACCCACGCCGGGGTGGCCAAGGGCGCTGGCGTAGGCGCGATGCGCAGCCCGGGTGTCCACCCGGGCCAGCAGCGCAACGCCCGCCAGCGCCCTTGGGTACCCCGGCCCTTCGGGTC
>JACRAZ010000009.1 GCA_016213205.1 Burkholderiales bacterium
AGGCCTGCGACAGCTGCCACTGCAGCGCGCCGGCCACGCGGCGCTGGCGCTCGGCCAGCGTGGCGCGGGCGGCGGCGTCGGGCAGCTCGGCGCCGGCCGCATCGCCGGCGGCCGCCAGCTGCGCCAGCGCCGCGCGCGCACGCTGCAGGCGCAGCAGCTGGGCCTGCTCGCTGGCATCGGCCAGCGCGGCGGCGTCGCCCTCGGCTTCCACTCGGGCCAGTGCATCGGCCAGTTGCAGTGCGCGCTGGGGCGCGGCGTCCAGGCCCTCCAGCCGCGCCGCGGCCCGCACACGCGGCAGGCGTTCGGCAAAGGCCTGGCGGCGGTTGGCCAGCATGTCGCGGTAGACGCCCAGCGTCTCGCGCCATTGGGCCAGGTTGCCGGCCAGGAACACCAGGTCACGGTAGCCCTTGAAGGCTTCCTGGAACGGGTGCTGCGCCAGCAGCGCGGCCAGGTGGCCGGTGTGCGGCAGCTCGGGCAGGGTGTCGAGCTGCCAGAACCAACCCATGGCCTCGCCCGGGTTGCGCTCGATCAGGGCGGCCAGCAGCCGGCCCGAGCGCACGGCGGTGATGCTGGCGTCCAGGCGGGCGTGGTCCCGGCCGTAGGCGCCCAGGGCCTCGCGGTAGCGCGCCAGCGCCTGGCCGGGTGCGCCCATCTCGGCCAGCGCATAGGGCAGCGCGATGCGGGCTTCCTGCACCGCGGGGTCGGTGTCGTCGCGGGTGAGCAGCTCCTGCCAGGCCACCAGGGCGCGCTCGGGCTGCTTGGCGGCCACCGCGGCCCAGCCGAAGCCGAGCAGGGCCTTGGTGGCCAGCGGGCTGGCCAGGCGCACGCGCTCCAGGGCGCGGCGGGCTTCGGGCGCGCGCTCGTCGCGCAGCGCGGCAAAGCCCAGCGCCAGGTTGGCCTGGTCGCGCAGGCTGCGCGACTCTTCGCCCAGGGCCTCCATGCGCTGGGTGCCCAGCGCCTCCAGCAGGGTGGCGCCGGCGCTGGCGTTGCCGGCATGGATCTGCGCGATGCCCAGGTTGTAGCGCGCAAACAGCGCGGCCGCTTCGCTGCCGGCGAACCCGGCCAGGCGCTGCGCGGCGCCGGCCGCATCGCCACGGGCGATCAGCAGGTTGGCGTGCAGCAGCAGGCGCTCGTCCTCCAGCCCGGGCGGCAGCGGCGCGGCGATGCGGTTCAGCGCCGCCTCGGCCTCGTCGAACCGGCCTTGCGGGTGCCGCAGCTTGGCCAGGTAGAACCAGGCCTTGTCGCGCGTGGCCGGGTGCAGCGGCGGCTGGTGGGCGGGGGCGGTCAGGCGCGCGAAGATGGCGCCGGCCTCGCCCGGCATGCCGTAGGACAGCAGCAGCGCGCCACGCAGCAGTTCGGCCTCGTCTTCCTGCTGCTCGAGGCGGCCGAAGTGCTGCGACACCATCAGGCCGGTGAGCGCGCTGAAGTGGCGGCCCTGGTAGTGGTGGAACAGGCCGTCGCCGTAGTGCGGCGCGCGCACCTGGTGCGGCGGGGCCTCGGCCGGTGGCGGCGCCGCCACGGCCAGGGCGCCGAGGCCGGCGAGCAGGCACGCGGCCGCACGCGGCAGCCGGGCCCGGCGGGCGGCGGCGCGGCGCGGCGACGGCGTGGGCCTCACTGCCACACCTTGACCCGGAATTCGGGCTGCAGCCTGGCCATCGAATCCTCGATGCGCAGCTCGATGTACTTCGGCTCGGTGCGCTTGTCGAAGCTGAGCGTGGCGCCGCGCCGGTAGTCGCGCTCGTGGGGCCCACGGCCGGTGAACAGGGCCACCAGCCGGTGCTCGCCGCTGCGCAGGTTGCCCAGGTACAGGCGCTGCACGCCACCGCGGTGCAGGGCCTCCACCTCGCGGGGGGTGTACAGGTGGTTGGCCACCGGCTTGTCGTCCAGCGTGATCTGTACCGAGTCCAGCGCGAACAGCTTGCCCACGTCCATCGAGACGAAGATGGCCACCTGCGTGCCCGGCGGGAACAGCAGCTCCTCTTCCAGCACCATCAGGTCGCGGTTCAGCGCGATGACATCGCTCTTGAGCGCCTGGATGCGCTCGTCCAGGCTGCCGGCGGGGGCCGAGGCCGGCGCCGCGTGGGCACTGGTGGACGAGGCACTGGTGGACGAGGCACTGGTGGACGAGGCACTGGTGGACGAGGCACTGGTGGCGGCCGCTGGCAGTGGGGGCTCGGCGGAGCGTGCGGCGCCGATGCCGGCCAGCAGCAGCGCGGCCAGCGCAACGCGCAGCAGCAGGGGTCGATGGCGCATGGCAGGGCTCAGTAGGTGAGGGTGGCGAACAGCTGCAGCAGGTTGGCGTCGAAGCGGTAGGGCTGGCCGGTGCGCAGGTCGGTGAAGTCGCTGAAGCGGTAGCGCAGGCGCTCGTAGCCGGCGTTGAGCGTGAGCTCGCCTTCGCCCACGCGGCGGGCGGTCCAGGCCACGCGGCCGCCCAGGGCCAGGCCGGTGTAGCTGCCGAGCTGGCGGTTGCGGCTGACGTACAGCGTCTCGGTGCTGGCGTTGTCGCTGTAGAACAGCGCACGCTGCTGCCGGGTGCTGCGCAGCGACCCATCCAGCAGCCAGGCGCTGCCCAGGTGGCGGCTGTAGCCCAGCTCGGCGGTGTGGGCGCGGATGCCCCAGGTGTCCCAGAAGTAGCGGTACTTCAGGTGCAGCGCGTCACGCGAGCCCAGGTCGCCGCTGGCGCGCAGCTGCAGCGCGCGGCTGGAGCGGGTGCGCGGCGTGCGCTCGGGCACCGCGGCGCCGAACACGCGGGCCACGCGGTAGGGGTTGCCGAGGTAGCCCTCGTCGGACACCGCCTCGAGGTTGGCGCTCATCAGCCAGCGTGGGCTGAGCACCTGGGTGAGGCCCAGGCGCCAGCGCCAGTGGCGGGCCTTGTCCAGGAAGCCGGGCGTGCCGCGCTGGCCCACCTTGTCGGCACCGCGGGTGTAGCCCAGGCTCACGGTGCTCATGCCGCCGAACACCTCCTGCGCGATGTCCAGGCTGGTGGCATCGGCCTGGTAGTCGGGCTCGCGGCTGCGGCTGGTGCCCAGCGTGATCAGCGTGTCGCGCACCGCATGGTCCAGGCCCAGCGCCACCTCGTTGCGGCGTTCGCGGTAGGGGCTGGCGCTGGTGACCACGTCCACCGAGGCGTTGCTCACCATGTCCACGTTCAGCGAGCCCGACAGCGACACGGTGTCGGCCAGGCGCTTGCGCACCAGCAGCGCCGGGCCGTTGGCACGCACGCCGCCGCCGCTGAACGAATGCAGCATCGCCTCGGCACGGTCTTCGGGCAGGTCGGCGGCGCGCGCGTGGCCGCTCAGCACCAGGGGGCCGAGCAGGCCGCCGACCAGGCCAAGCCACCGGCGCAGGCGGCCGCGTCCCGTCTCCCCGCCAGGGGACAGGCCGCGCAGCGGCCAGGGGTGCGTGCACGTGAGCGAAGGGCCCAGCCCGATCCGGGTTTCCTGGTCGGGTTGGGCAACCCCTCGGGGGTGGCCGCCAGGCGGCCGGGGCGAATCAATTGCAGCCACAGCCGCTGCCTTGGACGCCGACGGCGCCGCGGGCGCCTTCGCGTACTTCGTGCACATGGGTGCGGTGCCGCTCGGCCAGCAGGTTGCGGGCCGGGTTCATCATCGGGTCGGCCAGGCGTTCGCGCTCGTAGGGCTTGACCCAGGGGTCGATCGCGCAGCCGCCCAGCGCGCAGGCAGCGCAGGCCAGGGCCAGCCAGGTGGCACGGGGAGGGGTCATGGTGGTCATTCCTTCAGCAGCGCGCGGACCTGGTCCTGGTACAGGGCTTCGTAGCCCTCGCGGTAGCCGCGGTGCCGGTGGCGCAGCCGGCCCTCGCGGTCGATCAGCACGGTGGAGGGCATGGTGCTCAGCTCGTAGCGGCGGCTCACGGCCTTGTCGGTGTCCAGCAGCACCGGGAAGGCCAGCGCCAGGCGGCTGGCCGCGGCCTCGGCGTTGCGGGGTTCGTCGTCCACGTTCACGCCCAGCAGCACCAGGCCGGCCGTGTGGTACTGCTGGTGCAGGCGGTTCAGGTGCGGCATTTCCTGCCGGCAGGGGCCGCACCAGCTGGCCCAGAAGTTCAGCAGCACCACGCGGCCGCGCTGCTCGGCCAGGCGCAGGTTGGGGCCGCCCAGGCTGCGCAGCGTGAAATCGGGCGCCGGCGCCGCTGCCGCCGGGGCCGCGGCATGCACGACGCCGGGGGCGGCGGCCAGGGCCAGCGCGCCCTGCAGGGCCCGGCGCCGGGTGGGGTCGAAGCGCGTGGGCATGGTCAGAAGAAGACGGTCACGCCGCCGGTCCATTCGAGGTTCTGCGTGCTCTGGCGCTTGCCCAGCAGGTCCAGCGAGAACAGGTGGTCGCGCATGTCCACCTGCAGCGCCACGCGCTCGGTGAGGAACACGCGCAGGCCCATGCCGACGTTGATCGTCTGCTTGCGCTGCTGGTTGAAGCGCGTGCTGCCGATGCCGCCGATCAGGTACAGCGCCGACACCTTGGCCTGGCCGGCGCCGATGAACACCTCGCCCGGCAGCAGGTTGTAGCCCGCGGACAGGTTGACGTACGAGAGCGTTTCCTTGCGGTCGGCGAACACGCCGCCGGGCAGCACCTGGCGGTAGTTCTCGTCGCTGACCTTGGTTTGCGCCAGCGCGCCTTCGACGAACACGTCCTCGGTGATGTGGTAACCCAGCCGCAGGCCTGCCACCGCGCTGCTGCCGAAGTTCTGCGTGCCGTAGGTGCCGGCGAACAGGCCCAGCACGATGTCCTTCGAGGGCAGGCGGGGCACCTTGACCGGCCGGCGCTCCACCGGCGGCACGATCACCGGCTCTGGCGTGGCCGGCGTGGTCTGCGCCGTGGCGAGGGCGGGCCACAGCGCGGCCAGGGCGAGCACCAGGGCGGGGGCCCGGACGGGCAGCAGGCGGTGAGCTGAGGTCATGGACGCGTCATAACGTGGTTAGAAGAAGAACGACACGCCGGCATTGAAGGCCCGGTACTGGCCCGAGCGCGTGTCGGCGATGAAGGCGGTGTAGATCGTGTACTGCGCCCGGGCCACGAAGCGTTCGCCCAGGTGCCAGCGCAGGCCCAGCGTGGCCTGGCCCAGGTTGGCGTTGGTGGTGGTGGCGCCCACCAGGCTGGTGTTCGGGATGTTCTTGAAGCGGCCCACGCCCAGCGCGAAGAAGGGCGAGAGCCGGCGGTCGGACCAGGGCTCGTTCATCAGCGCCAGGTGCCAGAAATCGGTGCCCGAGAACACGCCCTGCACCTGGCCCAGGCTGCCTTCGAGCGTGAAGGTGTCCGACAGGCGGTAGCCCGCGCGCACCTCGAGCATCGGCTCCTTCGAGAAGCGGCCCCAGGCGGCGCCGAGTTCCAGCCGGCGCTGCAGGAAGTCGTCCAGCGCGATGTCGCGCAAGCTCTTGGGCGTGCCGGCCTGCGTGAGCGTGCCCTGCAGTTGCGCGCGGGTGACCCAGCCCTGCTGGCCGCGGGCGGTGCGCACGCGGAACCAGTCGGTGTGGCGCAGCTCGATCAGCACCCACTCGCCGCGTGCGGCGACGTGGAAGACGGGGTAGCCGCGGCCGGGGCCGGTGTGCAGCTCGATGAAGGGGTCGGCCACCTGCACCGCTTCGTGCTCAGTGCCGGCGAAGGCGGGCGGCGGCTCCGAGCGCATGGCCGCGGGTGCCGGCACGGCCAGCCCCTGCGCGGCTGCGGGCGCCGTCAGCGCGCCCAGCAGCGCCAGCGTGCACGGCACCAGGGTCACTGCGTGTTGCACGTGCCCTCCTTCGCATTGGGGGGCGTGAACATGCTGTCGCCGGCGGCGCTGAATTCGTCCTGGCCCTGCGGCACCGGCCGGCTGATCCAGTAGGCGATGCGGCGCACGGCCGGGTCCTGGTCGCTCGCGAACACCTGGCCGCCGCCATGCAGCACGTTCAGCAGCCGCGGCTTGGCCAGCAGCCGGCTCTGCGTGGGCGAGCCGAACACCACCTCGCCCTGGGCCGAGTAGAAGTTCTTGTACATCGCGCTCTGGCGCACCACCTCGGGGGTGTTCCGCGGGTCGGCCAGGTCCACCGGCTGCGCGCCGGGCTCCACCCGGAAGGCGCCGCCGGTGCCGGTGGCATTGGCATGGCAGCCGGCGCCGGCGCAGGTGTTCACCGCCCCGCCGTCCGGTGCCGGCAAGGGCATCAGGAAGATCGGATTGATGCACTTCTGGAAGTACAGGAACGAGAGCTTCTGCCCGCCGGCGGTGGCCGGGTTGGCCACCTGCGGCGGGTTGTCCAGGGGGTTGCTGCCGCCACCGCAGGCGGCGAGGCTGGCCAGCAGGGCGATGGCGCAGGCCAGGCGGGCGTTGCAGGGGCTCATGGGCGCGGGCATCCGGTGCTGATCCATGCGGCGATGGCGCCGTAACCCGCGCTGCCGGCCGGCAGCGGCGGCGTGCGCTGGCCGGTGGCGCCGGCCGGGTGCGGCAGCGACGCGGGGCGCTGCAGCAGCGGGTTGGCCTCGGGCCGGCAGGTGTCGTTGATCATCGAGAGCACGACGTTGAAATCGCCTTCCGCATCGCCGGTGAGCACCAGGCGGTTGCTGCGCTGGGGCGCCACCGGCGCCGTGCTGCTGCCGGCCGGTGCGTGGCAGGCGCCCATGCAGCTGCTGCGCAGCACCGGCTGCACCTGGGTGGCAAAGGCCGTGGCGCTGAGCGCGTTCACGCTGCGCACCTGGTTGTTGCGGTCGAAGGGGTCGTTGAAGTACTGGCCGCCACCGTCGATCCACTCGGCCACGAGGCGCTTCTCGGCCGCGTTCAGCATCAGCGCGTGGTTCGGCATGGGCGTGGGGTGCGCGGTGCGCGCGGCGCTGCCGGCCATCAGCGATTGGCCGGAGAGGATCTCGACCAGCCGGCTCTTGCGCGCCAGGCCGATCGCCTCGCCCTCGCTGGCGCCGGTGTCGACCAGCGCGGGTTCACGCACCAGCACCGGCACGCCGTCGTCCAGCCGCGTGACGGCCAGGCCGGTGGCGGCGTCGACCCGCGGGGCGCCGATCAGCAGGCGCTCGTAGGAGACGAGCCGGCCGCTGCCGGCCACGGTGGCGCTCAGGTCCAGCCTGCTGGCGGCGGTGTGGCAGCCGGTGCAGGTGCTCGCGCCCCGGTCGCGCGACCAGATCGGCTGGATGTGCTCGGGGTAGTTGAGGATGCCGTTGGACGGCGCTGGCGTGGCCAGGTCCTGCGTCGCATCGGCATTGCCGGTGTAGCGGATGCGCACCGCGCGGCGCGCCGTCACGCCGGGGCGGCTGGTGTCGGCCCAGAGGTCGGTGCTGTCCATCTCGGCGTTCAGCCGCAGCGCGGCCGGGTCCAGCCGGGTGCGGGTGGCGGCCATGGTCTCGCCGGATTGGTGGGCGGCGGCCATCGCGGCCTTCAGCGCCGCCGGCTGGGCATTGACCACCGCGCCCGAGTTGATCGCGCCGCCGCGGCGCGGGCTGTGGCAGCCGTCGCAGGTGCGGCGCTCGCCGGGGCGCACCTGGATCCAGCTGGTGTGGGTCTGGAAGGCGCGGCCCTGCTCGTCCACGATGGCCAGGCCCAGCGGCACATCGGCCGGCACGGTGAGCTTGAAGGAACCGTCGGGCTCCACCGGCGCGTAGCCCAGGATCTGCTGCATCTCGAACTCGGTTTCGCCGATCGCGCTGCGCAGGCCCATGCTCGAGGCCGGCGGCGCCACCGCCCGCATCACCCGCACGAAGCGGGCCGGCGCGCAGGCATAGGCCGGGTCGGCCGGGTCCTTCATGCGCCGCAGGTCGGCCACCAGGGCGCGGGTGTCCTGCGGGTCGGTGGGCGGGGTCAGCGCGATCGCGCTGTTGCAGCCGGGGCCGAGGTCGGCCGCGGTGAGCACGGCCGCGCCCATGCGGCCCAGGCCGTCGGTGTCGTACACGCTGCGCACCTCCAGCAGGCCCAGGCCCTGCTGCGCCAGCGTGGCGTCCACCGCGGTGGGCGGCGTGGCGTTGGGCTCGGGCCGCGGCTGCAGCGCCACCGGGTCGGTGTACATGAAGCCCGGCGGCGGCGCGGCCACGTTGAGCCAGGTCTGCTGCGCCGGGTCGAACATGTAGATGGCGTAGGGCGGCGGCACGTTGTCCTGCAGCACATCGGCGCGGGCCTCGGCTTCGCCGCGCTCGGCCTGCAGGCGCGTGAGCTCCTCCTGCGTGAGCGATGCGCAGGGCACCACCACGCCGCTGCGGGTCACCTCGCAGGGCCGGTAGGCCACCAGCACGCGGTTGCTGCCGTCCCACAGCGGGTAGGGCGTGGTGATGCGGCCGTAGGGCGAGAAGCCGCGCTCCATGGCCAGCGGCTGCGCGGTCACCTGGCGCTGGCCGCCCTGCACCGGCACGGAGGCATTGGCGGGCGTGTTCTGCTCGGAGTAGTTCAGCGCATCCACGAACACCAGCGCGCCGCCCTCCCGGGTGCCGGACAAGGGCATCAGCGACGAGGCCACGAAGCCCTTGTACGGCCCGGCCGGGTCCATGTCGCGCGGGTGCAGGAAGCTGTTGCCCTCGCTGTGCGCGCCGTACAGCACGAACAGGTCGGTGCCGTCGGGCTTGACGCGGAAGATCTTGAAGTGGTTGCGCCCGCCCACGTGGTCCCAGCGCGAGAACATCACGTCGCCATTGGGGCGCAGCACCGGGTTGCGGTCGTGGCTCTGGTTGAACGAGATCTGCGTGACCTGCGTGCCATCGGCCGCCACCGTGTGCAGGTTGAACACGCGTTCGCGTTCGTATTCGTCCAGCGCGAAGTAGGTGCGGCCCAGGGCCTGCTGCTTCGACTTCGTCTGCCGGTTCGACGAGAACACGAAGCCCTGGCCACCCGGCAGGTAGGCGGGGTCGACGTCGTCGTCGGTGCTGGAATGGGTCAGGCGCCGCAGCGTGCCGCCGGTGAAGCCGCCGGCGCCCATGTCGTATTCCCACAGGTTCCAGCGCCCGGTACAGGCCGGCTGCTGGTGGCCGATGGTGGCGCTGTTGCTCACCGGGCAGCGCAGCGCGAAGACGATCTTCTTGCCGTCGTAGGACACCTCGGGGTCGGACGCATCGCCCTGGCCCTGCGTGATGGCCGCGGTGATGTTGTGCTCGGGCGCGCTGGGCGAGGATTTCTCGCGGATCATCAGGTCGCCCCCCGGCGCGGTGGGCGCGCCGTTGGTCGGGTTCATGCCGATCGTGTTGGCGCGCTTCACGTAGGCGATGGGCACGTCGCCCGCCACGGTGACGGTCTTGGCCGCGCTGGCGCTGTTGTTGCCGCCGCCCTGGCCGCAGCCGGTGAGCGCCAGCGTGAGCGCCAGCACCAGCACGGTGGAGATGAACCACAGCGCCGCGGCGCCGGCCACCGGCGTGTCCACGCCGGCGGTCTGCGGTGCTTCGGGTCCTGGTGTCATCGGGTTCTCCTCCGTGTGGGCCGCGCTGTGGTTCGCGCTTCGGGCCGTGTCAGCGCGCGCCGGGTGGCGCCGTCTTGCCGCTGGCCGCGGCGTTGCCGGCCTGCAGGCCGCTGCTGCAGTGCAGCCGGCCCTGGTCGTCCACCACCACCGCATCCACGCCGGCCTGGCCCTCCACCAGCGCCATGCCGCGTTCCAGGCCCAGCACGAACAACGTCTTCGACAGCGCCTCGGCGGTGAGCCCGTCGTCGGCCAGGATGGTCACGCTGCGCAGGCCGGTGGGCGAGCGGCCGCTGCGCGGGTCCAGGATGTGGTGGCAGCGTTCGCCGTCGCGCTCGAAATAGCGTTCATAGTCGCCGGAGGTGGACACGGCCGTGTCCTGCAGCGGCAGCAGCGCCACCACGCCGCCCTCGCGCCGCGGGTCGCGGATCGCCACGTTCCAAGGGCGGCCGCGGCGGTCGCCCAGCACGTGGCTGTCGCCGCCGGCCGAGACCATGGCGTGCTCGATGCCGCGCTCGCGCAGCAGCGCGATGCAGCGGTCCACCGCATGGCCCTTGGCGAAGCCGCCCAGGTCGATGCGCATGCCATGGCGCGCAAAGCGCAGCGTGCGGGCCTGTGGGTTCAGCACCAGGTGCTGCCAGCCCACCGCGGCCCGGGCGTGGTCGAGCGCGGCCCCTTCGGGCCGCAGGCCGCGGCGGTAGTCGTAGAGCTGGCCCACCGCGGCGTAGCTGATGTCGAAGGCGCCGCCGGACAGCGCAGAGAACTCGATCGCCCGGGCCAGCAGGCCGGCCATCTCCGCGCTCAGCGGCACCGGCGCAAAGGCCGCGTCGCGGTTGATGCGCGAGAGCTCCGAGTAGGCGTGGTGCGGGCTCATGCAGCGGTCGATGCGGTGCATCTCGGTCATCACCGCGGCCATGGCCTGCTCGGCCAGCGCGCGCTGCGTGCTCCACAGCTCCACCCGGATGGCGGTGCCCATGATCGGCTCCGCGCGGGTGTACCAGGCACCTTCGGCGGCCACCAGGCTGGCGAAGCGGGCAGGGGCAGGGCGGCGGGCATCGAGCTTGGGCAGGGCAAACACGGCAACGGCTCCGAAGGCGGGGGGGGCAAGGGCTGCGTCATCACCCGCACCGGGTGGCACATGCGGCAGCTGCGGGGCGCACGATGCCTGCACTTGAGGGCCACCCGGTGTCGCCTTGTGCGCAGCTGCGTGCAGATGCTTCAGATGTGTGACGCGGCCGCCCGCCACGGCGGCGCGCGGCGGGCGGCGGCCGCGGCGCCGGGCTGACACCGGACGCGCGCCGCGCGTGCGCGCGAGGCTCGGGTATGTCCCGAGGCCAAACCTTGCGTTGCGATACACATCATCACGGCTGCGATACCGCTGCAGCCCGGGAGCCCCGATGTTCGACACCGCAATCGCCGGCAGCCTGCCCAAGCCCGGCTGGCTGGCCGAGCCCGGCAAGCTCTGGCCGGCCTGGCAGGCCAGCGGCGATGCCCTCGCGCAGGCCAAGCTCGATGCCACGCTGCTGTGGATCAAGCAGCAGGAGGATGCGGGGCTCGATGTCATCGGCGATGGCGAGCAGGCTCGCCAGCACTTCGTGCACGGCTTCCTCGAGCAGGTGGCCGGCATCGACTTCGCGCACAAGGTCGAGATGGGCATCCGCAACAACCGCTACAAGGCCATGGTGCCGCAGGTGGTGGGCCCGCTCACGCTGAAGGGCCGGGTGCACGCGGCCGAGGCCCGGCTGCTGCGCGCCCACACCCGGCGCAAGACCAAGTTCACGCTGCCCGGGCCGATGACCATCGTCGACACCGTGGCCGACCGCTTCTACGGCAACCGGGTGACGATGGCCTTCGCCTTTGCCGAGCTGCTGAACCAGGAAGCGCGGGCGCTGGCGGACGACGGCATCGACATCGTGCAGTTCGACGAGCCGGCCTTCAACGTGTACCCGGACGAGGCGGCCGACTGGGGCGTGCGCGCGCTCGAACACGCGGCGCAGGGCCTGCGCTGCAAGACCGCGGTGCACATCTGCTACGGCTACGGCATCAGCGCCAACATCGAATGGAAGAAGACGCTGGGCCCGCAATGGCGCCAGTACGAGCGCATCTTCCCCGCGCTGGCGGCCAGCAGCATCGACCAGGTGAGCCTGGAGTGCATCCACTCGCAGGTGCCGCCCGAGCTGATGGCGCTGCTGACCGACACCGACGTGATGGTGGGCGTGATCGACGTCGCCAGCGAGGTGGTGGAAACACCCGAGGAAGTGGCCGACACCATCGGCCGCGCCCTGCAGCACGTGCCCCGGCACCGGCTGATCGCCTGCACCAACTGCGGCATGGCGCCGATGGCGCGCCCCATCGCCGAGGCCAAGCTGCAGGCGCTGGCCCTGGGCGCGGCGCTGGCACGCCAGCGCCATGGCGCTTGAACACCCCCCGAAGGAGAACCCCGACATGACCGCCTACATCCACGGCAACATCGAAGTCACCGACCCGGTGGCGTACGAGGAGTACCGGCGCCAGGTGCCTGCGATCATTGCCGCGTACGGTGGGCGTTACTTGGTGCGCGGCGGCAGCACCGAGGTGCTCGAAGGCGATGTGCAGCCGCTGCGCCAGGTGATCCTCGAGTTCCCGGACCTGGCCGCGGCGAAGGCCTTCTACACCTCGCCCGAGTACCGGCCGCTGATCGCGATCCGCCAGCGTGCCGCGCGCGGCTCGCTGGTGGCCATCGACGGGCTGCCGCCGGGCGCACCCGAAGGCCAGTGGCCGGTGAAGGCCGCCTGATGAGCCCGGGCCCGCTGCGCCTGCACGTGCCCGAGCCCAGCGGGCGGCCCGGGCACGGCACCGATTTCTCGTACCTGCACCTCTCGGGCGCCGGCACCGTGCCGCGCCCGCCGGTGGATGCCGCGCCGGCGGCCACCGCCGACCTGGCGTTCGCGATGGTGCGCGTGCTCGACGACGACGGCCGCGCCGTGGGACCCTGGGCACCGCAGGTGCCGGTGGAGCGCCTGCGCAGCGGCCTGCTGGCGATGATGAAGACCCGGGCCTTCGATGCCCGCATGCTGATGGCGCAGCGGCAGAAGAAGATCTCGTTCTACATGCAGTGCCTGGGCGAGGAGGCGATCGCCTGCGCCCATGCGCAGGTGCTGCAGCCGGGCGACATGTGCTTTCCCACCTACCGGCAGCAGGGCCTGCTGATCTCGCGCGAGGACGTGGCCATCGTCGAGCTGATGTGCCAGCTGCTGTCCAACGAGCGTGATCCGCTCAAGGGCCGGCAGCTGCCGGTGATGTACTCGTACAAGCGGGCGGGCTTCTTCTCGATCTCGGGCAACCTGGCCACGCAGGTCATCCAGGCCGTGGGCTGGGCGATGGCCTCGGCGATCAAGGGCGACAGCCGCATCGCCTCGGCCTGGATCGGCGACGGCGCCACCGCCGAGAGCGATTTCCACACCGCGCTCACCTTCGCCCACGTGTACCGCGCGCCGGTGATCCTGAACGTGGTGAACAACCAGTGGGCGATCTCCACCTTCCAGGCCATCGCGGGCGGTGAATCCACCACCTTCGCCGCGCGCGGCACCGGCTGCGGCATCGCCTCGCTGCGGGTGGACGGCAACGATTTCCTCGCGGTGGTGGCGGCCTCGCAGTGGGCGGCCGAGCGCGCGCGCGCGAACCTCGGGCCCACGCTGATCGAGTGGGTCACCTACCGCGGCGGCGCGCATTCCACCTCCGACGATCCTGCGCGTTACCGGCCGGCCGACGACTGGCAGCGCTTCCCGCTGGGCGACCCGATCGAGCGGCTCAAGCAGCACCTGATCGGGCTGGGCGCCTGGTCCGAGCCCGAGCACCGGCAGGCGCAGCAGCAGTTCGAGGCCGAGATGGCCGCCGCACTGAAGGAGGCCGCGAGCCATGGCTCGCTGCTCGACGGCCACATCCCGCCGCTGGCCACGATGTTCGAGGATGTGTACAAGGACATGCCGGCGCACCTGCGCGACCAGATGCGCCAGGCCCAGCAGGCCACCGGGGGGCAGCCCTGACCATGGCGCAGATGACGATGATCCAGGCCCTGCGTTCGGCGATGGACGTGATGCTGGGGCGCGACGACAACGTGGTGGTCTACGGCCAGGACGTGGGCTACTTCGGCGGCGTGTTCCGCTGCACCGAGGGCCTGCAGGCCAAGTACGGCCCCTCGCGCGTGTTCGATGCGCCCATCTCCGAAGGCGGCATCGTCGGCTCGGCCATCGGCATGGCGGCCTACGGGTTGCGGCCGGTGGTGGAGGTGCAGTTCGCCGACTACTTCTACCCCGCCTCGGACCAGATCGTCTCCGAGGCCGCGCGCCTGCGCTACCGCTCGGCGGGCGACTTCACCGCGCCGATCACGATCCGCATGCCCTGTGGCGGCGGCATCTACGGCGGCCAGACCCACAGCCAGAGCCCGGAGGCGCTGTTCACGCACGTGTGCGGCCTGCGCACCGTGATGCCCAGCAACCCGTACGACGCCAAGGGCCTGCTGATCGCCGCGATCGAGTGCGACGACCCGGTGATCTTTCTCGAGCCCAAGCGCCTGTACAACGGCCCGTTCGACGGCCACCATGACCAGCCGGTGGTGCCCTGGTCGGCCCACCCGGCCAGCGAGGTGCCCGAAGGCCACTACCTGGTGCCGCTGGACTCGGCGGCCATCGTGCGGCCGGGCAGCGCGGCCACGGTGCTCACCTACGGCACCATGGTGTTCGTGAGCCAGGCCGCCGCGCTTGAGGCCGGCATCGACGCCGAGGTGATCGACCTGCGCTGCCTGTGGCCGCTGGACTTGGACACCATCGTCGCCTCGGTGAAGAAGACCGGCCGCTGCGTCATCGTGCACGAGGCCACGCGCACCAGCGGCTTCGGCGCCGAGCTGGCCGCGCTGGTGCAGGAGCACTGCTTCTACCACCTGGAGGCGCCGATCGAGCGCGTGACGGGCTGGGACACGCCTTACCCGCATGCGCTGGAATGGGCCTACTTTCCCGGGCCGGCGCGGGTGGCGGCGGCGCTGCAACGGGTGGTGGAATCATGAGTCGCTACAGCCTGAAGATGCCCGACCTGGGCGAAGGCATCGCCGAGGTCGAGGTGGTGGCCTGGCGCGTGGCGCCGGGCGATGCGGTGGCGGAAGACCAGATCCTGGCCGACGTGCTCACCGACAAGGCCACGGTCGAAGTGCCGTCGCCGGTGGCCGGCCGCGTGCTGGCGCTGGGCGCGGCGGTGGGGCAGTCGCTCGCGGTGGGGGCCGAGCTGGTGGCCATCGAGCTCGAGGGGGCCGCGGCCACGGCAGCCACTGGCGACCAAAAGGCGCGGCCACCGGCGCCGCCGCCCAGCGCGCGGCCTGCGGCCATGCCGGCGGCCGCCGCAAGCCCGGCTTCGCCGACAGCGCCCTCCGCGCCGGCGGGCCGCGCCATCGCGTCGCCCGCCGTGCGCGCCC
>JACRAZ010000010.1 GCA_016213205.1 Burkholderiales bacterium
CCGCCGCCGGCGCAGCGGCCAGCGCCCCGGTGCCGGCCGCGGTGGCCAGCGTGGCCAGCAGGGCCGCGGCGCCCAGCGTGGCCCAGGCCAGCGGCCAGCGTGCCGCCAGCGTGTCCACCCAGGGGGGCACCAGCAGCGCCGACAGCACGATGCCCAGCCCGGTGCCGCCGTAGTACAGGCCTAACACCAGACCAGAGCGTCCCAGCGCGCCCGGTGCCGCCGCCAGCCGCGCGGCCAGCAGGCCACCGCCGACGAAGCTGGCCGCGCTGGCCAGGCCGGTGGCCGCGCGCAGCACGAGCAAGGCCGCCTCGCCGCGCACCAGGCCATGCGCGGCCAGCGCCAGCGCCGCACCCAGGCCGCCGGCGAGCATCAGCACGCGGGCATCGCGCCGGGCCAGCCAGCGCGGCATCAGCAAGGCCCCCAGCAGGTAGCCCGCGGCGTTGACGGTGTTCATCGCACCGGCGGTGAAGTAGCTCCAGCCCAGGTCGGCACGCATCGGCGGCAGCAGCAGCGCGTACGAGAAGCGCGCGAGCCCGAGCGACACCGCCGCCGCCAGCGCCAGCGCGCCGGCCGCGCGCAGCACCGCGGCCGGCGTGGCCAGGCGCTGCTGCGCGTGATCGCTCAGCATGCGGGCACGCCCCGCGCCGCGAGCAGCGCGCGCGCCAGCTCGGCAAAACCCACGCCGCGCTCGCCCTCGGTGACGTAGGCCGGCAGCACCGCCAGCTGCGGCACGAAGCGGGCGATGTTGGCCACGCCCACCGAGAGCGCGATGTGCTCGAACATCAGCTGGTCGTTGGTGGAGTCGCCCACGTACACCCACTCGGCCGCATTGAAGGGCCGGCCAAGCGCCTGCTCCACGGCCCAGCGCGCGGCGGTCCACTTGCTGTGGCCGCCGATCCAGCCGTTCACGTGGATCGAGCTCACCGTGGCCGTGAGGCCGTGCCGGCGCATCACCGCCACCACCTGCGCGATGCGCGCCTCGTCCAGGTGGTTGAACTCGCTGTGGTCGATGGCGATGTCGGTCAGGCGCCCTGCGCTGTCGTGTGCCAGCACGGCGCCGGGCACCTCGGCCAGCACCGCCGCGGCGCAGGCGGCCAGGCGGCGGGCGTCGGCCTTGCGCGTGGCGGCATCGGCCACGAAGGCGTGCTGCAGGGTGTTGCCCACGCGGCGCAGCATCACCGCGCCGTTTTCGGCCACGATCGCGGCCACCGGCCAGGCCATCGCAAAGGGTTCGCTCCAGCCCGCCGGGCGGCCGGTGATGGCGATCACCGGCACGCCGGCCGCCTGCAGCGCGTGCAAGGCCTGCAGAGCGGCGGGCTCGATCTCGCCATCGCGGGTGAGCGTGTCGTCGATGTCGGTGAGCACACCGTGCGCGGCCGCCAGCCACTGTGTGGGCAGGCGGGCCAGCGGCTGCAGGCGCTCGGCTGGCGAAGGGAACGCGGGCATGGGATCAGTCTCCCACACCCCCCGGGGCTTGATGACGATCAACGCCTTCGGCCCGAGCTTGGCCCGAAGATGACAGATTCGTTGCACTTCCACGAGGACCGCATGGCCAAGGACTCCGCCACGCCCGCCAGCCCCCCCGCCGCGCGCCCGCGCCGCGCCGCGCCGTCGCGCCCCGCCAAGTCATCCGCACCGGCGGCCCGCCGCGTGAGCGCGGGCGACACCGCGCCGACGCTCGATGCCCGAGGCATCGAGCGCAACGTGGTCGCGCGCGCCACCACCGGCGCGCGCACCGCGCAAGCCCAGGCGCTGGGCGACCTGCTGGCCCAGCATGCGCAGACCGGCTCGCCCGCGGGCCTGGTGGGTGAACTCAGTGCCCTGATGGCCGGCGCCTCGCCGGACGACCGCAAGGCCCTGCGCAAGCTGCTCACCCGCAGCAGCACCGATGCGGCCGTGCTGGCCGAGGCCGACATCGCACTCGCGCCCGGCTGGCGCGAAGGCGCCTACCCGTACCTGAACCTGCTGTCGCGCAAGAGCTACGAGCAGCAGAAGTACCGGCTGCAGGTGGAGCTGCTGAAGCTGCAGGCCTGGGTCAAGGACACCGGCGCGCGCGTGGTGGTGCTGTTCGAGGGCCGCGACGAGGCCGTCAAGGGCGGCACGATCAAGCGCTTCATGGAACACCTGAACCCGCGCGGCGCGCGCGTGGTGGCGCTGGAAAAGCCCAGCGAGGTGGAGCGCGGGCAGTGGTACTTCCAGCGCTACATCCAGCACCTGCCCACGCGCGGCGAGATCGTGATGTTCGACCGCAGCTGGTACAACCGCTCGGGCGTCGAGCGGGTGATGGGTTTCTGCACCGATGCCGAGTACGAGGAGTTCCTGCGCCAGGCGCCCGAGTTCGAGCGCCAGCTGGTGCGCTCGGGCGTGCACCTGTTCAAGTTCTGGTTCTCGGTCAGCCGCGACGAGCAGCGCCGCCGCTTCAAGGAGCGCAAGCTGCACCCGCTGAAGCAGTGGAAGCTGAGCCCCATCGACATGGCCTCGCTCGACAAGTGGGACGACTACACCCGCGCCAAGGAGGCGATGTTCGTGCACTGCGACACCTCGGATGCGCCGTGGACGGTGATCAAGAGCGATTGCAAGAAGCGCGCGCGCCTGAACGCGATGCGCTACCTGCTGCACCGCCTGCCCTACGCGAAGAAGGAGCTCGCCGGCATCGGGGCGGTGGACCCGTTGATCGTCGGCCGCCCGTCGCTGGTGCCCACCAGCCGCGGCGGCGACGACCAACTCGCCAGCGGAGGGGGCGGCTGATGATTCACACCCCGTCGCGGAACGCCAGGTAGTCGGCCACCACGCGCTCGGGCTGCTCCATCGCGGGCAGGTGGCCCACGTCGTCCATCATCTGCACACGCGCGTTCGCCATCAGGCCTTGCAGCACCGCCGCGCTGCCGGGGTGGATGATGCGGTCGTGCGCGCCCCAGACGATGAGCGCCGGCGTCGCCAGCCCGCCGATGCGAGGCTCCACCGCCTCGGCCGCGCAGTGCTCGAAGATGCGGCGCTCCAGGTCGGCATTGGCCAGGCGCTCGGCCGCCATCGCCTGCAGCAGCGGCTCGGGCACCGGCACCGGGCGGTGCACCACGGTGGCCAGCAGCTCGCGAAACTCGTCCACCGTGTCGGCAATCAGCACGTTGCGGCCCTCCTGCTCGATGCGGGTGCGCAGCTCGGAGGCCGGCGCGCTCCAGGCGCCGCCGGGGTTCAGCAGCCACAGGCTCTTCACCTCGGCCGGGTACAGCGCGGCCCAGGTCATCGCGATGTGCCCGCCCATCGAGCTGCCGCCCAGGTGCACGGGCCCCAGGCCCAGCGCAGCGGCCAGCCGGTGCAGGCGCTCGGCCTGGGCCGAGGGTGTGTAGTCGGCCTCGGCCGGGTGGTCCGATTCGCCGAAGCCGATGTGGTCGGGCACGATCACGCGCCAGCGCTGGGCCAGCGACTTGGCCACGCGCACGAAGTGGTCCTTGTTCGAGCCGAAGCCGTGCAACAGCAGCAACGGCTCGCCCTGACCGGCTTCGAGGTACACGTAGCGCAGGCCGTCGTCCAGCGTGACTTCGCGGCACTGCAGGCCGGCCGCGTCCCGCATGGCCTGGATCCACTGCTGGAACATCTGCATCGCGGCGTTCTGCCCGGGCTGCGCCGGGGCGGCTTCGGCGGCTTGTGCCATGCGCCTCTCCTGAAGGGGTCAAAAGCGGCGATTGTTCCGCATGCAGCCCAGCCGGGCTGTGCGTAGAATCCGCCCCACGTTTCGAGGAGCGTTGCAAGGCCGAGCCCCTCGGCCCCAGGCTCGAAACGGTCACATTGCAACGGCGCTCACCCGCAGATCGAACGTGGGTGAGTGTTTTCCAACCTCCCCTTGCTGACTTCTGCGGTGACGCCACCGTCGCTGCCGCATGGCGCGACACCGTTTCCAGGAGCCTTCACCATGAGCGCTGTTCTTCGCCCGATTCCCGCCGACCAGTACGCCATTGCCGACCTTGCTCTCGCCGGCTGGGGCCGCAAGGAAATCACCATCGCCGAGAGCGAGATGCCCGCGCTGATGGCCATCCGCGCCGAGTACGCCGCGAGCCAGCCGCTCAAGGGCGCGCGCATCACCGGCAGCCTGCACATGACGATCCAGACCGCCGTGCTGGTGGAAACGCTGCAGGCGCTGGGCGCGCAGGTGCGCTGGGCCTCGTGCAACATCTTCAGCACCCAGGACCACGCCGCCGCGGCGCTGGTGGAGCGGGGCACCCCGGTGTTCGCCTACAAGGGCGAAAGCCTGAAGGACTACTGGGACTACACCCACCGCATCTTCGAGTTCGGCGCCGCCAACACGGCCGACGAAGGCCCGAACATGATCCTCGACGACGGCGGCGACGCCACGCTGCTGATGCACCTGGGCCAGCGCGCCGAGAAGGACGCGTCCGTCATCGCCAACCCCGGCAGCGAGGAGGAGCGTGAGCTCTTCGCGGCCATCAAGGCCAAGCTGGCGCTGGACCCGGGCTGGTACAGCCGCAAGAGCGCGCAGATCATCGGCGTGACCGAGGAAACCACCACCGGCGTGCACCGCCTGAACGAGATGTCCGCCAAGGGCACGCTGAAGTTCCGCGCGATCAACGTGAACGACTCGGTCACCAAGAGCAAGTTCGACAACCTGTACGGCTGCCGCGAGTCACTTTCTGACGGCATCAAGCGCGCGACGGACGTGATGGTGGCCGGCAAGATCGCCGTGGTGTGCGGCTATGGCGACGTGGGCAAGG
>JACRAZ010000011.1 GCA_016213205.1 Burkholderiales bacterium
CGGTCGCCGAAGCTCTTGCTGACGTTCTTGAACTCGATCACTTCATTGCCCAGGCGCTCGCCCACCGGGATGAAGATCTCGTTGGTTTCGTTGCGCTTCTGGTATTCGACGTCGCTCAGTTCCTCGAAGCGGGCCAGGCGCGCCTTGCTCTTGGCCTGGCGGCCCTTGGCGTTCTTGCGCACCCATTCCAGCTCCTGCTTCATGGCCTTGGTGCGGGCGTCTTCGGTGCGCTGCTCCTGCTCGAGCCGCTGTTCCTTCTGCTCCAGCCAGGTGGAGTAGTTGCCCTTGTAGGGGATGCCGCGGCCGCGGTCGAGTTCGAGGATCCACTCGGCCGCGTTGTCCAGGAAGTAGCGGTCGTGGGTGATGGCCACCACGGTGCCCGCGAAGCGCTTGAGGAACTGCTCCAGCCAATCCACCGATTCGGCATCGAGGTGGTTGGTGGGTTCGTCCAGCAGCAGCATGTCGGGCTTCGAGAGCAGCAGCCGGCACAGCGCCACGCGGCGCTTCTCGCCGCCGGACAGCGGGCCGATCTTCGCGTCCCAGGGCGGCAGTTGCAGCGCGTCGGCCGCGATCTCCATCACGTGGTCGGTGTTCTCGCCACCGGCCGTGGCGATGATGGCTTCCAGCTCGGCCTGCTCGGCCGCGAGCTTGTCGAAGTCGGCGTCGGGTTCGCCGTAGGCGGCATACACCTCTTCCAGCCGCTTCTGCGCGGCCAGCGCGCCGCCCATGCCCTCTTCCACGGCCTGGCGCACCGTCTGCTCGGGGTCGAGCTGCGGCTCCTGCGGCAGGTAGCCGATCTTCAGGTTCGGCATCGGCGTGGCCTCGCCCTCGATCTCCTTGTCGAGGCCGGCCATGATCTTCAGCAGCGTGGACTTGCCGGAACCGTTCAGGCCCAGCACGCCGATCTTGGCGCCGGGAAAGAAGGACAACGAGATGTCCTTCAGGATCTGCCGCTTCGGCGGCACGATCTTGCCGACGCGGTTCATGGTAAAGACGTACTGGGCCATGGCAGGTGGAGAGCGGGTCTCTGGACAGATGGGGATGACACGGCACCCGGCCAGAACGGCGGGCGCGAACCCAGTATTGTCGCCGGGATCGGGCGGATCACGGCGCGCCCGGGCGCGGTGCAGCGGCCTCTGCGCCGCTCAGGCCACGCGGCGGTCGCTTTCCAGCGAGATGTCCAGGTCCACCGGCACGCTGTTCTGCGGCCGGTCGCACCAGTTGGCCAGCAGGCGCACGAAGTCGCCACGCGGCATCGGCCGCGCGACCATGAAGCCCTGGATCGAGCCGCAGCCCGCCTCGCGCAGCAGGTCGAGCTGGGCCGGCTCTTCGACGCCTTCGGCGATGGTGCTCATGCCCAGCGTCTGCGCCAGCTCGATGATGGTCTTGACGATGGCGCGCGCGTCATGGCGCGTCATCAGCTCGCGCACGAAGGCGCGGTCGATCTTCAGCGTGTCGAACGGAAAGCGCCGCAGGTAGGCCAGCGACGAGTAGCCGGTGCCGAAGTCGTCCAGCGCGATGCGCACGCCCAGCTCGCGCAGCGCGTGCAGGTTGCGCAGCGCCAGCGGCGAGGCGTCCATGAACAGCGACTCGGTGACCTCGACCTCCAGCCGCTCGGGCGCGAGCCGCGCCTGCTCCAGCGCCTGGCGCACGGTGGCGGCGAAATCCTCGCGCAGCAGCTGCGCCGGCGAGACGTTGACCGAGACGACCAGTGGCGCCGCCATCTGCGCCGCATGGGCGCAGGCCCGCATCAGCACCCAGGTGCCGATCTCGACGATCAGGCCGGATTCCTCGGCGATGCCGATGAACTCGCCCGGCGGGATGCGGCCCAGCTCCGGGTGCTGCCAGCGCAGCAGCACCTCGGCACCCACCACCCGCCAGGCCAGCACGTCCACGCGAGGCTGCCAGTGCAGGTTCATCTCGTTGCGCGCGATCGCGCCGCGCAAGGCCTGCTCGATGGCCACCCGGCGCCGGTGGCGGTCGCCCAGGCGCGGCACGAAGAGTTCGTAGCGCCCGCGGCCGGCGTCCTTGGCGGCATAGAGCGCCAGGTCGGCATTGCCCATCAGCTCGTCGAGCGTGCTGCCGTGCTCGGGCGCCAGGGCGATGCCGATGCTGGTGCCCAGCGCCACCTGGCGGCCCGCCACGTCGCAGGGCTGGCACATCACCTGCACCACGCGGCGCGCGAGCGCATGGATCTCTTCGTCGCTGCGCACGTTGGTGATCACGAGCGCAAACTCGTCGCCACCCAGCCGCGCCGCGAGGTCGGACTGGCGCAGGCACGACTGCAGGCGCCGGCCCACTTCGGCCAGCACCGCGTCGCCGGCCGCATGGCCCAGCGTGTCGTTGATGGCCTTGAAGTGGTCCACGTCCAGGCACATCAGGGCGGTGTGCTGGTCGATGCCGTCGTCAGCCTCCAGCATGCGCGCGAGCCGCTCGCGCAGCTCGAGCCGGTTGGCCAGCCCGGTGAGCGAGTCGAAGTGCGCCAGGTAGGCCAGGCGTCGGTGCGTCTCGCGGGCCTGGGTCACATCGGAAATCACGCCGCGCCAGCCAGCGTGGCGGCCGCCTTCGTCCACCAGCGGCTTGGCCGACAGCGACCACCAGCGCAGGCCGGAGGCCGTCTGCACCGGCAGCACCAGGTCGCGGAAGGCGTGGCCCAGCGTGAGGGCAGTGCGCAGTGCCCCGAGCTGACCCTCGCCCTCGGTGCCGGTGTTGCGTGACTGCAATGCATCCACCAGGCCGGTGGACTGCAGCGCCGAGGCAGGGCTGCCCAGCGCCGCCGCCAGGCGAGGCGAGACATGGGTCAGCACCCCGGTGGGTCCGATTTCCCACAGCACATCCGCCGCGTGCTCCTCGAAATCGCGCAGCAGCAGGCCCACCAGCTGGCCCTGGCGCGCCGCCTCGCGCTCCGAGCGCAGGCGTGCGGTGAACATGCGGGCGGTGGCCATCGCGCTGGCGCCCAGCACCGCCATGTACATGAAGAGCAGCGCCTGCAGCGCGACGATCACCGACCCCGCCAGTTGCATCAGCGCCCACTGCGAGGCCGTGCCCAGCACGCCGATGTAGACCAGCGCCGCGCCCGGCAGCGGCGCCAGCGCGAAGGCGCCGCCGCACATCATGCCCAGCATCATCGAGGCCAGCAGCAGCTGCTGGTCGTGGCCGGCATGCGGGAACCAGGCCACCGCCGTCACCGACCACAGCGAGGCCAGCACGCCAGCACCGATGACGGCGTGTCGAATGCCCCGCGGCGACACCCGCTGCACCACCGCATGGCGCCGCCGCTGCCAGGCCCGCAGGCCCAGGCCGCACACCAGCAGCAGCGACACGAACCACAGCGCCCGCGCACCGACCGAGGCTGTGCCCTCCAGCGCCAGCATCACCAGCAGCGCATTGCCCAGGTTGGCGCCCACCATCAGCGGCGTCAACCGCGTCACGGTGTGCAGGTGGCGTGCACGCAGTTCGGCCGAGTCGCGGTCGAGCGCGGTGTAGACACGGAATTCACCGTGCCACCAACCCTTGAGCTTATCGATCAGCGACGGTACGGACATGTCGGCTGGGCTTTTCTTGTTCGGGCAAACCGCGGGCCGCGGCTTGTGTCCCTCGGCCCGTTATCGGCGGGGGCGCTGCGAACTTGACGCGCCGCGCGGCCCGCGGCCATGCCGGACGGGGCCTGCCGCTACAATGCCGCACCGGTCAGCGCCACCAGTCACGCTGCCGAAGTCGATCCCGACCCGCCAAGACCTGTTGGCCTTCCCGACTGGTGCAACTGCACAACGCAGGTTGCAGCAGGCCGATGAACACGCCCCACCCCAAAACGGGGGCGCCCCACCGAATGAAATTTTCCGAACTCGGCCTCGCCGAGCCGTTGCTGCGTGCCGTGCACGAACAAGGCTACGACACGCCCACCCCGATCCAGGCGCAGGCCATTCCTGCCGTGCTGCAGGGCGGCGACCTGCTGGCCGGCGCCCAGACGGGCACCGGCAAGACCGCCGGCTTCACGCTGCCGATGCTGCACCGGCTGGCGCAGGTCAAGCCGCTGCGTGACGCCAAGGGCCGGATCGCGATCCGTGCCCTGATCCTCACCCCCACCCGCGAGCTGGCCGCGCAGGTGGAGGAAAGCGTGCGCACCTATGGCAAGTACCTGCCGCTCACTTCGATGGTGATGTTCGGCGGCGTGGGCATGCAGCCGCAGATCGACCGCCTGCGCAAGGGCGTGGACATCCTGGTGGCCACCCCCGGCCGCCTGCTCGACCACCACCAGCAGGGCACGCTGGACCTGAGTCACGTGCAGATCTTCGTGCTCGACGAAGCCGACCGCATGCTCGACATGGGCTTCATCCACGACATCAAGAAGGTGCTGGCGGTGCTGCCGCCGAAGAAGCAGAGCCTGCTCTTCTCCGCCACCTTCAGCGACGAGATCAAGGCCCTGGCCGACCGCCTGCTGAACAGCCCGGCGCTGATCGAAGTGGCGCGCCGCAACGCCACCGCCGACACGATCGCGCAGAAAGTGCATCCGGTCGGCCGCGAGCGCAAGAAGGAACTGCTGGCCCACCTGATCCGCGAGGGCGACTGGCACCAGGTGCTGGTATTCACCCGCATGAAGCACGGTGCCAACCGCCTGGCGGAATTCCTGAACAAGGAAGAGATCAGCGCGATGGCGATCCACGGCAACAAGAGCCAGGGCGCCCGCACCAAGGCGCTGGCCGAGTTCAAGACCGGCGACCTGCAGGTGCTGGTGGCCACCGACATTGCCGCCCGCGGCATCGACATCGACCAGTTGCCGCACGTGGTGAACTTCGAACTGCCCAACGTGCCGGAAGACTATGTGCACCGCATCGGCCGCACCGGCCGCGCCGGCGCGCAAGGCGAGGCGATCTCGCTGGTGTGCGTGGACGAGGACATCTTCCTGCGCGACATCGAGAAGCTGATCAAGCGCAGCATCCCGCGCGAGGTGGTGCCCGGCTTCGAGCCGCCCGCCGGCGAGCGGGCCGAGCCCATCGTGCTGGGCCGCATGACCATCGGGGTGGGCGGCACGCGCCGCAACGCCGGTGGTGGTGGCGGCGGGGGTGGCCATCGCCACGCCGGTGGTGGTGGCGGCCGGCAGGAGCCGCGGCATGACAGCCGGCGCGAGGCCCCGCGTGGCAACCCGCCGCCGAAGCCGGCGCGCGACCCGCGGCGCGAGGCGACGGCGGGCCAGAACGCAAACCGCAACCCGGCACCGCGCCATGACCGCGTGGGCGCCGGCCACGCCACCCAGCCCGCGCCGCATGGCCAGCCCAGCGGCCGGCGCGACGACCGGCGCGACGGGCCCCGCCCGGGCCCGCGGCTGACGCAACCCAAGCGCTGAGATCCCGGGGCCCCGCTGGCCCTGCGGGGCGGTCCGGCCGGAGCCGCCACGCATGAGGCCACAATCGGGCCCCATGCCTGCCACCCGCCGCCGCACCACCACCCCGCATCGTTTTGTCCTGGCTGGCGCCAGTGGGCTGGTGGGTCGCGCGCTGGCCCGCCAGTTGGCAGCCGACCCCGAATGCCAGGCCCTGAACCTGCTGTTGCGCCGGCCCACGCCGGCGCTGGAGGCATTGCCGCATGCGCGGGCCATTGCCTGGGGCGGTGACGACCTGCCGCCGCTGCCCGAGGTGGATGCAGCGCTGTGCGCACTGGGCACCACCCTGCGCAGTGCCGGCTCGCAGGCCGCGTTTCGCGCGGTGGATTTCGATGCGGTGCTCGCCTACGCGCGGGCGGCACAGGCCGCGGGCGCACGGCGCTTCGGCGTGGTGTCGGCGTTGGGGGCCGACGCCCGGTCACCGGTGTTCTACAACCGCATCAAGGGCGAGATGGAGCAGGCGCTGGCCGCGCTGGGCTTTGCGGTGCTGGTGATCGCCCGGCCTTCGTTGCTGCTGGGCGACCGCAGCGCGCTGGGCCAGCCGGCCCGCCTGGGCGAGCAACTGGCTCAGGCCGCGGCACCGTGGCTGACCTGGATGACGCCACGGCGCTTGCGGCCAATCAAGGCGGACACGGTCGCGCGCGGCATGCTGGTGGCGCTGGCGCAGGCCCGACCCGGGCTGCGCGTGGTTGAATCCGACGAACTGCACTCACTGGCCGAAGCCGGCTGAGGCCTCACATCGGCAGAGGCTGGCCCAGGCCCCGCACCGCATGGACATCCACTTCCTCGGCGCCGCCGACACCGTCACCGGCTCCAAGCACCTGGTCACGATGGCGGGCCAGCGCATCCTGCTCGATTGCGGCCTGTTCCAGGGCTACAAGAACCTGCGCGAACGCAACTGGGCCCTGCCGGACCTGGACCTGCGTGAACTCGACGCGGTGGTGCTGAGCCACGCCCACCTGGACCACAGCGGCTGGCTGCCCAGCCTGGTGAAGCGGGGTTACCGGGGCCCGATCTATGCCTCGCCGGCCAGCCGCGACCTGGCCGAAGTGCTGCTGCTCGACAGCGCGCACCTGCAGGAAGAAGACGCCCGGCGCGCCAACAAGTACGGCTTCACCCGCCACGAGAAGGCGCTGCCGCTGTACACCACGGCCGATGCCAAGCGGGCCATCGCCAAGATCACACCGCTGCCCACCGGCCGTGAGCTGCCCGTGGGCAAACTGGGCATCACGCTGTCACCGGTGGGCCACCTGCTGGGGGCCTGTGCGGTGACGCTGCGCCACAAGAGCGAGAGCCTGGCGTTCAGCGGCGACGTGGGCCGCGCCAAGGACCTGGTGATGCCAGCGCCCGAGCCGCTGGCCGGGGCCGACGTGCTGCTGGTGGAATCGACCTACGGCAACCGGCGCCATCCGCCGGAGGACGTGTCGCTGCGGCTGGCCTACATCGTGCGCGACACCCTGCGCCGGGGCGGCACGGTGCTGCTGCCTTCGTTTGCGGTGGGCCGCGCGCAGGCGCTGCTGCTGGTGCTGCAGCGCCTGAAGGCCGCGGGCGAGATCCCGGACCGGGTGCCGATCTACCTGGACAGCCCGATGGCCACCGAGGCCACCGCGCTGTACCGCAAGCACCGGCGCCTGCTGCGCATTGCGCCGGCGGAGGCCAATGCACTGTGCGACGGCGTGCGCATCGTCACCACTGGTGCGCAATCACAGAAGCTCTCGGCCTCGCGCTACCCGGCCATCATCATCTCGGCCAGTGGCATGGCCACCGGCGGCCGCGTGCTGCACCACATCAAGGCGCTGGCGCCCGACCCCCGCCACCACATCGTGTTTGCCGGCTTCCAGGTCGGTGGCAGCCGTGGCGCCCACATGCTGGCCGGTGCCACCGAGGTGAAGATCCACGGCGAGTACGTGCCGATCCGCGCGCAGGTGAGCGGGCTCGAGGGCTTCTCGGGCCATGCCGATGCCGATGAACTGCTGCAGTGGATGGGCAGGATGCGACGCCCGCCACGCCAGACCTTCGTGGTGCATGGCGAGCCGGATGCGGCCGATGCGCTGCGCCTGCGCATCAAGGACGAACTCAACTGGGCCGCGCGCGTGCCCCAGCACGGCGAACGCGTGAGCCTCTAGCCTGCGGCAGCACCGCCTGAAGCGCGGCCGGCCCAGCGACGCCGGCATGAAAAAAGCCCGGCGATGCCGGGCTTTCTTGCGGGCCGCGAGCCGCACCGTGGGATGCGGCCCGTGGTGGCGCAGGGTTCAGGCCGAGGCCTTCTTCGCGGCCTTCTTCGCGCGCTTGGCCTTCTTGGCGGGCTTCTTGGTGGGTTCAGCCGCCTTCTTCTCGGTGGCTGCGGCGGCCGGGGCGGCCTGGGTGGCCGGGGCCGGCATGGTGCCGGCTTGCGCGAAGGCGCCAAACGAGAAGGTGGCGGCGATCAGGGCGGCGATGAGCTTGGTCATGGGAGTGGGTTCCTCGGTTGTGGGAGCAGGCGCTCCGACGCACAACGCGCCAGCGCGTGTCGCGGTTGACGGCCACCCGGGCGCGGCGCCGGTGCCGTCGCGGCCGCCGCCGATCAGCGGAACTCGCCCTCGCGCAGCCATTTGGTGGCCACCCACTTCTGGCCCGCGACCACCGGGGCCCCGCCGTGCAGCGTGCGGGTGGACGGATGGGCCCGGTCGTAGCTGAAGAAGACGGCGTTGCCCTTCACCGGCATCACCTCCAGCGCCACATCTGGAAACACCGTGCCCCCACCCTTGTCGGGCGTGGTCAGGTACATGACCAGGGTGCCCACCCGCTGCCCTCCCCGCCGCAGCACGCTGGCCATGCCGGGCTGGGTCGGGTCGAAGTAGTCATAGTGCGGTTTGTACTCGGCCCCGGGTTCATAGTGCAGCACCTGCAGGCCCTCGCCGTGGGCGACCGGCCAGCGCAGCAAGGTGGCGATGCGCTGCTCGATGCGTTCGCACAGCGGCGTCTCGCCACGGCCGAAGAACATGCCGCGGCTGGTGCGCGAGGCATGCACCTCGCTGCCCCCGGTGGCGATGACCACGGTTTCCGAGCGTGTCATGCGGGGTGCGGCGCTGGCCACCAGTTCATCGCACTCGTCATCCGACAGGAAGGCGCCGAACAGCACCACCCGGGGGTTGCGCATCGCCATCAGCACCTGCACCGAGCGGTCACCGGCCCAAAGCTCGGCGGGTGAATCGTCCAGCGCCGGCTCGGGCACCTGCACCGGCGGGGGCAATGCGGCCTGCTGGGCCCGCTCGGCCAGGAACTGGCTCAGCGTCTGCTCCAGCGCCTGCTCGGCGACCGCACCATCCCAGCCGCTGGCGCGCATCGAGGCCAGCACGTCTTCGGGCCGGCAGCCGGCCTTGGCCTGATCGAGAATCCATTGCCGCAACTCCGGCGTGATGAACTGCGATTTCATGCCGACATTCTGGCCGAGCGCGCATCGCCCGCGCCAGCAGACCCGCTGCTGAAGCGGGGCGTCTCAGCCCATCCGTCGACGGAAGACCAGCCGGTCGCGCGCCGATGCGCCGCGGTCGAAGGCATAGCCGTCTTCGCAGAACCCCTCGAGCGCCTTCACCGAGCGCACGCGCTGCTGGATCGCCCAGCGCGCCATCGCGCCGCGCGCGCGCTTGGCGAAGAAGCTGATGATCTTGAACTGGCCGGCCTTGAAGTCCTCGAACACGCATTCGACGACACGGGCCCGCAGCGCGGGGCGATCGGCCGCCTTGAAGTATTCCTGCGACGCGAGGTTCACGATCACCGGCGTCTTGTCGTCGGCCAGGCGTTCGTTCAGGTGCTGGGCGATCGTGTCGCCCCAGTATGCATAGAGGTCACGCCCGTGTTCGGTGGCCAGGCGCGTGCCCATTTCCAGCCGATAGGGCTGCAGCCGGTCGAGCGGGCGCAGCACGCCGTACAGGCCCGACAGGATGACCAGGTGCCGCTGCGCCCAGGCCCAGTCGGCGGTGCTCAGGCTGCGCGCGTCCAGGCCGTCGTAGACATCGCCATCGAAGGCCAGCGCCGCCGGCCGGCTGTTGGCCGCGGTGGCGGTGGGCGACCACAGCGCGTAGCGGCCGACGTTCAGCGCCGCCAGGTCGTCCGACAGGTCCATCAGCTGCGCCACCTCGGCCGGCGTGAGGCCGCGCAGCTGCGTGATCAGCCCGGCAGCGCGCTCGGTGTACAGCGGCTGCGTGGCCCGTGTGGCCAGGGTGCGGGGAACGGGGCTGTCGTAGTCCAGCGTCTTGGCCGGCGAGATCAGGAACAACATGGCGGGCAGTGTACGCAGCGCCTGCGCGGCGCCGCGCCACGCGGTCATCTCCGTGGTGTGGACCGGCCCTCGGTCGGGTCTTCTGCGTCCGGCTCGTCGGTGGCAACCTCGCGCTCGAACAGCTCGATCGCGGTGATCGCGACCTGCACGGTGTCGTAGTACGCATAGGCGCCCACCCCGACCGCACCGATCACCGGCATCCAGCGCGTGAAGCCCCGGCCCACGGTGCGCTCGGCCCAGCGGGTGCCGATGCGGCGCGCGATCGATTTCAGCAGCCCGGTGGAGGCCTTGCGCACCAGCCAGCGCTCGCCGGCGCGCACGACCAGGTCGCGCACCGCCTGTGAGGCGGCATGGCGGAACAGGCAGTACAGCATCTGCTCACGGCCCAGGCCGGCACTGCGGCCGAACACCGCGGCGATGTCGGCCACCATCTGCGACTGCACCTTCCAGACGGTGAGCAGTTCGGGCAGCATCGTCAGCCAGCCCAGCGGCCCCGGTGGCAGCGCCAGCGAGCCGGCCGCCAGCGCGGCACGTGCGGCGGCCTTGTTGGCGATGTCGCGCGCAGCGGTGGCCGGGTCGTCCTGACGCTGCTGCTGCGTGCGCGGAATGCGTCCGACCACGTCGAGCAAGGCCTCGGCGATGCGGCCACCGGCGCCCGCATCGGCATCGTCCGGCGCGGCAGGCAGGGCGGGAGGCTTGTGGGGCATGGCGTGCTCGCAGCGTGGAGGGGGCTGGCGAGGATTGTGCGCGTCGCCCGCAGCGCCTGCGGTTTGTGGGCACCAGGGGCCCGCGACAGCCTTCGTGACGGCGCGCTCAATGGAAGTTGCGACTGCGCGCAACGAGCCCCTGCAGCAGGGCCGAATGGTCGACCAGGCGCTGCGCGATCAGGTGGCGCACCTCGCCTTCGCATTGCCAGGTGCCGTACACCGTGAGCAGCGTGGCGCCCAGCAGGGCCTGGCGCTGGGCCCTGGCCACTGCGGGCCAGACGATCACGTTGACGGCGCCGGTCTCGTCCTCCAGGGTCACGAAGACCACGCCCTTGGCCGTTTCAGGCCGCTGGCGGTGGGTGACCAGCCCCGAGGCACGCGCGAGCTGGCCGTGCCGGCACAAGGCCAGCACCGCGGCGGGCTGCACCTTGAAGCCGGCGAGCTGGTCGCGCAGCAGGGCCAGTGGATGCGCCTTCAGTGACAGGCCGGCCGCCCGGTAGTCGGCCACGATCTGCTCACCCGCGGCGGGCGCCAGCAGTTCGGCCTGCACCTCGTGGGTGCGGGTGGCCTGCAGCATCGTGGTGGCGCGGGTGTCGATGCCACGCACCGCCCAGGCCGCCTGGTGGCGATGGCCGACCAGCGGCGCCAGCGCATCACCCTGCGCCAGCAGTTGCAGCGCGTGGGCGTCCAGCCCGGCCCGGCGTGCCAGGTCTTCCGGGCTGTCGAACGGCGCCTCGGCGCGCGCGGCCACCAGGCGCTGCGCATCGGCCTCGCGAAAGCCCAGCAGCCGGTTGAAGCCCAGGCGCACCGCCCAGCCGCCGCCGGCCGCCCCCACCCCATCGGCAGCCGGCGGTTCGAGCACCGTGTCCCACTGGCTGGCCAGCACATCCACCGGCCGCACCATGACACCATGTTCGCGTGCATCCCGCACCAGCTGCGCCGGCGCGTAGAAGCCCATCGGCTGGCTGTTCAGCAAGGCCGCGAGAAAGGCATCCGGATGGTGGTGCTTGATCCAGGCGCTGACATAGACCAGCAACGCAAAACTCGCTGCATGGCTTTCAGGGAAGCCGTATTCGCCAAAGCCCTCGATCTGCTTGAAGATGCGCTCGGCATAGTCGCGCTCATAGCCCTTCTCGACCATGCGGCCGACCAGCCGCTCATGGAAGGGCCCGAGTCCGCCCTTGCGCTTCCAGGCCGCCATTGCGCGGCGCAGGCCGTCGGCCTCGCCGGGCGTGAAGTCGGCGGCCAGGATGGCCAGCTGCATCACCTGTTCCTGGAAGATCGGCACGCCCAGCGTGCGGCCGAGGGCCTGGCGCACCTCGTCGTGCGGATAGTCGACCGCCTCCTCGCCCGAGCGGCGCTTGAGGTAGGGGTGCACCATGCCGCCCTGGATGGGGCCGGGGCGCACGATGGCCACCTCGATCACCAGGTCGTAGAAGTTGCGCGGCTGCAGGCGCGGCAGCATGCTCATCTGCGCCCGGCTCTCGACCTGGAAGGTGCCGACGCTGTCGCCGCGGCACAGCATCTCGTAGACCGCGGGATCCTCGGCCGGTACATCCTGCATCACGAAACGCTGCTGGCCGCGCTTGGCGCCGATGAAGTCCAGCGCGCGGCGGATGGCGCTGAGCATGCCCAGCGCGAGCACGTCGACCTTGATCAGACCGAGCGTGTCGAGATCGTCCTTGTCCCACTGGATCACGGTGCGCTCGTCCATCGCGGCGTTTTCCACCGGCACCAGGCGCGAGATGTCGTCACGCGCGATCACGAAACCGCCGGGGTGCTGGCTCAGGTGGCGCGGAAAGCCGATCAGTTCACGCGTCAGCGCCACCCACTGTCGGCACACACGCGAATCGGGGTCCAGGCCCTGCTCGCGCAGGCGCTCGGGCGCGATCTCGCGGCCGTCGAACCAGTGCTGGCCGTGGGCCACGGCCGCGATGCGATCGAGGCCGATGCCCAGCGCGCGGCCCACGTCCCGCAGGGCCGAGCGCGGCCGGTAGCTGATGACCACGCCGGTCAGCGCCGCGCGGTGGCGGCCGTACTTGCGGTAGATGTACTGGATGACTTCCTCGCGGCGCTGGTGCTCGAAATCGACATCGATGTCCGGCGGCTCGTTGCGCTCGGCGCTGATGAAGCGCTCGAACAGCAGGCTCATGCGGGCCGGGTCGACCTCGGTGATGCCCAGGCAATAACACACCGCCGAATTGGCCGCGCTACCGCGGCCCTGGCACAGGATGCCCTGCTCTTCACGGGCCCAGCGCACGATGTCGGCCACGGTGAGGAAATAGGGCTCGAAGCCCAGCCGGGCGATCAACGCGAGTTCATGCTCGATCGCCTCGCGAACCTTGGGCGGCTCGCCGGCGGGAAAGCGGCGCCGCACACCGGTTTCGGTGAGCGCGCGCAACCAGCTGGTGGGCGTGTGGCCGGCCGGGACGATTTCCTCCGGGTATTCGTAGCGCAGCTCGTCGAGCGAAAAGGCGCAGGATGCGGCAATGCGCACCGAGGCCTCCAGCCAGGCCGGTGCATGCAGCATCGCCAGCCGCAGGCGCGAGCGCAGGTGCGGCTCGGCGCTGGGCGCCAGCGCATCGCCGGCTTCGGCCACCGGCCGGCCCACGCGGGTGGCGGCCAGCACGTCCAGCAGCGGCTTGCGCCGGCGCGAGTGCATCAGCACATCGCCGGCGGCCACCAGGTCCAGGCCGGTCAGCGCAGCCACACGCTGCGTGTGCTCCAGCAGCGCGGGTTCGCCCGGGCGCATCAGCAACGCCACGGCGATCGCGCAGCGATCAGCACCGAACCAGGTCTTCAGCCACATCGCCTGGGCAAACAGCGTCTCGAACCGCTGGCCGGCCTGCGGCACCAGCAGCGCGAAACAGCCCGGCAGGCCCGCCAGGTAGGGCGCATGCGGCACGCGGCCTTCGAGATCACCGGCTTGTGCGAGGTAGCGGCCCTTGGTGCTGCGCCGCCGCGCCACCGTGATCCACTGCGCCAGGTTGCCATAACCCCGACGTGACTGGGCCAGCAGCACCAGGCGTGCGCCAGCACCGCTGGGCGGCGCATGACGCGGCGCCGCCGCCGTGGCGCCCGATGTCGTGGGCAAGTCCAGGCGCATCTCGGCACCAACGATCAGGTGCAGCCCGAGCCGGCGTGCCTCGCCATGGCCGCGCACAACGCCGGCCAGCGAGCATTCGTCGGTCAGCGCGAGCGCGCTGTAGCCGCGCGCATGCGCCCGCGCCACCAGTTCCTCCGGGTGCGAAGCACCGGTCAGGAAACTGAAGTTGCTTCGGCAATGCAGTTCGGCGTAGGCGGGCAGGCGGCGTAGCACGGCTCAGGCTCGCGGGCGAAACGGGTGGTGCCGGGGCGCAGCGTGGGCATGGTGGCGTGCCGCGGGCCGCCGGGCGCCGCGACAGGTGGCACGCCCGGTGCCGCACCGGCAGGGGCGCCGGAGGGGGCGAGCGGTGCTCCCCAGCCGCCCAGGTTGTCCAACGGGCTGCGCACCGCGCCACCGCCCAGCTTCAGCACATGGGTGTAGATCATGGTGGTGCTCACATCGGCATGGCCGAGCAGTTCCTGGATGGTGCGGATGTCGTAGCCCGACTGCAGCAGGTGCGTGGCAAACGAGTGCCGCAAGGTGTGCGGCGAGGCCGGCTTTGCAATGCCCGCGGCCTGCACCGCACGCCGGAACACGCGCTGGAAGCCCTGGTCCGGCAGGTGGTGTCGCCGCAGCCCGGCGCCCCGCGGATCCACCGACGGCTCGGCCTGCGGGAACACCCAGAACCAGGCCCAGGACTGCGCAACGCGGCCGTACTTGCGCTCCAGCGCATACGGCACCTGCACGCCCGCCAGGCCCTGGGCGCGGTCGGCGGCCCACACGGCATGGGCATGCGCCAGTTGCTCGCGCAAGGGGGCTTCCAGCGCGGCGGGCAGCATCACGACCCGGTCCTTCGCCCCCTTGCCTTCGCGCACGACGACGGCACGGCGGTCGAAATCGATGTCCTTGACCCGCAGCCGCAGGCCCTCCATCAGGCGCATGCCGGTGCCGTAGAGCAGGCGCGCCAGCAGGCCGTACGGCGCCGCTGCGGCGCCGAGGGGCCCCTGCGGGCGCGGTGAGGGCGGCGGGGTGTCCAGCACCGACAGCAGTTGCGCGACCTCGGCCTGCGACAGCACCACCGGCAAGCGCCGCTGCAGCTTCGGGCGGCCGATCTCGCCCATCCAGGGCAGGTCCAGCCGCAACACCTTCTGGTAGAGGAACAGCAGCGCCGACAAGGCCTGCTTGTGGGTGGACGGCGCAACGTTGCGCTCGGCGGCGAGCCAGCTCAGGAAGGCCTCCACCTCACCATGCGAGAGCTCCGCCGGATGGCGCAGACCGTGAAAGCGGATGAACGCCCGCACCCAATACACGTAGGCCTCTTCGGTGCTGAGGCTGTAATGCATGTAGCGGATGTGCTGGCGCAGCAGGTCCAGCAGGCGGGGGCGTGGTGCTGCGCTGGATGGGTCGAACCCGTTCATTGATTGCCTCCCGAATCCGAATACTGTATCTTTATACAGTATCAGGACTTCCACCCATCGACAAGCCCGCCGTCCCCTCCGCGTCCATCGCCACGCGCCGCAGCCGAGCCCGGTCACGCCGATGGCATCGCCATGGACCTGCCGCTGCAGCGCCAACACCACGCACGAACATGGAGCGCCACTGCCACCTTGCAGCAACGAACGGTCTCATGCCACGAGAACGCCGCCGCCGCAGGCCTGTGCCCACTGCGAAGGCTTGTGGCACCGGGGCTCAGCGCCACCACCGCACCGGCCATCGCCCAGCACCCCAACATGAACCTGGATCACACGCTGGGCCGGATCCACACCTACCCGAAGCATGCGACGCCACCAACACCGGCCGCCCGAACCATCTGCTGCTCGGCCATCCCTTTCCATCGCGTCAGGTGGATGAGGTCGAACAGCACCAATCCTGGCGCCTGGACACCATCGCGGGAAAGTGGGAAGTCCCTTTCGAATGCACCCGCGGAGATCCACGACGGCGTGCGCCTTGGGACGCGAGGCCGGGCTGGCGACCTTTCGAACTTCAGGCCTCTCGGCCCCCATACATGCGCCCTGCCAGAAAAGACCCCGTCGTGTTGCAGCGGCTCCGCGTTGCCAAGACCTACCTGCCTGACCAGAACGGCGCCAAGCGCTTCGCAAAGCGGCATGGCGATGCATTGGTCTGTGTCCGCCACCGACTTTCACAAGACGGCCTCACACGCTTCACGACCGTCGAGCTGCTGGCCGAAACCACACCGGTGGCGCCCCGCCAGCGCTCGGTCATAGCCCTTCGCATCCCTGACAGCACAAAATCAATGCGTTCACTCCTGCTTGCCTGCGGGGCCAAGTGGGATGCCAAACACAAGCTCTGGCTACTCCCACACATGGTCGCCAAAGGCCTGCGTCTCCTGAAGTATCGTGCAGTTCTTCCCGGGTAAACCCGGGATGGCGCCTATGGCAATATCTTGCGGTATGCACCCACATATTGCCATTAGCGCCAACGTCCCGTTGACGCTCATATCACGTTGAACCGCGCAGCTATCGCTGCAGAGTTGGCACGACCGCTGGTCCTTTGTGTGCCACCTTTCGTGCACGGATCACGGACATCCACTTTGTCCTGATCGGTGGGCCCGCCCCCCGATGGCCCCCCGGGCCCTGCCGCA
>JACRAZ010000001.1 GCA_016213205.1 Burkholderiales bacterium
CCGGCGCCGCGCCTGGCGCCGCGGCCGCCAGCGGGCGGGCGGCGCGCGCCGGGCCGTGGCCCAGGCCGCGCCACACCAGCAGGGCCGCCGGCACGGCCAGCACGGCGGCCGACAGGAACACCCAGCGCCAGCCGAGTTCGCGCGCGATCAGCCCCGCCAGCGCCGGGCCCACCACGGCCGGCAGCACCCAGGCCGCGGCAAAGGCCGCGAAGATGCGTGGGTGCAGCCGCGCCGGGTAGTGCTGGCCCACCACCACGTACAGCGCCACCGACATCAGCCCGCCGCCCAGGCCCTGCACCGCGCGGCCCGCCACCAGCAACGCCATGTTCGGCGCCAGGCCCGCCACCGCCACCCCCAGCACGAAGGCGCCGATGCCGGCCCACAGCGCGGGCGCGGGGCCGGCACGGTCGCTCCAGCGCCCGGCCAGCACCATGCCCAGGATGCCCGCGGCCATGGCCACGCCAAAGGCCGCGGCGTACAGCGAGGCATCGCCCAGCGCCTGCGCCACCACCGGCATCACGGTGGCCACCGCCAGCTGCTCGAACGCGAGGATGGACACCAGCGCCAGCATCCCCAGGCTGGTGGCCTGGAAGGGCGGGTTGAGGATGCCGGGTTCGAGCGGCGGCAGCGTGGCTTCGATGCGGCCGCTCATCGCGGGCCCCCGCGGGCGGTGCCCGGCCAGGCCGGGCGGGTGGCGGCCGCGTCCGGTGGCGGGACGGGTGATCGGTTCATGCGGTTCCTCGGGTGGGTCCGGCGGCGATCATGCAAGTTCAAGTGCACTTGAAGTCAAGCGCCGCCCGGCCGCGGGCGCGTCAACTGCCGATCATCACCGTGTTGCAGCCGCCCGTGATGACGCCGCCATGCGCGGTGGCGTCGCCCACCCGTGCCGCGGGCCGGCCGGCGATGCGCACGGTCCGCGAGCCCTGCACCACCGCATCCGGTGGCCCGGCGCACACCGCCTGGTCGCCCTGCACCGCCGCCGGCAGGCCGCCGATCATCACCGTGCCCACGCCGGGCCCGAGCAACGGGCCGCCCACATGGGGCACCCCGGGCGTGCCAGGCGTGGTGGCCGGGCAGGTGTGCGGATCGCTCAAGCGGGCGGCAGCAGGCATCGGGTGGGTCCGTTCGGTTCAGTTGATCAGGACCATCGCGCCTTTGACCACCGTCTCCCCGGCGGCCGACAACTCGGCCATGGCGCCGCCGGTGCCCCGGAAGGCCACTTGCGCCTCGCAGCACAGGTTCAGCCCGCTGCACTGCACATCGGCCTGGCTGCGCAGGGTCAGCGCGCCGGTGGCCTCGAGCGTGAGCGTGCCACCGGCCTTCAGCGCCAGGTTCTTCGGCGTCTCGAGCGTGATGCCGTGGCTGTCGAGCGTGACCGCGTTGTCGTGCCGGTCCTTCAGCTGCAGCGCGTCCGCGCCGTCGTCCAGCAGCACCTGCCGGCCTGCCGGCGTGCTGAGGCTGATGCGCCGCTGCGGGTCGTCGAGCACCAGGCGCAGGCCGTTGCGGGTGGTCAGGGCGACGGCGCCGTGGGCCGGCGAGGCGGCCTCGGGCGCCTGGCGCGTGCTGCCGTACAGGCTGCCCAGCACCACGGGCCGCGCGGCGTCGCCCGCGACGAAGCCGATCACCACCTCGTCGCCCACCTGCGGCACGAACACGGTGCCGAAGCCCGCCGACGCCTGCGGCTGGGCCAGCCGGGCCCAGAGCGTGTCCTGCGGTGCCTGCCACTGCGGCAGCCGCACCTGCAGGCCCAGCTCGCCGGCCGGGTCGGGCCCGACCTGCGTGACATGGCCCAGCTGCAGGCCCGTGGGTGCCGGCAGGGCACCGGCTGGTGCCGCCGCGGCAGCGGTGTCGGCCGCGGCCAGGGGCGCCGGGCCGAATTCGACCTCGGTCTCCCACACGCCATCGGCCAGCGTGTGGCTGACGGCCTGGATCAGCTGCTGCTGCTTGAAGTGCCGGCCCAGGCCGGCCAGCGCGATCGTTGCGCCCACCCGGGCGGCGGCATGGCCCGGGAAGCGCAGGCGGCCCCGCGGCACCGGTGCGGCCTCGGCCTGGAAGTCCATCAGGTCGGTGCCCCAGGTGACGATCAGCGCGGCCTGGGCTTGCGGGTCCGGGGCCTGCACCCGCACCCGGCCGTCTTCGGCCAGCACCTGCAGGCCATTGGCGGCGGCACGGGCGACCAGGAAGTCCCAGTCGCTGCAGCCGTGCTGCGCCAGCGCGGCGTGCCGGGGGGCGGTGGTGTCGACCTCGGCCTGCAGGCCGTGCGCGCGGATCAGGCCGCGCATCAGCTCGCCGTCGGTCTGGTTCGCGTGCACGCGGCTGCGGCGCTCGCTGCACATCACCACCGCGGCGTGCACGCAGTCCACCTGCAGCTGGCGCGTGTTGTCGCCCAGCAACTGCAGGCCCAGCCGGGCCACGACGCCGTCGAACAGCGGCTGCGCCTGCCCGCCATGACCGGCCGAGATCCGCAGGCGTGCGCCGGGCTCGAAGGCCTTGCCGTCTGCCAGCGGCCAGGTGCCCTCGGGCATGTTGCCGTCGGCCACCACCAGCCGGGCCGTGGGCAGCTGGTTCGCCACCTGCCGCACCGCCACCGAGACCAGCGCGACCGCCGCGTCCAGCGGCTCGTCGTTGCAGGTGACCGTGACGCTCAGCACGCCTTCGTCGTCCGACAGGGGGGAAACGGGCATCGGGCACTCCAGGGGTGGGTGGCGCCGATTGTGGCCGCAGGCCCGGCCGCGTGGCCGGTGCCGCGCGCTCAGCCGCCGGGCACGCGGGTGGCCCAGCGCGCCAGCAGCCATGGCGCCACCAGCTCGACCACCAGCAGCGCCAGCACCGGCGCCGCTGGCAGGCCCTGCAGCGCGATGGACAGGCAGCGCGCCAGGCCACCCGCGAACATCACCGCCAGCAGGCAGTACAGCACCGGACGATAACGCCCGACATCCGTGGCCACCAGCCACAGCAGCACACCGTTGAGCATGAAGCTCACGCCGTAGAAGCGGTTCTGGCTGTCCAGCACCGGATCGGCCATCACTTCGGCCGGCACGCGGGCGCCGAGCAGTGCATCGGCCCCCAGGCCCAGCAGCCCGTGCGAGGCCCCGGCGGCCAGGCACAGGGGGGCCAGGCACTTCAGCAGCGTAGGCAGGGCAGGCATGGCAGGTGCTCCGGGGCTTCGCACAGCCGCCAGCCTGCGGCTAAGCTACTTGCCATGCAAGCCACAAGTGCAAGTAGAACGCTGGCGCTCGACGATGCACGCGCCGTGCGCTGGGCGCGCCAGCCGGTGGGCCTGCGTGTGCTGGGCGCCTTCATCGGCCGGGCCTCGCCGCTGGCGCCGGTGGCGCAGCGCCTGGGCCTGGCGCCTTCCACCGCCTTGCGCTGGGTGCGCCGCTGGGTGGACGCGGGCGCGCTGGCGGTGGTGGATGAGCGCGCCCGCGCCGGCCGGCCGGTGAAGTGGTACCGCGCCACCGCGCCGCGCCTGTTCATCCCCTACGAGGCCGAAGGCAGCGCGCTGCCGGAGGAGGTGGTGCGCCGGCTGCTGCAGCTGCGCGTGGAACCGCAGGCCCGCGGCCTCGTGGCGGCCGCGGGCCGCACGCTGGCGCGCAGTGGTGCCGCCTGGGGCACGCTGATCTATGCCGACCGGCACGGTGAGCTGGTGGTGCGGCCGGATTTCGAAGGCGGCCGCACGCCGCAGTTGCTGCGCGAGGGTGAGCCGGCCTACCTGAACGTCTACACCGACGGCCTGCGCCTCGGCGCCACGCAGGCCAAGCGCCTGCAGCGCGAGCTGGTGGCGCTGCTGCAGCGCTACAAGGACTCGCCGCCGGGCCCGCGGCGCTACCTGCTGTCGCTGGTGCTGGCGCCCGCGGCCTGAGTGGGCCCCCTGCTGCCCTGCGGGCTGTTCCCCCCGGGAACGGGCGTCAGGGCAGCGGTGCCTCGATCAGGATGGCGCGGAAGTCGTTCACGTTGGTGAGCGTGGGGCCGGTGATCACCGCATCGCCCAGGGCCTGGAAGAAGCCGTGGCCGTCGTTGTTGTCCAGGCTGGCGCGTGGCGAGATGCCCAGCGCCCAGGCGCGGGTCAGCGTGTCCGGGCGCAGCACGGCGCCGGCGATCTCCTCGGCGCCGTCCACGCCATCGGTGTCGCCGGCGATGGCATGCACGCCGGGCAGGCCGTCCAGCGCCAGGCCCAGCGCGAGCAGGCATTCGACATTGCGGCCTCCGCGGCCCTGGCCACGCAGCGTGACCGTGGTCTCACCGCCGGACAGCAGCACGCAGGGCGGCGTGAAGGGCTGGCCGCGCAGCAGCACCTGCCGCGTGAGGCCGGCCAGCACCTTGCCCACGTCGCGCGCCTCGCCTTCGAGGCTATCGCCCAGGATGTGCGGCCGCCAGCCCGCGGCGCGGGCCACCTCGGCGGCGGCTTCCAGGGCCATCTGCGGCGTGGCGATCATGCGGGTGTCGCTGCCGGCCAGGCGCGGATCGCCGGGTTTGAGGGTTTCGCCGCGGTCGCTGGTCAGCAGCGTGCGCACGGCCGGCGGCACCGCGATGCGGTAGCGCTCGATGATGGCCAGCGCCTGGGCGCAGGTGCTGGCATCGGCCACCGTGGGGCCGGAGGCGATGTCGGCCGGGTGGTCGCCCGGCACGTCGGACATCAGCAGCGTGACCAGCCGCGCCGGGTGGCACAGCGCACCGAGCCGGCCGCCCTTCAGCGCGGAGAGGTGCCGGCGCACGCAGTTCATCTCGGAGATCGTGGCGCCGCTGCGCAGCAGCGCGGTGTTCACCGCCTGCTTGTCGGCCAGCGTGAGGCCCGGGCCCGGCGCCACCAGCAGTGCCGAGCCGCCGCCGGAGATCAGCGCGATCACCAGGTCGTCCTCGCCCAGCCCGCGCACCAGCGCCTGGATGCGCTGCGCCGCGAGTTCACCCGCTGCATCGGGCACCGGGTGCGCGGCCTCGACGATCTCGATGCGCTGGCAGGGCACGCGGTAGCCGTAGCGGGTGACCACCAGGCCTTCGAGCGGGCCGGGCCAGTGGTCTTCCAGCGCGCGGGCCATCGCCGCCGAGGCCTTGCCCGCGCCGATGACCACGGTGCGGCCCTTCGGCGGCGGTGGCAGGTGGGGCGGCAGGCAACGCGCGGGCTGGGCGGCGGCGATCGCCGCATCGAACATCGCGCGCAGCAGCGCGCTGCGGTCGGGGGCGGAGAAGGGCATGGCGGGGTCTGTCCTGGGCGGGCGATCAGGCCTCGGCCACCGCGTGGCCGGCCATCCGTTCCAGCGCCTGCACCAGCGCCGAGTGGTCCAGGTCGGCGTCGCCGTGGGCCGCGCAGGCCTGCATCAGCTGCGCCGCGCCGGCCGTCTGCGGCAGCGCCACGCCGAGCTCACGCGCGCCTTGCAGCGCCAGCGCCAGGTCCTTCTGGTGCAGGCGGATGCGAAAGCCCGGTGCGAACGTGCGCTTGATCATGCGCTCGCCGTGCACCTCGAGGATGCGGCTGGCCGCGAAGCCGCCCATCAGGGCCTGGCGCACCTTGGCCGGGTCGGCACCGGCCTTGGCGGCGAACACCAGCGCCTCGCTGACGGCCGCGATGTTCAGCGCCACGATGATCTGGTTGGCCACCTTGGTGGTCTGGCCGTCGCCGTTGCCGCCCACCAGCGTGATGTTCTTGCCCATCAGCTCGAACAGCGGGCGCACGGTGTTGAACACCGCCTCGTCGCCGCCGCACATGATGGTGAGCGTGCCGGCCTTGGCGCCTACCTCGCCGCCGGAGACCGGGGCGTCCAGGTAGTCGGCGCCGAGCGCGTTGATGCGCGCCGCGAAGGCCTTGGTGGCCGTGGGCGAGATCGAGCTCATGTCGACGACGATCCTGCGTGGGGCAGCGGCGCCGGGCAGCCCTTCGGCCACGCCGTGCGGACCGAACAGCACCGCCTCGACGTCCGGCGTGTCCGGCAGCATCGTGAAGGTGATGTCGGCCTGGCGTGCCACCTCGGCCGCGCTGGCGCAGGCGGTGGCGCCCGCGGCGGTGACCGCCTCGGGCACCCGGCTGCGGGTGTGCACGAACAGCGTGTGGCCGGCCCCGGCCAGGTGCAGCGCCATCGGCGTGCCCATGATGCCCAGGCCGATGAATCCGATCTTCATGGTGGTGCTTTCAGCGGCGATGAATCAGTAGCCGGTGCCGGCGGCCGGCGGCTTCGGCAGGCCGGCGCGCATGGTTGCCATCACCTGCTGGGCGCCAGCGGCGATGAGCCGCGCGTCGGAGCTCACGGTGACGAACTGGAAGCCCTTGGCGATGCGCTGGAGCGCCGCCTCGGGGCTGCCGTTGTGGATGCCGGCCACGACGCCATGCGCCTGGGCGCGGGCGAGGATGTGGTCCACCGCCTCGGCGGCCTTGGGGTCCAGCGCGTCGAAGGTGGGCGTGCAGCCGAGCGCGAGCGAGAGGTCGGAGGGGCCGATGTACACCGCATCCAGCCCTTCCACCGAGAGGATCTGGTCCAGGTTGTCCAGCGCCTGCGCGGTTTCGATCATCGCGAAGGTGACGATCGTGTCGTTGGCATGCTGCGGGTAGTCGGCCCCGCCGTACAGCAGCGCGCGCACCGGGCCGAAGCTGCGCGTGCCGCGCGGCGCGTAGTGGGTGTAGGCGACCAGCTTCTGCGCTTCTTCGCGCGTGTTCACCATCGGGCAGATCACGCCGTAGGCGCCGGCGTCCAGCGTCTTCATCAGGATGCCGGGCTCCAGCCAGGGCACCCGCACCACCGGCACCGTGGGCGTGGTGCTGATGGCCTGCAGCATCGTGACCATGGCGGGGTAGTCCACCACGCCGTGCTGCAGGTCGATCGTGAGCGTGTCCCAGCCCTGGTGGGCCATGGTCTCGGCCGAGAAGCTGTTCGGGATCGCGAGCCAGCCGTTGACGGCGGCGCCGCCGCTCTTCCAGATCTCGCGCAGTCGGTTCGGTCTCATGCGGGGGCTTTCTTCGGCGGGGGAGGTTTGGAGTGATCAGCGATCGAGGGCCGGGCGCTTGGGGTCGAAGGTCCAGCCCGGGATCAGGTACTGCATGGCCATGGCGTCGTCGCGCGCGCCCAGGCCGTGCTGCCGGTAGAGCTGGTGGGCCTTCTCCACCTCGGCCATGTCCAGCTCGACGCCCAGGCCCGGCGTCACGGGCACCTGCACCTGGCCGTTCACGATCTGCAGCGGCGCCTTTGTCAGGCGTTGCCCATCCTGCCAGATCCAGTGGGTGTCGATGGCCGTCACTTTCCCGGGCGCCGCAGCGCCCACGTGGGTGAACATCGCGAGCGACACGTCGAAATGGTTGTTCGAGTGCGAGCCCCAGGTCAGGCCCCAGTCGCGGCAGGTCTGGGCCACGCGCACCGAGCCGGCCATGGTCCAGAAATGCGGGTCGGCCAGCGGGATGTCCACGCTCTGCAGCGCGAGCGCGTGGCTGAGCTGGCGCCAGTCGGTGGCCACCATGTTGGTGGCCGTGGGCAGGCCGGTGGCGCGGCGGAACTCGGCCATCACCTCGCGGCCGGAGAAGCCGTCTTCGGCGCCGCAGGGGTCTTCGGCATAGGCGAGCACGCCCCGCATGTCGCGCATCAGGCGCACCGCGTCCTTCAGGCGCCAGCCGCCGTTGGGGTCCAGCGTGATGCGGGCCTCGGGGAAGCGCTCGTGCAGCGCGGTGACGGCCTCGACCTCGGCCTCGCCGCGCAGCACACCGCCCTTGAGCTTGAAATCGCTGAAGCCGTAGCGGGCCTGCGCGGCCTCGGCCAGGCGCACCACGGCCTCGGGCGTCATCGCACTTTCGTGGCGCAGGCGGCACCAGGCGTCTTGGGCCTCGGGCTCGCTGGCGTAGGGCAAATCAGTGCGGCGGCGGTCGCCCACGAAGAACAGGTAGCCCAGCATCTGCACCGCATCACGCTGCTGGCCTTCGCCCAGCAGCGCGGCCACCGGCACGCCCAGGTGCTGGCCCAGCAGGTCGAGCAGCGCCGATTCGATGGCCGTGACGGCGTGGATGGTGGTGCGCAGGTCGAAGGTCTGCAGGCCGCGGCCGCCGCTGTCGCGCCCGGCAAAGGCCTGGCTCACCTGCTGCAGCACACGCTGGTGCGCGCCCAGCGGCTGGCCCACCACCAGCGCGGCGGCGTCTTCCAGCGTCTGGCGGATCTTCTCGCCCCCGGGCACCTCGCCCACGCCGGTGCGGCCGGCGCTGTCGGTCAGGATCAGCAGGTTGCGGGTGAAGAACGGCGCGTGCGCGCCGCTCAGGTTCAGCAGCATGCCGTCGCGGCCGGCGACGGGAATCGCCTGCAGCGCGGTGATCACGGGGGTCGAGGAAGTGCTCATGGCATGGGTCGGTTGGAGGCCTGGTCAGGTGCTGAAGACCGGCAATCGCGGGGTCGTGCAATCCAGGGGACGCCGCGGAACCGGCTCCGCCGGGCCGCTGGCGGTGCCTTGCAGGCCGCGCCGGGCCATGTGGCCCGGCCCTTCGCCAGGCACGAAAGGTCCACTGGACCTTTCGTGTCCGGGCTCAGCCCCCTTGAGGGGGAGGCACCTGCGGCGCCTCGGGGGTGGGCCCAATCAATCCGCCGTGATCTTGCCGACCTCGATCACCTTCTTCCAACGCGCAAACTCCGCGGCCTGGAAGGCGGTGAACTGCTCGGGCGTGCTGGCCACGATGTCGAAGCCCAGGTCCAGCAGCTTGGCCTTCACGGCGGGGTCGTTCAGGCCGGCGACGATGGCGTCGTACAGCCTGGCCTTGATGTCGGCCGGCAAGCCCTTGGGCGCGGCCAGCGCCTGCCAGGAGGTGACGATCACGCCCTTGACGCCGGCCTCGTCCATCGTCGGCACATCCGGTAGCAGCGGCGAGCGCTTGGCGCTGGTGATCGCGATGGCGCGCAGCTTGCCGGCCTTGATGTTGGGCAGCCCGGTGTTGATGTTCATGAAGGTGGCCTCCACCTGGCCGCCCAGCAGATCGGCCATCGCCGGGGCGCCGCCCTTGTAGGGCACGTGCAGGCCGCTGGTGCCGGTCTGCTGCCAGAACAGCTCGGCCGTGAGGTGGTCGCTCGAGCCATTGCCCGAGGAGGCGAAGCTCATCTTGCCCGGGTTGGCCTTGTGGTACGCGATCACGTCGGCCAGCGTCTTGTGCGGCGAGTTGGCGGGCACCGCCAGCACGTTGGGCGCCTGCACGGCGACGCAGATGTAGTCGAAGTCCTTCAGCGCGTCGTACGGCACTCCCTTGATCAGGTGCGGCGCGATCACGTAGGGCCCGAGCGAGGACACCAGGATCGTGTAGCCATCCGGTGCCGCGCGCTTGACCAGGCCCGCGCCCACCGTGCCGGTGGCGCCGGCCTTGTTCTCGACGATGAAGGTGCCGCCGAGCTTTTCCTGCAGCTTCGGGCCCAGCGTGCGGGCGATCAGGTCGGTCGAGCCGCCGGGCGGGAAGGGCACCAGCAGCGTCACCGGCTTGGCGGGCCAGGCCTGCGCCAGTGCGCCGGACACGGTGGCCAGGCCCAGGACCAGGGCGGTCAACAGCTTCTTCATGAGGCATCTCCTTGGCGCAGGGATCGCGCACTGCAGACAGACGGTAGCGCTACCAAATCGGTCCGATCATGGTAGCGCTACCGTCTTCGCGTCGCAATCGGCGCGAACTGGGGGTTTACCCTGATCAGGTGCTGGCGCGCTCGACGATGTGGAAGCCGATGTCGATCACCCGTTGCGGCACCGCGCGGCCCTCGGCCCGGTCGACGATGAACTGTGCGGCCTGCTGGCCGATGGCGGCGCCCTTGATGTGCACGGTGGTGAGCGCGGGGGCCAGCGCGGCGGCGAACTCCAGGTCGCCGAAGCCCACCACGGCCAGCTGTTCGGGTACCGCCAGGCCGCGCACGCGGGCCTCGGTCAGCACGCCCAGCGCCAGCAGGTCGGAACTGCAGAACACCGCGTCGGGCGCCTCGTCGGCCTGCAGCAGCTCGGCCAGGCCGTCGCGGCCGCGCTGCAGCGTGGTGGGCGCGGGCACGAACACCGCCCGCGGTTCGGGCAGGCCCAGCGCCACGGCGGCGGCCTGGAATGCCTGGCTGCGGCGGCGCGCGCGTTCATCGTCGCCGCTCACCACGGTCAGCCGCTGCCGGCCCTTGCCGTGCAGGAAGTGAGCCACCGCTTTGCCCACGGCCTCGTGGGAGAAACCCACCAGCATGTCGATCGGCGTGGGTGTCAGGTCCCAGGTCTCGACCAGCGGGATGCCCGAGGCCATCAGGCGGCGGCGGCCCTCGGCCGAGTGCAGGATGCCGGTGAGCACGATGCCGTCGGGCCGGCGGCCGATGATGGCTTCGAGCAGCGCGTCCTCGCGCGAGCCGCTGTAGCCGGACTGGCCCAGCATCAGCTGGTAGCCGCGTTCGGCCAGCGCCTGGGTGAGCGACTGCACGGTTTCCAGGAACACCAGACCCGAGATCGCCGGCACCACCGCGGCCACCAGCCGGCTGCGCCGCGAGGCCAGCCCGCCGGCCAGCAGGTTGGGCACGTAGCCGGTGCGGGCCACCGCGTCGGCCACCTTCTGCCGCACCTCGGCCGACACCTGCTCGGGCGAGTTCAGCGCCCGCGACGCGGTGATCGGCGCCACGCCGGCGAGCTTGGCCACGTCGTGCAGCGTGACCGCGCCGCTGCCGCGGCGGGGTCGTCGAGCGGGGGTGTCGGGGTCGGCCATGCGGCATTCTAGGGGGATGGCAGCGCTACCAATGTCGAGATCGACCCACGCGGCGGCGGCTCGCCGGGCGGTGCGGCCTGCACGTCCGCCGCGCGACCAGGCTCCCCGCCTCTGGCAAGCCAGCTTCGCCCAGCGCCTGCCACCTGTGGTGCACTGCCGCCTGCAGGTCAACCTGTCGCGGGCCACCTTCACGGGTGGGGCGGCCTGCGACCGACGCGCCGTCCATTGCAGCGCCAGACTGTCTGACAAAGCGCGGGGCCAGCTACCCGTCGCTCCCAACAGGCAATGCCCGGCTAGGAGCCGTCAATCGAGCCCGCCGGGCCAGCATCTGGTCGAGACTTTCTGTGGTCGTCCAGATTCCTGAATTGAAGGTCTACACGCACCGAAACCCGCCGATCATCGGTGCGCGTGAGTCTGTACGACTGTTTCGGCCAGAGACCGGCCCTCCGCCCATGGTCTTGCCGACTAACGTCGATGTCGTTCGCGTTGCGGCCGCCGGCGATAGCTTCTAGAAGCCTAGAACAGTTGCGGGCGCCGCATTGCGGTTTTCCGCGTTTACACAATTGGCGCTATTTGGGCGGCGCCGAGCGAAGGTGACGCCTAGACAGAAAATTTCCGTGTAGCTCGTGCCGGCGTGACAAAACTCGGCCGGCCATTTCGCTGACGAATGCACCTGCGCCGATTACCTCTGGGTCTTAGTCGCACCTGAAGCGGCACGGGGGGGCGGCAAGGCACCCCTGTCCTTTTCGAGCCTTGCGATTCGTGCAGAGAGTTCACCGATTGCCGCTTTGGCCGCGGCTAACGACTTCTCCGCATCACCCAAAGATTGACGGGCGGCGTCAGCAACGTTCTGCGCATTCTGCGCGACTTGCACCGACGACTGGTAGCTTTGATAGACGCTCACGATTAGTGCGACCAGCCCGACCGCGCCTGCAGTGGCACCCACAATGGTCCAGCGCTTAAGCGATTTCTCTTGCCGCGTGGCCATCGCCTGCAGAGTTCTCACCTTGACGACTTCCTCGTTCCAGATCTTTGCGTTGTCATTCAGCGTGGACTGGACGGGAATCCCTTGTGTCTTGTCAAAATACCGAACGACGGGTCCTGTCATCGGGCCCTTAGGGAAGGAATGGATGAAATCGAATTTCCTATCCTTGTACGTCCGCACAGTCAAGGGCGACAGTTTGGTGAACTCCACCGAAATGATGCCGTCCTCAGCGTTTAGCTGGACTGGGCTAGTGGTGAGATTGTGAAGGGGGATCAGCAGCTGTCCTCGGAAGCCTGGATCGATCAGCGGGCCCGTGCCGAGCAATAGCCCCTTGTGAACCAGAGAGATAGACAGGTTGAACCGAGCGGCCAAGAAGTCGGGCAGATTGAATTCGACCCGCGGAGAAATGAAGGCGATGCTATTGGGCTGCAACGTGAAGGGACTACCAGGCTTGATTTCGTGCTCTCGGCGCCCAGTACCGTCGGCCCAATAGATCGTACCGTGGCAGTTGATCCTGTATGAGGCGGCTTTCAGTCGGTCGACTTCGAGCGGCTCACCACGAATGATATTGCAGGCCTCTTGATAGGCTTGTATGTCAGCTGAATTCAGAAGCGCCGGAAGGATCTCCGGCAGAGGGTCGAATGAGTACGACGGCGTGCTCATTCGAGCTCCCTCACTTCGCTTCTCGACATTGGCCCAAACATCTCACAGGCGCTCGGACCGAGACCGATGTAGTCAACCTTGCGGCCCAATTGCTGTTGGATCCGCAAGGTCAGTTCTACTGCTGAAGGCGTGAGTCGCAACGACTCTGCTGCGACCCGGTCAGCGTAGTCAACATGATTGAGGAAGATTTTGGTAGGTGCGTTTGCGCGGATAGCCGCTCGCACAATATCGGCGTCGAATTCGGCAACTCGCCTTTCGCGTTGAGTTACAGAGGTCATTTCCGAGAATCGAGAGTCGAACTGCCCACGCTCTGCGATCGCATCCCACGAAGTTTCCAAAGGCAGCGGGCCCGAGTTGCCAGGCACGCGGATTGGGAATGCTCGGATGACCAGAGCAATGTCATCGACGAGAAGGGGCGACAAGCCGATCTCAGATAGCACGCCGGCCGCTGTGGTATCGCGACTAGTCACGAACGGAAAGTGCGGAGAATGAATGACAGACAGCCCGAAGCCCTGGCTGCCTTCCGCTACTACGCGCTCGCCTCGGCCAACTGCAGAATGAAGAAGTTCAGCGGTGTCGGCGATGTACCGCTTTAGTCTGGGTTCGTCCTTAGCAAATCGAACGTCGGATAGCCGGTTGATCCTCGCCGAAACAGCTGCGCCGGTACCGGTGAGTGTTGAACCCACGCGGTCCCTCAGACTTTGCGCGCCCTCTTGCGCCCTGAAAGCCTCCGTAATCAACACAGCTTTCGGGTCGATCTTAAGCCGCGCCGGGACTAGACGTACTAGTTCGATTTCTTGGAGCAAGACCTCGGGATCGACGTACGAGCCGGCCGCGATTACACATGTGACACCGGGCAACACCGCAGACGTCGGCAATTGCCGAAATACGTAACGACGGCCGTCTCTGTCAACGACCGTGTGGCCCGAATTCGGGCCGCCGACTCGAACAACGACGGAGGCCCTTTGGGTCTCGGCCAAATAGCAGGCAACCTTTCCTTTACCCTCTGATCCGAACTGTCCTCCGACCACTATCGAAATCGGCACGCTCAACCTCTCCAGTCTCGCTTAACGATCCTATCGACGGCGCGATGCAGATGCTCCCGCGAACCGTCGTTAGCGATTATGTCTCTGGCCAATGTTGCCATTGTTTCGAAGTGACTTTCGATATCGCGCCTGCTCTGCACATCGAAAACGGCTGAGCTCCCCTCCCGGTCGCTGAAGCGTGCTCGCCGCTGCTGTTCGGAAGACAGCACATGGATATGCAGAAACTGCGATCCGTAGACCTCGGTCAGAAACGCGTGATCCTCCGGGAATCGAAGACCGTCGATGACTAATAGGTGCTTGCCAAGCAGAGGCTCGATCAGTTGTCGGCCCAGCCAGCGCTGCCCCTTTACCGCGTGAATCTCTTCGCCCTCGGCCAGAATATCGGCCCTAGAATAGGTCGGCATCCTCGCTGCGACGATGCGTTCGACGACCTCGCTGTAGCGGCAGTAGTGACAGCCCAGGCTTTCCAAGTAGCGGGCAGCGGTCGTCTTTCCGGCTCCCAGGGCGCCGCTCAGACCAATCACGAGTCGGCTTCGTGAGACAGCCAGATCCACACGTAGGTCGGGGATGATCAAGGCCTCGTCCCCGAGTGGATCGGGCCCCAATCGTTCCATCATGCCAGCCCAAAAAAACACTCCAACTGCCGCAGAAGTTATTGCGTCTAGCTCGTCGTGAGAGACGCCACCCTTGACGTACTGCCCGCTGATTCCGAACGCAGCTAAGCCCTGCTCAAGATACTCCAATCCGTTTTGTTTCCGGGGAATGCGCATGATGTCTTGCGCGGCGCCTGGGTAACTCTCGATCACCGGGATGCCGAGTTTCCTGAATCGGTCAGCAAGGCGAATGCCACGCGCCGTCAACCTCTGCATGCTGGGTAGGAGCGCTGGATAGACATTCACGCCCCTTCGTTTGAGGACGCGTTCGCAGTAGCGCATAATCCCAAACTCTTGACGGCCTGGATCGGTGTCTTCAACACAAATCCTCCCTTCCGGTAGGCTCAACGGAGAATCGATAGACACGACATGAGGATTTGCGCGATGCGTTAGTGCGATTAATTCGTCGTCGGTAGCTATTTGCGCAGTGCTCGCTTCTCGGCCATCGAGCAGACACCATCCGGATGGGCGTTTTTCGGAGCCCGTCAAATCTATTCCGACGACCTTCAATCTTGGGCTGCGATCGACAAAGACGATGTCCTCCAACCGGATCGGTCTTACTTGGTTTGCTGGATAGGGAATCAAGTGCTTAGCGATCGCCTGCTCGTCCAACCTGGGCGGCGCCTTCAGGCGCGAGAGTGCCTTCAAGAGGCCTGTTGCCTCTTCGGGAAGCTGGTGGGCTTGCGCCAGTTTCAACGACACGTGACTGAAGATCGAAAACATGCCATCTAAGTCGGCCATGTTGTACTTGATCAAAGCTTTGAGCGCGTCGAGGTCACCCGAAACATAGCGGTGCCACAGTACTGGCGCAAATTCTCCAGAAACTTCGGAAACCTCCGAGTCCCGGTTCATGCCGATCTGTTTCTCAATACTCTTTTGCCCGCCGGTCAACCCTACTCGTCTAGCCAAGAATCGCAGATCGACATGCACCGCCGGAAACTCTATATCTGCCTTCGTATGGCGAATGAATGGCAAATCAAAAAGAGTACCGTTAAACGTCACAATGCTGCGAGCACTCAGCAGGGCTTGGCGAAATGCCCAGTCGGGCTGTCCCTGCACGTGCACGCCCCGCCTGTTTCCAATGCACCAACCAATGAGCGTAATCTGATCGTAATATCGGCTCAGTCCGGTGGTCTCGATATCCAGAAACAAAGCGTCTTCAGGAAATTCGAGGACGATTCGGTAATGTTCCGATCTTTCCAGGCGGTCCGCGAAGAAGGCTACGTCCCTTGCAACGAGAGCCTCTCTTAAACGGCGAAGCTCGACCGAAGCGCTCGACGACTGCTCAGAGTCGTTCTCGATCAGCGAACGCTGCGGAAAGAAATGGCGTTCGTAGTCGTCCCAAGAACGAATCCCGGCGTTCCACAGTGCCGCTTCTTTTTTTGCGCTTACGCCTTGCAGAACTTGAAGAGATACACGGAGCATGGCGCTGGCGGCGATGCGGGTGGAGGTCTGGTAGGAGGCGCCAAGGCTTGCGCAAGGGCGGAGCTTCAAACTTTACCCCACGCCCCCTCGACTGCGACAAAACGACGCCGGGCGACTCCGCATTCACGATCGGTCGTGGGCGCCCATTCCCAACCGGAGGCGGCCTCGTGCGCTTGTCCAAGCTGGAGTGCTTCGCGTACTGGGCGAACGCGTGTGGTCTTATCCGACAGCCAGTTGCGTGAATCTGCACATGCAAGTCGATGAGCCGGATATGGAAATGGCGCCATGGCCTGGCTCATCGGAAACCCCTGAACGAAAGAGGCGTAAACAGCGATGCTCGGACCCCTACAGCTCGCACCACATCCCTGCTCCTCCGGCAGCGAAGGGCTGGGGAATGAGGAACCGGCCGGCGACAAGATCCCAGTTTTCCGGAAGCGTATGACCGCGCTACCTCTAACAGCCGCCATTCGCACCCGCGTTTGACGCCTAACCCAATGGAAGCTTGGTATGACGCAGCGTGAGTTCGCTCGAGCCCTGCGATTTGCTGCATCCGCTGCATAGCGGCTGTACCCGGCCGAACTGCGGCCGGCAGCTCAAGCTCGTTCAGCGGATCGTCGACCCAACTCGACCCGACCGCAGGCACTTGCGTCTGCATTCAGGGTTGTCCGAATGCGTCGAGCCCTTCATTGACCGCGCAACCCGCTCGCAGCCCGCCTTCTGACCTCGCCCGTCAGCCAGCAAGGTCGCCGAGCACCTCGTTCAGTCCAGCACCACCACCCGATCGCCCAGCTCGGCCACACACCCCTCGCCCAGCGGCCGCCAGCCGTGGCGCACCACCACCTGCCGTTCGTCGTGGCACAACTCCATGCGCTGCGCATCGGGCACGCGCTGGCGCACGAAGGCCTCGATGGCGGCGGGCAGGCTCACGCGCAGGCGCAGCGCGTAACGATCGTCTTCCGGGTGGTCGTCGAAGTGGACCCAGGGGATGAACTGGCCGGCGAACATCAGCGCATGCGACCCCACCGCCACCGGCGGCGGTGCGTAGCCCTGGGCGGCCAGCCAGGCCTGGGCGCGCGGGCGCAGGTCCTCGCCATCGGGCAGCCCGCCCCAGGCGGTGGCCAGCAGTTCCACCAGCCACTGGTTGCAGTTCTGGTAGCGCAGGCTGTACGGGTGTGCATTGGCGCTGTAGGTGGCCGCCAGAAGGCGCAGCGCACGGGCCTTGTCGAGCGCGGTGCGTTCCACCTCGGCGGCCGCGGCAGGTGGCAGCAGCACGATCGACAGGTAGCCCAGCGCCGGGTTGTCGGTGCCCATCACGAAGCCGGCCAGGCCCTGGTCGAACAGGCGGGGCCGGCCTTCATCGCAGGCGTAGTAGAGCTGGCGCACCGACCAGGGCGCGTTCTCGCTGGCCGCGAGGCCCAGGCCCGCATGCGAGTAGCGGATGCCGAAGCGCTGCAGGTCCAGGCCCGAGCGCGACACCAGCGCCACCGTGGGGCCTGCGGCCGCCAGCGCCTGCCGCGCAATGGCGGCAAAACGCAGCAGGCGGTCTTGCTGGGCGGGCGTGCGGGCCGCGTTGGCATCGCAGTACAACGATGACGCCGGCAAGGCCCGGCTGCCGCCGGCGGCAACGCACAGGCCGGCGGCCAGCAGCAGCGCGCGGGTGGCGTTCAAAGCGCCACGGGCCGGGCGTCGAGTTCGTGGTGCCAGGCGTCGGCCAGCGCCAGGAAGAAGGGCTCGCCGGTGCCGGCATGCGCAAACGCAATGCCATAGGGGCGCTGGCGGGCGCTCACCCCGTCGCCGGGGTGCAGCGCGCGCTGCGCCAGGGCCGCGCGCGGCAGCGTGAGCCACAGCGCGCTGGCCTCGCCGGGCTGCGCCAGCGCCTGCAGGCGCAGCTGCAGCATGCCGGGGCGGGCCGCGAGTTCGGCCACCGCGACCACGCGGTACTCACCCTCGGCCACGCGGGTGGTGCCCGAGGAACTGTTGCTCGAGCCCTTGACCGAATCGGACAGGCTGCCCACCGAGGCCGAGCCGGCGCTGGAGGCGGACGATCCCAGGCTGCCCGCCAGGCTGGCGGTGCAGGTGGCGGCCGTCAACAGCGTGGCGGCCAGTCGGGTGAGGTGGTGCGTCATCGTGGGGTTCCGGAGGGGGCGCGGGTGCGCCGTGCAGTCGGGTCTGGCATCAGGATAGCGTGGCCCTGCGCGCGCGGCGACGGCGGTGCCGGGCTTGCGCGGCCGGGTGGCTGTGGCCTAGTGTCGTAAAGACGCGGCCATGCCAGTGCTGGACGCCTCGGCGCTCCAGGCCGAGAGCCCACCCGCGCCCGGCCGCAGCGCGCTGAACTCGTCGAGCAGGAAATCGACGAACACCCGCACCCGCGGCGTGACATGGTCGCGTGCCGGAAACAGGGCGTAGATGTCGGCCGGCGGCAGGGCCCAGCCCGGCAGCACGCGCTGCAGCCGGCCGCTGCGCAGCAGTTCGCCGGCGTCCCAGAGCGAGCGCATCACGATGCCCTGGCCATCCAGCGCCCAGGCCAGCGCGGATTCGCCGTCGTTGGTGGTGAGCGCGCCCCGCACCTTCACGGTTTCCAGCCGCCGGCCCTGGCGCAGCTGCCAGGTGCCGAAGGTCTCCTGTGCCTCGCGGATCACGATGCAGCGGTGCGCCGACAGCTCGCGCGGCGTGGCGGGTTCGCCGGCGTCGCGCAGGTAGGCGGGTGCCGCGCACAGCACGCGCTGGTTGCGCGCCAGGAGCCGCGCGGTGAGCCGGGCATCGGGCACCTCGCCGAAGCGCACATGCACGTCGAGCCCCTGCTCGATCAGGTTCACCGGCCGGTCGGTGAGCTGCAGCTGCACGTCGATGCCCGGGTGGCGCTGCACGAAGCGCGACAGCGCCGGCGCCACGTGGCGGCGCCCGAAGCCCAGCGTTGCCGCCACCCGCAGCGTGCCCCTGGGCCGCGCCTGCGCGCCCGAGACCGCGCGCTCCAGGGCCTCCAGCTCGGCCAGCACGCGCTCGCCTTCCACCAGGTACAGCTCGCCCTCGGGCGTGAGGCTGATGCGGCGCGTGGTGCGGTTGAGCAGCCGCACGCCGAGCCGGCGCTCCAGCGCCGACAGGCGCTTGCTCACCGCCGGTGGCGTGAGCCCCAGCTGCTGCGCTGCGGCGGCCAGTTGGCCGTGTTTCATCAGCAGCGCGAAGAAGGCCAGGTCCGAGACAGCGTCCATTGGTGAATTTGGCGACCGAAAGAATGTCCGAATTAGACATCACACGAAGCTGATTCATGCACCAGAATGCGCCGCACAGGGAGGCCCGGGCCGGCACGGCAGTGCACGGTTCGGGCCTGTACTCCACGGGCATGCCGGCCGACGGTGCCCCCCCCGCCACGATGAGCGCTGCACCTCTGTTCCCCGACTTCGACACCCGCGACATCGAAACCGCCCCGGGCGTGACGATCCGCGTGCGCACCGGCGGCCGTGGCCGGCCGCTGCTGCTGTTGCATGGCCACCCGCAAACGCATGCCATCTGGCACCGCGTGGCCCCGGTGCTGGCGCGGCGTTTCAGCCTGGTGCTGGCCGATCTGCGCGGTTACGGTGACTCGGCCAAACCCGGCGGCAAGGCCGACCACTCGGCCTACAGCAAGCGGGTGATGGCGCAGGACATGCTGCAGGTGATGCGTGCGCTGGGCCACCAGCGCTTCGACCTGCTGGCGCACGACCGCGGTGCCCGCGTGGCGCACCGGCTGGCGATGGATCACCCGTGGGCCGTGCGGCGCTTGGTGCTGCTGGACATCGTGCCCACGCTCGCGATGTACGAGCAGACCAGCGAAGCCTTCGCGCGCGCCTATTGGCACTGGTTCTTCCTGATCCAGCCCGCGCCGCTGCCCGAGCGCCTGATCGAGGCCGACCCCGCGGCCTATGTGCGCGACGTGATGGGCCAACGCAGCGCGGGGCTCGCGCCCTTTCATCCTGGCGCGCTGGCCGAATACGCGCGCGCGCTGGCGCTGCCGGGCGCGGCCCATGCACTGTGCGAGGACTACCGCGCCGCGGCCGGCATCGACCTCGACCATGAGCGTGCCGACCGGGCCGCCGGGCGCCGCCTGGCCGCGCCGCTGCTGGCGCTGTGGGGCCGCGATGGCGTGGTGCAGCGCTGCTTCGCGCCGCTGGCCGAATGGCGGCGCGTGGCCGCCGATGTGCAGGGCGCGCCGCTGCCCTGCGGCCACTACATCCCGGAAGAAGCCCCGCAGGCGCTGCTGGACGCGGCGCTGCCCTTCCTCGACGAACCGGAACCGCGATGAACCCGCGCACGCTGTACCGCAAGCTGGTCGACGCCCACACGGTGGAGGCGATCGACGACGACCACGTGCTGCTGTACTGCGACCTGCACCTGATGAACGAGTACACCAGCCCGCAGGCCTTCGCCGGCCTGCAGGCGCGTGGCCGCGAGGTGGCCGCGCCGGGGCGCAACCTCGCGGTGGTGAGCCACGTGATCCCCACCGACCCGGGGCCGCGGCGCGTGATCCGCGCGTTCGCGCCGGCGCTGCAGGCCAGCACTTTGCGCCACAACTGCGAGCGCCACGGCATCGCGCTGCTGGACACCCAGGATGCCTGGCAGGGCATTGAGCACGTGGTGGCGCCCGAGTTCGGCATGGTGCGCCCCGGCATGGTGGTGCTGTGCGGGGACAGCCACACCACCACCTACGGCGCGCTGGGCGCGCTGGGCTTCGGCATCGGCACCTCGGAGGTCGAGCACGTGCTGGCCACGCAGACGCTGGTGCACCGCGTGGCGCGCGACATGCGCATCCGCATCACGGGCCGGCTGGCACCCGGCCTCACCGCGAAGGACCTGGTGCTGGCGCTCATCGGCCGCATCGGTGCGCAGGGCGCACGCGGCCACGTGGTCGAGTTCTGCGGCGAGGCGATCGACGCCCTGTCGGTCGAGGCCCGCTTCACGCTGTGCAACATGGCGGTGGAGGCCGGTGCGCGCAGCGCACTGATCGCACCGGATGCCCTGGCGATCGACTACGTGCTGCAGCGCGCGCCCGACCTCACCGGCCCCTGGCGCGAGCGTGCGCTGGCCCACTGGGCCACGCTGGCCAGCGATGCGCAGGCGCCGTTCGCGGTGGCGCACCAGTTCGACGCCAGCGAGGTGGCCCCGCAAGTCACCTGGGGCACCAGCCCCGACCAGGTGATGGCCATCGACGCCCGCATCCCGCAGCCCGAAGCGCAGCCCGACGAGCCCGGCCGCCGCAGCGCCGTGCAGGCGCTGCGCTACACCGGGCTGGCCGCCGGCGCGCCGATCGTGGGCACGCCGATCCAGCAGGTGTTCATCGGCTCGTGCACCAACGGGCGCATCGAAGACCTGCGTGCCGCCGCTGCGGTGCTGCGCGGCCGGCGCGTGGCGGCGGGCGTGCGCGCGATGGTGGTGCCCGGCTCGGGCGCGGTGAAGGCGCAGGCCGAGGCCGAGGGCCTGGCGGCGGTGTTTCAGGCTGCGGGCTTCGAGTGGCGCCAGCCCGGCTGCTCGATGTGCCTGGCGATGAACGGCGACCTGCTCGCCGCCGGCACGCGCTGTGCCTCCACCACCAACCGCAACTTCGAGGGCCGGCAGGGGCGGGGTGCCATCACCCACCTGATGAGCCCGCCGATGGCAGCCGCCGCGGCGGTGGCCGGCTGCATCGCCGACGTGCGCACCCTGGAGCCGCTGGATGGATGAACCGAGCCTGATCCGCGGCCGCATGGTGGCGCTGCGCATCGAGAACCTGGACACCGACCAGATCATGCCCAAGCAGTTCCTGCACGGGGTGGACAAGTCGGGCCTGGCCGCGGGCCTGCTGCACGACCTGCGCTTCGACGCGCAGGGCGCGCCACGGCCCGAGTGCGTGCTCAACCACGGCGAGGGCGGGCCGGTGCGGGTGATGGTGGCGGGCGCGAACTATCTCGCAGCCCACTGGGCGGCCAGCCTGCCGGCCATCCACGGCGGACACGACGCCTGGCGCTACACGCTCATCTCCGGCGTGATTCCGGCGATCCCGCTGATTCTCATTCGCCCGTTCCTACCCGAGTCGCCCGAGTTTCGCCGAACTCTTTGCGCCCGAGCTGCGCAAAACGACGATCCTCACGACGCTCATTTTCGCCGCGAGCTACGGCATCGCTTTCGGCGCGATTCAGCAGCTCCCGCAAGTCCTCGGCGCCCAGCGCATCGGCACCCCGGCCGAGTCCGGCCACGTGGCCGTGCGCGCCGCGGCGAAGGAGGCGGGCGGCAAGGCGCTCGCCGCCGCGAAGGCCGCGAAGAA
>JACRAZ010000012.1 GCA_016213205.1 Burkholderiales bacterium
CGGGGCGCGCTGTCGGATTTATCTCCGCGCGCTTCGCGCGCTGCGACCAGCGCCAGCGAGTCAGTTGTTGAAGCGCGCTGCGCGCGCCGCCCCGAAGCCTGCGAGCCTTCGCCGCCTCCCACGGCCCGCTGCGCACGCGGCACTTGGCGCTTGCCGATGCAGCGGTGGCGTGCGGCCCTGCGCTCAAGGCCTGGGCACGCCACTCGTGAACGGCCACCGTGTCTCGCAAAGGCGTGGGCCCTCGGCCTGCTGCGCGCGTCCGCAGGCGCCGGGCTTGGGCGGTTCGGGGGGCGGCGGGCCCGCAGGGCCCGCTTTCCCAACTGACTCGCTGGCGCTGGTCGCAGCGCGCGAAGCGCGCGAAGACAAATCCGACAGCGCGCCCCCCGAGCCGACCAAGACCGGGCAGTCGGCCCAACGGGCCGACCGCCGGAGCCGTGCGCCGCAGGCCGAGGGCCCGCGCCTTTGTCGCGCCAGCCATCGAAGGTCTGCATTGCACGATGACCAAAGACCGCAACGGGCCGCCAGCAGCCTTCGGCCGATACCGGCCCTGCCGACGGCAACCAGGCCGGTCGAATCGCACCTGCGTCATGCCAGACCCCCTTGCCGGCCATGGCGCTGGCGCAGCCCGTCGCCCAGCAGGTTCAGGCTCAGCACGGTGAGGAACATCACCAGGGCTGGCAGCAGGCTCACGTGCGGCACGCGCTCCAGCGATTCGCGGCCCTCGGCGATCATGCCGCCCCAGCTGGGCGTGGGCGGCGGCACGCCCACGCCAAGGAAGCTGAGCGCGCCCTCGGCCACCACCATCACCGACATCATCGTCAGCGCATAGGTGAGCAGCGGGAACACCATGTTGGGCAGGATCTCGCGCGCCAGGATGTACCACTCGCTCGCGCCCGCGCTGCGCGCCGCCAGCACGAACTCGCGTGCCAGCAGCGGCAGCGCATTGGCCCGCGCGATGCGGGCGAAGGCCGGCACCGACATCACCCCCAACGCCAGCGTGACATTCACGATAGAGGGCCCCAGCACCACCGTGAGGCCCAGCGCGAACACCAGCGTCGGGAAGGCCAGCATCGCATCCAGCAGCACCAGGATGGCCAGCCGCAATGGCCCGCCGAAGCAGGCCGACAACAGGCCCAGCAGTGTGCCGATCACCAGCCCGATGGCCGGCCCGGCCAGGCTCACCTGCAGCGAGGCGCGTGCGCCATGGGCCAGGCGCGAGAGCATGTCGCGCCCGTCGAGATCGGCGCCCAGCCAGTGCGCGCGGCTGGGGCCCTGCTCGGCGGCGGCAAAGTCCATGTGGTTCGGGGCGGGCAGCGGCAGCCGGTCGGCCGCCAGCGCGATGAAGAGCACCAGCACCAGCCAGGCCAGTGGCAGCCCCTCGCGCAGCAGGCGGCGCGTGCGGCGCGCGGCCGGTACGGGCGCGGGGGCCAGCGTGGCCTCAGCGGCCATGGGCGCTCCGCACGCGGGGATCGAGCCACGCGTAGAGCGCGTCGACCAGCCGGTTCACCACGACGAAGGCCACGCCGACGAACAGCACCACGCCCTGCAGCACGATGTAGTCGCGCTTGGTGATCGCCTCGATCAGCAGCCGGCCCACGCCCGGCAGCGCGAACAGCGTTTCGATGATCACCGCGCCACCGATCAGGTGGCCGATGTTGATGCCCATCACCGTGATCAGGCTGAAGGACGAGGGCCGCAGTGCATGCCGCAGCAGGATCTGGCGGTCCGACAGGCCCTTGGCACGGGCCACGGTGATGAACTCCTCGCGCAGCGTGCTGGCGATGTCGCTGCGCAGCAGGCGCAGGTACACCGGCGCCTCCACCAGCGCCAGTGTGAGCGCGGGCAGCGTCATCGAGCGCAGGTTGGCCACGGCATCCTGGCCCAGCGGCACGAAGCCGGTGGCCGGGAACCAGCGCAGCCCGATCGCGAACACCAGGATCAGCACCAGCCCCAGCACGAAATGCGGCACCGCCAGCACGCCGAACGCGGCGCTGGAGATCAGGCGGTCGGCGCGGCTGCCTTCCCGATAGCCGGCCCACAGGCCCAACGGCACCGCAAGCGCCAGGGCCAGCACCTGCGCCAGCAGCATCAGCTCGATCGACACCGGCAGCCGCTGGGCGATGGCCTCAGCCACCGATTCACCGCTGAGCGGCGAGTGCCCCAGGTCGCCCTGCACCGCACGGCCCAGCCACTGGCCGAAACGCTGGTGCAGGGGCTTGTCCAGGCCGAGCTGGGCTTCGAGCCGGGCGATGTCCTGGGCGCTGGCGTTGTCGGACAGCAGCGAGTCGATCACCTTGCCGGGCAGCAGCTCCAGCATGAAGAAGGTGGCCGCGCTCAGCAGCAGCAGCACGGCCAGCAGGTGGCCACCGCGGCGCAGCAGGGCCGCGGTCCGCGGCCATCGGGCCAGAACTGGAACCTTCATTGCGCTGGACAGAACCACGATGGCCGGCCTCTTTCGACGTTGTGCGGCAGCTTAGGGTCAGTGATGAAACGTTTCAACAGGGTTGACACCAAGGCGGCGCTGTCGCCTGCGCAACCGGCTGGCGGCGCGGGATGGCCGACAATCCGGCGCACCTCAGTGCCGCCAGACCGCCCGCCGGGCCGAACACGATGTCCACCCCTGCCGAACTGCCCATCCCCGAAGGCTTCGTGCCCTGCTCGCGCGGCGGCCCCTATTTCGCCGCGCTGGGCCCGCTGTACATGAAGCCCACCCCCGAAGGGGGCGCGGTGATCGCGCTGCGCGTGGAATACAAGCACACCAACCTCGCGGGCATGACGCACGGCGGCATGCTCGCCACGCTGGCCGACGGCGCCTTCGGCATCAACATCGCGATGCTGCGCAAGCGCCACGCGGGCCAGGTGACGGTGTCGCTCAACATGGACTACCTCTCCTCCGCCCACCAGGGCGATTGGCTGGAAGCGCATGTGCTGGTGCGCCGCATCGGCCGCCAGCTGGCCTTTGCCGAGTGCCTGCTGAAGGTGGAAGACCGCGTGGTGCTGCGCGCCAACGCGGTGTTCGCCTTCGTCACCCCACGTCCGGCGCCAACGCCCACGCCCGCGCCGGACGCCACCGACGGCTAAGCGCGCACCAGCCGCCCCGGCAAGGCGCCGGTGGCCTGCCCCTCGCGGTACACCGGCACGCCGGACACCACCGTGGCCACGTAGCCACGCGAGCGCTGCAGCAGGCGCTTGCCGCCCGCCGGCAGGTCGGCCGCCATGCGCGGCGCCTCCAGCGCGAGCCGGGCCATGTCGATGACGTTCAGGTCGCCCTTGAGCCCCACCGCGATGCGGCCACGGTCGTGCAGGCCCACGGCACGCGCGGTGTCGGCCGTCTGCCGCTTCACCAGCCAGGGCAGCGGGAAGCGCCCGTGCGAGCGGTCGCGCCCCCAGTGCGCCAGCAGCGTGGTGGGGAAGCTGCCGTCGGAGATCACGCTCACGTGCGCGCCGCCGTCGCCCAGGCCGGGCACGGTGTTCGCATCGGCCAGCATCGCGTGGCAGACGTCCAGGTTGAAGTCGGCATAGTTCGCAAACGGCGCGAACAGCAGCGCGCGGCCCTCGTCCTGCAGCAGGGCGTCGTAGGCCAGCTCGGCCGCCGGGCGGCCGCAGCGCGCGGCCTGCGCAGCGAACGATGTCGCGGCCGGCGGCTCATAGTCCGGCGGGTCGCCGAACGGGAAGATGCGATCAAAGGCCACCAGGCGCTGCGCTGCCGGGTCGGGCTGCGCTTGCCGCACTTCGGCCAGCAGGCGCTCGCGCAGCGCCGGGTCGCGCAGGGCGGCCACGCGCCCGGCCAGCGGCAGCCCCGCCAGCGGCCGGAAGCTCGCGCAGGCCGAGAACGGGCTGCGGCTGCCCTGCAGCCCCAGCAGCACGCCGATGGGCCGCGGCGCCACCTGGGCGCAGATCGGCAGGCCCTCGGCCACGGCCTGTGCGGTGAGGTCGAGCAGGCGCCGCCAGTGGCCCGGCACGCTGTGGCGCTGCGCGAGCGAAAACGACAGCGGCCGGCCCGAGGCCCGCACCAGCGAACACAGCATCGCCCACTCGGCCTCGAGCGAGGGCGTGTCGAAATCGGAGATGAACTGCAGCACGCCGCGGCCGGCATCGGCCAGGCCCAGCGCGATGCCCATCAGCTCATCGGCCGTGGCGCGCAGCGAGGGCGTGGGTTCGCCCTTCACGCTGCGGTGATTGATCGAGCGCGTGGTGGAGAAACCGATCGCGCCGGCGCGCATGGCCTCGGCGGCCAGCACGCGCATCTGCGCCACATCGTCGGCGTTGGCGGGCTCCAGTCGCGCCGCGCGCTCGCCCATCACGTAGACACGCAGCGCGCCGTGCGGCAGCTGGGCACACAGGTCGATGTCGCGCGGCTGGCGGTCCACCGCGTCCAGGTAGCCGGCAAAGCTCTCCCAGCGCCAATCGAGCCCCTCGTGCAGCGCGGCGCCGGGAATGTCCTCCACGCCCTCCATCAGCTCGATCAGGCGCTCGCGGTCGGCCGGCTTCACCGGCGCGAAGCCCACGCCGCAGTTGCCCATCACCGCCGTCGTCACGCCATGCCAGCTGGACGGGGCCAGCCGGGTGTCCCAGACGGCCTGGCCGTCGTAGTGGGTGTGCAGGTCCACGAAGCCCGGGGTCACCAGGCAGCCGCGGGCATCGATCTCCTCGCGGCCGCGGGCGGCGACGCGCCCGACCGCGACGATGCGACCATCGTCGATGGCGACATCGGCCTCCACCAGCGGCCCGCCGCTGCCATCGGCCAGCTCGCCACCGCGCACCACCAGATCGACCGTCGTGTCCATGGCCAGGCTCCCGGGTTCAGCGCAGCTGGATCGCCGTCATGCCGCCATCGGCCACGATCACCTGCGCGTTGACGAACGAGGCCTCGTGCGACAGCAGGAACAGCGTCGCGTAGGCCACCTCCCAGGCGGTGCCCTCGCGGCCGAAGGGCAGGCGCTGGCCGGCGCGTTCGGGCCGGCGCAGGCTGGCATTGCGGCCCAGCGGCGTGTCGATCGGGCCCGGCGCCAGCACGTTGGCGCGCACGCCCAGCGCCTCGCCCTCCATCGCCACATGCCGGCACAGCCCGGCCAGCGCCGCCTTCGAGGCATCGTACGAAGGCACCCGCGTGCCGGGCCGGATGCTGGCGGTGGACGAGATGAACACGATCGCACTGCCCGGCGCCAGCTGCGGCAGCGCGGCCTGGCACACCAGCATCGGCGCACGCAGGTTCACCGCGAGCGCGTGGTCCCAGGCTTCGGGCGTTTGCGCGGCCAGGCCCAGCGGGCCGCCGATGCCCACGTTGAGCACCAGGCCGTCCAACCCGCCCAGATCGGCCCGGGCCTGCTGCACGGCACGCGTGATGTCGGCCGGCTGCGCCACATCGGCCACCACCGGCAGCGCACGGCCGCCCGCGGCGTTGATCAGCCCCACCGTCTCCTGCGCGGCGGCCGCGTCCTTGTCGAGGCAGGCCACCTGCGCACCTTCACGCGCGCACAGCAGCGCGATGGCGCGGCCATTGCCCAGCGGCGCGGGCGGCGGGCCCTCGTAACGCTGCTGGCCGGCGCCCACCACCAGCACACGCCGGCCGCGCAGGCGTTGCCCATGCGGGGCCTGGCCCAGGGTCTCTTCGAACACCTGGCGCTGCGGATCGGCGGCCTGCAGGCCGCGGGCGGGGGGTGGTGTGTTCATTCGGGTGCCTTCGTCGTCGCTTCGCCCAGGGCGGGCGCCGTGGCGGCCGGCTCGGCCATGCCGGCCAGCCGGACCGGAAACCGGCACAACGGACCGGCCGCCGTGTCGGTGTAGAGGCCACGCGCCACGAAGGGTGGGTGCATGGCCAGCTCGTTCGGCGCCAGCACCTCGGACACCGGCACATCGGCCGCCGCCAGCCGGCGCACGGCCTCATCGCGGTCCAGGGCCAGCAAGGCCTGGGCGATGCGTTGGTTGATGGCACCCGTGGCCGCGCTTCTGGCGCGATAGGCCCGCCAGGCCTCGCCGTCGTAAGGTGAGAGGTCCAGCACGCCGGTGAGCGCCACCCAGAAGTGGTCTTCCAGCGCGCCCAGCGCGAGCTGGCGCCCGTCGCGGCAGGTGAAGGGGCCGTAGGCCGGGCGCTCGAGCATCGCGCGCTGCGCGACCAGGGTGTCGGCCCCGGCCTGGCGGAAGTAGGCCAGGCGCGGGTTCATCCAGTGCAGCATGCAGTCGGTGAGCGAGACGTCGAGCCGCTGGCCCTGGCCGGTGCGTGCGCGCTGCACCAGCGCGGCATTGATCGCGGCCAGCGCATACACCGCGCCGGCCAGGTCGGCCACCGGCAACGGCATGCCGGCCGATCCGGCCTCCGCGCCCGACAGCGCGAGCGCGCCGCTGGCGGCCAGGTAGTTCACATCGTGACCCGGCCAGGCTGCGCGGGCCCCTTTGGCGCCGTAGCTGTTGAGCGACACATGCAGCAGGCGCGGGTTGCGCTCGGCCATCGCATCGAAGCCGAAACCCAGGCGATCGATCACGCCGGGGCGGTAGGACTCCACCAGCACGTCGGCCGCGTCGGCGAGCGCGAGCACCTGGGCGCGGTCGGCCGCGTCCTTCAGGTTCACGCACAGCGAACGCTTGCCGCGGTTCACCGCGGCGAACAGCCGTGGCGAGAGGCGGCGCGCGTTGTCGCCATGCGGCGGGCGCTCGATCTTGATGACCTCGGCGCCCAGTTCGGCCAGGCTCTGGGTGAGGAAGGGCCCGGGCAGCAGCTCGGTGAAATCCAGCACCCGCACCCCCGCCAGCGGGGCGCTGGCGGCCGCCTCGCGTGCGGACCAGGCCACGTCCATCAGGCCGCCCCCCCGGCCGCCGTGTCCAGCCGCCCGACGATCACCGCATCGAGCGCCAGCGCGCCCTGCCCGGCCGGCCCCACCCACACCGGGTTCAGGTCCATCTCGTCGATCTGCTGCGCATGGGCACCGACGAAGTCCGACACCTTCAGCAGCAGTTCCACCAATGCCGCCACGTCGGCCTGGGGCCGTCCGCGCGCGCCATCGAGCAGCGCGAAGCTGCGCGGCTCGCGCACCAGGCGCTCGGCCTCGGCGCGGGTGAGCGGCAGCAGCCGGCGTGACACGTCCTTGAACACCTCGACATAGATGCCGCCCAGCCCGAAGGTGAGCACATGGCCGAACACCGGATCGCGCGAGACGCCGACCAGCACCTCCACGCCGCCGGCTGCGGCCATCTGCTCGACCAGCAAGCCCTGCACCACGGCCTGCGGCGCGCGCTCGCGCACCGAGGCATGGATGCGGTCCCAGGCCGTGCCCACGGCCGCGGCATCGTGCAGGCCCACGGCCACGCCGCCGACCTCGGTCTTGTGCAGGATGTCCGCGCTCGCCACCTTGGCCACCACCGGGAAGCCGATGCGTGCGGCCAGCGCCAGCGCCTCGTCGCGTGTGCGGGCCAGGCCCGAGCGCGGCACCGCGATGCCGGCCGCGCCGAGCAGCGCCTTGGCCTCGGCCTCGCCCAGTGGGGTGGCCGGGCCGGCGGCCGGCGCGGCACCCGCGGTGGGCCAGGGCTGCCAGTCCAGCCGGTCGGACCGCTGGCGCCAGTGGCCATGGTCCATCCAGCGGCGGATCGCCTTCACCGCCTTGCCCACGCTGCGCGACGGCACGATGCCCGCCTGCGCGTAGGTGCTGAAGGCCTTGCCCAGGCGGTCGCTCATCCAGATCACCACGATCGGCACCGGGCTCTGCTGCTGCACCCGCACCACGGCTTCGGCGGTGTCGTCGGTGACCTTGCCGTAATCGATGGCCAGCGGGATGACCACCAGCGCGGTGTTCGGGTCGCGGCAGGTGTCCAGCAGCGTGGCGTCGAACAGCCCGGGCTGCGAGAGCACCGCGGTGGTGGTGTCCACCGGGTTGCCCACCGCGGCATAACTGGGCAGCTTGGCCAGCAGCGCGGCGGTGGTCTCGGGTGCGAACTGCGCGAGCTTCACGCCCTGCTGGCCGATGATGTCGGCCGTGAGCGCGGCGGCGCCGCCGGAGCCGCAGTACACCGCCACCGCATCGCCACCGGGCTTGAAGGCCGGCATCTGGCGCGCCAGCAGCCAGGCCGTGTCCACCAGCTCGTCGATGTCGTCGACCTCGATCACGCCCAGCTGCTTCAGCGCCGCGCTGTTCACCTCGGCCGAGCCGGTGATCGAGGCGGTGTGCGAGGCGGCGGCCCTGGCGCCATAGTCGCTGCGGCCCACCTTCAGCGCCACCACCGGCTTGTCGTTGCGGGCGGCCTTCTGCAGCGCACGCACCAGGCGGGGGCCGTCCTTGATGCCTTCGATCAGCGTGACGATGACCTTGATGTCCGGTGCGTCGGCCATGTAGTCGATGAAGTCGGCCACCTGCAGGTCGACCTCGTTGCCCGAGCTGCTCCACATCGCCACGCCGATGCCGCGCTCCATCGCCTGCATGATGTTGCGGCCCAGCCCGCCGCCCTGGGTGGCGATGCCGATCGGGCCCGGCCGCAGGTCGTGCGGGAACGAGGGCGAGAACGTCATGCCCAGGCGCGCGTTGACGTTGCACACGCCCGGGCAGTTGGGCCCGTAGATGCGCATGCCCGAGCGCGCCGCGATCGCGCGCATCTGTGCCTCTACCGCCAGGCCTTCCTCGCCCGTCTCGCCGAAGCCGGAGGTGAGCACCACCGCGAAGGCCACGCCGCGGTCGGCGCACTGCTCCAGCACCTCGATCGTGGCAGAGGCCGGCACCACCACCATCACCACGTCCGGCGTGGCCGGCAGGTCGCGCACGCTGGGCCAGCAGCGGCGGCCGAAGAGCTCGGCCTTGCTGGTGCTGACCAGGTAGACCTCGCCATCGAACTGCGAGTGCACGAGCAGGTTGTCCAGCGCGCGGGCGCCGATGCTGTTGGGACGATCGGAGGCGCCCACCACCGCGATCGAGCGGGGGTTGAACAGGCGATGCAGGGGGTTCATGTCAGTTGCTCCATGGCGCTGTGCGGCGCTCACGACGGTCGAGGCATTGGCGCGTGGGGACGGGGCAGCTATCGGCCCGTTGCTGTCTTTGGTTGGGTTGCAGAGCAGACGTTCGTTGTGTGGTGCGACAAAGGCGTGGGCCCTCGGCCTGCGGCGCACGGCTCCGGCGGTCGGCCCTGCGGGCCGACTTCCCGGTCTTGGTCGCTTCGGGGGGCGCGCTGTCGGATTTATCTCCGCGCGCTGCGCGCGCTGCGACCAGCGCCAGCGAGTCAGTTTTGGAAGCGTGCCCTGCGGGCCCGCCGCCCCCCGAACCGCCCAAGCCCGGCGCCTGCGGACGCGCGCCGCAGGCCGAGGGCCCACGCC
>JACRAZ010000013.1 GCA_016213205.1 Burkholderiales bacterium
GCCGGCCGGCGCCAGCGGCGGCCGTCGGCGGCCGGGCGCTCGCCGGTGATGCGACCGAACACCCTGGCAAACGCCGCGCGCAGCGGCCCCGCCGCCGCCCGCCGCCGGCGTGCCCGGCCCATCGCCCAGGTGCACACTGGCGGCCACTGCAGGAGCGCCCGATGCATGCCAACGCCGAACTGATCCATCACTTCTACAGTGCCTTCCAGCGCCGCGATGGCGAGGCCATGGCGGCCTGCTACCACCCGCAGGCGCGTTTCTCGGACCCGGTGTTCCCTGCGCTGCAGGGCAGCGAGGTCGGCGACATGTGGCGCATGCTCACCCGCCGCGCGGCCGACCTGGCGCTCAGCTTCGACCAGGTCGAGGCGGACGAACGCGCCGGCCGCGCGCACTGGGTGGCGCGCTACACCTTCGGCGCCACCGGCCGCGCGGTGGTGAACGACATCCAGGCCGCGTTCGTGTTCCGCGACGGCCGCATCCTGGAACACACCGACCGCTTCGACCTCTGGCGCTGGAGCCGCCAGGCCCTGGGTGCCCAGGGCTGGCTGCTGGGCTGGTCGCCGCTGATGCACAACGCGGTGCGCGCCCAGGCGGCCAAGGGGTTGGCGGCGTTCCGGTCCAAGGCGGTCTGACGGGCAGCGGCACCGCCGGCGCGTTGCTGGCGCACACCCCGTTTGGCGCAGCGGGTCTGTCCGGCCTGCCGGGCGCGACTTCTTCAACCCGGCGAGTCCCTGGCCCACCCGGCCGGCGGGCTGCAGACCGTGGCGCTGCGCGAACCGAGCGAAGCTTGACCGTGCGCAGCGCAGGCCGCCGCCGGCGGCGTAGGGTGGGCGCTGTCCGGTTGCCGCGGCCTCACCATGTTGCCCTTCACACGTGCGCAGTTCCTGGCAGTCTTCGTCGACTACAACACCGCCATCTGGCCTGCGCAGTGGCTGGCTGTCGCACTCGGGCTCGCACTGGTGCTGCTGCTGTGGCGTGCACCGTCGGACGGCGGGCGCTGGGTCGGCCTGGGCCTGGCGGCGATGTGGGCCTGGACCGGCGTGGCCTACCACGGGCTGTTCTTCGCCGCGATCAACCCTGCTGCAGGGCTGTTCGGCGGCCTGTTCGTCGTGCAGGCGCTGCTGCTGGCGCATGCCGCATTGCGTGCGGGCCTGCGCTTCGGGCCAGGCTCGCACGGCGCCGCCGCGGTGGGGCAGCCTCGGCACATGCACCGGTGGCTCGGCTGGGCCCTGGTGCTGTATGCGCTGTTGCTGTACCCGCTGATCGGCACCGTGAGCGGCCATGCCTACCCGGAACTGCCGATGTTCGGCGTCACGCCCTGCCCGGTGACGCTGTTCACCGTGGGCGTGCTGCTGCTGGCCGAGCTGCCCTTGCCGCGCCGGCTGCTCGTGGTTCCGCTGCTGTGGACGCTGGTGGGTGGCAGCGCGGCCTGGCTGCTGGGCATCGTGCAGGACTGGCCGCTGCTGGCCAGTGCACCGGTTCTGCTGTGGCTGGGTCTGGTGGCCCGGCGGCCGGCTGTGCCTGCGAACGCCTGAGCGCGCCGGGCCGCTCCCAAGCGCGAATCCCGGAGCGCTTTGCTCGGAGGGTAGTCCAGTGAGCGCGATACTCCCCGCTTCTGCACCGCAAGCACGAGGGCCGCGATGAAGAAGACCGTCAAGTCCATGGTCGACGAGGCCATGGCCGCGATCACCACCTACAGCGTGGACGAAGCGCGTGACCTGCATGGTCGCGAGGACGTGCAGTTCATCGACCTGCGCGATGTGCGCGAACTCGAACGCGAGGGCGTGATCCCCGGCGCCTTCCATGCGCCGCGCGGCATGCTGGAGTTCTGGGTCGACCCCGAGTCGCCCTATCACAAGCCGGTGTTCAACCAGCCCGGCAAGCGCTACGTCCTGTTCTGCGCCGCCGGCTGGCGCTCGGCGCTGGCCACCAAGACCATGCAGGACATGGGGCTGGCCGACGTGGGCCACATCGACGGCGGCTTCGGCGCCTGGAAGGGCGCCGGCGCGCCGGTGGCCGAGAAGGCCAAGAAGGGCTGACAACACGCGGTGGCGCCGGCCACCCGGCCGCCGCCCGCAGCAGGGTCAGCGGCCGCCCGCCGCCAGCCCGGCGAGCAGCAGGTCCAGGATCTGGCTGAACTCGTTCTCGGCGTCGCTGCCCAGGGCGGCGCCAGCGATCTCGATCAGGTGCGCAAAACGATCCGGCGGCAGGGCCCGGAAGCGCTCAATGGTGCGCGGCGCGGATTCACCGGCCTGCAGCGCCAGCGGTCCGGCCAGCTCGGCCTGCGCGGCGCCGGCCACCAGGGCCCACACGGCCCGAAACGCCACCAGCAGCGCCTGCCCCGAGCGACCGCTGCGTGCCAGCGCGGCCAGCAGGGCCTCGGCCACCTCGAACACCGCGGGCGAGCGGCTGCGCCGCGTGAGGATGAACCCGATGGCATGCGGATGCGCACGCACGGCTTGCCACATCGCGGTGGCGATGTGGCGCACCTCGTCACGCCAGTGGGCCTGGGGCGCGTGGCGCCACTGCGCCTGCGCCACCACGGCCTCGACCACCAGCAGCTCCAGCGCCTCGCGGTCGGCGACGTAGTTGTAGATCGTCATTGCGCCGGTGCCCAGCTCGGCCGCCAGCGCGCGCATCGTCAGGCCGGCCGGGCCGTGCGCATCCAGCAGCGCCAGGGCGGTGGCCTGCAGCTGCTGCGGTGTGAAGCGGGGTGGACGACCCATGGGCAATGACCTTGACGTGGCGAAACCGCGCACAGTATATTTAAGTACATCGTACGTAAAAGGAGCTCCCATGCCACTGTCCCCCGGCGCCCGCGCGCCTGTCCTGCGTGCCGACACCATCCTCGGCCAGCCCGTCTGCGTGCCGGATGCCGGCGTGCGCTGGGTGCATCTGCAGTTCCGCCGCTTTGCCGGCTGCCCGGTGTGCAATTTCCACCTGCTGACCATGGCGCGCCGGCAGCAGGAAATCGCTGCTGCCGGGGTGCGCCAGGTGGTGCTGTTCCATGCCTCGCGCGAGGAAATGCTCAAGTACCAGGCGCAGCTGCCCCTGCATTGCGTGGCCGATCCGCACAAGCGCTGGTACCGCGCGTACGGGGTCGAGACCTCGTGGCGGGCGCTGCTGCACCCGGGTGTGCTGGTCAGCGGCGGGCGCTGGGTGCTGGGCGCGCGCCGCTTCTACCGAAAGGCCGAGAACGGCATCCTCGGGCTGCCGGCAGACTTTCTGATCGACGCCCACGGCCGCATCGCCGCCTGCCACTACGGCACGCATGCCGACGACCAGTGGGAGGTCGACGAGCTGCTGCGCTTGGCGCGGGCCGGGGCACCCGGCGTCGCGCCGGGGACTGTGCCGCAGCCCGGCCGGGGCTAGCATGCGCCCGCAACGCACATGTTCCCAGGAGACTCCATGGCCACGACCCTCGCGAATCTTGTCAACCACCAGGTGCGCCTGGCCGCCCGCCCGGTGGGCCTGCCCACCGCCGAGAACTGGCAGTTCACCCAGGAACCGGTGGCCGAGCCGGCCGAGGGCGAACTGGTGATCCAGACGCTCGCGCTCTCGCTCGACCCGGCCATGCGCGGCTGGATGAACGAAGGCAAGAGCTACATCCCGCCGGTGGGCATCGGCGAGGTCATGCGCGCCGGCGGCATCGGCCGGGTGGTCGCCTCGCGCAACCCGGCGTTCGCGGTGGGCGACATCGTCAGCGGCACGCTGGGCGTGCAGGAATATGCCCGCGTGGCGGCCGACCAGGCCAAGCGCATCGGCCTCGCGAAGGTCGACCTGCGGGCGGGCAGCGTCACGCAGTGGCTCAACGTGCTGGGCATGCCCGGCATGACCGGCTACTTCGGCCTGATGGACGTGGGCCAGCCCAAGGCCGGCGAGACGGTGGTCGTCTCCGGCGCGGCCGGCGCGGTGGGCCAAACGGTGGGCCAGCTCGCCAAGGTCAAGGGCTGCCGCGTGGTGGGCATTGCCGGCGGCCGCGCCAAGTGCGACTGGGTGGTGCAGGAGCTGGGCTTCGACGCCTGCATCGACTACAAGGCCCCCGCGCCCGAAGGCGTGCAGCGCTGGGACGCGGTGCGCGAGGGCCTGAAGCAGCACTGCCCGGCCGGCGTGGACGTGTACTTCGACAACGTGGGCGGCGAGATCCTCGATGCGGTGCTGGCCCGCATCAACCGCAAGGCGCGCATCATCATCTGCGGCGCCATCAGCCAGTACAACAGCACCACCGGCATGCAGGGGCCGAAGAACTACATGTCGCTGCTGGTCAACCGCGCCCGCATGGAAGGCATCGTGGTGTTCGACTATGCCGACCGCTACCCCTTGGCCATTGCCGAGATGGCCGGCTACCTGAAGGACGGCCGCATGAAGAGCAAGGAAGACGTGGTCGAGGGCGGCGTGGCCGCCTTCCCGCAGACCTTGCTGAAGCTGTTCAACGGCGAGAACTTCGGCAAGCTGGTGCTCAAGCTCGCCGACTGATCGAGCGCCGCGCGCCGCGCCGTTGCAGGATTGACCCGCAACGGCACCCCTTTTTGGTGCATTGTCCGCGTACCAGTACGCGAAGAATCGAGCTCTCCCGACAACATCGGCCAAGACACCCCCAGGCGCCAGACACCGCGGCCGGGCCGGTGGCAGGCCAGGAGCGCACGATGAATCTGTTGGCAAAGCTCTCGATCGGCCGCCGGCTCGGGCTGGCGTTCGCGGCCCTGCTGGTGCTGCTGTTGGTGGTGGCCGCCGTGGGCCTGGGCGGCGTGGGCACCGTCAGCCAGGGCGTGAAGGCGATCTACCAGGAACGCCTGGTGCCGCTGCAGTACCTGGCCGACATCAACCGCCTGCTGCTGCGCAACCGCATCCTGGTGATGGACATGATGATCCATCCCGAACCGGCGAACATCGACAAGCGCGATGCCGAACTGCAGGCCAACCTGGCCGCGGTGAAGCAAGCGCTCGATGCCTACCTGGCCACCGAGCTCAGCGCCGAGCAGCACCAGCTGCTGCGTGAGCTGGCCGAACACCGCCAGGCGCTGGTGCAAGGCGGCCTGCTGGCCGCGCGGGATGCCCTGCGTGCCGGCTGGCCCGCGGAGGCGGCCCGCGTGTACGAGTCGGTGATCTCGCCGCGCTCGGTGGCGGTGACCGGTGCGCTGGGCAAGATCGCCGAGAGTGAAATCGCCGCCGGCCGGCGCGAGTTCCAGCGCGCCCAGGACACCGAGGCCGCGGTGCGCTGGCTGGTGGCCGGCTGCAGCGGGGCCGCCCTGCTGCTGGGGGGCGTGCTGGCGCTGGCGATCACGCGCTCGATCGTCAGGCCCTTGCGCAGCGCGGTGCAGGTGGCCCAGACCATCCGCGAAGGCGACCTGACCCGGCCGGTGCAGGCCATGGGGCGCGACGAGCCGGCCCAGCTGCTGCGCGCCATGGGCGACATGCAGGCCAGCCTGGCCCGGGTGGTGAGCCAGGTGCGCAGCAACGCGCAAAGCGTGGCCAGCGCCAGCGCGCAGATCGCGCAGGGCAACCAGGACCTGTCCAGCCGCACCGAATCGCAGGCCAGCGCCTTGCAGGAAACCGCCGCGTCGATGGAGCAACTGGGCTCCACCGTGAAGCTCAATGCCGACAACGCGCGCCAGGCCAATCAGCTGGCGCAGGGCGCGAGCGACATCGCGCGCGAATGCGGCGCCGTGGTGGGCCAGGTGGTCGAGACGATGAAGGGCATCAACGACGGCAGCCGCAAGATCGCCGACATCATCGGCGTGATCGATTCGATCGCGTTCCAGACCAACATCCTGGCGCTCAACGCCGCGGTGGAGGCCGCGCGTGCCGGCGAGCAGGGCCGCGGCTTCGCGGTGGTGGCCGGCGAGGTGCGCACGCTGGCCCAGCGCAGTGCCGAGGCCGCACGCGAGATCAAGAGCCTGATCACCGCCAGCGTTGAACGCGTGGAGCAGGGCTCGACACTGGTGGATCGCGCGGGCAGCACGATGGATCAGGTGGTGGGCTCGATCCGCCGCGTCACCGAGATCGTGGGCGAGATCAGCGCCGCCACCCAGCAGCAGAGCGCCGGCGTGGGCCAGGTGGGCGACGCGGTGAGCCAGATGGATCAGGCCACGCAGCAGAACGCCGCGCTGGTGGAGCAGAGCGCGGCGGCGGCCGAGAGCCTCACCACCCAGGCCGAGGGCCTGGTGCAGGCGGTGGCAGTCTTCAAGCTGGACCCGGCGGCTTGAGTCGGCCTTTGCGGCCCGGTCCGGCCTCAGTCGGCCCCTGCGGCCAAGCGGCCCGCTGCCGCCTCAGCCCTGCATCGACAGCATGTGCCCCGCGCGGGGCTGCACGCGGCCGGCGGCCATCTCGGCATAGGCCTGCTGCACGGCGGCTTCGCCGCGGTGCTGCTCCACCGTCATCCACGGGTCGGCGGGGCGCGCCACGCGCTCGGTGAAGGCGCGCCAGCCGGCCAGCATGCGCTCGCGCAGCCCGGCGGCGCCCCATTCGCGGCTGCGCTTCTGCACCTGCGCGGGCGCGAAGAACAGGGTCGCCCGCGGTCCTGGCAAGGCGCGTGCACCGCCCAGCGCCGAGAGGTGGGTGCCACCGATCGCGCTGCTGAAGCGCAGGTTCGCGAAGCGGGTGTGCACCGCCTGGCGCAGCGCGGCATTGCCGGCGAAATCCACGTACACCATCGAGGTGTCGGCCGCCAGCGCCTCGAGCTCGTCGTAGGCCAGCACCTGCTGGTAGCAGCCCAGCGCTTCGCAGAACCCACGGTTCGAGGCCGAGGTCAGGCCCACCACCTTCAGGCCGGCGCGCGTGGCCAGCTGGAAGGCGGTGCCGTAGGCCGTCTTGCTCGAGGCGCTGGACAACAGCAGCGTGTCGGCGCCGAAGAAGGCGTTGTCGGCCAGGAAGTCGTCGATCAACCAGGAGGTGAGGAACAGCGGGCGCAGCAGCGCCTGCAGGTCCTCGGTGTCCGGGGTGTAGAACGGGTCGGCATCGCAGCGCAGCAGCGTGTTGTAGACCGGGTTCAGCGCCGCGCGGTGGGCGGCACCGTCCATGAAGCCCTCGGCACCCACGCGCACCGGCTGCAGCACCGCGTGGCTGGCCATCGGCCAGTAGCCGTACAGGCGCAGGCCGGCCGGCACCTCGGCATGGCGCGACTCGACCACGGTGCCGAAGCCCCACACCGGCACCAGCCCCCAGCCGGCCTCGCCGGTGGGGTAGAACGACCAGTAGTTCATCGCCTCGCCGAAGGCGGCGTAGGTGATGTTGTTGGCGGTGAGCGCGAAGCGCTCCACCCGCACCCGCACGCTGCCCTCGGCCAGCGGCGCCGCCGCGCCATGGCGCAGCCGGGTGGTGGTGACATCGTCCTGGCGGACGAGCAGTTCGGTGGTGGTGGTGTCGCTCATGATGTCGCCTAGACCAGCTTGACCAGCTGCTTGCCGAAGTTGCGGCCCTTGAGCAGGCCGAGGAAGGCCTCGGGCGCCGCCGCGAGGCCCTGCGCAATGCTCTCGCGCGGGCGCAGCTTGCCGCTGGCCACCAGGCCGCCCAGTTCCTTCAGTGCCTGCGGCCACACTTCCATGTGCTCGCTGACGATGAAGCCCTCGAGCTTGAGCCGGTTCACCAGCAGCAACTGCGGGTTGCTCATCGGCAGCGGGGCGCCGTCATAGCCGGCGATCATGCCGCACAGGGCGATGCGGCCGAAGGCGTTCATGCGCAGCAGCACGGCGTCGAGGATGTAGCCGCCCACGTTCTCGAAGTAGCCATCGATGCCGTTCGGGCAGGCCGCCTTCAGCGCCTGGCTCATGCTGGCGGTGTCGGGGTGCTCGCGGTAGTCGATGCAGGCGTCGAAGCCCAGTTCCTCGGTGACGTAGCGGCACTTCTGCGCGCCGCCGGCAATGCCCACCACGCGGCAGCCGCGCGCCTTGGCCAGCGCGCCGAAGGCGCTGCCCACCGCGCCGCTGGCGGCCGAGATCACCAGCGTGTCGCCGGCCTTCGGGGCGATGATCTTCTCCAGCCCGTACCAGGCGGTGACGCCGGGCATGCCCACCGCGCCCAGGTAGTGCGACAGCGGCACGTGGGTGGTGTCCACCTTGCGCAGCACGCCCGGCTGGGCGGCGTCCACCACGCTGTACTGCTGCCAGCCGCCGAAGCCCACCACGGTGTCGCCGCTCTGGTAGCCCGGGTGGCGGCTCTCGACCACCTCGCCCACGGTGCCGCCTTGCATCACCTGGTTCAGCGGCTGCGGCTGGGCGTAGCTCTTCGATTCGTTCATGCGGCCGCGCATGTACGGGTCCAGGCTCAGGTAGTGGTGGCGCACCAGCACCTGGTTGGGTTGCAGCGGCGGGGTTTGCGATTCGACCAGGCGGAAGTTGTCGAGGCTGGCTTCGCCCGTGGGGCGGCTGACGAGGTGGATCTGCTGGTTGGCGGGCATGCGGGTCTCCTGGGGTGACGGGGTGGCAGCACGGGCCGTGCGCGCGCGCCGCGGCCGGCTTGTGTGTGCAACCAGTTGCGCGAATCTAGCAAGCCCGGCCGAAGCCTGCAGCGGACGCGCCGCAATGACCCGCCCGTCGCGCGAGCGACAGGAGCCGGCCGTGGTTTGCGCTACCGCTTGGCCAGGCCACCGCGACGCCCCGGCGTGTGGGCGGATCCTAGACCGAGCCGCCGCGGGCACGGTACCAGGCCGCCGCCTGGCCGCGCGTGGCCAGCGCCAGCTTGTCCAGGATGTTGGCGACGTGGCGCTTCACCGTGTGCGGGCTGAGGTCCAGCGCGCGGGCGATGTGCTTGTTGCTCGCGCCCTCGGCGATCTGCGCCAGCACCTCGGCCTCGCGGGGCGAGAGGGCTTCACCGGCGGCCACCGGCGGCGCCGCCGGGCCGGCCGGCGC
>JACRAZ010000014.1 GCA_016213205.1 Burkholderiales bacterium
CTACATCCTGGCGATGCCCTTCGTCGGGCTGGGCGCGCTGATCTGGGTGGCGCTGCACGGCGAAACCAAGCAGGACGAGCAGGCCTGACCCACCGGCCCTTCCAGCGGCCGGCCAGACGCGGGGCGCCACCAGGCGCCCCGCCTGTCTTCGTGCGGCGCGGCTACGGTGCCCGGCACCGGCACCAGCTGGCGACAATGGTGCGATGCGTCCGTGCCCCGACCACCGCGTCATCGCTGCCGATGTGCACGCCGTGCCGCCCCCGTTCCGGGCCTTCGCGGTGCGCAGCGACGAGCCCGTGCATGCGCTGGATGCCCGTGCGCCCTACGGCCGCGTGCACCTGGTGCGCACCGGCTTCCTGGACCCGGGCGCGCTGGCGGGCCTGGCGGACGCGGGCCTGGCGCGCATGCAGGTCGCCTCCTTCTCGGACATCGACTACGCCACCACGACACCGCAGGCACTGGCCGCGGCCGCGCCGCGGGTGGACGACCTGGTGGGCCAGATCGCCGCCGCCCTGCGGCCCACCGGGGTGTTGGGCGACGATCTGGCCGCCTACCGAGCCAGCGTGGCCACGCGCATCGACTACCTGGCCGCCTGCGGTGCGGGCTTTCACAACGACGTCAGCCGCCACTGGTCGCGTTGCCTGTTCTGGGTGCTGGCGCTGCGGGCTGCCGACGTGGAGTTCGTGATGCCGCATGCCGGCGTGCGCCAGGCGCTGGCGCCGGGCGACCTGCTCGTCTTCGATCCGACCATGGCACATGGGCTGTGCCGGCCACGCGACCAGGGCCAGGCGGTGGCCGCGTCGTTCGAGGCGGGCGCCGATCGCCACCAGGTGTTCCTCACCGGCGAGCTGCTGCTCACCGATGCGCAATGGGCCGCGCTGGGCGCACCATGGCTGCCGGTGGAAGCGCACGAGCGCCGGGCCGCGCTCGACCTGCTGGTGGCGGAGTTCGACGACCGCAGCGGCGCCATCAAGCGCCTGCGTGCGCTGCGTGATTGCATGAAGCGCAGCACCTGCCATGTGGACGAGCCCGCGCCGTGAGGGCGCGCGGCGGGTGCGCGTGCGGGCTCAGGGCTTCGGGCCGCGGCCGCCTTGGGCCGCTGCGCTGCCACCCAGCAGCGAGGCGCCCTCGATGCCGGCAAACAGCTTGGCCGCCTTGACCTTGATCTCGAGCAGTTCGTCCGCGCTGACCGAGAGGCGGCCCGTGGTGCGGTCGACCTTGATGCTGAACTCGACATCCTTGCCGCCGTGCGAGAGCAGGCCGCACGTGAACTCGTAGTCCTCGTGGTCCATCGGCAGGCCTTGCGCGCGGATGTCGTAGTCCTGGTACTCCACGCGGACGATCTCGCCGCTGGCCAGGTCCAGCAGCCCGGTGGCGCTGATCACGCTGTCGCTCAGCTCACTGTGAATCACGATCGGCAGTTTCAGATCCACGGCCAGCGCCTCGTCAGGTCATTGCAAAAGAGGGGGCGGATTCTGGCACGAGGGGCGCGCCTCGGGGCGCAACACGGTCCGCGGGCCCGAGGGTGTACCATCGGGCGGTAGGCCTGTTCAAGATCGTTGTTCTGTTGGTCTCTTCTGATCTGCCGGTTCACGCCGGCTCCGTTGGTCGATTTCTCCCTCGGTGAACCTCTTGGCGTTTCTGCACTGCGTCGGCATGTGCCGCGCATCACCTGAAAGGAATCGATATGGCAACGACTGAAACCGGTACCGTGAAGTGGTTCAACGAGGGCAAGGGCTTCGGCTTCATCGCCCCCGATGGCGGCGGCAAGGACCTGTTCGCGCACTTCAGCGAAATCAAGGGCAGCGGCTTCAAGACGCTGGCCGAAGCCCAGCGCGTGCAGTTCGAAGTGACGCAGGGCCAGAAGGGCCTGCAGGCCTCGAACATCCGCGCGGTGGAGTGAGCTTCTGCGCGCTTGCGCCCACGTGGCGTAGCCAGACATGACGCGGCCTCGGCCGCGTTTTTTATTGCCCGATCGTCCAGGCGTCGCCAACGGAGACAAGCGCATGAAGAACCTGCAGGAAGCGACCGAGAAGATCTGCGAACTCAAGGGCAGCCTGGTGGCGCTGGATGCGCTGATGGCCGCCCTGCTGCACGAGCTGCCGCAGGCGCAGCGTGCAGGCCTGCGGCGGCGCTTCGAAAGCCATACCGAGGTGGCGCGCACGGTGATGCTGCATGCAACCATCTCCGAGCACACCTTGCAGGCCTTCGAGCTCGACGTGGCGCGCATGAGCGCGTTGATCGGCAGCTGACATCGACCACCGGCCCGTGCGGCGCCGCGGCCCGCACGGCAGCCGGGCGCGTGCGCTGTGGGGGCGGCTTGGTCAGCCCGTGCGTTGCAGGGCCGCCAGGATTGGCGTGAAATCGGCCGCCAGCGCCTGGCCAGGGCCGACCAGCATCCCGGGTCGGTAGCGCCGGAAGTCGGTGCCGCGCCAGGCAAACACGATCCGGTGCTCGCCCTCGGCATCGTCCACCACCAGCAAGGCGTGTGCACCGCCGAAGCTGTGCGCCAGGCGATCCGTGAGCAGCGTCAAGCGCGGGTCCTGGCGATGCAGGTTGACGACCAGCATGCCGCCCTTGGCAAGGGCCCCGGCCGCGTCGTCGAAGAAGCGTTGGCTGCACAGGCCGTCAGGCATGCCCTGGGGGCCGAACCCATCGAGCAGCAGCACCTCGCACGCGGCCTGCGGCTGGCGCACGAAGCGGGCGCCGTCCACCAGGTGCAGGCCCAGGCGCGGGCCCGGGGGCGGCACCATGAACTCGTCGCGCAGCGCCATCACGTGCGGGTTGACCTCGGCCACCTGCAGGTGCGCCTGCGGCAGGTGCCGGTGGCAGTACTTCAACAGTGAGCCACCACCCAGGCCGATCAGGCAGATGCGGCGCGGCTGCGGCACGAACAGCAGAAACCCCATCATCGTGCGTGTGTAGGCCAGCGCCAGCGCATCCGGGTCGTCCAGCAGCATCTGGCTCTGGATGCTGTCGAAGCTGAAGTGCAGGGTGCGTGTGCCCCGGCCGTCCACCACGAAGGGCCGGGCATGGGCAACGGGGGCAGGGGTGGCGGACACGGCGGTTGCTGGAGGGTGAAGGGGCACAGCGTGCCGGCTGGCCAGCGCCCTTGGTGTAGGACGCAATGGCCGCACACCTTGTGTGATAGGGTCGATCGGATGCTGGGTCCAGAAGCAGAAATGCCCTGCATTGCAGGGCATTCCGCGAGCCGCACGGGGCGGCATCGATACATCACCTGAGGGTGAGGTCTACCGGCATCTCATGCCGGTTGAAGGGGTGGTTTCAAGGTGAGACTTCTCGATAGATCTGCCCTCCTTCCACAGTGCCGAAATCCATTTGCTGGCTTGGGAGCCAACAGCCCGGTTCAACGCTTCAACGCCTCTAGTAAACGCCTTTCCGTCCTTCGCGTCAAGGCGCAAGTCGTGCATTGCGTCGCAAGTGGTCGGGGCGCGCATGCGGCATTGCGTTGGGTCATGCGGCTTGCGCAGTGCCCTGCACCTTGCCCGCGGTACCTGCGGCGCGGGCGCCGCCGGGGTGTGAGCAGGCCCTAGATGCGGCGTGCCTGGCCCTGCCAGTACGGCTCACGCAGCTTGCGCTTGAAGATCTTGCCGGTGTCCTCGCGTGGCAGGCGCTCGTGCAGCGTCACCACATGCGGCACCTTGTAGCCGGCGATGCGCTCGTGCAGCCAGGCGCGCACCGAGGCTGGCGTGAGCGCGGCGCCGGCCTCGGTGGCCGCAGGCTGCACCGCCGCCGCCAGAGCCTCGCCGAACTCGGCATCGGGGATGCCGAACACCGCCACGTCCTCGATGCCCGGCATGGCCTGCAGCGCGGCCTCGATCTCGGCCGGGTAGATGTTCACTCCGCCGGAGATCACCATGTCGGCCTTGCGATCCACGATGAAGAGGTAGCCGTCCTCGTCGAGGTAGCCCACGTCGGCCATCGTCAGGTAGCCCTCGCGTTCCATCGCCCGGCGCGCGGCGTCGTTGCCCTGGTAGGTGAAGTTGGGCGGCAGCGCGGGCTTCACGTAGATCAGGCCGGCCTGGCCCTGCGGGAGTTCGTTGCCATCGTCATCCAGGATGCGCAGGCCCACGCCCGGGATCGCGCGTCCGGCGGAGCCGGGCTTGCGCAGCGCCTCGTGCGGGTTGAGCAAGGTCATGTAGCCCAGCTCGCTGGAGCCGTAGGCCTCGTAGATCACCGGGCCCCACCACTCGATCATGGCGCGCTTCACGTCGGGCGGGCAGGGCGAGCCGGTGGAGGCGACGAAGCGCATGCTGGAGATGTCGTACCGCGCGCGCACCTCGGGTGGCAGGCGCAGCAGCCGCACGTACATCGTGGGCACCAGGTAGGCATGGGTGATGCGGTGCTGCTCGATCAGGCGCAAGGTGCCTTCGGCATCGAAGCGCGGCTCGAGGAACAGGTGCCCGCTCATCTGCGCCACACTGGAGGCGTAGGCGTTGGGGGCGCTGTGGTACATCGGCGCGTTCAGCAGTGCGCGCATGCCGGGCTCAAGGCCGTACACCTGGCGCGAGCGTTCCAGTGCCAGCGCCACCTGCTCGGGCGTGGAGGCCCCCCGGCGGATGCCCTTGGGCCGCCCCGTGGTGCCCGAGGTGTAGAGCATCGGGCCCCTGGGCGCGCCGGCGGCAGGCGCTTCGGCGGGCGCCGCCTCGCGAAGGGCGGCCCAGGTGGAGGCGGCCACCACGCGCACACCCGGGGGCGCCACCTCGGGGCCCAGCGCCTGCAGCAGCGCGTCTTCGCAGACAAACAGCTTGGCGTCGCTGTCGGTGAGGATGAAGTGCACCTCGTCCGCCTTGAAGTGCCAGTTCACCGGGCACCACACGGCGCCCAGCCAGCGCGTGGCGAGCATCAGTTCCAGGTTCAGCGGGCTGTTGTGGAGCATCAGGGCCACCACGTCGCCATCCCCCACGCCCATGGCGTGCAGCGCGGCCGCGCTGCGTTGATAACGTTCAAAAAACACGTCCGCTGCAAGCTCGTGGTCGGCGGACACGACGGTGGGTTTCATCGTCAGGCTCTCCTGTCTGGGGCTCGCCGTAGTGTGGCGTGGGGGCCGGCGCCGGCCAGTGGTGCTAGCCCTGAGCCGGAGGTTGCGCCGACAGCGCTACAGCCCGGCGCGGAAATGCCGATGATCCAGTGGTGGGCCTGGCGCCGATTCGGCCGTGGAGCCCCGGAGAACGACATGACACTCACGCCCGTGGCCGTCGAGCGCCGGCAGGACCTGGTCCTGCGCGCAGCGTTCGATGAAGCCTATGCCTCGATCGAACCCTTCCTGGACCCGGCCTGCCAGTGGGGCGGGGCGAGCTTCACCGTGCTGGTGCAACACAGCCTGCGGGAAGCCTTTCCGCAGCTCTCGCCGCAACAGGTGCAGATCCTGATCACCGCCGCGAACCGGGTGTACCAGGCGCGCGCGCGCGCCACGAGCGTGGTCGAGCCTGCGGTCGCGGCGCATCACGCGGCCTGAGGGGCGGTGGCGCCTGTCAGGGCGCTGCGGCGCTTGTTCGGGTGCTGCCCCGGCGCCAGCAGTTGCGTCCGGCCGCCTTGGCCGCGTAGAGCGCGCTGTCGGCGCGTTCCAGGGCGCTGGCCAGGGGCTCGTCCGGCCCCACCACCACCAGGCCAGCGCTGGCCCGCAGGTGCAGCGCGCCGCCGTCGGACAGCGCGAGTGGCGCATCCCGCAAGGCCTGCAGCAGCCGCTCGGCGGCATGGCCCGCCAAAGCTTCGTCCGGTGCATGCAGGATGGCGAGGAATTCCTCCCCGCCGAAGCGGAACACCGGCTCGTCGGCCCGTGCGGCGGCGCGCAGCAGCGCCGCCACATGGCGCAGGGCCTGGTCGCCCACGCTGTGCCCGTGCAGGTCGTTGACATGCTTGAAGTGGTCCAGGTCGGCCATCACCAGCACCATCTGCTGGCCCAGCCGCGTGGCCAGCGCACGGCAGCGCGTGAACTCTTCTTCCAGGCCGTAGCGCAGGGGCAGGCCGGTCAGCGCGTCATGCCGCGCGCTGCGCGCGAGCGTCAAGGTCTTCAGCCGGGCCAGGTCGGCCAGCAACGCCGTCTGGCGTGACGCGAAGGCCTCCAGATCGGCCGGCTGGCCCTGGCGTCCCGCGAGCAGATCGCTGCACAGCGCGCGCACCGCCGCATGCATGTGCTCGTGATGGTCGAGTACGCACGCGGTGGTGGCGGCGTCGATCTGGTCGAACTTCTCCTGGTACTGCGCGAACCAGCGCCCGAAGCGGCAACACAGGTGGGCGTCGGCACCGAGCACGTCGTCGCCCGGCGGGCTGCGCAGCACGGCGCAGCGCAGGATGCGGTGTGTCCAGCCCAGGTGCGCGTCGATCGCGCCATCGAACTCAGCGACAAACGATTCGGTGTCCGGCGCAAACACTGTCACGGGCGGCAATCCTTTCAATGCGTCGGCATGCCGTCAGGCACGCCCTTCTCCACCCCCGGGCCGGTCCTCGGGCGGTGGCGGGACGGGGAATCCGCGCGCATTGTGCAGTGCCTGTGGGGCCCCAGGAAGCGGCCGGCGCAGATCACGCGTCGCCTCGGTGACCCTGCCGGCAGCGGCATGCCGCTAGAGTGGCGGCCTCGTTGTTTCGCCTGGAGTCCCGCATGGGCATCGAACTCAAGAAGTCGTCGATCGACCTCGGCATCGTCACCACCCAGGGCGCGCCGATGCTCGCGTTCTACCGCGACCTGCTGGGCCTGCCCTTGCTGCGTGAAATGCCGATGCCGGGCGGCAATGGCGTGATGCACCAGCTGGCCTGCGGCGACAGCGTGATCAAGCTGGTGGTGCTGCCCACCACGCCGGCACAGGCCGCGCCAGGCGGCATCCAGGGGGCCACCGGTTACCGCTACTGGACGATCACGGTGGGCAACATCAGCACGGTGCTGGCCGCGTGCGCCGCCGCCGGCCACCGCATCACCGTGAAGGAACGCGAGATCCGCCCGGGCGTGCGCATCGGCATCGTCGAGGACCCGGACGGCAACTGGGTCGAGCTGCTGCAGATCGGCTGATCCGCCGGGCCCTCGGCCCTGGCCGCCCCATGAGCGGCCCCAGCGTCCGTGGCAGCGCACGCGGGCTCACCGGACTACCCTCCGCGCAAAGCGCTCCGGGATTCGCGCTTGGGAGCGGCCCGGCGCGCTCAGGCGCTGCACGCCGCCAGGTATTCGGCCTCGAGTTCATCCACCAGTTCGGCGGTGGACTGCACCGCGTGCACGCCCGAGACGGTGTGGCCCGCGCTCCACACATCCGACCAGCGGCGCGGCCCTTCATGCGGGCCGACGCCGCCACCATAGCGCGCACGGGCCTCGGCCACGCTCAGCCCCTCCGGCAAGGTGGCCGGATCGAGCCCCGCGGCCACGATCGAGGGCCGCAGGAAGTTGGTGGGCAGGCCGGTGAAGGCGCGGGTCTGGTGGATGTCGTCGATGCTGCTGTCCACCAGCATCTGCCGGTAGCCCTCGGCCGCAAGGCTTTCGCGGGTGGCGATGAAGCGCGTGCCCATCAGGCCCAGGTCGCAGCCCAGTGCCTGGGCGGCGCGCAGCGCGACACCGTCAGCCAGGCCGCCGGACAGGGCGATCGGCCCATCGAAGAAGCCTCGCACCGCCCGCACGAAGGCGAAGGGGTTGAGCCAGCCCGTCTGGCCCCCGGCGCCGGCGGTCAGCAGCACCAGGCCATCGACCCCGGCCTGCACCGCGCGCTGCGCGTGGTGCAGGCTGGCCACGTCGGCGAACACCAGGCAGCCGCCGTCGTGCAGCAGCGGGATCAGCGGCGCCGGCGAGCCCACGCTCGTGAGCACGAGCTCGGTGCGGTGGCGCACGAAGCACTCGGCCTCGGCGCGCAACTGCGCGGGCTCGCGCCGCATGATCAGGTTCGGGCAATAGGGCGCGGTGCTGCGGCCGGCCTCGCGGGCCTGCAGCGCCTCGGCGTTCAGCCGGGTGAGCCAGGCCTCCAGCTCCTGCGGCGAGCGGGCGTTCGGCGTGGGGAAGCTGCCGATCACGCCGGCCCGGCAGGCCGCGCTGACCAGTTCGATGCCCGACACACGCAGCATCGGGGCTGCCATCAGCGGCAGGCGCAGGCGGTCGGCGAACGGCAGCCGCGGGCGGCCTGCCGTGCCGGTGGGCAGCGGCGGGGTCAATTCAGCGAGGCGCCGGAGGTCTTCACCACATCGGCCCACTTGCGCATCTCGCTCGCGATGAAGGCCTTGAGCTTGTCGCGCTCGAGGTCCACCATCGGCGTGCTGCCGTTCTCGATGAAGGGTGCGACGACCGCCTTGTCGGTGAGTGCGGCGTGCATCGCGTCGGAGAGCTTCTTCACCACGTCGGCCGGCGTGCCGGCGGGCACCACGATGCTGGACCACGCGCTCGACTCGGCGCCGTTCACGCCGGCCTCGGCGATGGTGGGCACATCGGGCAGCGAGGCCAGGCGCTGGGTGCTCATCACCGCCAGCGGCCGCAGCTTGCCGGCCTTGATGTGCGGCAGCAGGATGGTGGTGTAGTCGAACATGATGTCCAGGCGCCCGCCCAGCAGGTCTTGCAGGGCCGGCGAGGTGCCCTTGTACGGCACGTGGACGAGCTTGGTGCCGGTGCGGGTCTGGAACAGCTCGCCGGTGAGGTGGGTGCCGGTGCCGGGGCCGGCAGAGCCGTAGTTGATGCCGCCGGGGTCCTTCTTGGCGGCGGCGATCAGGTCGGCCACGCTCTTGTAGGGCTTGCCCGCTTCGGTGACCAGCAGCAGCGGCGACAGGAACATGCCGTGCACCGGCGTGAAGTCCTTCAGCGGGTCGTACTTCAGGTTCTTGTAGAGCGCCAGGTTGGCCGCCATCGTGCCTGAGGTGGCATAGAGGATGGTGTAGCCATCGGCCGGCATGCGGGCCACCTGCTCGGTGGCCAGCGACCCGCCCACGCCGGGCCGGTTCTCGACCACGATGTTCTGGCCCAGCGTCTCGCTCATGCGCTTGGCCACCGAACGCGAGGTGGTGTCGGTGATGCCGCCCGGCGTGAACGGCACGATCCAGGTGATGGGCTTGTTCGGATAGGGCTGCGCCTGTGCCGGTGCGGCGACGAGGGTGGCGGCCAGGGTGGCAGCCAGTGCGGCCAGGGTGCGTGTCCAGCGGGTCATCACGAGCCTCCAGGTGAGCGCCTCGGGGCGCGGCGATCGGTGGGCCGGGTGGTGCGGCATGCCGAATCGAAGTCCGAGATATCGTAGGAGCTTCCGATTGGCTGCGGCAGGCTGGTTTGCCCTAGTCCTGCGGCGGGTCTGTTCGGCAGAACATTCGTTCCATCACAGCGCCGCCGATGATCATGCCCGCTTTTGTTCCCGCCGCCGCCAAGACCATGGCCTTGTTCGAGGCATTCGCGCAGGCCCGGCGCGAGATGAGCAATTCCGAAATCGCGCGCGCGCTGGGCGTGGCCGAGAGCAGCAGCTCCGACCTGCTGCACACGCTGCACGAGATCGGCTATCTGATGCGCACCGCGCGCAGCCGCCGCTTCTACCCCACCGGGCGGCTGATGGCGCTGGCCACCGAGATCGCCGGCAACGACCCGCTGGCCTCGGCCGGGCAGGAGGCGATCGAGCTGCTGAGCGAGAAGACCGGTGAAACCGCCCTGTGCGGCGTGCTCAACGGGGGCTCGGTCGAGGTGCTGGGCATCCAGGAAAGCCGCTACGAACTGCGCTACATCCTCAGCGTGGGCACCCGCATCAGCATGCACGCCTCGGCGCTGGGCAAGGCGCTGCTCGCGGCCCTGCCGCCGGCCGAGGCCGCCGCCGCGCTGCGGGCCAGGCCCCTGAAGGCGATCACGCCGCGCACGGTGGTCGAGCCCGGCGTCATCGAGCGCCAGCTGCGCGAGATCCGCCGCCGCGGCTTCGCGCGGGTGGAGGACGAAGGCACCGACGGCGTTTCCGCCATGTCGGTGGCCGGCCGCGTGGGCGGGGCCTTGCTGGCCGTCTCGCTGGCCGGGCCCACCGACAGGCTGCGCCGTAACCGCCGCGCCTACCAGGACGCATTGTTGGAAGTGAAGGCACTGGTGTTCCGCGAGGACGAGGCGGTGCCAGTACAGGAGACCGCATGAGCATCGACCTCACCGCCGAGCAGATCACGCTGCGCGACAGCATCCGGCGCTTCATGAAGGCCGAGGTGCTGCCGCTGATCCGGCAGCACGAGGCCGCACGCAGCTTTCCGTTCGAGCTGATGCCGCGGCTGGCCGAGTTCGGCTACCTGGGCGGCACGCTGCCCGAGGCGGTGGGGGGGCTGGGCCTGGACCACCCCACCTGGGCCATGATGATGGAGGAGCTGGGCTACCACTGGCTGAGCCTGCGCACGATGGTGAACATCACCAACGGCTCGATCAACCGCCTGGCCACCCACGGCACGCCCGAGCAGCGCGAACGCTACCTCGCGCCGGTGCTGCGCGGCGAGCTCAAGGTGTGCACCGGGCTCACCGAGCCCGAGGTGGGCAGCAACATCGCCGGTATCCAGACCCGGGCCGAGCTGCAGGGCGACCATTGGGTGCTCAACGGCCGCAAGCTGTGGATCACCAACGGCGCCTTCGCCGACGTGGCGATGGTGGTGGCCCGCACTTTCAGCCCCACGTGCGAGGGGGCGTTGTCGGCCTTCATCGTCGACCGGCGCGAAACGCCGTACGAGGTGCGCAAGCTCGACATGATGGTGCTGCGCTCCACCGGCACCGCCGAGCTCGGCTTCCACGACCTGAAGATCCCGAAGGCCAACCTGGTGGGCGCAGAGGGCAAGGCCCTGGCCGGCACGCTCAAGGGCCTGGACGCGGCACGCGTGAACATTGCCATGGGTGCGGTGGGTGCGGCGCAGGCGGCGCTGGACCTGGCCATCGAGCACGTGAAGACACGCAAGCAGTTCGGCCGCCTGATCGGCAGCTTCCAGCTGGTGCAGAAGCACATCGTCGACATGACGGTGCGGGTGGAGGCCGCGCGGGCGCTGGGCATGCGCGCGGCCCACGCGCTGCAGGCCGGCAAGGACGTGCGCCAGGCCTGCTCGATCGCCAAGCTCTACGCCACCGAGGCCGCGCACGAGGTGGCCAGCATGGCGCTGCAGGTGCATGGCGGCATGGGCTACTCGGAGGACTACCCCATCGAGCGCATCTTCCGCGACACCCGCGGCGGCATGATCCCCGAGGGCACGACCGAGATCCAGACCCTGATCATCGGGCGCGAGATCCTCGGCCTGAACGCCATTGCTTGACGGTGCTGCAGTGAATCCTGGATCGTGGCTGCCTGCGGTGCGTGATGGCGGCGGGCGCTGTTGGTCGATGTCGGCTCTCGGCCCGTTGCTGCCTTTGGGGTCGGTTGCGGAAAGCCGACGTTCGAGGTGCGGAGCGCGCAAGCGCCAAGGTCCGCGTGCGCAGCGGGCCGAATCCGGCGGTCAGCCCTGGCGGGCTGACTTCGCTGCGGTTCTCGGCCTCGGGGCGCGCTGTCGGATTTATCTCCGCGCGCTGCGCGCGCTTCGATCAGCGCCAGCGAGTCAGTTCTTGAAGCGCGCTGCGCGCGCCGCCCCGAAGCCTGCGAGCCTTCGCCGCCTCCCACGGCCCGCTGCGCACGCGGCCCTTGGTGCTTGCCGATGCGGTGGTGGCGTGCGGCCCTTCGCTCAAGGCTGTGGCACGCGGCGCGTGAACCACCTCGATGTCTCGCAACGGCGTGGGCCCTCGGCCTGCGGCGCGCGTCCGCAGGCGCCGGGCTTGGGCGGTTCGGGGGGCGGCGGGCCCGCAGGGCACGCTTCCAAAACTGACTCGCTGGCGCTGGTCGCAGCGCGCGC
>JACRAZ010000015.1 GCA_016213205.1 Burkholderiales bacterium
CCGAGAACCGCAGCGAAGTCAGCCGCAGGCTGACCGCCGGATTCGGCCCGCTGCGCACGCGGACCTTGGGGCTTGCACGCGCCGCACCTCGAACGCCTGCTTTCCACACGCAGCGCCAAAGCCGGCAACGGGCCGACAGCAACCATCGGCAGGACCGCGGGGCGGCCATGAACCCTCAGTGGCATCGCGTCACCCGAACTTGAAGAGGATGCCGTGCCCGCCACGCGGATATTCCCAGGCCACATTGCTGTGCTCGGTGCAGATCACCCGGCAGCTTCCGCACTCCAGGCAGCCATCGGTGATCAGCGTGACGCTGCGGTTGCCCTCGGCCTTGTAGCAACTGGCCGGGCACACGTAGGTGCAGGCCTGCGACTGGCACTGGTTGCTGCAGATGGACGCGTCTTTTATCTGGATGTGCGGCCGGCCATGGTCCACCTTGTAGCGGTTCTGGAACAGCTTCTCTTCCACGTTGACCCGTTGCATGAGACCTCCTCAATGCCAAGCGCAAGGACACGGAGCAACCAAGCGGGCGCCGCGGGACCGGCTTTGCCGGACCGCTGGCGACGCCCCCTTGAGGGGGAGCGGCGAAGCCGCTACGGGGGTGGGTGTCATCATCGGAAGGCCCTCCAGAGCTTGAACGCATCACCGACCAGCCCGCCCCAGCGGCGCGCGGTCTTGAAACTGCCGAGGATCTCGCGCTCCTTGGCCTTCTTGTCGACACCGTCCACGGTGAACATGGTCTGCGCCGCACGGTTCACCAGCGTGGGGTAGGTGGTGAAGAACTGCGGGTTGGTGTGCAGCACCTGCGGCATGTCGCGGTACTTGTGCAGGTCCTTCATCACGAAGCTTTCGTCCAGCTTCGTCTTGTAGGCCTTCAGCGTCTTCGCATCCAGCGCCTGGCCGGCGGCCTTGGCCGCGATCACCGTCTCGGCGGCCAGGCGGCCGGTGGTCATGGCCAGGTTGCTGCCCTCGCGGTGCACCGCGTTGACGAAGCCGCCGGAATCGCCCACGATCATCCAGCCCTCGCCGTACACCTGCGGCACCGCGTGGAAGCCGCCCTCGGGGATGAGATGGGCGCAGTATTCCTTCATCTCGCCGCCTTCGATCAGCGGCGCCACCGAGGGGTGGCGCTTGAGCTTTTCCAGCAGCTCGTAGGGCGCCGTGCGCTGCGGGTTGGCCTTGAAGTCGCTGAGCATGCAGCCCACCCCGATGGTGAGCGAATCCTTGTTGGTGTAGAGAAAGCCCGTGCCCACCATGCCTTCGGTGATGGTGCCCATCATCTCGATCACCACGCCCTCTTCTTCCTTCAGGTTGAAGCGGGCCTGGATCACCTCTTCCGGCATGAAGAGGATCTCCTTCACCGCCAGCGCCACGTTCTTGCTTTGCAGCTCGCCGTGGAAGCCGGCCTTGCGCGCCAGCGTGGAGTTCACGCCGTCGGCCAGGATCACCACGTCGGCATACACCTCGCCGCCCTTGCGGTCGCAGCGCACGCCGATGCAGCGCTTGCCGTCCATCAGCAGCTCTTCCACCGTGGTTTCGCAGATCAGCAGCGCACCGGCCTCGCGCACCTTGGACGAGAACCACTTGTCGAACTGCGCGCGGATGATGGTGTAGCGGTTGTACGGCGGCTTGTTGTAGTCCTCGCTGCGGTAGTGGGTGCCGACGAAGCTGGTGTCGTCCAGCACCCAGATGCGCTGCTCGATGATGTGGCGCTCCAATGGCGCGTCATCCCGGAAATCGGGAATCACCTTCTCCAGCGCGTCGGCGTACAGGATCGCGCCCTGCACGTTCTTGCTGCCCGGGTACTCGCCGCGCTCGATCTGCAGCACCTTGAGCCCCGCCTTGGCCATCGTGTAGGCGGCGGTGTTGCCCGAAGGGCCGGCACCGACGACGATGGCATCGAACTTTTCCTTGGCCATGTGTTGCTCCCGTGGGTCAGGCGACTTTGCGGATCCGCTTGTCGAGGTGGGTTCGGAAGGCCTGCGTCAGCACCGGCAGCACCTGCATCGCGTTGCCCACGATGCCGTGGTGCGCGAAGTCGAAGATCGGCGCATTCGCATCGGTGTTGATCGCGACGATGATGTCCGAGCTTTCCATGCCCACCCGGTGCTGGATGGCGCCCGAGACGCCCGCCGCGATGTAGAGCTTGGGCCGCACGGTCTTGCCGGTCTGGCCCACCTGGCGCTCGGCCTCGGTCCAGCCGGCCTGCACCACCGCGCGGGTGGCGCCCACCTCAGCGCCGAGCACCCGCGCCAGGTCCCACACCAGCTTGAAGTTGTCGGCATTCTTCAGGCCCTTGCCGCCGGCGATGATGATGTCGGCATAAGCCAGGTTCACCGTGTTGCGGTTGACGTCCGGGATGAAGTCCAGCAGCTTGGTGACGATGTCGGTTTCCACCATGCCCAGCGGCATCTCGACGATGTCGCCCGTGCGGGTGTCATCGCGTCGCGGCAGGCTCATCACGCGCGGCCGCACGGTGGCCATCTGCGGCCGGTAGGCCAGCGTCATGATGGTGCACAGCAGGCTGCCGCCGAAGGTGGGGCGCGTGGCGGCCAGTGCACGGCCGTCGATGTTGAGCTCGGTGCAATCAGCCGTGAGGCCGGTGCCCAGCGTGGTGGCCACCGAGCCGGCCAGGTCGCGCCCCATCGTGGTGGCGCCCAGCAGCATGATCTCGGGCTGGCGTGTGTTCACCAGGTCGGTCAGCCCTTTGGTGAAGGGCTCGTTGCGGTAGCCCTTGAGCACCGCGTCGCGCATCAGGTAGCAGCGGTCGGCGCCGTAGGCATAGGCCTCTTTCGCAAAGGCGTCCAGCGGCTCGTCGGGCCCGCCCAGCAGCACGCCGGCCACGTGCACCTGCAGCTTGTCGGCCAGCTTGCGGGCTTCGCCCATCAGCTCCCAGCTCACCGGGTGCACGTGGCCGCGGTCGTGCTCGATGAAGACCCACACGCCCTTGTAGGCCTTCAGGTGTTCAGGCAGTTCGGTGTTGCGCCCGGCGCGCCCGGCGGCCTTGGGTGCTGCGGGTTTTGCTGCGTCACTCATGGGGGTGCTCCTTGCTCAGGCGGAGAGCCGCTCGACGGTCTCTGCTTCCAGCGTGGGGTGGGTGGTGAAGATCTTCTGCAGCAGGTTCAGGCAGATGTCCTGCACGCTGCTGTCTTCCACCACCTGCAGGTCGGCCTTCTCGGTGCGGGGCGTGGGGCCGAACACCTTGCTCACGATGGTGGGGCTGCCCTTCAGGCCGATCTTGGACAGGTCCTCGATGCCGGCGTCTTCCTTGCTCCACTTGCGCACCACGCAGCGGCCGGCGCGCAGCATGTCGTCCATGCTGGCAAAGCGCATCTCGTTGGTGCCTTCGAGCATGGTGATCAGGCTGGGCAGCGTGGTGTCCAGCAGCTGCACACCGCCCTCGGCGCGGCGCTCCACCTTCAGCCGCCGCGCGTCGAGGTCCACCTCGACGATGCGGTTCACGTAGGTCAGCAGGTTCAGGCCCAGGCGCTTGGCGATGCCGGGGCCCACCTGGGCGGTGTCGCCGTCGATCGTCTGCTTGCCGGTGAACACCAGGTCCACCGCCTGCTCCTGGCCGATCTTGCGGATCGCCGCGGCCAGCGCGTAGCTGGTGGCCAGCGTGTCGGCGCCGGCAAAAGCGCGGTCGGTCACCAGGATGGCATCGGTGGCGCCGAAGCTGATGCACTTGCGCAGCGCATCCTCGGCCTGCGGCGGGCCCATGCACAGCATGGTGACGCGGCCGCCGAAGCGGTCTTTCAATCGCAGCGCCTCTTCCAGCGCAAACAGGTCGTAGGGGTTGACGATGGCCGGCACCCCCTGGCGCATGATGGTGTTGGTGACCGGGTGGACGCGGATCTGCGCCGAATCGGGCACCTGCTTGATGCAGACGACGATGTGCATGGCTTCGCTCCTGGTGGGGCTGGCAGCTCAGGCGGCGCGGGCCGCTGGCGTTTCGCGCTTGCGGCCGGGCAGCGATTCGCGCAACGAGGCGAGCTGCACGTGCTGGGTGCCGTCGGCGTCCTGGAACACCTTGAACACCTTCTCCTTGGCCGGCGTGGAGTTCACGAAGTCCTGGTAGGCATTGACCAGCAGCTCGCGGTAGCGGCGGAACAGCGCCACCTCGTCCAGCCCGGAGAGGCCCTCGCCGGAGCTGGGCGGCAGGCTGTTGGCCTGGTGCAGGTACTGGTAGAAGCGCTTCAGGATGTGCAGGCGGTTCACCTGCACCACGCGCTCGTCGAACGGGATGCCGAAGAACTGCATGAAGTCCTCGGCGCTGGAAAGCGCCTTCAGGCGTTGGGTCAGCGTGTCCATCGGGTCTTGTCCTTTCAGGCCCTGGCCAGTGCGGGCGTGGTGGTGCAGAGGTCGAGGTAGAAGCGGGTGAGGTCCTCGCGCGAGGGTTCGCGCTTGGTGCTCATCACGTGGCTGCGGATGCGTTCCAGCAGCACCGGCACATGCTCGGGTTCGATGTGCAGGCCCAGGCGTTGATAACCTTCCAGCAGCGCGGCCGTGCCGGAATGCTTGCCCAGCACCAGGCGGTGGTGGCGGCCCAGCTCCTCGGGCTGGAAGGCCTCGTAGTTGCGGCGGTCCTTCAGCAGGCCATCCACGTGGATGCCCGATTCGTGGCTGAACACCGCCTCGCCCACGATGCTCTTGCCCGCCGCCACCGGCCGGCCGGAGGCGCCCGCCACCAGCTGCGAGATGGCGGGCAGCCGGGTCGAATCGATGCCGCATTCCACGCCGTACAGGTGGCGCAGCGCCATCACCACCTCTTCCATCGCCGCGTTGCCGGCGCGCTCGCCCAGGCCGTTGACGGTGGTGCTGGCATGGGTGGCGCCGGCCAGCAGCGCGGCCAGGGTGTTGGCGGTGGCCAGGCCCAGGTCGTTGTGGGCATGGATCTCGATGCCGATGTCGATGGCGCGGCGCAGCGCGGCAATTCGCTGGTGGGCCTGGAACGGGTCCAGCAGGCCCAGCGTGTCGGCATAGCGCACGCGGATCGCGCCGCAGGCCTGCGCCAGCTGCGCAGCCTGGGCCAGGAAGCCCGGGTCGGCGCGCGAGGCATCCTCGAAGCCCACGCTCACCACCGCGCCGGCATCGGCCACGGTGTTGACCCAGCGCCGGATCTGCCCCAGCGCCCAGCCGCGGTCGTGGCCGAGCTTGTGCCCGAGCTGGATGTCGGACACCGGCACCGAGAGGTGCACGATGTCGGCCCCGCAGCGCAGCGCCGCCGCCACGTCGGCCGCGGCCATGCGCGCCCACACCATGGTGCGGGCCTGGCGCAGCGTGGCGCCGATGGCGCGGATCAGCGCCACCTCGTGCTCGCCCATCACCGGGATGCCGATTTCCATCTCGGGCACGCCGGCCGCGTCCAGCGCGGCGGCGATCGCGAACTTCTCGTCGTCGGTGAAGGCCACGCCCGCGGTCTGCTCGCCGTCACGCAGCGTGGTGTCGTTGATCGTGACGCGGGGGCTGGTGGGGGGTTGCGGGCTCATGGGGCGGTTGCTTGCGGCGGCTGAGCCTGCATCGCAATCGCTGTGCCACCCCGGGCCTTGCGGCCAAGTGCTTGTCAAGCAATGGTTTTTTGGTGGCGCCCGGGGCCGCGCCGGGGCTGTGGCGTTTGTCGGCTTGCCAACAAGCCGGCCGCAGCGTCAGCCCACGGCGGCGTGTGGCCCGGCCGCCGGCACCCCCTGCCGGTGCCTGCGCTCCAGGCCCGAGGCCAGGCGCCGGCCCCAGCGGCGCATCGGCGCCTCCACCGCCCAGTGCAGCCCGGCCGCCAGCACCAGGCACGCCCCCACGCACACCGCCAGCAGCCAGGCCAGCGAATGCGTGGCGCGCTGGCCCTGCAAGACCATGATCACGCCGTTGTGCACCAGGTAGACACCGAAGCTCAGGTTGCCCGCCACGAAGGCCATGGTGCCCAGCCTGAGCGCCAGCCCGCGCAGCAGCCCGATGGCGCCGGCCAGGATCAGCGCATAGGCCGCTGCGGCCAGCAGATCGGTGCAGCCCATGGCCAAGGCCAGGGCCTGCGGCACGCCGGACGCCGCCGCCGGCCGCTGCGACAGCTGGAACAGCCCCGCCGCGCCGGCCAGCAGCGCCAGGCCCGCAACCGACAGCAGCACACGACGCCCCGCGGACCCGCCACCACCCTGCACCGCACGCCAGGCCAGCGCGCCGAACAGGAACTCCACCATCACGCTGGGCACATGGGCCGACAGCACCAGCCACAGCCCGGCCTGCGCCGGCAGCAGCACCTTGCCAGCCACGATGCCCAGGCGCAGCAGCAAGGCCGCCAGCATCAGCGCCAGCACCTTGCGGTCGGTGCCGGGCAGCCGCGCCAGCAGCGGCAGCAACAGGTAGAACTCGATCTCCGGCGGCAGGCTCCAGAAGGCCGGGTTGTAGTGCGCGCCGATCACCGCGTCCTGCCAGGTGTGCAGCAGCAGCAGGTGCTGCCAGAGGTGGTCGGCCGGCTGGCCGTGCACGCGGTGCAGCGCCACGTAGCCCATCAGCGCCACCAGGTACAGCGGGTAGAGCCTGAACCCGCGCCGCACGAAGAACGCCGGCGCTTGCAGCGCCTTGCCGTACAGGTACGGCGCGAACACGAAGCCGCTGAGCACGAAGAACAGGTCGACCCCGGTGTAGCCGAAGCTGGCCCCGCCACCGAAGGCCGGCAGCGCATGCGCGGCCACCACCATCGCGGCGGCGCCGCCGCGCACCAGCTCGATCGCCGGGTCGGTGCTCGTTTCGTGTGCGCTCGATCCTGCCGTCACGGGGCCCCTCGTCACTGCAAAGTGCCGAAGTCTAGCCGCTCGCCTGACAGGTTATGTAGCCGGGCCCTCCGTGCGCCCTGGGGCACCGCCGGCCCCATCCCGCCCGGCCTTGCCGTGACCGGCCGGGCCGGCGAGCAGGCCGTCGTGCACCAGTTGCCCGTCCACCAGCTCGAGCACGCGGTCGCAGCGTGCGGCCAGGCGCGGGTCGTGCGTCACCAGCAGGAACGAGGTGTTGAGTTCGACATGCATGCGCCGCATCAGGCTGAACACCTCGTCGGACGAGCTCGTGTCCAGGTTGCCGGTGGGTTCGTCGGCCAGCACCAGCGGCGGTTCGAGCACCAGCGCGCGCGCGACGGCCACGCGCTGCTGCATGCCGCCGGACAACTCGCCCGGGCGCTTGCCCATGGCGTCACCCAGGCCCACCGCGGCAAGCACCGCGCGGGCGTGCTCGCGCCGGGCGGGGGTGATGCGGCCCTCGCGCATCAGCGCGGGCAGGGTCACGTTCTCCAGCGCGCTGAAGGCCGGCAGCAGGTGGTGGAACTGGAACACGAAGCCCAGCGTGGATCGGCGCCGCAATGTGAGCGCCGCGTCGTCCAGCCCGGTCACCTCCTCGCCATCGATGCGGTAGCTGCCCGCCGTCATGCGCTCGAGCAGGCCCACGATGTTGAGCAGCGTGCTCTTGCCGGAGCCCGAGGGGCCGATCAGGGCCACGAATTCACCACGGTCCACGCTGAACGACAGGCCGTGCAGCACCTCCGCCTCGTTCGGCAGGCCGCGGTTGTAGCACTTGCGCACGCCTTCGAGCGCGATCAGCGGGCCGGGCGCGGCGCCCGCGGTGGCGGGGTTCATAGGCGAATCGCCTGCGCGGGGTCGAGCCGGGCGGCACGACGCGCCGGCGCCACCGCAGCCACCACGCCGCACAGCGTGGCGATGGCCGCCACGCGCAGCGCCAGCGCCGGCTCGAGCGTGATGTTGAACAGCGGCAGCCCGTCGGAGCCGCGCACGAAGTGGGTGAAGGCCCAGATCAGCGCCACCGCCAGCAGCACGCCCAGCGCGGACCCCACCGCGCCGACGATCGCGCCCTGCAGCAGGAAGATGCGCAGCACCTGGCCCTGGGTGGCCCCCATCGCCCGCAGGATGCCGATCTCGCGCTGCTTCTGCACCACCGACACCACCAGCACGCTGGCGATGCCCAGCACCACGACGATCATCACCACGCCGCGGATCACCGTGGTGCTCACCGATTGCGCGTTCAGGGCCGCCACCAGTTGCGCATTGGCCTGCTGCCAGCTCTCGGCCTTGTGGGGCCAGCGCGCGGCCAGCTCGTCGGCCAGCGTCTGCGCCGACCAGATGTCCACCAGCGTCAGGTCCAGGCCGGTGGCACCGCCGGGCAGGCCGACCAGGCTTTGCGCGGTGCGCAGCGGCACGATCACGGTGCGCCGGTTGAGCTCGCGCACGCCCAGGTCCACCAGCGCGGTGACACGCAGCGAATCGGTGATCCCGCCGGTGACAATGCCGACCCGATCACCGACCCGCACGCCCAGGTCCTGGGCCAGCTCGCGGCCGATGATGCCTTCGCCGGGTTCGAGCCGGGCCGTGCCATCCACCACCTTGGACCGCAGGCTGACGATGCGGTCGTAGCGGTCGAGCTCCACGCCCATCAGCGCGATCGCCTTGGACGCCTCGCCCCGCACCGCCAGGCCCGCGGCCGACACCATCGGCGACACCGCCGCCACCTGCGGCATGGCTTCGAGCAGGGGCACCAGCAGCTGCCAGTTGCCGATGGAGCGTGGCCGCTGCGCGCGCGGCTGGGTCTGCACCAGCTCGGCCGTGCCGGCGCTGGCCGGCGGGCGGGCGGGCAGCACCTCGTCGTCGCGCGGGCTCAGTGTCAGGTGCGCCTGCGCGCCCAGGGTCTTCTCGATCGTGTTGCGCTGCAGCCCGGTGATCAGCGCCGAGATGTAGGCCACCACCGCCACGCCCGCGGCCACGCCCACGATGATGAGCAGGGTCTGCATGCGGCCTTCGCGCAGGAAGCGCGTCGCGACGCGGCGTTCGAATCCCAGCATCACCGGCGTGCCTCAGCGGCCCATGGCGTTGGTCATCGCGGCGCCGGCATCTTCCTTCGTGCGGGCGGACGGCTTGATCGACGACGCGGCCCGCGTGTCGGCACGCACGCGCTGCCCCGGCGCCGGCGCGGGGCCGATCAGCACGGCCTCGCCGGCGCTCAGGCCGTCGAGGATCTCGACGGCATCCAGCGTGCGCAGCCCCGGCCGCACCTTGCGCAGCTCGACACGGCCATCGCGCACCAGCAGGACGCCCGGGCCCGAGGCCTCGTCGCCCCGCAAGGCATCGGCCGGCAGCACCAGGGCCTGTTCGCGGCGTGCGGTTTCCACCTCCACCGACACCGTCATGTCCTCGCGCAGGTAGGCCGGCAGCGGCTGCGGCAGCGAGAACTTGACCTCGATCGCGCCACGCTGCGCATCCACCACCGGCGCGATCGACAGCACCCGCGCCGTGAAGCGCTGCGCCGGGTAGGCGTCCGGCCGCACGCCGGCCACCTGGCCGGGCTGGAGCTGGCCCAGGTAGCGCTCGTCCACCTGCGCCACCAACTGCAGCGGCCCGGCCAGCGCCAGCGACAGCAGCGCGCGGCCGGGCTGCACGATCTGGCCCGGCTCCACCATGCGCGCCAGCACGCGCGCGGCCGCCGGCGCGGTGATCACCGCCTCGGCCAGGCGGGCCTGGGCGGCGGCGCGCGCGGCACTGGCCAGCGCCACCTGCGCCTGGGCCTGAGCGACATCGGTGCCCGGCTCGGCGTTGGCCGCCCGCTGCGCACGCGCGGCGTCCAGCTGCGCCTGCGCCACCGCCACCGCGCGGCGCACCTCGTCGAGGCGGGCTTCGCTGAGGAAGCCCTTGGCCACCAGCTCCTGCGTGCGCGCCAGATCGGCCTGCGCGGCCACCAGCACCGATTCGGCCTGCGCCACGCCGGCCTGGGCCGCGCTGCGCCCGGTGCTGCGCAGGCCCGCCAGCCGGGCGGCGGCCTGGCGCTCGCTGGCCTCGGCCTGCGCCAGCGCGGCGCGCAGCTCGCTGCTTTCCAGCCGCACCAGGGCCTCGCCGGGCTTGACCGTGGCGCCCTCGGCCACCGCCACCTGCCACACGCGCCCGGTGAGGGTGCTGCCCACCTCCACCCGCGATGCAGTGGCCACGCGGGCCGAGAACTGCAGGGTCTGCAGCAGTGGCGCCATGCGGGCGCTGACGGCCGGCACCAACGGTGCGCGCGTGGCCCGCCAGGCTGCGAAGGCGGCAAGCAGCACCACGGCCAGGGCCGCAGTGGTGACGAAGAGGCGACGCGGCATCGCGGCGATTCTCGCACCCGCCCCCGCAGCCGCGTGGCCGCGCGTTGGCAGCGCGGCTGGGTGCCCCAGCGCCGCCCGCTCACTCCCGCGCGGGGTTCTTCGTGTAGCGCGGCCGTTCCACCACCAGCGCACCGGCGCCCTGCGCGCGCGGCGCGCCGCGCTTCGCTTTCCTGCCCGTGCGCTGCGCAATTCGCATGGACGCCACGGCAGCGAGGGTCGAGCATCTGCCCCGCCGGCGCGCACTGCCGCCGGGTGCGACAACGACCTCTGGAGACCCCCCCATGAACATCCACCCCACGCGGCTGGCCCTGGCCGCGGCCACCCTGAGCCTGGTCCTGGCCGGTTGCGGCGGCGATTCGGCCGACCCCCTGCTGGTGCAAACCGAAGCCGGCACCGTCAAGGGCGTGGCCGGCGCCACCCAATACCAGTACCTGGGCATCCCCTATGCCGCCCCCCCGGTGGGCCCGCTGCGCTGGAAAGCGCCGGCGGCCGCAGTGCCCTGGACAGGCACGCGCGATGCCAGCAAGCCCGGCAGCGGCTGCGTCAGCTCGGGCCTGTACTTCGGCGTGCCCAGCACCCACGAGGATTGCCTCACGCTCAACATCTACCGCCCCAAGGGCGACGGCCCGTACCCGGTGCTGGTGTTCATCCACGGCGGCGCGCTGATCGACGGCTTCGGCGCGCAGTACGACCCCGAGCGCCTGGTGGCACAGGGCCTGGTGGTGGTGACGCTGAACTACCGCCTGGGCGCGCTGGGCTTCCTGAGCCACCCGGCGCTCAGCGCCGAATCGGGCGGCAAGGGCTCGGGCAACTATGGCTTCATGGACCAGCAGATGGCGCTGCGCTGGGTGCGCAGCAACATCGCCCAGTTCGGTGGCGACGCACGCAACGTGACCATCTCGGGCCAGAGCGGTGGTGCACTGAGCGTCAACACGCTGCTGGCCTCGCCGTTGTCGGCCGGCCTGTTCGACAAGGCCATCGCGATGAGTGGCGGCTACTCGATCCACGGCGTCAGCCAGGCCAAGGCACACCAGAACGGCCAGGCCTTCGCCATCGAGGCGGGCTGCACCGACCAGACGGCCGAGTGCCTGCGCAAGCTGACACCGGCGCAGATCAACAAGCTGCGCGGCCATGGCGGCGACCCGATCTCGGGCGGCACGCCCGTGATCGACAACCACGTGGTCACGCTGTCGATCAAGGACGCGTTCGCGCAGGGCCGCATCCAGCGGGTGCCGGTGATGGCCGGATCCACCGGCAACGAGTTCTCGTTGATCTCCACCGCGCTGATCGATTTCAACCCGGCCATCGGGCCGGTGACCCCGGCGAACTACGCTGCCGCGCTGGCCTTCACCGTGGCCGGCAGCTTCGACCCGACCGCGGCCACGCCGGCGCAGGCCGACGCCGCGTTTGCCGGCATCACGAACCTGGCGGACCGCATCGACGCGATCGGCACCGCGCGCACCTACTCGTGCCCGACCGAGGCACTGAACCGGTCATTGGCCGCTCATGTTCCGGTGTATGCCTACGAGTTCAACGACCCCGACGCGCCGGAGTACATCTTCCCGCCCTTCCTGCGCGCCAAGTGGGGGGCCAGCCACGCGGCCGACCTGGCCTACCTGTTCAAGATCCTGCCGGTGAACAGCGCCATCGATGGCAAGCCGATCCTGATGCCGGCCTTCACGGCCAACCAGGAGCGCCTGGCCCGGGAGATGGCCGCCGCCTGGGCGCAGTTTGCGCGCACCGGCGACCCCAACCCCGCCGGCAAGACCGACTGGCCGCGCTATGGCACCACGGGGGGCAGCACCTGGTCGTTCGAGCCGGCGGTCTCGGTGGCCGACAAGACCTTCGCCACGCGCCACCGCTGCAGCATCTGGTAGGCGGCCAGGGCGGCTTCAGGCCCAGGCGCATCCACGGCCGGGCTCAGCCATCGGCGGCCAGCCGGCGCGCGAGCGTCTGGCCCGGCCGCTCGCCGTGGCGCTGCTGGTAGTAGCGTGCAAACAGGCCGGGGTTGCCGAAGCCGAAACGCAGCGCCACGGCCAGCACGCTGGTTTCCCGCCCTTCGGCCAGCAGGCGGCGCGCCTGGTCCAGGCGCAGGGCCCGCAGGTGGCGCCAGGGGCTGGTGTGCACCTGCTTGGCGAAGGCCAGCTCCAGCGCGCGCACGCCCACGCCGGCGGCCTGGGCGATCTGTGGCAGGTCGATCTCGTCCTCCAGGTGCGCGTGCATGAACTCCAGCGCCCGCTGCACCGCGCTGCGCGGGGCCTGCGGCTTCTGAAGGTGGCGCGTGTAGCGGTGGGGCCACAGCAGCAGCAGCTCCATCAGCAGGGCACGCGACAGCGCGGCGTCGAGCTGCGCGTGGGCCTGGCCCTGCGGCAGCGGCGCGTGCAGCAGGGTCTGCAGCCACAGGCCCAGGCGTTGCGGCACGGCGGCCTCGCCCGGCAGGAACATCTGGAAGTCCAGTGGCTCCTGCGGCTCGAAGCCCAGCAGCTCGCGCGCCACGGCCATCAGATGCGGTTCGGGGATGTGCAGGTTCTCGAAGCGGGCCTCGGGGCTGAGCGTGAAGTTGCCGCACCAGTGCGGCGGCATCAGGCCCATCGTGCCGCGCAACAGCTGCTGGCCGCTGTCGTGGAAGTGGTTGTTGCCCTGCAGGGCGCGGGTCAGCGTCCAGCCGGTGCGGGGGGTTTGCACCTGCACTTCGGCCTGGGCGCTGTAGCCCACCTGGCCAAGGCGCAGGCCGCCGATCTCACAGGCCTGGATGTCGAAACGCAGCTCACGCGGGCGAGGCAGCTGGATGTCGTGCGGCCCGAACAGATTGGCCACATACGCCGTCATCTCGTCGATGTCGGTTGTCTTGAGCAGTGGCTGCAGTCGGTAGCTGGCGTGATGCATGGTGCGGCGATCGGCCGACCCGCCGACCGGCCCGGCTTCGCGGCATTATCGGCAGCCCCGCCGCCGGCCACACCCGGGGGAAACCGCCTGTCGCCGACCGGCCCGCCCTCACTCCCGCGCGTGGTTCTTCGTGTAGCGCGGCAGTTCCACCACCAGCGCGCCGGCGCCCTGCTGCGCGCGCGGCACGCGCACGCAGCAGGCCAGACGCGATTGCGCGTCCAGGCCCCAGGCCTCGTCGAGCTGGTCTTCCTCTTCCTCGTCGGCCGGCTTCACGTGCTCGGCGCCGCCGCGCAGGTGCACGTGGCAGGTGGCGCAGGCGCACACCTTCTCGCAGGCATGCTCGATCGCGATGCCGTGGTTCAGCAGCTCGTCCACCAGCTTGCGCCCGGGCCTGGCGTCGAAGGCCAGGCCCTCGGGGCAGAGCTCGGGGTGCGGCAGCACCCGCACCGGCGTGGTGGCCAGGGTGGGTGCGGAGTCGGCTGCTACGGCGGTGGTGGTGGACATGGCCCGGGCTCCCGCGGCCTCAGGCCGCCAACTGGTCGATGCGCTGGCCCGACAAGGCCTCGCGCACCCGCGCATCCATGCGCTTGCCGGCAAACGGCGTGGTGGCGCGGTTCAGCGCCTCGGTGGCGTCGCGCACGCGGGTGCGCAGCGCCTTCTGCTCGGCCAGCGTGGCGCCCTCGCCTTCGAAGCATTCGGCCAGCACGTCGGCCACCTCCTGCATCGCGGCCAGGATGGCCCACTGCTCGCGCGGCTGCAGCAGCGCGGCGCCGTCCTCGCGCAGCGCGGCATCGGTGGCATCGAGCAGCCGGCGCGCGTCCACCTCGGCCTCGCGCAGCAGGCGCGCCGCGGCATCGAGCTCGGCACTGCCCAGCGCATCGGCCAGCATGCCGGCCACGGTGTCGGTTTCCAGCCCGTAGCTGGGCTTGACCTCCACCTGCGCATGCACGCCGCTGCTCTGCTCCACCGCGCTCACCGAGAGCAGCCCGTCGGCATCGATCTGGAAGGTGACGCGGATGCGCGCGGCGCCCGCCACCATCGGCGGGATGCCGCGCAGCGTGAAGTGCGCGAGCGAGCGGCATTCGCTCACCAGCTCGCGCTCGCCCTGCACCACGTGCAGCGCCATCGCCGTCTGCCCGTCCTTGAAGGTGGTGAATTCCTGCGCGCGGGCGGCGGGCACGCTGCTGTTGCGCGGGATGATCTTCTCGACCAGGCCGCCCATGGTTTCCAGCCCCAGCGACAGCGGGCACACGTCCAGCAGCAGCAGCCCCGCGTCCCCCGCGGCGCGGTTGCCGGCCAGCGCATCGGCCTGGATCGCGGCGCCCAGGGCCACGGCCTGGTCGGGGTCGATGTCGGTGTAGGGCGCCTTGCCGAACAGCCGCGCCACGGCGGCGCGCACCTGCGGCATGCGGGTGGCGCCACCCACCAGCACCACGCCATCCACCTCGGCCGGCTTGAGCTTGGCGTCGCGCAGCGCGCGCTTCACCGGGCCCAGCGTGCGCTCCACCAGCTCGTGGGTGAAGGCCTCGAACTCGCTGCGGGTCAGGCGCACCGCTTCCTGCGTGCCGTTGCCGCGGGTGCACAGCATGCAGGTGGCGTCGTGGTCGGTCAGCGCCTCCTTGGCGCTGCGTGCGGCGGCCAGCAGCGCGCCGGCCTCGGCCGCGCCCCAGCCCCCGCCGGTGGCCTGGCTGAACCAGTCGGCCACACGGTGGTCGAAGTCGTCGCCGCCCAGCACCGCATCGCCGCTGGTGGCGATGACCTCGAACACGCCGCGCTGCAGGCGCAGCACCGAGACATCGAAGGTGCCGCCGCCCAGGTCGTACACCACGTAGACGCCTTCGTTGGCGGTGTCCAGCCCGTAGGCCACCGCGGCGGCGGTGGGCTCGTTGAGCAGGCGCAGCACGTTCAGGCCGGCGCGCCGGGCGGCGTCCTTGGTGGCCTGGCGCTGGGCATCGTCGAAGTAGGCCGGCACGGTGATCACAGCGCCCACCAGCTCGCCACCCAGCGATGCGGTGGCACGATCCTTCAGCACGCGCAGCACCTCGGTGCCCACGTCCACCGGGCTCTTGAGGCCGGCGCGGGTGAGCACGCCCACCGCGGTGTCGGACATCGCCTGCAGCGTGTAGGGCAGGCCGCGGCCCTGCACATCGGCCAGCGCGCGGCCGATCAGGCGCTTGGCCGAGGCAATGGTGTTGTGCGGGTCGGCCGCGGCCATCGCGCGGGCCTCGTGGCCGACGCTGAGCTGCCCGTCGGCCCCGTAGTGCACCACCGAGGGCAGCAGCCGACGGCCCGCCTCGTCGGCCAGCACGGTGGCCACGCCGCTGCGCACGCTGGCCACCAGCGAATTGGTGGTGCCCAGGTCGATGCCCACCGCCAGCCGGTGCTGGTGCGGCGCCGCGGCGCGGCCCGGTTCGGCGATCTGCAGCAGTGCCATGGCCGGCTCTTTTGAACGCTAGACTGCGAAGGACTCGCCGCAGCCGCAGGTGGCGCTGGCGTTCGGGTTGTTGAACTTGAAGCCTTCGTTCAGGCCTTCGCGCACCCAGTCGAGCTGGGTGCCGTCCACCAGCGGCAGGCTGCGCTTGTCCACCAGCAGCTGCACGCCTTCGCACTCGAAGCTCAGGTCTTCTTCCTGCGGCGCGTCAGCAAACTCCAGCGCGTAGGCATAACCCGAGCAGCCGCTGGTCTTGACGGCCACGCGCAGGCCCACGCCGCCGCCGCGCTTGGCCAGCGCCTTGCGGATCTGGGTGGCGGCCTTCGGTGTCACGGTGATCGACATGGGGGGCTCCCGGTTCAGACGGAGAACGAACTGCCGCAGCCGCAGGTGCTGGCGGCGTTGGGGTTGCGGATCACGAAGCGCGCGCCTTCCAGGTTGTCTTCGTAATCGATCTCGGCGCCCATCAGGTACTGCAGGCTCATCGCGTCGACCACCACCTTCACGGGGCCACGCTCGACGCGGATGTCGTCGGCCTTGGTCTCGTCGTCGAACGCAAAGCCGTACTGGAAGCCCGAGCACCCACCGCCGGTGACGAAGATGCGCAACTGCAGGCTGGGGTCGCCCTCCTCGGCCAGCATCTCGCCCACCTTGCTGATCACGGCTTCGGAGATGTTGATCGGGTCGGCCCCTTCGGGCAGCACCATCGGGGCGGGCAATGTGTTGCCCAGCGTCGCGCTGCTGGCGCAGGAGGAAGCGGAATGGCCTTGGGACTGGCAGGCAGACATGGTGGGTTCTCCGGTGTCGGGTTGACGGGGGGCGGCGCTCAGGCGCTGGCGGCGGGCGTGCAGGCCGGCTGCTCGATGGCAGCGCCCTGGCGGGTGCGGTAGTCGGACACCGCGGCCTTGATCGCGTCCTCGGCGAGGATGGAGCAATGGATCTTCACCGGCGGCAGCGCCAGCTCTTCGGCGATGGCGGTGTTCTTGATCGCCAGCGCCTGGTCCAGCGTCTTGCCCTTGACCCATTCGGTCACCAGCGAGCTGGAAGCAATGGCCGAGCCGCAGCCGTAGGTCTTGAACTTGGCGTCCTCGATCACGCCGGTGGCGGGGTTCACCTTGATCTGCAGCTTCATCACGTCGCCGCAGGCCGGCGCGCCGACCATGCCGGTGCCGATGCTCGCGTCCGCTGCGTCCAGGCTGCCCACGTTGCGCGGGTTCTCGTAGTGGTCGATGACTTTGTCGCTGTAGGCCATGGTGGTTCTCCGGTGTTCAGTGCGCTGCCCATTGGATGGTGGCCAGGTCGATGCCGGCGCAGTGCATGTCCCACAGCGGGCTCAGGCTGCGCAGCCGCTCCACCGTGGTGGTGACCAGGGCAATCGCGGCGTCCACATCGGCCTCGGTGGTGAAACGGCCCACCGAGAAGCGGATCGAGCTGTGCGCCACCTCGTCCGACAGGCCCAGCGCCCGCAGCACGTAGCTGGGCTCCAGGCTGGCCGAGGTGCAGGCCGAGCCGGAGGACACGGCCACGCCCTTCATGCCCATCAGCAGCGATTCGCCCTCGACGAACTGGAAGCTGATGTTCAGGTTGTGCGGCACACGCTGTTCCAGGTGGCCGTTCACCCGCGCCTCGGGAATCTGCTGCAGCCCGGCGAGCAGCCGGTCGCGCAGCGCACGGATGCGCTCGTTCTCGCGGCCCATGGCTTCCTTGGCCAGGCGGTAGGCCTCGCCCATGCCGACGATCTGGTGCGTGGGCAGCGTGCCCGAGCGCATGCCGCGCTCATGGCCGCCACCGTGGATCTGCGCCTCGATGCGCACCCGCGGCTTGCGCCGCACGTACAGCGCGCCGATGCCCTTGGGGCCGTAGCTCTTGTGGGCCGACAGGCTCATCAGGTCCACCGGCAGCGTGCTCAGGTCGATCGGCAGCTTGCCGGTGGCCTGCGCCGCGTCCACGTGCAGCAGGATGCCGCGCGAGCGGCACAGCGCGCCGATGGCGGCGATGTCCTGGATCACGCCGATCTCGTTGTTGACGAACATCACCGAGACCAGGATCGTGTCCGGTCGCAGCGTGGCCCGCAGCATGTCCAGATCGAGCAGCCCGTCGGCCTGCACGTCGAGGTAGCTCACCTCGAAGCCCTCGCGTTCCAGTTCACGCATGGTGTCGAGCACGGCCTTGTGCTCGGTCTTCACGGTGATGAGATGCCGGCCCTTCTGCTTCAGGAACTGCGCCGCGCCCTTGATCGCGAGGTTGTTCGACTCGGTGGCGCCCGAGGTCCACACGATCTCGCGCGGGTCGGCCCCGATCAATGCGGCCACGTGTTCGCGGGCAATCTCCACCGCCTCTTCCGCGGCCCAGCCGAACGCGTGGCTGCGCGAGGCGGGGTTGCCGAAGTTCTCGTACAGGTAGGGCAGCATCTGCTGCACCACCCGCGGGTCCACCGGGGTGGTGGCGGCGTAGTCCAGGTAAATCGGCTTGGGCGGGTGCAGGTCCATCGTCGTCATTCCCGGTGTGCTCTTGGCCTGCTCCATTGCATGGGGCGTGCCAAGGCCGGGCCTGGCGGAAAAGCTGGTGCGCATCAGGCACTTGGCGCAGCAGCGGCGGCCTGGCGGCGGCCCGGTCGCGGCGCCGGGATCGCACGCAGGCTGTCGGCTTTGTCGCAAGTTCGACGCGCACGGCGGGCCGCCGCCGGCCCGCTGCCCCCGGGGCCGTGGTGCGGCCGGCAGGCTGGCATCGCCCCTGCTTGTGCGTGCGGCTCAGCCCAGGGAGCCCTGCATGAACATCTTCACCGGCGAACAGGCCGATGCGTTTTTTGGCGGCGAGGTGCCGGCCCCGGTGCGCTCGCTGCTGCAGCAGGCCGCGCAGCGCACGGGCGACGAGCGCAGCACGCTGTTGTGGACAGCGCAGGCCATTGCGCCGGCCTGCCTGGCGCCCTACTACGCGCTGTACAAGCACCACACCGGCCGGCGCGAGCTTGCGCTGGCCGAACGCGCGGCCTGGCGGGGCCTGGCCGAGGCCGCGCTGCAGGCCGGCCTGCCGGCCGACTGGCGTGCGGTGCAACCCGCCAGTGCCGATTTCCAGGCCGACGGCCCGGCGCGCTTCTGGCTGTTCACCTTGAAGGCCTTGGCCTTCATCAGCCTGCGCAACGGGCAGCCCGCAGCGGCGGGCGAGCTGCTGGCCGCCATCGACCGCATAGATGCGCACGCGCGCATCGGCAGCGATGTGACGGCGGCGCTGCTGGCCTCGGTGCGCCCGCGCGAGGGCCGGGCCTGAGCGGCCTGAACCCGGCTACTGCGCCGACACGGGCGAGTAGCGGAACAGCGCCGGCTCGCTGCGCTGGTACACCCGCAACCACGACAAGGTGGCCGGCACCAGCGAGCGCGCGGCGAACCACGCGGCCTCGTCCTGCGCCAGGCCGGCGGTGGCAGGCGCCAGCACCAGGGCCATCGTGCGCCAGCCGGCCCAGTCGATCTCGGGCATCGATGCCTGCGCGTCGCGCGGCAGGCCCTCCAGCGTGTCGGCCATCAGCCGTAGCTGGCGCCGCACCTCGCTGCGCGTGAGGCGCGAGCGAGTGAACTCGTGTTCCTCGAGGCTGTCGGTCAACACCAGCACGCCTTCGCCGGCGTCCTGGATCACGGTGAGCATGGCGGCGGTGATCATCGTGGGCGGTGCCATGCAGGTTCCGGGCCAGGCCAGGGTGGCAATGCGCCTATCTGTGGCGTGTGGCAAGGTGACTGACGGCACTCGGCCCGCTGCGATCGTTGGCGCCGGCTTGTTTGCGTAGGTTGGGGTCGTGTCCCAGCGCGTGGTGTAAGTCCACAGCCCGGAGAGAGCTGAGATGCGCGGTACTCAGCGAGCCACAGCGGACAGCCGAGTGGGAACAGTATCGCTAATGGTCTGAAGGCCCTCAAGCTGCATGTAGCGCC